>JAPORY010000044.1 GCA_026709985.1 Aestuariivita sp. | reverse complement strand
GATTGGACTTCGGACGATTGGAGGTTTCCGAGCGAACGCCCTTTTGAGTTAGGGGAATTGGTCATTATAGAACACACATGAAAAGCAAGGATGGAGGTAATTTGACGATGTAGATTTAACCTCTAAACGGTGACTTAGGCGCAGAAAACCAAGTCTCATAATGATATCAATGGTGACAACTTTGCGATCCCTAGTCTCATGGTCACTTCCGTGAATCTATCTGCGATCCTGAATTTTGCGCCCCGATTAATCTGATAGTCGCAAAGAGCCACAACCGATTTCGGGATGTTTAGTATAGTAACAAGGTGAGCTTTGTAAATAACGTCACTATCCAACTGAAGTTGAGCGGCAAAAGCACGTTATTGCCGACACACTTACCAGAGTAAGCATGGATAAAGACCGACATTCTGGAACTTTGGGACTGTCAAAAATCTGCTGGTAAAATTTTGGCAGTTTGAGGGGTCGAAACAGTTACTAATAAAAACAATCGGTCATCTAAGAGTATCAAAATAACTGAATTTCGAGGTATGCAACGTTGCAGGCAGAAAATCCGAAGAATTATACTTTGATTGGAGCAATATAAGTCGCGTTCCGTGCAGTCAACCGCGAGGCAATACAGCCGCTAAATCGCTCGCTGTCAAATTGCGGTAAAGCGGATTCAAAGCAGCAAAACTTGGGCTTCAAGTTGTGTCAACTCAAATAGATCCGCGATATGGGTATTGTAGAGACCAATGCAACCTGAGGAACTCTGTCGGCCAATTTTTCGAGTATCATGGGTACCATGGATAAGGTAGGCAGGCCAACTTAGATACATGGCGTGCGACCCGAGAGGATTATCAGGGCCCGGAGGCATAAAGGTGGGAAGTGAGGGGTCGCGCTTTCGCATGTTTTCGGTTGGGGTCCACGAGGGGCCAACGACCTTTCGCACAACTTGAGTGCGTCCCCGTCGGGTGAGTTCGTCGGTCATCGGAACCGAGGAAGGATAAAGGCGATAGGTCCCGTCCGGTCCCCAGTAATGCAGGGATCGGCTCTCAATATCACATAAAATGCATCCCTTCCCGATCTTACCAAAGTGATCTTGCCAGTCTCGTTTGCGAAAATAGGACGTGTTGCGCGTTCGACGCGGCCTTGAGACGGTAGATTCCTCAGTGACCACGTTTTCTGTTTCGGAATGAAGCATTGGCGGTGCCGCCATAACCGCTGCAGCACCAAGTATAATGGAACGGCGTCGAAACACTTCCTTGACCATGGTCTTATTCGCTAGCTTTTGCCTCTTGACGGTTCGCTTGATCCATTAATTTGATAGGCTTGTTAGGCTCAGCGGTGAATAGAGTCGGTCTTTTCTGGGGCATCACTTAAATTTTCGCTCTTATTCCATAATTGGTATCGTGAACTCTCCACCTTCCTTAATTCCAGATGGCCAGCGCGATGTTACCGTTTTAGTGCGCGTGTAGAACCGGAATGCGTCCGGTCCATGTTGATTGAGATCACCGAATACTGATTTCTTCCAGCCCCCAAATGTATGATAAGCCAACGGTACTGGAATTGGCACATTGACACCAACCATACCAACATTGACCCGATCAACGAAATCTCTAGCGGTGTCACCGTCGCGTGTAAAGATTGCGACGCCGTTTCCGAATTCATGGTCCATCGCGAGCGATAATGCTTGCTCATATGAATTCGTACGTACTGTTGAAAGCACAGGGCCAAAAATCTCGGTGCGGTAGATATCCATTTCTGAGGTGACGTGATCAAACAAGTGTGGACCGACAAAAAACCCGTCTTCATAACCTTGAAGTTTAAAATCACGACCATCAACAACGAGTTTTGCACCCTGTTCAAGACCTGTTTGTACCAATCTCCCAATATTTTTCTTCGCAGCAGCTGTGATAACGGGACCGTAGTCAACATCATCGCCAGCGGTATAAGGACCGACTTTGAGTTTGTCGATTCGGGGTATTAGCTTTTCAACGAGTTTGTCAGCAGTTTCCTGACCGACGGGCACGGCTACGGAGATCGCCATACAGCGCTCGCCTGCCGCGCCATAGCCAGCACCGACCAGCGCGTCTGCTGCTTGGTCTAAATCCGCGTCCGGCATCACGATCATGTGGTTCTTTGCACCACCAAAACACTGGACGCGTTTTCCAGCTTTAGCCGATTCGGCATAAATATATTTTGCAATTGGCGTTGAGCCAACGAAACCGATAGATTGGATATCTGGGTGCTGAAGGATCGCGTCGACACAGTCTTTATCACCATTCAAAACTTGCAACACACCTTTTGGAGCACCCGCTTGCTCCATGAGTTCCGCGAGCATGAGCGGAACCGAAGGATCGCGTTCAGATGGCTTCAAGATGAATGCGTTTCCGCAGGCAAGGGCTGGTGCAAACATCCACATGGGGATCATTGCGGGAAAATTAAACGGCGTAATTCCAGCCGAGACGCCTAAGGGTTGTCGCATTGAGAAAAGGTCAATGCCGGGCCCCGCTGAGTTGGTAAAATCTCCCTTTAGCAATTCGGGAGCGCCGATACAGTACTCTACGACTTCAAGGCCGCGCTGAACATCACCGATCGCGTCTGGTAGCGTTTTCCCATGTTCTCGCGATAAGTTTGTGGCGAGCGAATTCATATTTTCATGAAGGAGAGAGACAAATTTCATCAGCACGCGGGCGCGACGCTGTGGATTTACAGCGGACCAACCGACTTGCGCCTTTCGCGCAAACTCAACTGCTTGGTTGACCTCCGTAGAATTTGCAAGAGGTACCTGCGCTTGAATTTCACCAGTCGCGGGATTCATTACATCAGCATATCTGCCGGAACTGCCTTGGACACGAGTGCCATTAAGATAGTGAGAAAATTCTTGCATAGTCAGTATCCTAAATTGTGTTGATCACGCCGCTGTGCCTAAGAAATCAATTTCCATTATGAATTTTCAAGAGCGACGTTGTTAGTCTGTAATTGCTTAAAAGATGATCAAGGATTCAACTGTCAAAACTAGATCGAATTGCTGCTGATTTCTACCGAAAATAAATCGGTTCTTCATCGCCGCAATTCGCAGCGATATCTATTGTGTCTCTCCGCTGTCATCTGAGGCAGAAGTGGTGAAAAAGGAATGATGAGAGATAATTGGGTGACGAACGCATGTCGGCAAACTGCAAGTCTTGATAGTCAGGTAATTTATAGGGTAAGGGCTACGCTTTGGCAACAGTTACTTCGCAAGTGCTGGGACGAGAGTGAGTATGGTGGAAGCGTTTGCTCGTCTGTTGCTGAAGTTGCAAGGTAAGACGAATCTAACGCCAGAGGCAAGCACCGCGCCGTAGCAAGCGCATTCACGGTCTCGTGCCAATCGTCGAATAGTGGTTGACGAACCCGCCTATGCTTCCAGTTGTTTTTGAGGGCGCCCCCATCAGACGGTGAGCGGTTATGCTCAAACAACTGATAACCATCTGTTGTCGTTTGTCACGAGTGTCAGATTTGCTTCTTGATCTTGCAACCCATATCGTTGATAAGGTTGGATAACAACAAATGATCTTGGGACGACAAGATATCGAACCCGCCAATAGCAAGGGGTAAGATTCAAGGAGCCTTCAAGAACCATAGATTCGAGCGGGCATTTGTGAGAGTATACAGAAAGGTATAGCCTTCATACGGCGTAGTCATGTGCGGCAAAGGTTTGACGACACGGCCTGCCAGCACCTGCGAGCGGGGAAAAAGCATGCGTAAAGCAGCTAGGTTGACCATCGGCTTGCCGCGCTAATAGAAACACCCTTGAGGAAACTTTCTCTTTTGAAATCGGTGCTCAGAAACAGAAATATGATCGTAACAGTCGTCCCTTAGCTACAATAGCCATCGGCTTTAAGGGGCAAATTTGCCGACACTCTAGAGTTGTTCTAGAATTAAACGGACGCTCTGATCGTAGGCGAGTAGCTTCCAATTTGTTTGACAAGAGGTGAGTCAATGCAAGTTCAGCAAATTCTAAATTCGAAAGCCGATTCGACTGTCGTGACTGTGAAGCCAGGTAGTTTGGTCCTAGATGCTGCGAAGTTGCTTGCAGAAAAGGGTATTGGAACCGTCGTTGTGTCAGAAGACGGAGTTTCTGCATTGGGAATTTTGTCTGAACGAGATGTTGTGCGAGAATTAGCCCGTACGGGTGGCACTTGTCTCAGTGTCAAAGTCGACGACGTGATGACCAAACAACTCGTCACGTGTGACCTGCATACCCCTGCTGAGAGAGTGATGCAGGATATGACGGGGGGACGTTTTCGTCACATGCCGGTCGTTGAGAATGGTCGAATGGTTGGATTGATTACCATGGGGGATGTGGTAAAGGCGCGATTAAGCGAGCTTGAGATGGAAAAAGACTCGCTAGAAGGAATGATTATGGGTTTTTAGGAACCCACATTCGACTTCGGTAATTTCAATCTCATACAACTTTTGCCTATTGCAGGAATGAGGCAGTGCTGATCGGTCTTTACCCGGGTACATTTGATCCCATTACTCTTGGTCATGCAGATATTATTCGTCGTGCGACAGCCTTAGTCGATCAGTTAGTTATTGGCGTGGCGAACAATCAAGAAAAAAACCCGCTATTTTCAGTATCCGAACGCGTTGCCATGATTACAGCGGAATGCGCTGATCTCGGCCCCTGGACTCGCACCAAAATCATTGTTCACCCGTTTGATAATCTCTTGATATCGTGCGCTCGGGAAGTGGGAGCAACACTCATAATCCGTGGCTTGCGGGCGGTTTCAGATTTTGAGTATGAGTTTCAGATGGTCGGTATGAATCGAAGTCTCGACGATTCGATCGAAACGGTCTTCCTAATGGCGGAAGCGCGTCATCAAGCGATTGCATCACGGTTGGTGAAGGAAATTGCCCGACTAAATGGCGACGTATCGAAGTTTGTCGCTCCGTCAGTACATAGAAAGTTGATGGATCGGTTACGAGAATCTATGGCGGCAAGCTAAGGCGCTTCACAGTCTTCGTCTAAAGGTGCGGGATTTTTTCTCCTTCCTGAGAGTCGGCCAATCTTGATTAAGATCAATCAGATAGGCCAGTTGCCCTCACGGAATCAGCTTTTTTACCTCATCAACGATATTATCCGCTGTGATACCGAACTCATTGAACAGAGTATTGGCAGGCGCTGAGGCACCAAATGACGCCATGCCGATGAAACCTGAGCGCCCATTAAAGTTCATAGGATCCTTTAGCCATTGATCCCAACCAAACCGAACACCTGCCTCAATTCCCACTCGAACAGGACCGCTCGGCAAGACCTCATTGCGATAGGCTGCGTCTTGCTCACAAAATAATTCCCAACAGGGCATAGAGACCACCCGCGTGGCAATACCTTGATCGAACAAGATTTCTTGTGCTGAGAGAGCAATCGAGACCTCGGACCCAGTTGCGAGCAAGATAGCCTTCAGTTCGGGGGCGGAGTCTCGGAGAACATAAGCCCCCTTGTGCGACAGGTTGCTGGTGTCGCTCCCCGTGCGGACAGTCGGAGTGGGTTGTCGAGTTAACGCGAGAATCGATGGACGAGATGACGATGACAAGGCAATTTCCCAAGCTTCAAGGGTCTCTACGGCGTCGGCAGGACGAAGGACCATCAAGTTCGGTGTGGCCCGCAGCATGGCCAGATGTTCGACGGGCTGATGCGTAGGGCCATCTTCACCGAGTCCAATAGAATCGTGGGTCATGACAAAAATCGTTGGAGTCTGCATCAAGGCTGCCAAACGAATAGCGGGACGCGCATAATCAGAAAAACACAAAAAAGTCCCGCCATAAGGTTTTATGCCACCGTGAAGCCGCATACCATTCATCGCCGCCGCCATCGCATGTTCTCGAATACCATAGTACAGATATCGGCCGCTTCTATTCGCTGGAGAAAAGACGCTAATGTCGGAAGTCTTAGTATTATTGGAGGCGGTTAAATCGGCAGAACCACCAAATGTTTCTGGCATAATTGGATTGATTGCTGAAAGGATACGCTCGGAACTGCTGCGGGTCGCAGCCGCTATTGGCTTGGAGAGTATCTCAGATTTTAGTTTTTGGAGTGTTGCGGTAAATTTACTCGGTAGGGCGCCAGAGAGTATCCGCTTGAACTCGCCTCGTTGCTCGGGGGTCTGCGCCGCCAAGCGAGCACACCACGCCTTGTACTCTTTGGCGCTGCGGCGACCAATTTTCTCCCATTGTTCCTTTATCTCATAGGGGATTTCAAAGGGCGCCGCGGTCCAGCCATAGGCGACCTTTGCCTCTTCAATTTCTTGCTGGTCAGTGAGTGCTCCATGGCCTTTCGCCGTATCTTGGGCGGCATGCCCAAGCGCGATATGGGTACGGCAGGCGATCAACGAAGGTTGTGTAGCGTTTCGCGCCGTCGCTATCGCTTTTGAAATTTCTTCGAGATTATGACCATCAATATTTTGAACGTGCCATCGTGACGCTCGGAAGCGATCAAGTTGATCAGTTTTGTCGGACAGCGAGACAGCGCCATCAATCGTAATTTTGTTGTCATCCCAAAATACAATCAATTTTGCTAATTTTTGATGCCCCGCGAGCGATATGGCTTCTTGGCTGATGCCTTCCATCAAGCATCCATCGCCAGCGATCACATAGGTCCAGTGATCGACAAGTTCGTTACCCCAATCTGAACGGAGCTTTTCTTCGGCAATCGCGAATCCAATAGCATTGGCTAGGCCTTGACCGAGCGGCCCCGTCGTTGTTTCAATTCCTGGTGATAAAGTGCATTCTGGGTGGCCCGCAGTTCGTGCCCCCAATTGGCGGAAATTCTTGATCTCCTGCAATGTAATGTGCGGTGAGCCCGTCAGATATAGAAGGGCATAGAGCAACATCGAACCGTGTCCAGCCGAAAGAATAAATCGGTCACGATCAGGCCATAGCGGCTCAGAGGCGTAAAATTTGAGGTATTTCTCGAACAAAACAGTTGCGACATCGGCCATGCCCATTGGCATTCCCGAGTGGCCCGAACTGGCGGCTGAGATAGCATCAAGAGTTAACGCACGAATAGCCGCAGCCCGATACCAATGATCGGGGTTTGTGCGGCGAAGAGTATCAAGGCTCAAACGACTAGTTCCCGAGATTGCGAATGATGAATAAGGATTTTTTGCTGCGGCAGGCGAACGGGTTATTGTTTTGACGAAGTAACTGAGAGGGCAGGAAGTCAAACGATTACCTTTAAGATAAACTCAGCAGTTTAAGCGAATTTTGATAGACAGAAAAGTTTGAGTCTAGACCGATATAGTTCGGTATTTTTTGGTTCATGTTTTTCGCGGCAGCCGTGCCCGCACTTTGCTCAGAGAAGCAAATGGCACGAAAGTGTCCTGCTAATGTTTCGATCCGCTGCTCCTGCCGCCTCAATGCGGTTCGAAGTTGGGATTTATTGTTCATAGCAAGAACATGTCAAGAGACAGAAAAGCGAATGGTGTTTTCCGAAGCACACGATCGTCTGTGGTCAGCATTTCTCCAAAACTGTGTTGGTCATGTGGTCTGATAGCAGCAAATGGCGAAGAGATGTCATGGCAAGTGGCTTTCTGATCGGAATTCTCGGCTGATGTTTCGAAGGCGGTCGAGCCTTTCTGTTTCTGTGAACATCAGTTTTCCGACACAATTGTAGTATGTTGCGCAGAGCGGATTTTTTGTCATGCGAGTATCAAGAGAAACGATTGAGACAATATATTTGGCGGTAGAATACTAGATTTTGATCAGATCTAGGACTTTAGGAATCCGCCAAGAATGGGTATGATCTGTTCAAATGCAATCGGAGGTTCAATTATAACATGGGGTCTAAGGGTTAGAACAAGGCTTTTCTTGTGTCGAACAGTAAACATCTTTATTCGTCCAATGCACGGTAGCGGGAGCAACCGCCGTGATCGACGCAATCATGACTGATAAAATTTGGGCGACGTGGCATTTGTCAATTTCTGCCGCCTTAACGAAAGACTGAATGCTTTATCGTAAGCGCTTACGAGTCGCATGGTGCTTTGATTCTAAATCGGTCATAATGGCCCGCGGATCGTGCTGCGGATGCCTGGGTCATCAAGATTGTGCAAGAGGAGATCGAAATGGGAAGATTGAATTGGCTCACTACTCGCTAACGTCACAGAGGCAGTTATTTGCAGGGCAGCTGGCTTCGGTCAAATTCAATAGGGCTTGCGAGTCAGGGTCGACAAAATGGCAATGAGACAGACCGAAGAACTCCTAAATCGCGTAATTTCAGCGTTGGATCGAATCCAATCGCAAGTGGAGTCGGGACTAAAGGTTGAGTCGGTGGATGATCCGATCGCTGTTGCGCAATTGCAGGCTGCACTCGAAAAAACCGAGAAAGAGAACCTCACCCTCAAGGAGCAATTGGAGAAACTTCAAGATACGCAGAGCGAAGAAGGCACAAAAAACAGTGCAGATGCTCAGCAAGCAACGATTATTCAGCACAATGACGAAATTCAAAGACTACGCGAATCAAATTTGCAGTTACGAGAACTTGTCGCCGCGTTGCGGGAGGCCAATCAAGAGTTGGTGGGAGATGCTGAGTTAGTAAACGCTTCATTTTCTGCTGAATTGGAGGGATTACGATCAGAGCGGGCAGCAGATATTGCCCAGATGACCACCCTCATCGACCAGCTTTCTCCGCTATTGCAGGTTGATAATGAACGCGATGCAGAAAAGGAAAAATAATGCCGCAAGTGATGATAAAAGTCGGTGGCCGTGACTTCAAAATCAATTGCGGCGACGGTGAGGAAGAAGGTCTTCACGCCGCTGCAATGCGATTGGACAGCGAAATCGAAATCCTGAAGGGGGGAGAGGCGAGCCCGTCAGGGAATCGTGAGATTTTGATTGCAGGGCTCATGCTGGCCGATCGGCTTTTGCGGGGGGAGAAGGCCCTGGAGGTCGAGCGATCGACTCTCACGGAGCGTGAATCAGAAATCAAACGGCTCAAAGCTGCGGCTGCGGTCAAGCCACCGGCTAATGAAGGCGCCGTTTTTTCTGATAGTGTTAATGAAGCCCTAGCAGAAATTGCCGCACGAACCGAGTCGCTAGCGGCTTCATTAGAAAAGATGTCTTCGGGTTCCAAGATTTGATGTGAGTTTGAAAAGGGCACTTTGCGTAGGGGGCACAACCTCTCGTTGTGAACGGCAGGGATTAGCGTTCAAGGCTGATTAGATCGCTCAAACGGGCCGAGAGAGGAGCGTTTTGGGTGTGTTAGTGACGCGTGAATCCTTATTTATGAAGCTGAAAGCCTTCCATGGACACACTCTAATCGGTACCAAACCGTTGCCGATAAACACGCTGCATCCAATAATCAATACCCGATCAGTCGGGTCGAGTTCTGTGCCCTTTTTGGCTTTTTCCCGATCTTTGATTGATACCTCAGTTTTTTGTTCTGGTAGCGTCCATCGCGCTTTGGCTGTTTGACTCGTGAGTACCATACTGCGGACAAACTGTATGGGAATGGTCGCAAGACGCATAGAAGCGATTGCGGAAATGTTAGTACGAACTAGTTGTTTCCTTGGTTTGATCGAATACCAATGCTCATGAGTAAAATGAAGATCGCATACAAGTTGGCTATTCGTAATTTAAAGGTGCGCTTGAGATGAAGGCAATTTCTGATTTGCCTAGTCCTAAAGAACTACCCGTGCTCGGGCACCTACACAAAATACGTTTTGTGCGTCTGCACAGAATTTTTGAAGAGTGGGCCGATGCATTTGGTCCGATTTATCGGATTAAGATCGGTCCTCGCGTGATGTGCGTGATTTCCGATCGCGAGTTGTTTCAACAAATTCTTCGCCAACGCCCCCAAAAATTTCAGCGCCTGACAGCCTTATCGTCGGTTGCTGCAGAGATGCGCTTGGACGGTGTGTTTACCGCTAACGGTGATGATTGGAAGCGGCAGCGTCAAATTGTAGATGCGGCTCTTAACCGTGCCAAGTTGGAAGATTTTTTTCCAAAATTGATGGTATATGTTGGCCGTTTACAATCGCGGTGGCAGCAAGCAGCGGAGCAATCTCGTGTTGTAAACGTTACCGAAGAATTGATACGATTTACGGTTGATGTAACGATGCGACTTGCGTTTGATCTTGATGCTAATACCCTTGAGACCTCGGGGCCCACCATCCAGCGTCACCTTGACAAGGTCTTTCCAATACTCTTGCGGCGGATTAATGCGCCATTCCCGTGGTGGCGCTATTTTCGTCTGCCTGCTGATCGCGCTTTGGACCGCGCTTTGGTTGCGCTAGAGGGTGAAGTTGCTGAAATTGTCCACCATACCCGAAAACGCATGCAAGCAGATCAAACAAGATTTACTCACCCAACGAATTTTTTGGAAGCTCTACTCGCAGCCGTACACGATGAAGCATCGGGGTTTTCGGAAGCCGAGATTTTCGCAAATGTTAGCAATATATTGCTCGCGGGTGAAGATACGACTGCCAATAGTATCGCTTGGGCACTTTATTTTGGCTTGATATATCCTGACGCGTTCTTGCGTATGCGAGAAGAGGTTGAAGCGCTCTTGGGCGCCGACAATTCGCTATCTAGTTTTGATCAAGCGGCAAAGCTGCCGCTCATGGATGCCTTTTGCAATGAGTCTATGCGTTTGACGCCAGTCGCACCGTTGCACACGGTGGAACCGGTGGAGGATATCGAATTGCTGGGATATTTGATTCCGAAAGCAACTCCCATTTTTGTCTTGGCGCGACATATTGCAGTCAGCGAGGAAAGTTTTGCCGACAGCAAAAGTTTTGACTTGTCACGTTGGCTAAAGGCTCCGAGCGAGCGGACCGGCATGCACAATCGACGCGCATTTACGCCGTTTGGGGGCGGTCCGAGGGTATGTCCGGGGCGTAGTTTGGCAATGTTACAATTTCGCGCGGTTCTCGCCATGTTCTGTCAAAACTTTCAAATGGAGCCAGAGGGTGATATTGCTGGCGTACAGGAGCATTTGACCTTCACAATGACTCCGCGCAATTTGCGTGTACGCCTTAAAGCACGTCCAACATAGCCTTTCCCTGCTGATCTGCATTTGCCTTCGGTCGGATTCGTTTTTGTCATTAAACAGAAATACTCATCGTGCAAAGTGCGGTAATTCTTGCAAATTCCTTTACCCGCTATTCGCAACGAAATACCCTTGCAGTTCGACAAGAGCCGATATAAGAGCGCATCAGACGCTAATTGGTTTGGCATTCCAACTCATGCAGGTATGTAGCCATGTTTGATCCCGGCGAAACGTTTAGCAACCTCGTGCCTATGGTCGTCGAGCAAACCAGTCGTGGCGAGCGCGCCTACGACATTTTCTCGCGTCTGCTCAAAGAAAGAATCGTATTCGTCAATGGGCCGATACATGACGGCATGAGCCATCTTGTTGTCGCGCAACTGCTGCACCTCGAAGCCGAGAATCCCAAAAAAGAAATTTCTGTCTATATCAATTCTCCAGGCGGTGTGGTTACGAGTGGCCTATCAATCTACGACACCATGCAATACATTCGGCCTAAGGTTTCAACTCTAGTTGTCGGACAAGCAGCATCAATGGGCTCGTTGCTCCTCGTTGGGGGTGAGCCCGGTCTACGATATTCTTTGCCAAACAGCCGAATTATGGTGCATCAACCCTCAGGTGGCTTTCAAGGACAGGCGTCCGACATCATGATTCACGCCGCTGAAACCCAAAAATTAAAAGAACGCTTGCACGAAATATATGTCAAACACACCGGCCAGACGAAAAAGTCGGTAGAGAAAGCACTTGATCGTGATAATTTCATGTCTCCGGCTGAGGCACTGGCGTGGGGACATATTGACAAAATTGTAACGAACCGCACTGTTGAAGACGACAAGGCTTGAAATAAGAGAAAATAAGGCAGACAAAGGTGGTGCTCTTCTCGGACGAGAGCAAGCCCGGTCGTCAATAGCCACTTAGAGCCGCTGGTACAGAATCATCATTAGATCTAACGGGCTAGAACAGAGGCGATAAAGAGCCATGGCAGGCAAACAAAGCAGTGACAATACTCTATTTTGCAGCTTTTGCGGAAAAAGCCAGCACGAGGTCAGGAAACTCATTGCTGGACCTACCGTTTATATTTGCGATGAATGTATCGAACTGTGCACGGAGATCATTCAAGAAGAAAATCGTGCAAATAAAAAGAAGTCGAGCAGCGGCGTTCCAAAACCGGTCGATATCTGTGAGGTCCTTGACGACTATGTTATTGGCCAAGATCGCGCAAAACGCGTACTTTCGGTTGCGGTACACAACCACTACAAGCGGCTAAATGACGAAAAGCAACGCAGCAGTGACATTGAACTAGCAAAATCCAACATATTGCTTATTGGACCCACAGGTTGCGGAAAGACTTTGCTTGCCCAAACGCTCGCACGCATTCTTGATGTGCCCTTTACCATGGCAGATGCGACGACGCTCACCGAAGCTGGCTATGTCGGAGAGGACGTCGAAAACATCATTCTCAAGCTTCTGCAGGCTAGCGAATACAATGTTGAGAAAGCACAGCGCGGGATCGTCTATATTGATGAAGTCGACAAAATCACTCGCAAGTCAGAAAATCCGTCGATCACACGTGATGTTTCTGGCGAGGGCGTGCAACAAGCGTTACTCAAGCTGATTGAAGGAACCGTGGCCTCGGTTCCGCCTCAAGGTGGGCGAAAGCACCCGCAACAGGAATTCATGCAGGTCGATACAACGAATATTTTGTTTATTTGCGGCGGTGCATTTGCGGGACTTGACCGAATAATTTCGCAGCGCGGACGCGGGTCTTCCCTCGGTTTCGGCGCAACTATCCTTGATCCCGATGATCGCAACTCGGGGGAGATCTTTAAGGATATCGAACCCGAAGATTTGCTCAAGTTCGGGCTTATTCCAGAATTCGTCGGCAGGTTGCCAGTTTTTGCTACCCTCGAAGACTTGGATGAAACAGCACTCATCAGCATCTTGATTGAGCCAAAAAATGCCTTAGTGAAACAGTTCCAACGTCTTTTTGAACTTGAAGATACAGAACTTATCTTCACAGACGAAGCCCTTCAAGCGATTGCAAAGCTTGCGATCAAGAGAAAGACTGGGGCACGAGGGCTACGGTCCATCATTGAAGATATCTTGCTTGACACGATGTTTGAATTACCCAGTCTTGATAACGTCACAAAAGTCGTTATCAACAAGGAAACCGTGAATTCAGATGCCGGCCCGCTATTGATTTATTCGGATGCTCGGACCGAAGCGAGTGCCAGTTAAGTAACGTCGCTGATGGTATAGACACAACATTAAGAAGCCTGAACGTATGACTATTCGACGAATTAAGTCGGGCGGAATTTACGAAGACAAGGTAGGCTATTGCCGCGCCGTGGTCGCAGGTGGATTTGTTCATGTCGCCGGCACCACCGCTCAGGGCGATGATATACCACGCGATGTCATCGGACAGTGTAAATCTGCCTTGGATGCAATTAAGGCAGCATTAGAGGAAGCTGGAAGTGGCCTAGATCAAGTCGTCCGAGTGACCTATATGCTCGAAAATAGAAAAGAGTTCGAACGCCTTTGGCCATTATTATCGGAAACCTTTGGTGCCAACCCGCCAGCGGTAACAATGATCGAATGTAATTTGGTGCATCGACGATACCGCATAGAAATTGAAGTGACTGCGTTGGCGCCAAATGCATGAACGGGTGAGTATGAGTGGTTATCGTACCAAAGGCAGTCCCGCACGCTAAATCACGCAGGAATGCAGCATGAAGGTCTTGAACTTTATCAAACGGGCGTTGACTTGGTGGGATTGTCAAACGCTCAACACGCAGTTTTACACCTGGCGCAAGGGTATCAAAGTTGGTGGCGATGAACAGGGGAACGTGTACTATCGCACCAAAGATGATCGTCGTCGCTGGGTAATCTATAGCGGTGAAACCGAGGCTAGTCGCGTGAACCCTGAATGGCACGGCTGGTTGCATCGCACTTGGGATACGCCGCCAAGTGACCAGCCACTCCCGCGGAAAGATTGGCAAAAGCCGCATGTCGAGAATTTAACGGGAACAGCAAGAGCGTACGCCCCTGCGGGGTCTATTAGAAAAGAGGCACCCAAGGCACACAAGGATTACGAAGCTTGGTTGCCGAGTGATCAATAGGTAGAGATGGCAAACTATTCAAAGATTGAAGTTGCCACGGGAGCCTTGGTGGTTGCGATTGCCGCCGCTTTTATGATTTATGCGGGGCAGGTAACCGGCGTAACGAACAGCCGGTCAGGTTATGAGTTGACCGCGAGTTTTCGGTCCCTAGAGGGCGTCTCAGTGGGGACAGATATACGTTTGTCAGGAATAAAAATCGGCTCGGTTACAGATATTTCCCTCAACCCAGAAAACTATCGTATCGACGCTAAATTTCGGGTGCAAAATGACGTCGACATTCCCGAGGATAGCGCGGCTATAGTGACTTTGGAAGGTCTTTTTGGTGGAAATTTCGTTGAGATTTTGCCCGGTGGATCACTCATGTATTTGGCGGCTGGCGATGAGATACTTGATACGCAAAGTCCGGTAAGTTTACTCAATCTGATGATGCGTTTTGTCGACAATGACGACTCACCAAAGTGAGAATGATCTGGTTACTTACCTTCGTCATTGTATTCGGTGGGGCTATCGCGAGTCGTGCGCAAGAAATTGATGTAACCCCGCTACCGCCGGTGGAAGTTCCCGATAGCACAACCGAAAGTTCGCCACCGCGACAAACGCCCGAGCGTGCGCTCGGCACAAACGGTTCGGGCGCCGTATTGCGGGCACTCGACAAAGTCAGTGGCGAAACCGTTGATGTCGCGATTAACGTTGGTCAACAAGCTCAGGTCTTTGAACTGTCGGTCAACCTTAGTCAGTGTCGTTATCCAGTGGACAACGAATCGGGGGATGCTTTTGCATATCTCGTTATTCAGGATCGGGACGAAGAAAAATTTGCGGGATGGATGATTGCATCATCGCCAGCGCTCAATGCGCTTGACCATGCGCGTTACGACATCTGGGTCTTGCGTTGCACGACCTCGTGAGGAGCAGCGACGGGCGACGTGATAAAATCTGCCGACCGTCTAATCGCTGATACCAAAGATATCAGGTATTGCTCGCGACTGATCTCAATTCCACCAAGAGAAGCGAGATGCGGTGTCAAAAACTGCGTATCAAGCAGAACAAAACCACAATCCTCAAGGCGATCAACCAGATAAGCCAAGGCAATTTTTGAGGCATCCCGACGTTTGGAAAACATGCTTTCTGCAAAGAATGCGGCACCGAGAGCAACACCATACACGCCGCCAGAAACCTGCCCATCCTGCCATACTTCAAGCGAATGCGCGTATCCTGTCGTATGCAACTCCTGATAGATCTGTTTTAGTTCAGCACTGATCCATGTTGTTTCTCGATCAGCACAACCAGCAAGGATTGCCGGGAAGTCGGCGTTTACCGTGACGCCAAAGTCTGCCTTTTTTATGGTGCGGCGAAGTGATCGCGACATCCGAAAGCCGCCGATTGGCAAAATCGCCCGTGGGTCGGGGTTATACCATCTTATCCGTTGATTCTTATCGTCGGCCATCGGAAATAGCCCGATAGAGTAGGCGAGAAGCAGATTTTCGGGGGAGAGAGTCACCTTCTTAATTGGCTCCAAACGGAACTGTGTAATTCAAAACAAGACGGTCAGAGCCAAAGACAAAAGGTGTCACTTGCACGGACCTGTCGGTTTGTAGAGAAATTTAACTTGATGAAAACCTTGGCTATCCGTTCTCGGCTACAGTGGCGTGATTGCTGATGGACTGACGCTTCACCGTGCGATGATCAAGCACAAGAAGACGCTAGTTGCCAAACTAATCATGCCCTGACTTACCGAAATCCATCACTTGTTGCGCCTTAAGAAGTCATGGCAAGACATTGGTAAACATCATGATAACGTTGGCGATATATTAATTGAGCGTCGTGCCCGCTACAGTTTTCGCGTAATTCTCAGTGGAAGAACAGCGTCTATGGTGGTCTGGCCTCATTAGGCCGCTGAGTCGGCTCGATTTGTTTGAAGCCAGTGCTCCAACCAATTGATTGTGTAGTTTCCAGAATGAATATCTGGCTCTTTGAGCAGCGCATGAAACAACGGGATTGTCGTATCAATTCCGTCAATAATTAACTCGCTCAACGCTCGATCCAGCCTTGCAAGTGCTTCTTTGCGATCACGACCGTGAACAATCAATTTGGCAATCAGCGAGTCATAATGTCCTGGAACACTATAACCGTCATAAAGAGCACTATCCATTCTCACCCCCAACCCGCCTGGTGCGTGATATTGTGTAATGCGGCCCGGACATGGTGAGAACTCAGGAAATTTTTCAGCATTGATGCGAACTTCAATAGCGTGACCATTTATCTCAAGATTCTCTTGCGTAAACGAAAGTGGTAAACCCGCCGCTACGCGAATTTGCTCACGAACCAAGTCTATTCCGAAGATGGCCTCAGTAACCGGATGCTCGACCTGCAGGCGGGTATTCATTTCGATGAAGTAGAACTCCCCTTGATCATATAGGAACTCAATCGTTCCAGCTCCTGCATATTTTATTGCTGCTACAGCTTCGGCGCAGAGACGTCCAATTGTATCACGAGCTTCGGATGATATTGCGGCACTCGGGGCTTCTTCGAAAACTTTTTGATGGCGACGCTGCAGCGAGCAGTCGCGCTCGCCAATATGTACGGCATTTCCTTGCCCGTCGCCGAAAATTTGTATCTCAATATGCCGAGGGTTCTCTAAGTATTTTTCAATATACACTTGATCATTGCCGAAAGCAGCGCGACATTCACCGCGAGCGGTGTTAAAGGCGTTTGTGAGTTCTGATTGGTGCTTGACCACCTTCATACCGCGGCCGCCACCACCTGCGGTTGCTTTAATGATCACTGGAAAGCCGATCTCGTCGCAAAACTCATATGCGTCGTCAATCGTATCAATACTTCCGTCAGAACCCGGCACGCAGGGTACGCCGAGTTCCTTCATGGAGCGTTTCGCTGTGATCTTGTCGCCCATAATTTTGATATGCTCGGCACTCGGCCCGATGAACGTAATGTCGTGGTCGGCGGCCACCTCAGCAAATAAGGGGTTCTCACTTAAGAACCCGTAACCCGGATGAATAGCTTCAGAACCGCTAATTTCGCAAGCCGACATGATAGCAGCGGCGGACAAGTAGCTTCCGGCGCTTGGTGGGGGGCCGATACAAACGCTTTCATCGGCCATACGGACATGCATCGCATCGGCGTCAACGGTTGAATGCACTGCAACCGTCGCAATGCCCATTTCACGAGCGGCCCTTACGACTCGAAGAGCAATCTCACCCCGATTGGCAATTAGGATTTTGTTGAACACTTTATCGGCACGCTATTGGATAATGACCAAAGGCGTCCCATACTCAACCGCCTCGCCATCCTCTACGAGTATTTGTTTGACTTCTCCACTCTCGGGTGCTGGTATTTGGTTCATCGTCTTCATTGCCTCGACGATTACCAGAGTATCGCCCTTCTTGACTTGATCCCCGACATCAATAAATGCGGGTGCGTCGGGTTCAGGCTGAAGATAAACTGTTCCGACCATCGGTGAGGTAACAGCGCCCGGGTGACTGGTGATTTGTTCCAGAGCATCGTTAGGTTGATCAAGCCTTTCCCCTAGAGCATTACCTTGAGGCACTGTATGGGGAACAAATTCGGTAGAAAGGTCGGCAGTACTCTTAATGTCTCGGCTAAGGGAAACGCGTATGCACTCGTTAGCGCCGAGTTCTCGCTCAACTTCAAGGTCCGAAAGATCATGCGTTCGTAACAGTTCAGCAAGTGCTTCGATGAACGCGATATCGTCAGATTGCGACTGGTTTACCATGAGTTCCGTTGTTTTCCAAAAGCCAATCAGGGTAAGTGGGCCATCGTTACGAGGCTGGTATCAAGGCGTATAGATTATGGTAATTTGTGTGAGGAATGCAAATGATTTTCAGCGCCGGCTTTGTCGCAGTTCAAAAATGACAGTATGCTGTCAATTGAGCCAGCGAGTGCGCAATTCGAGTGCGATGTCAAGAAACAACAAGAAATTTAAAATACTAGATTGCGAGATATTCTGCTCGCAGTTCATCATTCGCCAAGACTTCGGATGCCGTTCCGTCAAAAACAATACCACCCGTATCAAGTATAACCGCACGGTCTGCAAGTTCTAAAGCGCGAACAGCATTCTGCTCGACGATGACGGTGGTCATACCTTGTTGTTTAATATGGACAAGAGTTTTTTCAATTTCATCAACGATGACGGGCGCTAGGCCTTCGTAAGGCTCATCAAGCAGTAGGACTTTGATATCGCGAGCGAGTGCACGCGCAATCGATAGCATCTGCTGCTCTCCGCCCGAGAGGGTCGTGCCTTCCTGATTACGCCGCTCTCCCAAGCGCGGGAATAGTTCATACAGTCGTTCGAGTGACCACCCAATTGGCGGGGTAATTTGAGCTAATTTGATATTTTCTTCAACGGTTAATCCCGGTATGATTCGACGATCCTCTGGCACCAGCCCAAGCCCGAATGTTGCCGCTTGAAAAGATGAAGCGGTATGCAGCGGTTGGTGATCAAGCCAGATTTCACCATGCGTGACCTGTGGACTATCCAAGCGAGCAATTGAGCGCAGGGTCGAGGTCTTGCCGGCGCCATTACGCCCGAGCAAGGCAAGAATTTCTCCTTCGTGCACATTAAACGAGATTCCTTGCACAATGTAGCTTTCGCCATAGTACGCATGGACGTCCCAAACCGACAAATAAGCTGGGGCGGTAGTGGCCGTGTTCTGGTTTCGAGAAAAGTCCGGTTTGGGATCCACTATTCTGTTCCTTTAGACGCTTTCCCCGAGGTACGCTTCGCGAACTTTCGGGTGTCCCTTGATATTCTCAGGTGTATCTTCGACTAGCGGTGACCCTTGTGCCAGAACCGTGATCCGCTCAGCCAAGGAAAACACAACGTGCATATCGTGTTCGATAATTGCAATCGTTACCTTTCGTTTATCGCGTATCTCTTGCAATAGGTCGATAGTTTTGTTGGTGTCGGCGCGGGCCATCCCAGCAGTTGGCTCGTCGAGTAGCAAGAGTTTAGGATCTTGGCAAAGGCACATGCCGATTTCCAACCGTCGCTTATCGCCACGAGACATGGTCGCTGCGGTTAGATCGCGCTTGTCGGCCATATTCATATCCTCAAGCACCACTTCGGCGTGTTCGATGATGTCTTTTTGGCGTGAGATTGCCGAAAGTGCATTGAGTTCAAAGGAACCATCTCTCTTGGCAAAACAGGGAATCATCATATTTTCCATGATCGTCAGATCGCCAAAAATCTCTGGTGTTTGAAATACCCGCGAGATCCCAAGTTGGTTAATTTCGTGCGGCGAGCGCCCGAGCACCGATTGACCGTCAAACATCACAGATCCGGTGTCGGGGATTAATTTACCCACAAAACAGTTCAGAAGAGTCGATTTTCCGGCTCCGTTGGGGCCGATAATCGCGTGCACAGTGTTTTCAGCGATGCTAAGGTTTACGTCAGACAGAGCCTGTAAACCACCAAATCGTTTTCCGACATTTCTGACATCAAGCATACTCATGGACGAACGTTCCTTATGCAGGTGGTGTCAGATTATCTTTAGCGGGTTCGGCGGACGATGATTTGCGTCGGCGAATTAAGTTCAGTAAGCGTTGACCGCCCTCAACGAGCCCGCCGGGCAGAAAAATAACAACGGCCATAAAGATAATGCCGAGGGTCAAGTGCCAGCCCTTCCCGATGAAGGGATAGACGACGGCGACCATAAAATCTTCTAACCCTGCTGGTAGCCAATAGAACCATTCGTGCAAAATGGCGGAGTTGATTTTGGAAATAATATTTTCCATGTATTTTATCATACCAGCGCCGAGCACGGGACCGATTAGCGTTCCAGCGCCGCCCAATATCGTCATCAGTACAACTTCGCCGCTTGCGGTCCAAAACATGCGTTCAGCGCCAGCAAGCGGGTCCATTGATGCCATCAACCCGCCAGCAAGGCCAGCGTACATTCCGGATATGACGAAAGCCGCCAGGGTATATGGGCGAGAGTTCAGCCCGGTATAATTCAGCCGTTGTTGATTAGATTTAATGGCTCTAAGCATCATGCCGAACGGCGAACGAAAAATTCGGATCGCCAAATAGAAGGATGCCATCATGATCAAGGCACATACATAATAGCCAACATTAAAGGTAAATAACCATGGTCCGAGTGCTAATTCGGCCGAACTGCGCATTTCCAATCCGAACAAACTCGGTACCGGAATGTTTCCTTGCTCTGTCACTTGTATCCCAAGAACTCGAGGGTCATCTAGGGCCAATTGCAAGCCGGTTTCGCCGCCAGTGATCGGCGTCAAAACGGAGTAAGCCAATGCAAATGACATTTGCGCAAAAGCTAGCGTTAAAATGGAGAAATAAATCCCAGATCGACGGAGCGACACATACCCGATGACTAGGGCAAAAATACCCGCGACAATAACCGCCAGCAGAATTGCGGGAATGATGTTCATGCTGAGAAGTTTAAACATCCACACGGCGGAATAGGAACCGACGCCCAAGAAAGCCGCGTGACCAAAGCTTAAGTAGCCAGTCAGCCCGAAGAGAATATTGAAACCGATTGCAAATATGCCAAAAATGACAAAGCGTTGCATCAGGTCGGGATAACCGCCATTGAATTGCGCGAGTTTCGACCCTTCTGGGAAAGGATTAAGCAGGAACGGTGCGAGTAGCACCAAGATGGCGATAATCAAGAGGAGGTTAAAGTCGGTTTTTGTAAGCCCAAACATTGCTCATTCCTCCATGACGCCCTTCTTGCCCATCAAGCCCCGTGGGCGCGTGAGCAGAATGATAATGGCCACAAGATAAATGATGACCTGATTGATACCGGGGATCATTTCAATAACGATTGCCATTGAGGCAAAACTCTGCAGGATTCCAAGCAGGAACCCAGCCAAGACTGCGCCTGATAGGCTACCCATCCCACCGACGACGACAACGACGAAGCTAAGCACGAGGAAATCCATACCCATGTGGTAATTGGGCGAGTTGATGGGCGTATACATCACGCCTGCCAGTCCTGCGACGGCGGCTGCAAGCCCAAACATTATGGTGAAGCGGCGATCAATATTGATGCCGAGTAATCCGACAGTTTCTCGGTCTGCCATGCCGGCACGGACAACCATTCCAAACGTTGTCAAATGTAGGAACGCGAAGACTACCCCAATGACGATGATCGCGAACAGGAAGTAGACAAGGCGCCAATACGGATAAATGATTTGGTTGGCATTAAAGCCCAACAGCGCCCCGAAATCGAAGCTACCGACAAAGGCAGCAGGGGCGGGGGTTGGGATCGGATTAGCCCCAAAGAAGTACTTGATCACTTCTTGCAGGACAATTGCGAGGCCGAACGTTACAAGAATTTGGTCAGCGTGAGGACGCTTGTAGAAATGTTTGATCAGGCCGCGTTCCATGATGACGCCGAAGGCAATCATGATCGGAAAAGCAAAAATGATAGAGAGCGGGACTGACCAATCAATCAGGACATTGCCAACATCGGTACCGAAAAAGTCGTATAAGTAAGGCACATCAACCTTTAGCGGATTTCCGAGAAAGTCGGTTCTGGTTTCGTCGATTACCTCATGGCTGAGGGTTAACAATCGACTCAGGGTGACGGCACAAAAGGCACCGATCATGAAGAGAGCGCCGTGCGCAAAATTTACGACTCCCAGCGTGCCGAATATCAAGGTGAGGCCGAGAGCGATCAGTGCATAGGCTGACCCTTTGTCCAAACCGTTCATAATCTGCAGGATGATGGCGTCCATGCGCTTTTCCTACCTGTGGTTTTAGGGACCGCTTCGTCCAGAAGATGTGGACGAAGCCAATCCTTGAAACTTTGATGACGCCTAAGCTCCTGGATTACAGGTGCCGAGCGCTCCGCCAGCAAATTGCGGGTGGTCCGGTGGGTAGATTACCTGATCAACTGGGGTCACCTCAACGATCTCAAGTAAGTCGAATTCGGAACTTGGGTTTTCCTTTCCTTTCACGACCAATACGTCCTTGAAGCACTGGTGATCATCGGCGCGATAGAGCGTTGGGCCATTACCCATTCCATCAAACTCAAAGCCTTCAAGGGCTTCAACCACCGCGCATGGGTTAAATGAGCCAGCTCGTTGCACAGCATCTGCATAGAGTATCGCCTGCACATAGCAGGTATGTGCTGCCTGTGAGGGCGGGAAGCCATACTTGGTACCGAAAGATTTGACGAAAGCTTGTGAGCCAGCGTCCGAAAGCGACCAGTGCCAATTGGTGGAACCAAAAATTCCCTTAACGTTGGCGCCAGCACCCTTCGCCATGAGGCGTGAATACAATGGTACAACCACTTCAAAGTTCTTGCCATTAACTTGCTTATCGCGAAGTCCGAACTGAACGGCATTGGTCAAGGAGTTAACCATGTTCCCGCCGTAGTGATTGAGAACCAACACATCGGCGCCAGATTGCAGCACGGGTGCAATATATGCGGAAAAGTCGGTTTCCGTCAGCGGGGTCTTGACTGCGTTGACTGTCTCCCAACCCAAGGCCTCGGTTGAACTCGTTATCGCCTCTTCGGTGGTATACCCCCAGTTATAGTCAGCGGTTAGGTGATAGGCCTTGCGGTCATTTCCATACGCTGCTGAAAGCACTGGTGCCAGAGCAGCGCCTGACATGTAAGAGTTGAAGAAGTGACGGAAACCGTTGGCTCTTTTGTCTTTGCCGGTGGTATCATTGGAATGGGTCAAGCCAGCCATAAAGATTATGCCAGCTTCTTGGCAGAGCGCTTGAACCGCAACCGCAACGCCCGAGGATGATCCCCCGGTAATCATTATGGCGCCGTCCTTTTCAATCATCGACTTGGCGCTTGCCCTCGCTGCGTCTGACTTGGTTTGTGTATCGCCAGTGACGTAGGTAACTTTCTTACCAAGGATGCCGTTGCCGGAGAGTGCCTTTGAAGAAAAGGTGCTCATCATTCCGCCGTCGCCTTCACCGTTAAGATGTTCCACGGCTAATTCATACGCACGCAGTTCGTCAGCCCCTTCATCCGCGTAGGGACCGGTTTGTGGCACGTTAAAACCGAGTACGACCGAATCACCGGTAGGCTCGTTGGTAAAGGCCGAGGCATCCGTTGCCGAAAAAATAGTGGGTACGGCAAGACCAGCTCCGGCCACTGTACCGCTCTTAAGAATGCCACGACGCGTGACATGAGATTTCGTCATAAGTTCCTCCTAAAATGTTAAAGCGCTCACGCATTGACCGCAGTCAGTTGAGCAGCGCAACTGATCTCAATAGCGTCGAGATTGGCCTCTCTATTTAAGAGCATCAATACGTATTTCTCAAAAATTTACTATTTTGTAATTGTTGGTTAAGAATATATGTAAATATTGTAAATTGTGTTACGTCGCACTGCAGCAAATGGCGCAGGATTAAGCGGAGGGTTTTAGCATTGATTGATGATGGGCTGACGGGTAGCCGAATCCGAGAACATCGTCGACGGGCTGGTATGAACCAATCTGAGCTCGCGCAGATGGTCGGGATTTCGGCTCCTTATCTTAGCTTGATTGAGCACAATCGAAGACGGATCGGTGGCAAATGTTTGAACGCGATCGCACGGGCGCTGGCAGTTGATGTTGCAGCTTTGGCTGAGGGGGCAAAAGCGTCTGTTACGGTCAGTTTATTAGAGGCAGCGGCCAATGCGCGTCATTTCGAAGCCGAGATCGACTCAATGACCGAGTTCGTCGGGCGTTTTCCAGGGTGGGCGCAAATTTTAGCCACAAGCCGAAGACGTCTACTTGAGCTTGAACAGATGGTGGAAATTTTCTCGGATCGGATTCGGCACGATCCACAACTGGGTTCAGCTTTACATGAGGTGTTATCAGTTGTCACCTCAATCCGATCGACGTCTGCCATTCTTGTACAACAGTCCGATCTAGACCCGGTTTGGGTGTCGCGCTTTCATCGCAACTTGAACGAGGATAGCTTAAGGCTTGCTGCAAGTGCGAAATCACTGGTGGATTATCTCGAACAATCGCAAGCGGATCGCGAGTCACTTACCCTGCCAGTCGACGAAATGGAGAATTTTCTAACTTCTCGTCAGTATCATTTTTCAGAATTGGAGCAGGAATCATGCACCGAGCAAGACGTTATTGATGGTTACGGCGAATGGAAGAGCGAGACTGCTCGCAAGCTGGTAAAGGGGTATTTAGAACAGTATCGTGCCGATGCCCGCGTGATACCCTTAGCGGCAATGCTGGAGGCTTTGCAGCACTTTGGTCTTGATCCTGCCGCTCTGAGTGAGCGTTTTGCGGTTTCTATGCAGGTTATGTTTCGGCGTCTGGTGGCGATGCCCGAAACTGCTTTGGGAACGAGTATCGGACTGTTGGTGTGCGATGCCTCTGGCTCGATTTTATCCTACAAACCAGTTGAGGGTTTTGCTGTTTCGCGGTATGGCTCATCTTGCCCTATATGGCCGATATACGCGGCTTTTTCTCGTCCACATCAGCCGTTAAAGCGGGTTGTAAGACAAATGGGAAGTCGAGCTGAGTGCTTTACCTGTTATGCCGTTGCCTATTCGCACGTGCCGCTCAACTACTCGGCCGATCCCGTCTATCGGTCGAGCATGTTGATTGTGCCACACGAGTTCCTTTCAAACGATAAGGCCATGGAGGTCGGTACAACATGCCTAGTTTGTCCGCTTACGGACTGTAAGGCACGTCGATAGTGTGCTCGACTCCGTTTAAGTGACCGTCAACTTTGAGTCATAATCAGCTACACATTCGTGCTTCGTTCGCTTCAAACCTTCGCCTAAACTCGGCTTGGCATTCATTCACCTTCCCTTGAAAATAGTCAAAAATGCGTTGGCGTTCAACCGCGACGTCCTCTACCTTTCTTCCGACAACAACCATGTTACGCAAGGCATCATCTTTAGCAAATTCGTTGTTTGTTAAGCAATGCTTGTGCGAGGCTTGAAAGTTTTCGCTAACTCGACGCGGTTCCACGCTTTACTAAGACCGCCCGCTTTTAATCCTTGGGAGATTCTGCCGTACGCGTTGCGCCAGGCACCGGTCCGCTATGCTGCCAAGGTCTATCCACTCGTAGCATTGGGGTGTTGTTCTATCCTGCGTGTTTTGTCCGCTGCTGGCGGCTAATCGTTCGATTAGGCCAATGACTTTCAGTGTATCAATTTTTAGGTGGAAATTCCAGTTGTCAATAAAAAAATCCGGTTGCGGCGGAAAATCATATGCTGATCCATCACGTCTAGCAGAGTGTCGCTTTCCACATTCACCTGCTGTAGCGAGGCATGGAAACTTTATGAACCCTCTTCCACCGTCCGCAATGATTTCATTTATATCCGTTTCTGAGGGTGGTCCCAAGTTTAGTAGGTTGGCACTCCATGTTTCCACCGCTTTCCCATCCGAAAATTCTACGGTATCTGTGTACCTGATCCAGTTATCGTTTATATCTAAGCTGCCCGTGCTTTGGCTCCAACCGCTTGATCCAGGATTAGGATCATAGATGGTAGCTGATTTCCCGTCCAATTCCGTCTTGATTTGCGCAATCAGGTCACGGGCTTCTCCCGTAATTTCCGGTTCCTGCTGTTGAACCTGTTCTGGCACACTCTCCTCCTCTTTGACTGGTCCAGTCGCTGCGTGATCCGCGGGGCAGAGCCCTTGGTCACCAACACGGAAGCCATCCACCTGTGCCATGAGGCTTGATTGATCACCTGACACCGGCGACCCACCATGCGCACGAACATAATCCAGAGCGGCACGCACGGTCTTACCACCCCATAACCCATCCACTGGGTCCGGATCAAAACTGCACTTCTCAAGGACTGCCTGCATCTCAGCGACACCCGGGTCCGAGGACGATGCAGGAAAAGCCATCAGACAGACGAGGGTCGCAGCTAGAAAAGTTCTTTTATTGGGTTCATGGTACTCCTCTTTTTCTAGTAATATTTTGATTAATTTGTTCAGTCATCCAGTCCAAATCGATTTTTCCATGCCTTAATATGACGGCTCCATTCAAGACTACACGGAACTTCGCCGGCATTCCTTGAACTAAGTTGATTTCTGCGGGCATTACGCAAGCTCATAAGGCTGATTGGATCAAACTTTGCGGTTGCTTCTTGCTCTTCAGACAGAACGACGTCATCGAATTCGACATTTTTGAACCGAGCGTTCTTCAAATCAGCCCCAGTGAAATCAACATTCTCTATTTTGGTGTTTTCGAAGACGGCTCTGGCAAGATTGGTGCTTGCGAAACAAACCTCTTTCAGGGTTGTACATGGGTGCTTGCCGTTGCGCTCGCGTTCGCAGTCAAACTCCACCTTCTCCATTGGTGCATTGGAAAAGTCGACCCGATTGATCTCAACACCCCTGAACAGAACATCGTTCATTACTGCCGAGGTAAAGTCAGATCGTTGCAGCAAAGCGCACTCCTCATTCATCACGGTGCAATTGAGTTTCGCCTCCGGACTGAACTTTGCTTTCGTGAAGTCAGAATTCTTGATTGTGATCCCGCGCAGCTGTACGCCTTCGAGGAACTTTGCGTTCGTCGCGACAGAATCGAGGATTTGAGCCTCCGTTAAATCCGCAGAGGTGAACTTCGCGTCACGCAGATCCGCTGAATCCCAACGGGCTTTGCGGAGATACGCCCCAGTAAAGTCGGCACCTTTCAGCCGAGCACAAAAGGGATTTTTGGGATCATCCTCGTCCCAGTCATCAATTCTGTCATAAGCCTGATCATTGCAGGCGAATTCAACTTTGTCCATGCGGACATCATGCCAACTTACATTCTCGAATTCTGCCATTAAGAACAGCGTTCCCGACGCAGTAATCCCTCTCATGGGAAATTCCTGCTCATACATCTGATGAAGACCGTAATGGATAAAAGGCGACGTTATTTCGTCAATTCCTTGTGCCGCGGTATTTGCGATTGCTGCACTGATTTGGATCCGCTGCTGCTTCTCTTGCTCTTGAAGCGTAAGCACAGTTCCTCCCAGTCCAGCAAGTAATCCAAAAAATCCAAGGATTGAAAGGATGAAACGGATCGTCTTGACACTTCGTGGAGTCAGACCAAGTATAGAATCGGAATTCGCCATAACTAATTCATTAACCTAGCTAAAATAAGGACGTGCACAAAAATTTAGACGTGCGATTCCCTTTGGTACTCCAAATTGGGGGGGGGGGGGCAAGTGTATTCAGCGATTTTTTTTGCAAAAAATGTAATGTCCCAATTTTCCAATCCAGGTTCAGTTCAAGTTAGGCCAAAGACGAGGTTGCTACCGTTCTGCGTTTGCTTGCTCCCTTCTTCAAATAAGGAAACAAAGCTGTTAGTGATCCATCGTTGAGAGGAAGCGAGAGCATTTAGCGGGGAGGGCTTATCGAATGGTTGGCACGGTGCTGCTGATAGAAGATGAGCAGAACATCATGGAAGCGATGCGCTTCTTATTGTCACGTGACGGTTGGTCCGTGCATACGCACGGAAAGGGCGTCAATGCTGTCGAAAAAATTTCGCAAGTCGGCCCCGATGTCGTGATCCTTGATATGATGTTGCCAGATTGTTCTGGGTTAGAAATCCTGAAGTGCTTGCGTGGCAATAGTGAAACCAAAGGACTGCCAGTATTGATGCTGACGGCCCGCGGGCAGCAACGTGATCGCAAGTTAGCGGAGAAGGCCGGTGCTACCCGATTTATGACAAAACCATTTTCAAACGCTGAATTGCTGCAGACAGTCAATGACCTTGCGAACTCAGCTGCCAAGCCGTGAAAAACGTGTCCTCAAAACCATCGCCAGAAGAGAACCGATATCGTCGACAACGGGCGATCGACCGAATTAGGATGTTGCCAATTCTTGCGCTGGCGCTCTTTTTTGCACCGCTTTTCTGGTCACCGTCCTATCAGTATGGGAATGATTTTCCGACCGTCTCCCTCGCCTTGTCGACCGGTGTGATTTATATCTTTGGCGTTTGGTTTTTGGTGATTTTCCTCACCCTATGGGCCGGTAGAGTGTCGAGTCGAGCGACGGTAAAGGACGAATCGACGATTGCGGGTGATCACGAAGAACAGTGAGATGCCATCACTCGATTTCATCATACTGATTTCATTTAGTTATGCCCTCCTTCTCTTTGTCGTTGCTTTTTGGGCAGAGAGGGCTTCGACAACTGGTCGCGTTGCGTGGATCGCTTCACCTTGGGTATATACGCTGTCTTTATCGGTATATTGCACGGGATGGACGCTCTATGGAGCGGTCGGTTATGCGGCCCGATCTGGTTTAGAGTACATAACCATTTATCTGGGACCGACTTTGGTCATGATCGGCTGGTGGTGGATCTTAAGGCACCTAGTAATCGTCGGGCGTCGCCAACGCGTGACATCAATCGCAGACCTGATCTCATCGCGATACGGCAAATCCAATATTCTTGGAATGGTCGTAACAGCACTCTGTGTTGTCAGCGTAACCCCGTATATTGCCCTTCAACTTCAATCAATTACGCTATCGCTTTCGGTTTTCTACAGCGCTGACGAGAGCATCAATACCCAACAGCATATGACAGCCCTCTGGGTTGCAATCGGGCTTGCGGCGTTCACAATATTATTTGGCACGCGCAAATTGGATGCCAACGAGCGCCACCATGGGGTTGTGGTTGCTGTCGCACTCGAAGCTGTGGTCAAGCTTGTCGCGTTATTGGCAGTTGGTGCCTTTGTTGTTTGGGAGATTTCTGGCGGAATTGGTGAAACTTTAGCGCGAATTGACAGTTCCAAACTTGCTGAATGGCGGCCTGATACTGGCCGCTGGATTGCGATCACGATGGTTTCGGCGGCGTCAATCATTTGTTTGCCTCGCATGTTTCAGATGATGGTGGTAGAAAACGAGGACGAAGAGCATCTTCGAATCGCCGCCTGGTCCTTTCCGCTTTATTTGTGTCTAATCAGTCTTTTTGTCATTCCGATTGCGGTCGTTGGTCTCGACGTGCTGCCGTCGGGGTCGAATCCCGATTTGTTTGTTTTGAGTTTGCCATTGTCGCAGGGTCAGAACGGACTCGCCGTCATAGCATTTCTCGGAGGGTTTTCGGCTGCAACGTCGATGGTCATTGTTTCAGCAATTGCTCTCGCAATTATGATTTCTAACCACGCAGTGCTCCCGCTTTACTTGTCGCGTCGTAACGACCGTGCGGCAATATCTGGTGACGTCCGTCGGATTGTTTTGTTTGCGCGTCGAACCTCTATAGGGGTTATTCTTGGTCTGGGTTATTTTTATTACCGTCTATCGGGCGGGGGAACAGCTTTAGCCTCAATTGGACTTATTGCCTTTGTTGGTATTGCACAAATTTTTCCATCGTTGATCGGCGGCCTATTTTGGCGGGGTGCGACGCGAGCAGGGGCCTTGACCGGATTACTCGTCGGGTTTTCAGTTTGGGCATGGACTTTGCTCCTTCCCGGCATTGGTTTCGATGGATTGATCTCGGTATCGGTCCTTAATGATGGACCGTGGGGGTTAGAATGGCTGCGTCCGCAAGCGCTATTTGGGCTTGTTGACTTTGATCCTATCACGCATGCGGTGCTGTTGAGTCTATCGTTAAATTCATTCGCATTTGTGGGGATATCGCTCGCAACGGTGCCCAAACCGATGGAGCAGCTTCAGGCTGCTCAATTTATCGATTTTCCAAGTAATACGATAAGGCAGAAGGATTGGGTTGGCTCAATTGCGAATAGCGAGAATCTGATGATAATGTCGCAGCGTATTCTAGGATCGGATCAGGCACGTGCGTTCTTTCAACGAGAGGCAGAGCGACAGGGTGATACTGGAGACATACCGACACCAACCCCGTCCTTTATACACGAATTAGAGCGGGAATTAGCGGGTTCGGTAGGTGGCGCCACTGCGCACGCAATGGTTGGACGAGCCCTTGATGGGGCTATGTTATCGGTAGAAGATCTATTGGCGGTTGCTGACGAGAGTGCACGAATCCTTGAGTATTCAAGTGCACTAGAAATCAAGTCAGCTGAGCTTGAAAAAACCGCTAATCAATTGCGTGAGGCCAACGCAAAGCTGACCGAACTGTCGCTACAAAAGGATAATTTCTTGAGCCAGATCAGTCATGAGTTGCGTACTCCGATGACGTCTATTCGAACCTTTTCAGAGATATTGAGAGACGAGAAAAATCTTAATGCGGCTGAAAAGAAACGCTATGCCGATATCATCAACGAGGAGTCACTGCGCTTGACACGCCTCTTGGATGACTTGCTAAATCTGAGCGTTTTAGAAAGTGGTCAGGTTACGCTCAATATTCGTGACGGCCAATTGAAAGAAACTCTTGATCGCGCTGTCAGAGCGGCGCTGATCGGCCCAGAATCGTCCATTGCCGTGAGGCGCTCTCTTGAGAGCGAACGCGTCACTCTGCGTTCCGATCATGATCGATTGGCTCAGGTGTTTATCAATATGATTGAGAATGCTCGTAAGTATTGTAACGCGCCGGAGCCTGAACTCACCATTCAAGTGGATGATACGAAAAGAGATCTCATAATCGAATTTTGCGACAATGGGCAAGGTGTTCCTGACTCGGTTCGTCCAACGATGTTTGAAAAATTCGCACGGGTCAATACAAATGAAACGGGTGGAGCCGGCCTGGGGTTACCGATCTGTCGCGAGATTATGACACGTTTAGGTGGTGAAATTCGGTATTTGCACCGTGAAACGGGAGGGATATTCCAAATTGTTCACCCGAAGGCTGTCGGGCTCAGCAAGAATTAGCAAAACGCCGACATCTCAGGGTCTAGAATTTGTCCCAGCAACCGAAACGAGTTAGATCGCCCGCACACGATGGCTTAATGACGAGCAAGCGAACTAGAGGGAAGCTTTTGCGAGTGACCGACACTCGTCATTCGGCGATACCTGCTTGCATTATCTTCCCTGCTGGCACTTATGCGGTATCACTAGCGTTGGAATTTCAATGCCCTTGTCAGTGTGGTTTATGTGCTGCGTAACACTAACTTTTTTGACCTGCGTCAAATGCACATTGGAGCGTTTCGCGCATTTTTGTCAGATCGTATCCCGCCCGTTGTGTGGCGGATAGAGTTTCGGATACCTCAATGCCCGAGGCTGCTTCGCCGAGTGCCCAGATCACAGTGCTGCGAGTTCCCGAGGCACAATATGCCAAAACGGAACCGTTGGCTTGCTCAATTAGCGTTCGTTGTTCATTGACCTTAGTAGGGGTCATGTTACCGTAAACGAGGGGCAACTCAAAAAACTCGATCCCAACTTTTTCGGCTTCTAGCCGGAAAACTTGCGCCTTTTGCGGTTCAGCGACTTCTTCATCAGGGCGGTTGCAGATTATGCGCGTAAAACCCGCCGCAGTAATAGCGGGCAGATCCTTGATCTCAAGCTGCGGCGACACGGCATATTTCTCGTTAATATATGAAAAGGTCATGACTAAAGATTCTGAGTCCATTTGTACGGGCAAGTCGGTTCGCTCGTGCGTTTCTTACTTTTTCTTTAGTTTCGGATAGCGACATTGCGAGGAAACGGCAGATTTTCCGCTACTGTAAGATAATTCCGGCAACGACTGTTAGCAAGCCCAAAACCGAAATAACGATTGCCATCAAATTGATTTTTACAGCGGATTTTATTCCGGCACGAAACAGCAGCGCATCGCTACGGTCGCGTCGATAAACTCGGATTACACGGACGACAGACCAGAATAGGAAGCCCACTCCGATAATGACAAGGGTGCTACCGAACCACAGTAGGAATTCATGAAGCATACGATACGGATCCCTAGTTCGGTTATTTGCACAACTATCAGTCGACCCCGCTTAGTCGATTGTTAACGGGCTAGGAGCCAAGTCTCAAGGACAACACAAGACGACAGCGTCAAATGTCAAAATACGACAAAATCAGAATGGAGTTTACTTGGTCAGCGTTCATGATACAACAAACCCCATTCTACCAAGTTTATGCGGAATGATGCGACCAAGACGCTCGCTATTATAACCTCGGAGTTATTCAAGACCGTTATCTTCAGTCCGTCGACTGCAGAAAAGGCGGTTCGGGTATGGATTTTTCAGGAAATTTATCTGTCTGCCGCCGTGAAGCAAAGCTTGAGCATTGGGGCTCAAATACTCGAACGGTCAATTCTCCGAAGCGAAATGAGTGTACAGAAAAAACGACTTATCGAGTGACAAAATGATGAACCGGTAGGGCGGGTCTGCACTCGCCTAGAAAGTCTATTCTCGGAAAAATGAGTTACAAACGGCCAATCTATCCGTCTTGTGCCAAGGGACAATTAACTTTCACAATTTTTGAAATTGTTGGTCGTCAAGTCGTCAGCAATTCAATTCTCACGGGCCCCTATTCTTATCTTGAACTTCGCCTCCGGTAATTACCAGGGCGCTGTCAAAGGCGATCTGGGAAGTTTTCGTCTCACGAAATCTCCATGAACTTGGACTCCGCTGCGCTGAGCATGAAAAATCACAGGTTGGGGCTTCGATTAGAGAAGTGCGATTGCGGCAATGATGAGACCGGTGCAACTTATTAATAGGGTAGTTGTCCAGCGTACGATCTCGGCCTTGAACGCACCAAGGTCGTCCTTAACGGACAAGAGTTTGTCTTCAAAGGATGCAATGTGGGCCTTAACGGCTGCAATTTCGGCCTTAACGGCTGCGATTTCGGTTTTGGCGGATTCGAGATCGGCTTTGGACGCAACTCTGCCCTCTAAGGATTCGAGATCGGCTTTGGACGCAACTCTACCCTCTAAGGATTCTAGGTCGGCCTTAGATGCAGTATTGGCCTTAAGGGAAGCTACTTCGGCCTTAACGACTGCGATTTCGGTTTTTACGGATTCTAGATCGGTCTTAACGGATTCTAGATCGGTCTTAACGGCTACGAGATCGGTCTTAACGGCTTCAATGGCGTCCGTGACGGATTCAATATCTTCTTTCGTCGCGACATTGCCGACCAAATGGCGATGAATAACTCTTGCCGTCCCTTCTGCTTGCTTCGGCTGAAAGTCGAAGTCGCGCTCAAGTTCTCTGGCGATGGCTAGAGTGTCATAGGCGAGCTGCGCCATATAGGGAATCCTTGCGAACTTAGAGACAATTAAAACAAACTGCGTCCGAGTGAGATTATCAAGTTGCTTGTCGGTGGCATACCTAACCAGCATTACCTTTGATGGCACCAAGATGCGTCAATAGTCAAGCGATATTCCTCAGTCCAAGCTAGAAAACAGCCTACGTCCGTCTTTGTTCCAGCCTCGAGGTCAATGCGATTTTAATCCACTGAGTTTTTTCCTCGCGGAATAATCGCCGGTATCTTGCCTCGCTCATTCCAATCATAAACAGTCCAAACCGCAGCCTCGCTCAAAGCAATAACTATTGTGATTATCATTTCAAGAGCTTCATGCAAATAACAGGGATTCTCTTTAATTCGCTAATTTTGCGGCATCAACAGTTACCAAAATTTGATCGAATGTTTTCTGAAATTGCAACTCCCCCAGTTAGAAACATCTGGACAAACCCCCTGAGATTAGAGATATTATTCCTAATAAAGCCTATCCGCTGGTCATCCGAGCGGGGATATCTTGATCGCACGAAAGACGCTCTTCTTGGTCGTCAAATCAGGGTATCTATTTTCGATTGAGCGTTTGCGCTCAGACACTGGATGGTCAATTCGCTAGGATAACTCAGTGTGCAGAAAAAAATACTTGTTGTCAGACGCTTTGAAGTTGACACTGAGTGAATTGCAAATTAGCGCTAATCGCTGTGTCAACTCTTGAGTACCCATAGCGAAATCTGTTGTGTCTCTAAACCTATCTTGGGTAACTAGATTTGCAAATTTTGCCACGATAATTATTCAGTTGACGAGTTGAAACCCGATAAGGCACCAAATTGGCACCTCAATTGCCCGATCTTAGAATGCGCTTTGCGTCGATTCTAGGAGATATGCTGTATGAAGCGTGCCCCTATAGCTCAACTGGTAGAGCAACTGATTTGTAATCAGTAGGTTCGTGGTTCAAGTCCGCGTGGGGGCACCAATCTTCCTTAAGTTCAGACATCTTGACATCGTGCGCCACGATAAATTCACCGAATCGAAAAAAATCACTAAACAGGGAGTTGAGCTAATTTGGTCTGTATTCGCATTTTCATTCCCAAAATTTCCAAAAGTTGGTAGAGGATTATTCAGTGAATTTTGAGGAAGCGCTAGCGTAGCGCCCTTGATGCTGCCTTGTCACTATTTTCAATCCTTTTGCTCTATTTTGGTAAGATTTTATCTCGAAACAACTGCGTGATTTCAATGTATTAGCCTCAATTTCTTTACCTATTTTGTGTTATCAACGGTATAGAATGCGTAGCATTTGATGAGTGCAACTCGGCGGCACCTACAGACTGATCGGTCGTTGCATCTTCAATATATTGGTGCCCGCCGAGAATTCTTTTGTTGAAAGAAGACCGCCTCCATACCCTAACTTTGCGTGTTGCCAAGACGCTTTTCAAAATTTTTATTGAGACTACAAGGTGTTGTTGACGAAACTAAAGAGATTGCTTCACCGATCATCGTTGGCTGATTGCCAAATGAGCGTAACCTTGAATCTCGAAAATTGCGACGCTATCGTCCGCAACCTCCTTGGCGTTGAGTTCTCCCTGCGAGTTGCTGCCAAGAACATGTTCTCATGCCAAGCCAATGCGATTTTCGCTTAAGCGCCTAGATGCAATGTTTGCCATTACTTTGTTTGCCCTATAAAGAAATGGGTAAAGAATGTATGGTGACATTGAGAACTCAACGCTTACGTTGAAGGCCAAAAATGTGATCGTCATTCCAAGATCTATGCGTCGCTTATGAGAGTGATCTTTGGGAGTTTGTTTCTGTGATGGATCAACAAGAACGCACGGAAGATCGGAGTGCACTGATTATTGGGATTCTCCCGGTCCTGATGTCTTCAGTTCTATTCTTATGGTTTCTTGGATTTGTTCCACAAATCGCCGAGGGTCTGGTCATTCGCTCGGAGTTTGGTTGGGTACCTAGTTTAGGGATCAGCTTCTCATTTGTGCTTGATGGACTCTCGTTAACCTTTGCTTTGTTGATCAGCGGTATCGGTTCATTAGTCTTCCTCTACTCCAACACTTATCTATCAAGACACGCACATTTTTCGCGCTTCGTAATGTTTCTCTTTGCATTTATGCTTTCGATGCTTGGTCTTGTGTTGGCTGACAATCTCATTTTGCTCTTCATTTTTTGGGAATTGACAACGATCACATCCTACCTACTCATTGGCTTCGGCCATGAAACAGCAAACGGTCGTCGTTCCGCCTTACAGGCTCTTTTTGTCACTGGGGCCGGCGCACTAGCAATGTTGGCCGGATTCATTTTGCTCGGATTAACAATTGGTAGCTTTGAACTATCTGAAATCTTGGACCAAAGTGACAAAATTCAGTCTAGTGGCGCCTATGAACTCATTCTGCTTTTGATTTTGGCAGGAACTTTTACAAAGTCAGCACAATTTCCATTTCATTTTTGGCTGCCCAACGCCATGGCCGCTCCCACGCCCGTGTCGTCATTCTTGCACTCGGCCACCATGGTCAAAGCTGGAGTCTATTTGATGGCGCGGTTGCATCCCGGGTTTGCGGGTACCGAACTATGGCTTTGGACGCTGACGATTTTTGGTGCGGTTACAGCGGTTCTCGCTAGCATTTTGGCAATCCGGCAAACCGACCTCAAACTAGCGTTAGCGTATACAACCCTTATGGCGCTTGGCACTTTAACCTTATTCTTAGGGCAGGAATCAGGTTATGCTATGACCGCATTCGCGACCTTCTTAATCGTTCATTCGCTATACAAAGCTAGTTTATTTTTGGTGGTTGGCTGTATTGATCATACCACTGGGACACGCGATGCGGATGTGCTGGGAGGGCTAGGGCGCTATATGCCCATCACCACAGTTGCTGCGGCGCTCGCGGCAATGTCTATGGCGGGGTTTCCACCCTTCTTGGGATTCATCGGCAAGGAACTCAAGTACGCCGGGGCCTTGGGGGTAGCCTCAGAACCCGTATTAGTTGCGGGTGCTGTATTGGCCGCTAATGCCTTGATGTTTACAGTTGCTGGTATTGTTGCTTTTCGGCCATTTTGGCAAAATCGCAAGGCGTCGTTACCAAGAAGTCCGCGTGAAGCACCATGGCAGATGGTCATTGGACCCTTAATTTTGGCGGTTTTGGGCACAGCGTTTGGTCTGTATCCCGATGTTCTCGAACGCTCATTAGTTGCGCCGACCGTCGCAAGTCTCCTTGGCAGTATTGAGGATACGAAAAAACTAACCCTTTGGGCGGGTGTCAACCTGCCGCTCATTTTATCACTACTCACGGTTATCACTGGCCTCTTGCTGTATTGGCAGCATCAGTTTCTTAGGGCTCAATTGTCAGATATTCTCGCTCAATTGCCGTCCTTTGACCGCGGTTGGGATCATTTTCTCGGTGCATTAAAGTTAGTTGCTTTTTGGCAGACCCGCCTCATCCAACCTGGGTTACTACACCACTATCTGTTTGCGACGTTCGCGACCGTTTGGGCCGGGTTAACTTTGGCAATTCTATACGGAGGGATAGACTTCCGTTTTCCGAATATGGCGAAAATTTCACTACAAGGTGCAGCTGTTATCCTGTTGGTCGTGGGCGGCGCTGCCGTAACGACAGTTACGACCTCACGCATAACAGCAATGGCAGCACTCGGCGTCGTTGGCATTGGGGTGGCAATGATCTTTATCGTATTTTCGGCCCCTGACGTTGCGATCACGCAATTACTGGTTGAAACTCTTGTCGTTGTCCTGGTCGCCGTTGCTCTCTTGCGTTTACCGAGGCTTGATGTAGAGCGCTCCCGAAGTCGAATCTATGACGCGGCCTTAGCTGTTGGCGTTGGAACCCTAGTGTCGTTCATTGTTCTGGCAGTTGTATCGCAGCCATTTGATCGGCGGGTAACCGATTATTTCGAAACAGTGAGTTGGCCAGAAGCCTTTGGGCGCAACATCGTAAATGTCATTCTGGTTGATTTTCGAGCTTTGGATACGTTCGGCGAAGTTGTTGTTGTCGCCGTTGCGGCCCTATCGGCTTATGCACTGCTGCGCGTAACCGCGCAGAGTAAGCAGAAGAGGTAATAGATGAATTCAGTAATTTTGAAAGCTGGTGCCCGATACCTTGCTGGTTTATTGCTAATTTTTTCAATTTACATGCTGCTTCGCGGCCATAACGAACCTGGTGGCGGCTTTATTGGCGGTTTGACAGGAGCCACGGGTTTTATATTGTTTGCGATCGCTAGCGGCACGAAAGATGCACGGTTAGCCCTGCGAGTTGAGCCGCAAAGCATTGCGATGGTGGGTTTGGGTATTGCCTTGCTTGCGGGGCTAGTGGCGGCGATCTTTGGTGATGACTTGTTCACTGGTCAATGGTTATTTCTCGGTGGCAATGAGGTTGAAAAAGGGTTGCCGATTTCAACAGTGTTGGTTTTTGATATCGGCGTCTACTTGGTCGTGTTCGGCTCAGTGTTGACCTTACTCTTCGCAATGGAGGAGGAGATATAGGTATGGAAGCGCTTCTCGCACTGGCGATTGGATTTTTGGTCGGCACGTCCGTGTACCTCATGCTCTCGAGGAATGTCTTGCGTTTCATTTTTGGTCTGGTTCTGATCTCAAACGCGGCGAACCTAATCATTTTCGTGGGTGGACGATTGATTGTCGGTGCGCCGCCGCTTATCGTCGAGGGTGCGCTTGCGCCAGCAGGCATTGTCGCCAACGCTTTACCGCAAGCGTTGGTGCTGACGGCTATTGTTATCGGTTTTGGATTGTTTGCGTTTGCTCTCGTGCTGATGTTCCGAACCTACTCGACGCTTGGAACCTTGTTTTCAGATCAGATGCGCGTGGCTGAACCACGAGAAAACTTCGAAACATGAGTTGGTACATAGCCACCCCGCTCATTCTACCTTTCTTGACTGCGGTGATTACATTCCTGCTTCGGCGGAACCCGCTTGGACGACGGATCAGTTGTGCTGGCAATCTCCTATTACTGATTGCCGCCTTTATTTTGCTATTTCAGGTTATTGAACAGGGAATTATAGCAGGACAGATGGGCGGGTGGGCAGCGCCTTTCGGGATTACGTTGGTTGCTGATTACCTAAGTGCGGCGATGGTGTGTATCACCGCGATAACGGCGTTTGCGGTTTCGATATATGCGCTAGCTGACATCGGTACTCGACTAGAGCAGCTTGGCTATCATGCATTGTTTAATGTCTTGATTGGTGGGGTAATCGGCGCCTTTCTCACGGGTGATTTATTCAACTTATATGTTTGGTTTGAAGTGATGCTGATCGCGTCGTTCGGTCTGTTGGTTTTGGGCGGTAGCCGCGCCCAGATTGATGGGGGCGTAAAATATGTCACGCTCAATCTCGTCTCAACAATATTATTCCTGTCGGGAATTGGATTGTTGTATGGGATTACCGGTACATTGAATCTGGCGGACCTTGCGATCGTAGTTCAGGATTTGGAGAACACGGGGTTAGTCACAGTGATTGCGATTATATTTATGATTGCATTTGGGGTGAAAGCCGCTGTTTTCCCGTTATTTTTCTGGTTGCCCGCGTCCTACCACACGCCCGCTTTCGCCGTTAGTGCTGTTTTTGCTGGCCTGCTAACCAAGGTCGGTGTGTACGCAATGATTCGTATGTTTACTTTGGTCTTTGTAAATGATGTTGGGTTTACGCATACTATTTTGTTATGGGTCGCCGGGTTCACCATGGTGACGGGAGTCTTGGGCGCTGCCGCGCAGCATGATATCCGAAAGATCCTATCGTTCCATATTGTTAGTCAGATCGGGTATATGATTATGGGACTAGCAATCATGACGCCGTTGGCAATTGCTGGGGCTGTCTTTTATCTGGTGCATCACATCCTAGTTAAGGCCAACCTTTTTCTTGTTGCCGGAGTTGTGAATCACGTCACTGGCTCAACCCAGTTGAGCAAGATTGGTGGCTTATACAAGTCAGCACCGCTGCTTGCGCTATTTTTCTTCATCCCAGCCTTTTCTTTGGCAGGGTTTCCACCATTGTCTGGTTTTTGGGCAAAGTATATTCTGATCAAGGCCGCGATTGATGTTAGTGGCTGGGTCATCGCCGCAGTTGCCCTGCTTGTTGGCTTGCTTACAATTTACTCAATGACCAAGATTTGGGCGGAGGTTTTCTGGAAGCGGCATCCCGATGACCGACAACCGACGCTTGATCGTATTGAGCGCGGAGCGCTGACAGCCTATCTCTTTCCGATTGCCTGTTTAGCGACAATGACCGTGATTTTGGGAGTTGCTCCTGATGCTTTTGTCGTATTTGCGGAGACAGCGGCAAAGCAGCTGCTTGATCCTTCGGCTTATATCGCGACTGTATTGGGGTGAACGGTGAATATCTTAGCTGTAAATCTCTTATTTGCGATTTCTTGGTCGTTTTTCTTTGCGAGTTTTGACGCTTTGACGCTCGGTAGTGGCTTAGTTTTGGGATACGCGGTTCTCTGGATCTTACAGCCATTGACGGGGAGTCAATCGACATACTTTCTCCGTGTGTGGTATTGGATCAAATTAATCGTGTTGTTTCATTATGAGTTGATTGCGTCGTCAGTCATCGTGCTGCGGGATATATTGACCCCAGAACATCTTGCTTGCCCAGCGATAATCGAAATGCCTCTATCTGTTAAATCAGATGCTGGAATTTTGCTTGTTACAAATCTTATTTCGCTGACGCCTGGCACCTTATCAATTGAGGTATCAGACGACCGCAAAACACTACAATTGCATGCCATGTTTGCTGACGATCCCGAAGCGGTTTGTCGTCAATTGAAGGACGGTATGGAGCGATGGGTTATTGATGCTTTAGGAGAACGAGACATTGGGTGAGATTTTAGGTGTTGCGATAATTCTCGGTTTCTTGCTCGTTTTTGCCACTGTTCTTCTGGCTTTCGTGCGGCTGATTCGTGGTCCTAGTTTGCCGGATCGTGTTGTCGCATTAGATATGATGACGGTAGCGATCGTATCATTTTGTGGCTTGGCTGCTATTCAGTCGGGTAATTCTGCCTTCTTGGATGTGGCACTTGTATTGGCACTTGTGGGATTTCTCGCAACGGTAGCGCTCGCGCGTTTTGCTGATCGGGAACATCTGCAACAACTGCAACGCGAGGGCGAAAAATGATTGATATTATTGCGGCACTTCTCTTGGTACTTGGCGGCTTTTTTTCCTTATTTGCGGGAATAGGGATCGTGAGAATGCCTGATGTCTATATTCGTATGCATGCATCGACGAAAGTGGGAACGCTTGCCTCGGGTCTAATTATGGCAGGTGTTGCGGTGCATTTTTCTGAGCCAAGTGTTGTTATCAAGTCGGTATTGGTTATTTTGTTTCTATTGCTCACGGCGCCAATCGCGGCTCACATGATTGGTCGAGCGGCTCTACATACTGGCGTAAAGCCTTGGGGCGTGGGCGAACGATCAACAAAATAGTGAGCGTTGATCTTCTCGGCAACCGTGTTGTGCAGGACTTGAAGCGGGACTCGCGTGAGGTTGGTTGCTGCAAAAAATCCTCGCAAGCTGCCACTGAAGATCCCTCCAAGGTATAAATGAATTGCGAAACGGCCCAATGGTCATCTAGAATGTTGGGTTCGTAGTGGTAACTTGCATGGATGTGTAGGGCCGTTGCTCAATAGACTATGGTTATTCTCATCAAAGATTTTTCAATTGTTTCGCGATCTATAGCGTGGGCATGGCGTGGCACCGTCGCCACTCTTCCCATTGTTCAGGAGAGTCCAAATCGTTGTGCGCCCGATTTCCCTCTAGGCGCAGGTAATAAATGTCATCGGAATGGGCTTGAATTACCTTTTTCGCGCCTTGATCGCCAGTTAATTCCATTAACTCTGGGAAGTAACGCCGACATATGAGAACGGGGTGACCTGGCTCTCCGCTGAATGTGGTGGATTGGATAATCCCTTTGTCGACTTGATCAAAAGTCTCGGTGATTTGTTGAAGATCGGATTGGGTAATTTCTGGCATGTCTCCGAGCAAAATGATGACCGCACTTACATTGTTCGGAAGCGATTCTAGACCAGACTTCAATGAGCAGGCCATTCCATTCTGTGTGTTTGGCGACGGTACTAAGTGGTATCCACTTAGAGCCCTTGCGCGTTCTCCAATAAGATCGGGAACGACAATCCTTACGTCTAAACCAGTAGCAATTGCTTGGCGTGCGATCAGTTCAGTACAAGGAATATTGTCAACCAGTTCGAGGTGTTTATCTCGGCCGCGCATTCTTCGAGATTGGCCGGCAGCAAGGATCAAGATTGACAGCATCTTTATATTCTAACTTTGTGATGGCTCAATTGCGCGAGATATCAGCAACCCGATGAAAGTCGCAGGCCAACTACAATTCGCCATTGGATCATTTACGCTTAAATTGACTGAGTGTTGTTACGCGGGACCAACTGGGGTTTCCCGTGGCTGGATTTTTAACTTCGCGATACGATTTCCCTCTCGCGCCAATATTTCGAACTGGAAACCGTGAAAGGAAAAAACTTGCTTGGGTTGCGGTATTGTTTGCGCCTCATGAATAACTAAACCAGCGACTGTATTGGCTTCATTGTCGGGGAGTGTCCAATCTGTTTCACGGTTCAAGTCGCGAATGGTCATTGTGCCCTCGACCACAAAAGCGCCGTCGTCATCTTGATAAATCGGAACTGTCGCATCAGGATCAAACTCATCTGTTATTTCTCCAACGATTTCCTCCAAGATATCTTCCAGAGTAATCAGTCCCTGTAAAGATCCATACTCGTCTACCACAAGTGCGAAATGGGTGCGGCGACGCAGAAATCGCCGCATTTGCACATCAAGCGCTGTGGTTTCCGGGATGAAGTAGGGCGTTCGAAGGACGTCTTCTATCTTAAAGTTTTTCCAGGCATCCTTAGGATTACTTGAATCATCAATCAGTTTATTAAATGATCTTAGGAGTTCCTTTGCATGAATAAGACCAATGATGTTTTCGGGTTCGTCTTTGTAGACGGGCAGGCGGGTGTGATTGCTTTGCAGACATTGTTGCAAGACAGCATCGCTAGGGTCGTCGGCATTGATCATTTCAATTCCCGAGCGATGTAACATGACTTCGTCAACGGTTCTTTCGGACAAATCCAACGCGCCGAGGATGCGGTCACGATCCTCTTTCTCGACCAAACCTTCGGAATGACCAAGTGTTAATGCACCAGCGATTTCCTCGCGCACCGCCATAATCTGACTAGTAGGATCTGTTTGTACGCCGAAAACGCGCAGTATACCACGGACAAGAATCCGCACCGCTGCGACGATCGGGGAGAATAGTCTTACAAAGAGACTAATGGGCAGGGAAACGGCGGCGGCAGCTTTCTCTGCATTCGTTATCGCGTACGTCTTTGGTAGAACTTCTGCAAAGATGAGTACCAGAAAAGTCATGATAAGCGTTGCCATTGCAACGCCACTTTCACCGAATGCGCGAGTAAACATAGCACCCGCGAGCGACGCTGCGAAGATATTGACCAGATTATTTCCAAGCAACACGGCGCCGATGAGGCGTTCGGTATCTTCGGTAATGCTAAGGGCTCGAGCAGCACCGCGAGACCCTTTATCGGCGTGGGCGCGAAGTTTTCCGCGCGATGCTGCGGTCAGTGCGGTTTCCGAACCTGAAAAAAATCCCGAAAGCACCATTAACAATAGAATTATGCCGCAAACCGCCCAGAATGCTCCGTCTAAATTGACCTCCGCGCCGAGGGTGAGAAGTATGGTGCTGATTTGTGCAGATATTTGGGTGAAGTCCATATCAGCTATGAATGTCTGATAAGTAGTTTCGTTTGTCAACGGGAACGGTTAAGCGGATACGACATTTATAGAGTCAGCATATCATGTATAATTTGCTTACGCTAAATGAAACTGACAATCGAAAGAGCTTTTCGCGATTTTATGGGACGCCTCGGTGAGATTTCGCAAAGCAGACGAGAATCACAAAATCAGTTTAGTTTATGAAGTTGGGTTATGCGGATTCATCAGACTTCGCTAATGGATGATGCTCTACCACCAGTTCAAGCAATTTTTGTTGCTGAACATGAGTGTAGATTTCGGTGGTATTTAAATCGGCGTGCCCGAGCATTTCTTGAATCGATCTTAGATCAGCACCGTTGGACAGTAGGTGGGTGGCGAAAGCGTGCCGTAGCGAATGCGGCGAGACTAATTCAATTGGTACCCCAGCCCTGAGGGCGAGGGCCTTGATTGACAAGTAGAATTGCTGTCGGGTCAAGTAACCTGACTTGGCTCTCGACGGAAATAAAAACTTCGACGATTTTGCGCCGCTGTCAGCTCTCCTTTTTTCAATATTGTCACGGACCTTAAGCCAGTCGGCTAGGGCAGCCTTTGCCGTCTGAGACAATGGAACTAGGCGTTCTTTTTTGCCTTTTCCCACGACGAGCAACATTTCGGGACCCCCGCGGACTGTTGTAACTGGTAGCGATAATAGCTCCGATACTCGCAAACCAGTCGCGTAGAGCACTTCCATAAGGCAGATATTTCGACAACGCTCCACTTCGGTTTTGCCGTGACTACGAGCGGTCAAGAGAAGTTTTTCGACTTGTTCTTGATCAAGGACTTTCGGGAGTGATTGTGGAATTTTAACGCCAGAAACAGGGATCGCGGGATTATCTGTTCGCCATCCTTCTTCGAAAACAAAGCGGTAGAATTGCTTAATTGCTGAGAGCCTTCGGGCGCGAGTGCTTGCAGAAAAACCTCGTTCGGCGCAATCAATCAAATAGTGCTCAATTTTCTTGGTTGATACCTCGGCAAGCGTTTGATCACTCCGATCTATCCAATTGGCAAAGTCGTTTAGGTCTCGCCCATAGGCAAGCTGCGTATTTTCCGACGCCCCGAATTCCGCAACATGGGCGTCTAGAAATGCTGCAATCCAAGACCGAGCATCTAACATGGCCGACTCAGAAACCACGGACCAAGGAAATACTTGGTGTGTTAAAATAATTTGTGAGCACGAGATAGAAAACCGACTTCCATTGAATTGAACTATTTCGATTGAGCACACAGGAATATCTTGATGACATCTTCTGCAGACGGGCCACGGATCGCGCCTTTTCACGATCAATGTAACCAATGAGATTTAAAAATTTGTCAAGAACTGTTTTGCTCGAATTATTGTTTGCCACTGTTGAGAAAACAAGTCTTCATTTCGGAACTTACTTTTATTGCCTTTAGACAGCACCACAATTCGATACAAAGTCAAACAAAGAGAATGAAATTCGGTGAACGATTAATGGTTTTACTGCAAAAGCACATAGTCTTTTCCAAGTAACAGTTTTTGATGTTGCTAGATCATCACTATTGCGACCGCAGAAATGTTGCGATCAGGCTAATAGCCGTAATCGTTACTGGCCCTCTAGAGAAGTGCTATCAAGGACAATAGGGATCCTTACTTCTTCGACGGGGGCTGAAAAATCTGCACCAAAATACGGGCCGATGTACGTGTACCCGAGTAAGCTACCGACCGCAACGATGATCAATATTCCCAAAGAAAGCATGACTCGTTTCATTTGACATTCCTGCAATATAATTGATAATAATGCCAGCTATTGACCCGTCAGAAGCTACTACATTACATTTTAGCGAAAATGAAGCCTGACCTAATTTGGCTATTGAGTGGATCGCACATCCAACATAGGCAGCAAAGTAAAATGAGGGGCGCTGAGCGGTTCCGCCGCCATCGCACAAATTACAGTTCATATTCGATGCCGTGGTCGGCATTTGACCACAATCAAAAACTATTTTCAAGGAAATGAAGCGCCACGAATATTGATGAGTTGGTTCCAGTGAATAAGCCAAGGGCCTTTGATAAACTAACGCAACGGAGAGCGAGAATGTTTGGATGAATGTGCCCCGAAGTGATGACGAAACGTAAATTGAATGCAAAGGCCAGATCAGTGAAGGGAAAGCGTCGTCTAAACCGATAAAACCAAACTAACGGTAGTGTTGCGATTTCAAGAGAACGATTGTTTCAAGAAATATTTGACGCAATTGTAATCGTTATTGGCAACAACCCAAATCACAAAAGAAATCAAAGTGTTCACAGGATCAAAAATCAACCCGTACGTGCAGCTTGCAGTTATCCGGCAATACGTTAACCAAATGAACGGAAGCGCAGATCAGGCATACTATCGCAAAGAATCGTAAGAATTCGATAAGCTTTCCATCAAGTGCAAGGTAAATTGCGGCTACGTGCGAGAAATTGCACACTAGTAGTAATTTCTGCTTCACAGCTGAATGTCATTTTCGAAAATCCGTTTATAATATTTCTGGTGCTCCGTTACATAGGAAAGTTTGTCGAGGTAATTTTTCGACTTAGAGAGGAGATCCTTGATTGCAGGAATTATCAGGTAATATCTGGAAAGCACCTGATGCTATAGGCTCTGTTGTGTAGTATTCTCCAGAAGAGATTATGTTTGGAATTGGAGGCGATCAGATGACGGAGGAAGTAAAACCATTCAATTTACAGGATTGTGTTACTTACCAAAATCAAATTCTAGAAGATGTATCTCGAACGTTTGCCTTGACGATTCCGCAGCTTCCGAGTCCATTGCGAGAAACAGTCGGGAATGCTTACCTGCTCTGTCGACTTGCCGATACAATTGAGGATGAAACGTTACTTCCGTCTGAGCAAAAGACTGAACTCGGGGAGCGGTTAATTGCGGTGATTGCCGGTGATGACGATCCAGCCGAATTTGCACAAGCGTTACAAAATGCACTTTCGTCCTCGGCAAGTTCCGGCGAACATGATTTGGTCACAAATACGCCGAAGGTCATCTTTCTCACCCACAGCTTCACTGAAACCCAGCGAAATGCGATTGAGCGCTGCGTACGAATAATGACGCGTGGTATGATGGAATTCCAACGCAATGCCGGCCTTGAGGGGCTCAAAGATCTTGATACAATGGGCCAATACTGCTATGTCGTCGCTGGGGTGGTGGGCGAAATGCTGACCGATTTGTTTTGCGCACATTCAGCAGATATTTCCTCGCGTCGAGACCGCCTTTTTGCTTTGGCCGCTTCGTTCGGTCAAGGGTTGCAAATGACCAATATCCTCAAGGACATGTGGGATGATCGGCGGCGGGGCGCTTGCTGGTTACCGCGAGATATTTTTGAAAAAACCGGTGTTGAACTTAAGTCGGTCGTCAATGGTCAAGATAATCCAAAAATGGTAACGGGTATTCGAGAATTGATCGCCATCGCACAGCAAAATCTCGATAATGCCTTACGATATGTCATGTTGATCCCCGCCTCAGAGATTGGTATCCGCCGCCACTGTTTGTGGGCACTTGGAATGGCAGTACTGACGCTGAGAAGTATTCACACAAGGCCGGTGTTTTCCAAAGGCGACGACGTCAAAATCTCGCGGCGCAGTGTCAAAGCCGTTATTCTCACGACCAATCTATTGGCTCGATATAATTTTGCCTTAAGAATTTTGTTTGCTGCTCTTAGTCGTGGTTTACCCAAGGGCAACGCTTACTCCTTAAACTGAGCGTTAGTCGTTGGTAAGACAGTAATGCTTCCTGACATGATAATCGAGACCGGCGGCACAAATGGCGTAGTGTTTCTTCGTTCTCCGACGATATCGTATTGATACCCATAGCGCCGATAGCGACCGATCATTAATTTGCAATGCAACAATATCCTCGCTCACCTAACAAGAACCTTCGCCCTGATTTACCTATCCGTTGCGCAAGTGACAAAGTCCCGGCGCCTGAATTTCCCGATCAAAAAGTTCTCCGAGAAATCCAAAGATTGGCATGAGTAAAAATTAACAATGCGACGACCTTCAAATGCAATTGAGTAAGTCGGTGGTTCTAGTCGGGATGATGGGAGCGGGAAAGACGACGGTAGGTGCACGTCTCGCCGAGCACCTCCAAGTACCCTTCTTTGATACGGATCATGAAATCGAAAAGATCCAACAACTGCCCGTAGCTCAGATTTTTGAGCAGAAGGGAGAGACCTATTTTCGCGAACAAGAACGAATGACGCTGCGTAGAATCCTCTCAATATCCCCATGTATTATCGCAACCGGAGGCGGGATATTCATGGCAGAGAACAATCGCTACTTAATCGCACAGGAGGCAATCTCAATATACTTGTCGGCAGAATTGAGTTTACTGTACGAAAGAATACAGGACGACGATACGGTTCGCCCTCTGCTTATGACCGCAGATCCCAAGTTCACGCTGCAAAAGCTATACCATGAAAGAGTGCCCTGTTATGCAACGGCTGATCTCACCATTCCGGTTGACAGTATACTCACAGTTCAAGCCACCGTTGACCTCATTTTGGACCGAATGACAGCTGCATATCCAATGATGTTTTGCCGATCATGACACAAGCTGTTTCCCTTGATCTTGGCTCAAGAAGCTATCGCATCGAAATCGAAGCAGGATTGATTTCCAGTACGCCAAAATTGATCGCGCCGTTTTTGCGTCGGCAACGGGTCTATATCTTGACAGATGAAGTTGTAGAGGCGCTCTATGTCGACGATTTAAGTAGTATTCTAGTCGAAGCGGGCATAGAGGTGGCGTATTTGGCACTGCCATCAGGTGAGGCCGAAAAGAACTGGTCAAATTTAATTCGAAGTGTCGAATGGCTTCTCGACCAACAGGTTGAACGCAACGATCTCGTAATTGCGCTTGGCGGCGGAGTGATCGGTGACTTAGCGGGATTTGCCGCTGCCATATTGCGGCGGGGAGTCAATTATATTCAAATTCCCACCACGTTGCTTGCCCAAGTCGATAGTTCTGTCGGAGGAAAAACTGGAATCAACTCAACGCAAGGCAAAAACCTCATTGGCGCTTTTCACCAACCGTCATTGGTCTTGATAGACGTTGATACCCTCGACTCGCTTCCCGAGCGTCAGCTGCTCGCAGGGTACGGCGAAGTGGCAAAATATGGTTTGCTGGGCGACGAAGAGTTTTTCTGGTGGCTTGAGGAAAACGGACCTGCATTTGCCAGCGGCGACGAAGATGCAAGAATTCGCGCTATCGAGTGGTCAGTCACGACAAAAGCTCAAGTAGTCGAAGAGGATGAGAGGGAGGGTGACCGGCGAGTGTTATTAAACCTTGGTCATACCTTTGGTCACGCTTTGGAAACAGCAACGGGTTATTCGAGCCGGCTCTTGCATGGCGAGGGGGTGACCATCGGTTGTGCATTGGCATTTGAACTGTCGGCGCGGCTTGGTCTCGGCAACCGAGAGGCGCCCCAGCGCGTTCGTCGTCATTTTGATCGTATGGGATTAAAAAGCCGGTTATCAGACATCCCCGGCGACCTGCCGTCCGCTGAGACCTTAATTTCATTGATGTGGCAAGATAAAAAGGTCGTTGATGGCCGGCTAAGGTTTGTTCTTCCCCACGGAATTGGCGCAACATTTGTAACCGACGAGGTACCACAAGCGGAACTTATGGGGTTATTAAACGATCACCTCGGCGCAAAGCTTTAGAATCTATACCGAAATAAATCGAAAAATGTTACCCCAAGAAGCTAAACTACCGACCCAAGCGTTCGGTATTTCTCGCTGGTCAGCAAGGCGTAGCCTCGGTCAAAATGCTGTTTGACGACTCCCCGTTCAATCGCTCGCCTTCCTTCGCATGCGGCGCCATGACATTTTGTCGCGGCGACTGATCAGGGTTGCTGCATGAATGTCCTACAAAATTCAGCTTTCTCTACATTCGGTAATAGATGTTGTGCACGAACATGAGTTAGACTGGAGAACTCTCTGATAATTATGGCAAAAATAGCGGCGATAACTTTCATACGAAGCAATAATGCCAAGTAACCGGTTAGAATGGAATCTCGTCATCTTCGTATATCGGTTGACTTGAATCATTCGTTCCGGCGGGACCATTGTCGTCAAAGTTACTCTGAGAAGGGCTTTGATCAAATTGCGAACTGTCGGCGGGGCGATCGCCACGAGGATCGAGAAATTGGAGACTCCCGCCATAGGGACGAATCACCACTTCGGTTGAATAGCGATCTTGCCCCGACTGATCTTGCCACTTTCGGGTTTCGAGTTTTCCCTCTACATAAACTTTGGAGCCCTTACGGAGGTATTGCTCAGCCAGACCGACGAGGCTATCACTAGCTATTGTTACGCGATGCCATTCAGTACGTTCTCTTCGCTCGTTCGTATTCCGATCTTTCCAACTTTCCGAAGTTGCCAAATTCAAATTGCAGATTCTGCCACCATTTTGGAAAGTTCGTACTTCTGGGTCACGCCCTAGATTGCCAATGAGAATAACTTTGTTGACTGATCCAGCCATCTTTGATTTCCTTTCCTGAATGTCTTATGTGACGGGGGGTGAGCCTCTTGAACCAAGAGTACCAATCGCAATTGCAGTCGATAGGGAGCATTTCGTTGCAATACCGAGTGTATGCGAAGAACGCAATATGTTACCCATATCGAACCGGTAAAGTCACGGTGAAGGAATAGTGTTGAGTATTGAACTATGCACTTAGTTATAGTTTCTTCTATCTTATTTGCTTTGAGTTTCCCGGTAGTAACCGCTGCGGATATTTTTATTGAAAAAAACAAAAAGGCCATTTTTGGATCCCAAACCCGCGTGATTGAAACTCGCATCAAGAATCAGCCTGCGCGGTTGGTTCGATTGGAGCGGCATCTCAATATTCCCGGAAGCTGGCACCTTCCAGCTTACACTGGCGACTATCGAGGAGTGTATCTTCAGATGGCACGAGATGCCGCGTGGCGACATCATATCCCGGAAGACCTTTTTTTGCGCCTCGTCCAACAAGAATCAAACTGGGATCCGAATGCTGTCTCGCATAAAGGTGCAGTTGGCCTCGCACAACTGATGCCGCAAACGGCGCGGTACTTGCAGGTCGATGCGCACGATCCTTATCAAAACTTAGACGGCGGTGCTCGCTATTTGGCCCTGCAATACCAAGAGTTCGGCTCTTGGCGCCTCGCGCTCGCCGCTTACAATGCGGGGCCGAACGCTGTGAAGGATCACCGCGGCGTGCCCCCCTATAACGAGACGAGAAACTATATCAAAGTGATTCTTGGCGACAGTTGATTTGCCGTGAAGGGTTCGGGCAACTGTCTTTTTGCTCATCTGTTGGTAAGGAATATTACCGTAGACCGCTTCTAAGGACTAAAGCGGTGTTGTCGGTGTTATTCGCCAGCCAGCCTTATCACCGGCGTCATTTCTGCGAATTTTTCTGTTGAGAGATGGCACTTGACTTGATGACCTGGTGCCAGATCGCGAATCGGCGGAACCTCATGCTCACAAAGATTATCTTGAACTGCCTGTTTCCAGTGGCAGCGCGTCTGGAACGGGCAGCCCGACGGGGGGTTAATCGCTGACGGGATTTCTCCGTCCAAAACAATGTGGTTTTTTTCCACCGAAGTGTCGGCGATCGGCACCGCCGACAGCAGAGCTTCGGTGTAGGGATGGTAAGGTGGCGCGAATACCTGATTAGTGTCACCGAGTTCAACTACATGACCGAGATACATCACCATTACCCGATCTGAAAGATAGCGAACAATGGACAGATCATGCGAAATAAATAGTAATGTCGTCTTTTGCTCTCGTTGAATCTCCATCAATAAATCAGTTACCGCCGCCTGAACTGATACATCAAGTGCCGAGACCGGCTCGTCGGCAACAACGACGCGTGCACCGCCCGCAAATGCGCGCGCGATACCAACGCGCTGCTTTTGCCCGCCCGACAGTTGTCGTGGCATTCGCTCAGCGAAAGACCGCGGCAACTTCACGAGATCAAGCAACTCTAACATTTTATGGCGTCGATCTTTATCATTCGATCCCACCGCAAAAACCTCTAATGCCCGAATGATTTGACGACCCACGGACATTGAGGGATTGAGAGTATCGAAAGGATTCTGAAACACCATTTGTATCTGACCAACGGTCTCTTTATCGCGCGTCGCAATAGGTATTTTTTCAATGCTGCGCTCGTCAAAATAAATCTTTCCGCCGGTCGCAGACTCAAGTCCGGTAAGGACTTTTGCGAAAGTCGATTTGCCACAGCCCGATTCGCCAACAATCGCCAGCGTCTCCGACTCTCTAGCTTCAAAACTCAGAGTTTCGTTCGCCTTGATAACTTTCTTATTGTCACGAGAAAACAAAGAGTTGGAAGCAGTTTCGTAGTACTTCTTTAAATCATCAATCCGCAAAACCACATCCCCGACTTTAGCTTGTGATCCTGTAGCGTCGCTCGCAACGTCGGCCTCCCAATCAATCGCGTCGTGACGAACACAACGCGTTGTATGAGCGGTCTGGTTCGTCACCGAAGCCATGGGAATTTGGTGCGAGTCGCAATTGCCAGGTTCAAAGTAGGTACATCGCGGTCCGAAGTTGCAGCCCGGTGGTCGTTCGTGCGGCAACGGAAAATTGCCCGGAATGGCGACCAAGGGACGAGAAATTTTATCAGCATCCGGCAAAGGGATTGAGCGAAATAATGCCTGTGTGTAAGGATGTCGCATCGCATCAAAGACATCCTCAACAGAGCCCCGCTCGACCGCTTCGCCAGAATACATCACACAGACCTGATCGCAGGTCTCAAGAATCAGACCGAGATTATGCGAAATAAATAACATCGAAGTGCCGTATTTCGCACCTAGTTCCCGAACGAGATCAACAACCGCAGCTTCTACTGTCACATCAAGAGCAGTCGTAGGTTCGTCTAAAATCAGCAGGTCGGGCTTCGACATTAAAGCCATCGCGATAACAATGCGCTGTTGCTGACCACCAGAAATCTGATGCGGATAGCTCCTTAGGATGCGTTCAGGGTCTGGTAACTTCACATCAATCAGGACTTCGCGAGCGCGGCGAATCGCTTCGGAACGAGATACAGTGTCGTGTATCATTGGCACTTCGATCAGTTGCTCACCAACCCGCATAGCGGGGTTTAACGATGCCATCGGTTCTTGATAAATCATTGCGATCTCATTACCGCGAATTTTGCGAAGTTCAGTCGCTGACATTGCTTGTAAGTCGCAACCTTTGAACTTGATACTGCCCCCGACGATACGACCATTCTGGCCCAAATCCTGCATAATTCCGAGGGCAACTGTTGATTTCCCGCAACCGCTTTCTCCAACGAGTCCAACGGCTTCACCAGATCGAATCGAAAGTGAGAAGTCAGAAACAGCTGCGTTCTCACGCGAGCGCGAGAAAAATGAAATCGATAGCTTGTCAATCTCGAGAATTGGACCGCTACAAGGCGTTTGAGTACTCATCAGTCTTTCATCGTGGGTCGCTGTATACTATGCTCGGATATTGGGAGGTTAATCCTTCAAGGATTCTTCGCGCAGTCCGTCGGCGAGCAGGTTAAGGCCGAGCACGAGTGATAACAACGCAAAGGCGGGCGGTAATGCTGGATGAAGATAAATCGAAAGTAACTTTCGGCCACCGTTGATCGTAGTGCCCCAGTCGGGAGATTCAGGGGGTAGGCCAAGCCCAAAGAACCCGAGCGTTCCTAGCAGGATTATCGTATAGCCGATTCGGAGACAAAAATCGACGATCAGCGGCCCGCGTGCGTTTGGCAAAATCTCCCACAGCATAATATACCAAGACCCTTCTCCACGGGTCTGTGCGGCTGCAACATAATCTCTGGTTTTGATGTCAAGTGCCAAGCTGCGCACGATTCGAAAGACTGTAGGCGCGTTGACAAATACAACCGACACAAAGACCACTAGAACCCCACCGGAAATATCAAATAGGTCTACGAATTTTGGCAAAATCTGAATTGCCGAACCCGGTTCTGATATGAGCGAGGTGTAAAGCCACAAAAATAATCCCAACACAACGACGAGAAGCGGTGTTCTTAGTTTCGGTCGGGTATGAAAGCGCGAATTGAGAAGTATTGCTGAAAAAATAATAGGGAAGATAAACAGTACTGTAGCCATGTAACTTGGAAGACCAGTGGCAATTACTTCGGGCGTCACCAAGAGATAAAATAACAAGATTACCGGGAAGGCGAGAATCAGATTCGACAAAAACGATAGGGCGACATCTAGTCGTCTGCCGAAATATCCTGCTGGTAAGCCAAGCGTAATGCCGACCATGAAGGCGAATAAGGTTGCCAACGGAGCAATCTGAATCACAATCCAAGCGCCCTTAACCACACGGCTAAAGACATCGCGGGCAAGATTGTCACCGCCAAGCAAGTAATAGCCGAAATCATCGCTTGACGCGCTCGCAACCGCAGTCCCAGGGGGTTTGTTTTTCATGCCAGAAATCTGCGTTAGCGGATCATGGGTAATAATGAGGTCAAATGCACCAAAAAGACCCACAAACACCCAAAAAGCGACAAGCGAAAACCCAAATAGACCAATCGGACTATCATAGAGCTTTCCGTAGAGGCCAAGTCGGCGTTTATAGAACGCCGACACCGAGAGCAGAATCGCCAGCGCGAGCCAAACGGGTAATAATCGCCAAAGGATTAATCCAACGATTGTTCCCCAACTCAACGGCTCCATCGTTGACCCCTCACGATATCGCAATTCGAGGGTTGAGGAATGCGTAGCCGATATCGGAGATGAGTTGCGTTACAAGAACAACAACAACTGAAACCACCGACACGGCTAGCAACAACTCAATGTCGTTATTTCCAGCCGCTTGTACTAACAGCCAGCCAAACCCCTTATAATTGAATAGAGTTTCAACGATGACTACACCGTTAAGTAGCCATGGAAATTGCAGCATAATGACGGTAAAAGGTGCGATCAAGGCGTTTCGCAGGGCGTGCTTCAGCACGATTGCTCGAAAGGATACGCCCTTGAGCCTCGCTGTGCGTATGAATTGCGCCGTCATCACCTCAGTCATAGATGCTCGGGTCATACGCGCAATATATCCCATGCCGTAAAGCGCAATCGTGAATACAGGAAGAAAAAAATTCGCAAAGCTGGCATCCTCCATCGCTGCTGTCGCAGTGCCTTTGAACCACTTCAGTCCAACCGCCGAGGACGCGAATACGGCAATAAAAATTACACCAGAAACATATTCTGGCGTTGCCGTGGTAACAATTGAGAATGCTGATAATGATCTATCAGTCTTGGATCCTTCGCGCATCCCGGCCAATACCCCGACCAAAAGCGCTGACGGCAGCATCAATAGCAGCACCCAAAACATCAGTTTGCCGGTTAAGGCTAAACGTTCGATGACCAACGGCCCAACGTCTTCCTTAAAGACAGTCGAATGCCCCCAATAGCCTTGCAGAACACCACAATATTGGCGAGAGGTTGGTTTTTCTACCGACGAAACAGTCCCGATGAAACAACGACCCCGAACCCCCTCATCAATTTCCGTTATCCACCCGGGTGCAATGCCAACCCATTGGGCATATTTCAACAATATTGGCTGGCTATAGCCATTGGCCGCAAGGTAGCGTTCAACTTCGGCTTCCGACATTCGAAAGTTGCCTTGGGTCTTGGCAATTTTTTCGAGATTAGGATAAAGATTGGTGATAAAGAATACGACAAACGTCAAACAAAGCGCGGTCAGAAACATCACGCCGATTCTTTTCAGGACAAATATTCCCATCAACCCTCAGTGTTCTTTATCAAGGCTCATTAAGGATGCTGATTCAACCGCTGAACGCAATGGTTGATGCAGTTCACGGTGATAAGGAGAGATCCTACCGTTCAAATGCTAGGATTACAAGGCTGCGGCGTTTGCCCCCGATCAATCGAACGCCGGCATTGCCTAATTCTTGATAATGATCACGGCCAAGTGGCAAGCGCGGACCTCGCCATCTTTTTCACCAAAGTCGGCGTTTGAAATGTAAAGCCAGAGAGTCGTAACGGCGTAACTCCTGAGGTTGGACTCTCATTTGATAGGGCGCGAATCTTGTATGGTATATATTTTGGCACCCCCAGATTTTGAACAGTCAACAGGCTTCCATCGGTATGACCACCCCAGTTTTGTTCTAGGTCCGGGTTCATATTGGGAATGTGGGGTAACGAGCAAGTGCGTATAATTTTGTTGCCAAAATTCGGGCAAACTTTGCCGTTATCGTATGTTGCCATGAGCAAAGCGGACTCCGATAGGAACAGGTGCCTCGCGTCAACTATTCGTCGAATAATTTCGTTGGCGACTGATTCAACAATTTGACAATGATTAAAGACCGACCAACCATGAGCTACTTATCCTGAGTCGACTCCGAAGTTTTTTGCCGGGCAGTAGGAATAACTTTTGGCGACTTGAACGATTGCAGTTGGAGACTCCTTTTCGAATACTGGCATAATATACTTGCTCTTGTTGTAATTGCGACTGCAATAGCGTCTCGCAAAGCCAAAGTTTCAACTGATATGAAAAAATTCACTGCGTCAGGGTGCAGAAGTTTTCCAGATAAAGGCGCTACGACACTGTAAGAATGTAGCAAGTTTGCAATATTGTTCTAATGTCACCTCTTCAGGCCGTTGAGTCGGTTGGATCCCAGCACATAATAAGTCTTTGGGAAGTTCTAACGGTAAGTTCTTTAGAGTGGTGCTGAGCATCTTACGCCGATGCCGAAATGCCAAACGCACAAGTTCGGTTAAGGCGGCTAGTTCGGCGGGGTAACGCGGTTCGGATAGGGGATAAACTGAAACGATAGCGCTCGCTACACGAGGAGTTGGTGAAAAGGCTTTCGGCGGCACAATCTTCACAATATGCGTATCGCATCGCCACTGCGATAGAATAGAAAGTCTGCCATACGCCTTGGATCCCGGTTGAGCGACAATGCGCTCGGCAACTTCGCGCTGAAACATTAATGTCATACTAGCCCACGCTGGCGGCCAATCGCTGCTTTCGAGCCAGTTAACAAACAGGCGAGTGCCAATATTATATGGCAGGTTCGCGACGATCTTTATGGGAGATCGCAAAAACATTGTCGGAGATACCTCAAGGGCGTCCGCGCATGCAACCTCAAGGCGATGTGAGTAAACACTCCTAATTTGCTCCAATGCCGGAATGAATCGACGATCCTTCTCGACGGCAAGAACCTTTCTCGCACCTAAGGCAAGTAAAGCGCGCGTTAAGCCACCGGGCCCGGCTCCCACCTCGAAGATATCGCTATTGTGCAAGTCGCCGACTAGACGCGCAATGCTAGCGGTTAAATTGAGATCAAGCAGAAAGTTCTGACCGAGAGATTTCTTAGCCGATAATCCGTAGGTCGCGATAACCTCTCGCAATGGCGGGAGTGAGTCGAGGGTACTCAAGTCCGATCAACGAGTTGCTTGGCTAATCGGATCGCGGCGATCGCACTGGCGGCGCTGGCTTTCCCTTGCCCCGCGATGTCAAAGGCGGTACCGTGATCAGGAGATGTTCGAACAAAGGGTAGTCCGAGCGTCAGATTCACAGCACAGTCGAAGTATAGTGTCTTTACCGGGATCAAGGCTTGGTCATGATACATCATGATTGCCGCATCATAAGTCTGACGCGCTCTCGTATGAAATAAACTATCAGCCGAATGCGGCCCAGTAACAGTGGTAGACGTATCGCAGAAATTCTTGATCACCGCGTTAATCCACTCGACTTCCTCAGTGCCGAGTTTTCCGTCCTCGCCGGCATGGGGATTAAGACCCGACACCACAAGCCGCGGTTCTTTTATACCAAAGTACTCTCGTAGCCCGTGGATTGTCACCTCTAGAGTAGCCTGAAGTTTCTGCGGCGTTAAGTGTTCAGGTACTTGCGAGAGCGGGATATGAATGGTTGTCGGAACGACCCGCAAGTCGGGGCCAACCAACATCATCGCAACATTCGATGCATTAGTCTTATCGGCTAAGTAGTCGGTATGCCCCGTGTGGCAAAAGTTGGCGCCCGCAATCAGTATACTTTTGGCAATCGGCATTGTTGTCATTGCGCACGCACGACCAGACGTGACATCATCAACTGCACGATTGATGACCGAAACAATATCGGGAGCATTTCTCGGGTCAGGTGTTCCGGGACGCGAAGCGCAACTAAAATCGTAGTGCAATACCGGTATCCCACAGGACATCGCGTTATTCGCCTGTTCAGGTTTGTCAATGCGTACGATTGGATGATTTCTTGGGATATGCGCAGCGTCACCGATAACATAAAAGACGATCTCATCGCACAGGGTGCGCCAAGTCTCCCCAATCAATTCCGGCCCGATGCCAGCTGGGTCACCGCATGTAAGAACGATAGGGGCACTAGTCATTTTCGATGATCAATGCATTCGCAAGCAGTTGATCAAGGTAACTTGCGGCAAATGCCGTGAGCCGCTGCTGGAGAAGGGCATCGGCTATGTCATCGCGTGCCGCCGCTTGGTTTATTGCGGCGGTTCTACCGCATAGCATCAATAATCGACTCCCTTCATCTCCGTCAGGGGGTGGCAAAATCGCGAATTCATCGGCATCTAGGTCTGCAAGAACGGGAGCAATATCGTTGGGAATCTCTTCCGGCGGCAAAACCTCACGCGACAAAGCTTCTGGTGAGGTATCACGAGCAATTCCATAGAGGTCATCACAGGTATCAACTAGGGCCAGAATATTAGAGACGGAAGCGTTTTTGATTGTAAAGGTTGCATAATCTATTGCGGAAAAATCTCGCGACGCGGCTGTCGTTTCCCGCATATCCCGCAGTTGATAGAGTAATATCGAATTTGGCAAAATGATTGGATCTGTCACTTGACCTGGAGCGAGCGCAAGAATCTGCGGGCGAAGCCGCGCTGGCTGGTCAGAAAGCTGCATCCAGTTAAGCTGGCCGCCATCGACTGCTGATGTTGCGGCGGAAAACTGTCTCGCGGCATCTGAAAATTCTTCAATTGAGGCAATCTGCGCAATCGTCTCGGCTTGAGCGCGAACGTCTTCAATCTCAGCTGCGTTGATAGGAAGAATGATTTCTGACAAGAGGACCGTTAAGCCGCCAATACCATCATCCGCCGCCAACGCTCGATCAATCTCTTCGTCGGTTGGTCGAGCGCGAGCTAAAAAACGTTGGCGAATAAACTCACGCCAGCCAACGCCATTCTCAATGAATTGGCGAAAGGTCAACTCAGCTACCCCAGCATTTTGTAACGCCGCGATAAATTCCTCGCTCGTAAGATTGGCGCGGCTGGCAAATTCTAACATGCCGCGTTCTATTTGCTCGGCGGTAACCTCAATCCCCGCACTTTCGAACTCTGCTTCCTTCAGTCTTTCTTCAATCAAGATGGAGCGAGCTTCTTGTCTCGGATTTCCAGATGTGCCCAGAGCTTGCAGAAATAGGGCCCGTTGGTCAAGTTCGTATCGGGTGATTGCTTGATCATTGACCAATAGAGCTGGGGTAAATTCAATAGCTGAAGTCGATTGTGATATCGCCAAAAAAATACAAGTGACGGCGACTGTTGCGGTTTGATGTTTCATTCTTTTCTTCTACGTGAATTTATGCTCGGCAGGATTTTCGATAACGACTTGGGTCGGTTTTTGAACTAAACCCATGCAAAACGACATTTACTGCGAAATCAGTCGTTGGTTCAATACTGGCCGACGAAGCATTGCGACGATTTAGCGCCATTTGAAGTTCAACACATTCGTTTCGATAAGTTAAGCCTACTCCAGCCTCAGCCATCCGCGACTCCTCAACATCATATCGCCAATTTACATTTGTTGTCCAATGCCGACGGACATTCTTTACCAGAGATAAGTTCAGCTCGGCTTCTTGATTTTGTCGGTTTTCAACGAGATCTTTGGCCAATGAAACGTATGTGGCCCGTACCGCAGTATCCCGCCGCCGCCATTCCGCCCGCAACTCAAATTTGTTCGCCTTCAGGGATTGATCCAGAATTGTTCGTGCTGAGAGATCTAGGCCGAAGTCAGCAACGAGTTGGGCAGCAATCAAGATGTCCGAGTTCTTACCAGATAAACCAGAGGATTGACTGAATCCAGAATGGGTAGTCTCCCGAATAACTTGCCCAACGGTAAGGCCAAAGTGCCCGAAGTTACGATACCGCTCCCATGAAAATCCGTAGGCAAATGCCGCCCCGTCCTCCCGTGCCACATAAGATGGGAAGCGAGATAATGCAAGCAGGTTGCCTTGATCAAACTCGACGCGACTTGTATTCGCCTCGGGAACAATTTCATCAGAAACCTGTGACCAACCAAATTGGGCAATGGGTTCAATATAATCAGACGAATTTTCGCTCACCCGAATCATCGGCAAACCAAACGATAATCCGACAGTTGGCGTTGTGCGCGAAATCACCTCGGTAAATTGCCGATCGTCCCATATTCTAAATACGTCAGCAGATAGTCCAAGGATAAGCTTTGCACGAACGCCGGCTGGCAAACTCCGATCTTGGGACCAATTCATATCAACGGAGGTTTGTGCGACATCGCGTCCAAGCGCATCCGCCTTGGATCGTCGACGGTGACCATGATTCAAAATTCCAAGCCGTACCTCCCCGCCAATTAGTTTCGGAAAATAGCGCTGCTGGTACGTCAAGTCGGCAACTAGGGTTGGCAATTCTCGCTCAACGTCACCTTCGCGGAGTGATTGGAAATGGGTTAGACTAGCCCGATAGTAATTGTGATGACGAGTCCGTGTCAGGACAATTTGACTTTCCGGTCGATCACGTTCTGGCAGTTGATAGTCATAGAGATAAGCCGAGTCACTCGCCCACTCTAAATCGAACAAGAGTTGATGCCCGTCTTGCAACGCAAAACCGCCAGCGCCAAAAAAGTAGCCGCGGTTTAACCCCGCCATTAAGTCATCGCGCGTGAAGGCGCCTTCAAACTCTAATCGCCCACGCGAAAATGCATGACGATAGTTGAAGTTCAAGGTGGTTGTCTTTGCCGACAAGTAAGGCGTGAGCGTGAGGTCTGAGTGATCATCAAGACGCACGAAATACGGAACCTTTACTCCAGCGGAGAGTTGCGACGTAGTTTGCAGGCTCGGAATGAGGAAGCCGGTCGCTCGTTCAAGGGTGGGGTCAGGCAGTCGCAATGTTGGCAGGAATAAGACGGGCAGATCAAGTATGCGCAATTGCGCATTCTCAAAGTAAAGCTGTTTTTCCTGTTGGTCGTGGGTTACGCGTGTTGCGCGAATTTGCCAGAAGGGAGCCTCACCCTCGCAAACTTGGCAAGATGTCGCCATTGCGTCATAGAAGCGGGAAAAGCGCCCCTCGTATCGTTCGACTCTGGGCGAGGATATTTCGGTATGTTCAGAAATGATCATCTTTGCGCCGAGCATCAGACCCTCGCGGAAGTCTTCGGTGATTTCACCCTCGTCGGCCAATATCGTGATTGTATCATCTTCAATAATTCGAAGCGGGCCCTCTAAACCTAACTGTCCTGTTCCACGATTGTAAGTAACCCGTGATGCATGCAACTTCTTGGCCCCATATACCGCTTCGACATTCCCAGAAGCAACGAGTTGGCCAGTTTGTGACAAGGTAATGCGATCGGCAATTAACCCTACACCTTTTGCAGTCGCAGATTCCTGCGCCGATGCGAAAAATGGGAAGAACAGGAAAAGCGAAGCTGCGAACACTCCAGACGTCCAAATCTGGGTCATTAACCATCCTCCGTGTGCAACAAGAATCCTAGAGCCAGCAGGGTCGCAGCGATAGATGGAATCCAGGCCGCAATGAGGGCGGGCAGTTGACCATTTTCACCCAAGATAAATGCAAAATTACGGATAAAATGTAAACCAAAGCCGAGCAAGATCGAGAAAACGATCGCCCGCCCGACCCCACCGAATCGGGTATGGCGCATAGTAAATGCGGCCGAGAGCAAAACCATGGCCATTAAAAACAAAGGACGACTTAATTCCGATTGAAGCCATATCCGGTGGCGGCTTGTTGAAAAACCGGCAGCATCCAAGCGAGTAATTGTCTGATTCAAGTTCCAAATTGATATCGCTTTTGGATTTCCAAGTGTTTCTTGAATACGAGCCGCGGTTAAGGTAGAGGGCAACTCAAGCGTAGCATATTCGCGAGCGGTATTCTCGGGATTCGCGGTGCGATCAAGGTCCCAGATCTTTGCGTTAGTAAGCGACCAAGCGCCTTCAACGAGCTTTGCTGAGTCGGCATTGATGCGACGGGCCGCACGCCCGTCTTCGTCATAGGTGAGAAAGGTTAGATTCTGATAAATTTCGGTCTCGGCGAGATAGTTGGTTGCGTGAATGACAGTTTGCCGGTCGACGCTACCTTGCCGCATCCACAATCCCTCAGCACTGAGAGAGAAAACAGAGACATCACCGTCCAGATATAAATCTGTCAGTCGCTCGGCACGAGCCGACGTTACGCTCGCGATCGGGTTCAAGGTTGTCACCGCAATTATGCCAACGAGGGTCGCTACCAAAAGAGGCGCAAGCAACGCTTGCAACCCAGAACGTCCAGAAGAACGCGTGACCACCAGTTCGTTCGATCGTGCCAATTGAACAAAGAGGTAGATTGTCGCAATAATCACGATCAGGGGCAGAATTTCATTGATACCAACTGGGAAATTCAGCAACGCAATTTGTAGAATTTGCACCAACTCTACGTCGCTACTACGGAACTTTCGCGTGAGTTCAACGACTTCTACCAACGACATAAAGGCGCCAAGTGCGCCGGTGACCAAGGCCAAACTAAATATGAATCGGCGGGCAAAATACCAATGCAAGATCATTGTTGTTTCACCGTTGGTCCGGTAGTTCTGAGCACCAGATCGGGATGTGCCGATAGCCACAACAACAGCGTTGAGGCTGCGATTCCGAGAAGCGCTGGGGCGTAAATTAAGGGCCACAGTTCGGGATGATCAATGACAGGCGCGGAACTCGGTGCACGCAAGGCCTCCATAATTCCGAGTAAAATCACCCCGAGGGCCACTCGGTGCCAAATCACAAATCGAGAAAAAGATCCGAGTTGCAAGGCACTAAATCCAATCATCGCCGCTGCAATGCAAACAAGAGCGCGGGAAAATCTCTGATGTAGCTCTTCTAAGAGTGATCCCTTCGAAAATCCTTCAAATTGCTCAATTTGACCGTGATCAAACATCAATTCCTGCGAACTTAATTCACGAATCGTACGCTTGCGTTGCGCTTTAGTTGCGAGAAGTGAAGAGATATCATACGAAAAGTTTTCGAAACTCGTGGTTGTGAGTTCGGCATCCTCAATCTGCAATCGTTGTATAAGGCCGTCGAACATGAGTAGGGTGGTAGCGTCATCTTTGCGGAACAAAAAAGCTTCGAGTGCCGTGTAGGTCACAACCTCTGCGTCATTTCGGCGGTCCGACAAGAAAATGTTTTTTAAAGTTCCATCGTCTTCGATAGTGTGAATAAAGAACGTAATACCGCTAGTCGGGTGCAAGAATGCGCCTTCGGTCAATAACCGTGTGCTTGAGTATTGCGAGATTTCCATTTCGCGCAGTTTCAATTGCGCGAGTGCTGCCGGAAGCAAAACATGACTGAGAATCATCATCATGCTGCCAACGAGTAACCCGAAAACCAGCACCGGGCGCGCAATTCGCCAAGGGCTCGAACCTATGGCTTGCATGACTGTCAGTTCACTCTCTTCGGAGAGGCGATTTGTTACGTAGACCGCCGCTGCAAATCCAGCGATTGGCAACACGATTCGGATCAGGCTGGGTAAGCCAAGCGCCGATAATTCAAAGAAAACCAATATCGAGTGTCCGCCTGCGATCAACTGGTCAAACAAAGATACCGCGTGATTTACCCAGTAGACACCGACCAAGACTAGGGCGAATAGGCCGAACATCCGTAACAGGCTTGACAGTATGTACCTGTCATATTGCGTCACGTTACTTTCTCCGAGCAAGAGTCCGTGCAAACTACTGCACTTACCAACGACGTTAAACCTCAGTGTAAATCTTCTTATCATGTCTCTGCAATTCATAAAGTGTAAACCGGTACCTTGAGGCCGGGCAAAATTGATTCAATTAACGGACGCAAACGAGGTCACTTTTTATGTTAGGGAATTTCCATCTACGCCGGACTATGTGAATAAGGTGCTGGATGTCGACGAACTTATGAAAGTGCAGGTCGCTACTCGAAGTCCGACGGGATCAACTTGATAGGAGAAACTATGACCGAACTGACCAAGCTCAATTTCGTTGAATTAAATATGGAAGTATTAAGTAAGACTGCCGGACGGGTTGCAGTGTGTGTTACCGCTTCTGGAAAAATGGACGCGATCGCCAAAAACGTTGATCGACTAATGCAAGGCGGACTCACCCGACTGATCGACAGTCCTAAATTCGCGAAGATGAAAATTCCTCATGTTGAAACATTTGTTTGGCCGAAGGGTATGACGGCCGATGCGCTCGACATTCTCTTTGTGCCAAATAAGCCGACCGCCCTTGATTTGAGAGAGGCGGGCGCGGAACTTGTCAAACGGAAAGGTGAGGACCGTTTGACAGTTCTCTGGGGAAATCGACGGTGGGGTGAGGAGTTGGCGTTGGGCATACTGCTACGAGACTATAGCTTTGACCCTCATAAGACCAAAGATACCAAAACACGAGGCGCTGTTTCAATTCAGCTTTCGAAGACGGAACTCGCAAAGGTGGATTTAGTTACTCTAGAGGCGTTGGCCACTGGCGTGATCGTAACACGCGATCTGGTGAATGAACCCGCAAATCACCTGACAACGGATGAATTTTCTCATCGTTTGTCAGCTTTGTCCAAGTTCGGCATCAAGGTCGAAATATTGGAAGAAAAGGATCTTGCCGAACTAGGCATGCACATGCTGCTCAGTGTTGGGAAGGGTTCTGTCAGTAATTCCAAAGTGGTCGTAATGCGTTGGCAAGGGGCGACCAAGAAAGATGCCCCGATGGCCTTAGTTGGTAAAGGAGTTGTTTTTGACACGGGTGGCATTTCCCTAAAACGTGCCGAAGGCATGGAAGAAATGACCATGGATATGGGCGGTGCTGCTGTTGTTGCCGGGGTAATGTGTGCGTTGGCCAAGCGTCGAGCGCACGCCAACGTTGTAGGCGTTGTAGGCCTTGTTGAAAATATGCCGTCTGGCGAGGCCACAAGGCCGGGCGATGTTGTGACCTCGCTTAAGGGCGACACGGTTGAAATTATCAACACTGATGCTGAAGGTCGCCTCGTTCTCGGCGATATCATGTGGTATACTCAAGAACGCTTCTCCCCCGTTGGCATGATTGATTTGGCAACGTTGACGGGTGCTATCATTGTCAGCCTGGGCCATTCCAATGCCGGGGTATTTTCGAACCACGACCAATTCTGCAATGCGTTTTTGAAAGCCAGTGCGGAAGAGGGCGAGGGCGCTTGGCGTATGCCGTTAGGAAACGATTACGACAAGTTACTCAAATCTAGGGTCGCAGACATGAAGAATGTTGGTGGTCGTGACGCTGGCGCGATATCGGCTGCGCAGTTTCTTCAGCGGTTTGTTCGGGATGATTGCCCTTGGATTCATCTTGATATTGCCGGGGTCGCCTTAGTGAAGGCGGGAACCAAATTTGCTCCGGCAGGGGCGACGGGCTGGGGGGTGTTGGCGATCAATAAGTTGATTCATCAAAAGTATGAGCGAAACTAACACAATGGGAGTGGCCTATTTCTATCGAATCACTCGATCTTCGTTGGCCGGGGCATTGCGTCAATTATTAAAAAAGTCACTTGCTCAAAAATGGCGGGTTGCTGTGCGCTTTGTGGAGCAATCGCAGGTAGACCAAATTGATCGCAGTTTATGGGAGGTTCCCGAGGACAGTTTCTTGCCCCATGGACTTGCTGGGGAACTGCATGAGTCGGCGCAACCGGTGGTTTTGACAACGAGCACCGCCGGCAATTCTCCAGACTGTCTTATTTGCGTAAATGGGGCAGGCTTTGAGATAGACGAAGCCAAGGATCTAAGCCGTGTTTGCATATTATTTGAGGCAAACAATGATGAAGCGATTTCTCAATCTCGTCGACAATGGAAGACCTTAACAGATTCGGGATGTGCGGTTCAATATTGGACCGAAGAAAAGGGCGGATGGACAATGAAGGTTGAAGCATAATTGATGACTCACGAGCACTAGCGTGGGCCGAAAGGTTTTGTCTCACCGAATGAGAATCATCTTGTCTTGCAGGAGTTCAATGCGCTTCCAAAGCTGCAAATAGTTCATTCCCAGCAGAGACTGCTCAAGTTCTCCTGAGTTAACCGCCGCATCTATGTCATGGTCGACGATATCACCTATTTCGATCCGATCAAGTGAGACTGGCGCCGTCATGACTTCACCGTTCGCAGTCATTGCACGATTGCGGAAAACCAAACTGTGAGAATCGATTCCTAAACGGGTCGCATCCTTCTTGCTCAACACAACCTTTGTCGCGCCGGTATCGACGACGAAAGGTATATCCGTTCCGTTGACGAGCAGGGTCATGTAAAAGTGTCCGTCAGGGGAGCGAGGAACCTCAACAGTTCCATGCTGGTAAGATATCGCCTGGCGCGGAAGAACTTCTTCTTTAACATCTTGCCACAAAGCGACCGCAGCAATAACTCCCACAAATATTAAGCTCCAAGCGGCAATCTGTTGCGCTGTTCGATTAATGCTCTGATGGTGCGTGACAAAAAACCAGTATACTACGGCAATGCCGAGCATGATCAAAAAAATCAACTGACCAACGTGATCCATCGCAAAGCTACTCGAAATTCTTGATCAAATCAGTGGGCAAGCGGCCGTAAGTCGTCATTTTTTGGCATGAGCTGAATTTTTGATCTATCTGGACTATGGTCATGACGGTTCAGGCATATCGATAATTTGCGGAGGTCATTTCGCTGCCATTGAGAAAGGGCGAACTAAGAAAAGCGTCCGACCCATTAAAAGATAAACGGCTGTTCAGCCGCTACTGGAGAGCGAGTTTGTTTTGTGCGGCCTATCCTATGTATTGAGACGTGTAAGCATTTTTTCTGAGAACGTGTTGATACTTTTGGTGCCACTTTTGGTACACAGCACTTCGCCCAAGCCTACTGCTGGATATCAAGACTTGACTCCCTCGGCTATCATCAAATCGTCGACATCCAGATCGCCCTTAAATGAAACGCCGCCATGATTAACGAATATCGCAAAGAACCAGATGTCTCAAATGAGGTTAAGCAGTTACGGCTGAATTTGTTAAAGACGCCGAGCGCATTTTACTTTTTCTTGCGACCTTGCCTGCTGAATTGCCGCAACTGGGCAACAAATAATTAATTAATGGCGATTATCATCAGCTTGCGTCTTCGCGGCTTTACCCAGCCTTATTTGTCGGCTAGCAACCGGCGATAGATTGCTTCTTGTGCGTATAACAATTGAGCGGTATCAAGTTTTTAGCAATTGATACCGAATAGAGTGTTGATAATCGACCACGCAGACTTTTGGTGCCGTGCTAGCGTGCTAGATAATTTTATCCATCGCGCCGTAAAACCCCGTCTTTTAGGGCGGGGATATAAGGCGCAAACTCTTTAGCGCCGCTTTTGAGTGGAGCGTTGATCTTCGACCTATTTGCGAATGACGTTGCGGGGTGCTCCGCCACACGCGGCCGCAAAGTCGGAAGGTGACCACCGAACGCCGTTGCGATAGCGTCCCGTGACTTCAGGTCGGAAAGTTCGTCAACACCTGCTGGATACGCCTTGCAAGCTGTTGACCCGTTTGGAGCGTCAGACGTTTGGCCGATCGCTGACCAGCAAAGGGATGGGGTCGTCTTCTCCATCGCACTCAATCATCTTTGCTTCGAAGTCGTTGCCGACCGTGTCAAAGATCTGTCTCAAGTTCGGTATTGTGAGATCAGAGCGTCCATTGCGACGGTATTTGGTGACCAATATCAAGTGAACAGGGAAAGCAAACGCACTGTCTACTGGTGCGATATTGGCTTGAGATATCCATAGTCGAGTGATAGAATGACCCGATGTTGAAGGCAACCAAAGTCCGTTTGTATCCGACGCCCGACCAGTGTCAGTCGCTCGCGTTTCAGTTTGGCGCGATGCGATGGGCTTATAATTTTGCCTTGAACTGGCGGCAGGCGGCGTGGTCGGAAAGCAGCGAGCGCATCAGCAAGAGGATGCTGTTGGATCGGCTTTTGGATTTGAACGTGGCCGCGGATACGCAATGGCTTAAAGCCGCTGACAGCCAGGCCTTACAGCAATCAGTGATCCATTTAGATGCGGCGTTTCGCTGGTTTTTTCGGCGGCAAGGGGGCTATCCGCGGTTTAAGAGTAAGCGCGGCAAGCAAGCGCTATCGTACCCGCGGCGCGTGAAGGTCGTTGATGGCACGGCCTTGTATTTGCCCAAAGTTGGTACGGTTCGGGCGGTATTGCACCGTGCCCTTGTTGGCAAGATCAAGACGGTGACCGTTACCGGTACGCCAACGGGGAAATACGATGCCTCGATCCGGTGTGATGATCGTCAAGTTCCGCCGGAGCCGGTTCGGGTGATTACGGGCGATAAGATCACTGTGATGGAGCTGGGACTGTCGCATCTGGCCGTTGTCAGCACGGGAGAAAAGCAGCGAACCCCCCGCTTCGTTAAGCGGGCGTCGGAAAACTTGCGGCGCAAGCAAAAGTCGCTGTCGCGCAAAAAGAACGGCGCCGCCAATCGCACCAAGGCGCGTGTGCTGGTTGCCAAGGCGCATGAAAAAACGGCGAACACACGCAACGACTTTCAGCATCAGTTGTCGCGACGACTGATTGACGAAAGCCAAGCGATCGGCGTGGAGACGCTGCGAGTCAAAAACCTGCTCAAGAACCGAAAGCTGGCCAAATATATTGCCGATGTGTCTTGGGGCGAGTTGGTCCGCAAACTGGTCTGCAAGGCGGCGTGGGCGGGCAAGCATCTGGTGAAGATCGATCCATGGTATGCGTCGAGCAAAACCTGTTCTTGCTGCGGGTCGAAAATCGAAAGCTCACCGCTGTCAGTGCGACAATGGATTTGTTCAACCTGTGGTACCGAGCATGATCGCGATCTCAACGCGGCCCCGAATATTCGGCAGCAAGGTATCTTGAAACTCAAGTCGGCAGGGCTATGCGTCTCTGCTTGTGGAGGCTGGCATAAGACGAGCATATTACCCTCGGTCGCCTAAGAAGCAAGAAGCCCCGTCCTTTAGGGCGGGGAGTAGTCACTTCACCCTGTTAGTATACACGCTAAACGACATATATCTAAAGTCTATCAAAAGGAGATATCTCATGAGTATTCAGCGCACGCTATCAATCATTAAACCAGATGCGACGCGACGAAACTTAACAAGAGTGATTAACGAGCATTTGAAGCGATCTGGTCTCAAGGTGGTGGCGCAAAAGCGTCTACTGTTGACGAAAGCACAAGCCGCTAAATTCTACGAAGTGCATGCTGAACGACCATTTTTCAGCGAACTATGTGAGTATATGACGTCGGGACAAGTTGTCGTGCAGGTTTTGCAGGCTGAGGATGCCGTTTCTTTAAACCGAAAAGTGATGGGCGCAACTAATCCGGAAGAAGCCGAGGCTGGTAGTATTCGAGCAGAGTACGCGTTAAATATTACGGAGAATTCCGTTCACGGCTCGGACTCCTTGGAAAACGCAAGAATAGAGATTGCGTTCTTTTTTGCCGAGTTTGAATTGGTCGTCTAACTGACCTCGTCACCCGCAGAACAAAGCAAATTCGTTCTTATGACGGGTCTGCCCGTTTGAAGAGCGATAAAGGTGTTTTTGCACTCAAACGTTGATAGATTTTATGCCGAGTCAAGTAATCACCACTAGCGAGCGGCACACAACAAACTTCACGTTTCGGTTACGGTCCGCTTTCGCAGCTATTCTTAACGATCGTCAAGGAACAACCGCGCGTAGGGTTTAAAGCTACTATTCTCCCGCGTCGGCAATGCAGCCAATGTAATCTGATGACCTATACAAGTCAGTCTTAGATGCTTCCTTTCGTTAACCTCCGCATAAGTGGCCTTGAGCGCATTTCCAATTCATAGGAGCAATAAGGAGTGATTAAGGTGCCGTTTTTCCCCATGCTATTCGTCTTTTTGTTATTTCCTCTCACAGGGGTTGCAGCGGGAAATATCACGACTGAAAATTCTTATGTATTATCTGCTAATCCCAAGACGGCAGCGGCATATATGGAACTGTTTAATTCAAGCTCGCGAGACGATCGATTAGTGTCAGCAGAGTCGCCTTATGCCGCTCGCGTTGAATTGCATACGCACACCGAGGACGCGAATGGCGTGATGCGCATGCAACGCCTAGATGATGGAATTGATATTCCAAAAAATGAATCTGCTAACCTCATGCCGGGCGGCAATCACATAATGCTTATGGGTCTCAACCGTGAGTTGCAGCCGGAAGAGGAGATTCCAATCACGCTGACTTTCGAGAAATCGGCGGCGATCACCTTAATGGTTTCAGTCAAGACAACCTTGTCAGGAGAAGAAACGGGTCATGACCATAGTCATGCTCACAGCGATAGCCATTGATCATCCAGAGCCATTTGCAAGTTCCTTCGATCAATAGTGTAAATGCTGATGCCGGAATTACGGCAGTTTAGAATCATTCGACCTTCACAGTTTCATCATTATGGGTCGCAAAATTTACCAATACTAGCCCCCTTTTTGGAATTGAAGTTCTACACGCGAAATTGGACGATTCGCAAAAATGGGATGAAGACAAATGCCGCATTCGCACCGAGCGAACCGAGCGCACTAAGGCAAGGACCACAAAATATGAGTAGTTTGCGACGGTTTGCCATCTTTAGTTGTAATCAACGGATGGGCTGTAGCAATCGTAGTCTTGCGACTAGACGCCATCGCTTGCTGCGCAAACCCCATCCGTGCTTGATTATCTGCGATTGACGAAAAAATTCTCGCGGTCATCGCCGATGGTGAATCGAAATCCTACGCCACGTCAGCTCTGAACCGGCGTACCGATTCTACAAACTACTATCCAGAATGGCCTTATCAGATGCCGTGAGGCTAACCTTGATCAACGAACACACAGGGCGGCATTGATCGCCCTTTTTCTTCTTTTGTGATTAAACGAAAATTCTTCCTGCGGATTAAGATACATAATTGAGCCGCTTGCAAAAACAATGGGGGTGGAGTCATGGGAAAAAAATTACGACAGAAATATAACCCACCAATACAAAATTAAGGCTTGAACCACATTTTTTCCA
>JAPORY010000063.1 GCA_026709985.1 Aestuariivita sp. | reverse complement strand
TGGATAATCTCAACACCCACAAACTCTCGGTCTTGTATGACCGCTATGAACCGGCAGAGGCGGCTCGTATCGCGCGACAAATTGAGGTGCACTATACGCCGAAACATGGCTCTTGGCTGAACATCGCCGAGATCGAAATCAATGTCCTCACGAAACAATGTCTTGCTCGTCGGATCCCGGACCGAGAGACGATGATCAGCGAGGTGACGGCTTGGCAGAACCGGCGGAACGAAGCGACAAAATCCATCGACTGGCGCTTCACAACCGAGAAGGCGCGAATCAAACTAAAGTCACTATACCCCGCAATATAATGATTTCGAGATACTAGGATCTATAATTCAATCGCAACTCACGAAACGGCCGCTAATATGGACCTCATCGAATATAAAAATCGTGATACCTTATTTGAAGGATTGGCTGATTTAATTCAGCAGACCTTAGCAAACTTTCTCGAACAAGCCCCGACGATCTCAATCGCCGTGCCGGGTGGAACTACGCCAGCCCCACTTTTTGAACGATTAAGCCGCAGCGACCTTGATTGGTCGCGGGTATATGTGTGTCTGACCGATGAACGATGCGTGCCGGCTGATCACGAGCGTTCGAACTTTAGACTTATTAAGCAGCATCTCGGCAAGAATAACGCGGTCAACGCACGGTTTGTGAAGTATCATCGTGGTGGGAGTAACCCAGCTGATTGTCTCAAAGAAGGGATCAAGGCGTTGAGTGCGGCAATTCCCCTTGATATCGCGTTGATCGGGATGGGGACCGATGGCCATGTTGCCTCTATGTTCCCCAACGCAGAAGGACTCGTGAAGGCGTTTGCTCCTGATGCCGAATTGCTAATCGAACAATCTCCGCCTAATATGCCCGAAAACCGCATAACTTTGCCCGCGCATCTATTAAATTCCGCTCGCATGAAGCACTTGTTAATCACCGGAGAAGAAAAAAAACAAACCCTCCTGAGTGCGCAGATGGTTTCTAAGTTTGAAATGCCCGTGAATGCAATTCTAGCACAAACAAAAGTCCATTGGAGCGCATAGCGGTGTTTTCTGGATTGCAAAACTCTTGGCACCGACTTTGTTCGGAGCGAATTGAGCATCTTTTTGCCACCGACAAAAAACGCGAAAGGAAATTCTCGCTTGAGCGAATGAGTTTCTTGATCGATTATTCGAAAACACACTTAGATCGCGAGGCTCGCGATCAATTGCTTAGATTGTGCGATTCGGTTGATCTTGCTGATCACATATTAAATTTGTTTTCTGGGAAACGCATCAATAACAGCGAAAACCGTCCTGTCCTGCATCATCTATTGCGTAACTCACATCAGAGTTCTGTTATGATTGATGGCCACGATCCTGGACCACAGGTGCAAAGCACCCTCATGGACATGAGGGATTTGTATAAAGCGATCAAGGGAACTGTGCGGCTCGGTTCCGGCGGCCGCTTTCGGGATGCAGTAAATATCGGTATTGGCGGTTCTGATTTGGGTCCAGCCATGGTTACCGAGGCATTGCGTCCATATCATGAGGGCCTCAAATGTCACTTTGTTGCCAACGTCGATGGTGCCAATATCCATGACGTGCTCAAGAAGTTGAATGCAAAGACCACATTACTCATTATTAGTTCGAAGACATTCTCGACGATTGAGACCGTCGAAAATGCCAAGACCGCACTCGAATGGCTTTCTCGATATGGTGGCAATCCCTCCCAACAGGTCATTGCGGTGACCGCCGCTCCAAATCGGGCCCAAGAGTTCGGAATCGAAGATCGTAATATCTTTTGTTTTGCCGATTGGGTGGGGGGTAGATATTCAGTCTGGGGACCAACGGGCTTACCAGTAATGTTGGCCATTGGTCCCGCAAATTTTGCGCAATTTTTGCGGGGCGCGGCTGAGATAGATCGCCACTTTCAGTCAACAAATTGGGAATTTAACTTGCCCGTCGTACTCGCGCTATTGGATATCTGGCACCACCAAATCTGCCGCCATCCAACCCGTGCAGTGCTCCCCTACGATCAGCGACTTGCGCTCTTTCCTAGCTTTCTACAGCAACTGGAAATGGAGTCGAACGGGAAAGGCGTGACGGCCGACGGTTCACCATTAGATCAGCCAGCAGCCCCAGTCATCTGGGGAGGCGTTGGGACAAATAGTCAGCACGCCTTTTTCCAATTGCTTCATCAGGGAGGCCAAGTTGTTCCGTGTGAGTTTCTCATTGCAGCTAATGGTCATGAAGAGGCGTTGCGCCATCATCACGAACTACTAATCTCGAACTGCCTAGCACAAGCACATAGCTTAATGGTGGGGCGCAACCTTGACGAAACGCGAGCCCAACTTCTAGCTCAGGGGCTTGCGGCCGATGCGTGCGAACAGCAGTCTCAACACCGAATATTTATCGGAAACCGTCCGTCGGTGACCATTATGTACCCGAAGCTTACCCCGAAGATGCTTGGGCGATTGATTGCGATCTACGAGCATCGGGTCTTTGTTGAAGGGGTTTTTCTTGGCATAAACTCGTTCGACCAATGGGGCGTTGAACTCGGAAAAGAAGTCGCGAGAGATATTCACGACAAATTATGCGTCAGTAGCGCATCTTGCGGTGACGATCGTGGCATGTCAGTCCTGATGAAATTCCTTCGCCAGCATCGACCTGTGAACTAATCGACGACCAACGGCTCTACCCTAACGAGCACAGATCGAAGCAGAATTCGGGCGCAATCCATTGCCCGATTCAGTTGTTAGTTCAACCGAAATTCTCCGACAGCGTTTCGCCACTCGCCGGCCGCAATCATTTGACGATGGGTGAAACGAACCGAATGTAAAACGCCCTCGATTTCGCTTCGCCAAAATTCAATAAACTTAAAGAGCCTAGGATGGTCTGGTGCCGTATCGTACTCTTGCCAAACAAAGGTGTTCAATACATGAGTGTAGTCCGGCAGGTGATAAAAAACTTCGGCAGTTGTCAGTCCGTATCCTTCCATCATTAGACTTGTTTCGCTTGCAACTTTTGACATTTTTTTATACCCATTCCTTGTTGCCTGAATAGCATATTTTCAAGCATCCAAACACATTGCAAGAAAACAATTTATTGGCATCATCTTGGGCCTGCTGCTAACTCCAACTTGGATGAATTGATTTTATCCTTCCTGAACACGCTGCATCCTTAATCTGCTTTTGAACTTTCATGTGGAAAAAATATGGCTGATACTCCCGTAGAGACCGAACTCGGCCCTGAGGACCGTCCGTCGCGTGTCGTTCATTCCGGCCCTATGGTATCAATTGAGCAGGAATTGCGCAGTTCCTACCTCGATTATGCAATGTCTGTCATTGTATCGCGCGCGATCCCGGACCTCAGGGACGGATTGAAGCCGGTACATCGACGCATTCTACACGCGATGAATGAAACTGGGGCAACCCATGATAAGCCCTATCGCAAGTCGGCCCGCCCTGTCGGTGATGTCATGGGAAAATATCATCCTCACGGCGATTCAGCGATCTATGACGCCCTTGTAAGAATGGCACAGGACTTCTCAATGTCACTGCCACTCTTGGATGGGCAGGGAAATTTTGGCTCAATGGACGGCGATAATCCGGCGGCCATGCGGTATACCGAAGTCCGGATGGCGAGTGCAGCTGCCTACCTTCTCGCTGACATCAATAAGAATACGGTCGATTTTCAAGAAAACTATGACGGTAAGGACCAAGAACCCACAGTTCTGCCAGCACGATTTCCAAATATGTTGGTCAACGGTGCTGGCGGCATCGCGGTTGGTATGGCAACCAATATACCGCCGCACAACCTTGGCGAGATTATTGATGCCACATTAGCACTTATCGCGGATCCTGATCTCAGTTCGATGGATATATTTGAGTATGTTCTTGGACCTGATTTCCCAACGGGTGGGATTATTCTAGGTAAGGCTGGAGCCCGAAGGGCGTATCTTGAGGGTCGTGGTTCGGTTCTCATTCGAGCTAAAACCAAAGTCGAGGAAATTCGAAAAGATCGTTTGGCCATTATCGTCGAGGAAGTCCCCTATCAGGTCAATAAAGCGACTATGATTGAGAAAATTGCCGAGGGCGTAAGGGACAAGCGGATTGAGGGAATCGCGAGCGTCGAAGATCTGTCGGATCGTGACGGCATCCGCGTCGTCATTGAACTCAAACGCGATGCAACCCCAGAAGTGGTTTTAAACCAACTCTATCGCTTCTCACCGATGCAGACGTCGTTTGCCTGTAATATGTTGGCACTGAATGGGGGGCGGCCCGAACAACTGACGCTGCGCGGTTTTTTGACAGCTTTCATTGATTTTCGCCAAGAGGTTGTAACCCGCCGCACGACCTTTGACTTGAATGAAGCCCGCAAGCGGTCACACATACTTTGCGGACTTGCAGTTGCCGTCGCCAATGTTGACGAAGTGGTCGCAACCATTCGATCATCGTCAGACCCGGCTTCTGCGCGAGAAAAATTGATGGCTCGCCGCTGGCCCGCACAAGATATCGCGCAATATATCGGCTTAATTGACGATCCGAGTCACACGATTAATGCTGATAACACCTACAATCTCAGCGAAATACAGGCTCGTGCGATTCTTGATCTCAGATTGCAACGATTAACCCAAATTGGGGTCGCGGATGTTGCCCGTGAACTTGAGGAACTAGCCGAAAAAACGAAGAATTTTCTACACATCCTTAGTTCTCAAGAGAGAATTAGGGAAATCATCAGCGATGAACTGCGGGCGGTTAAAGAGTTATTCGCCGTTCCACGGCGTACGAAGATTGGCGAATGGGAAGCCGATATTGAGGACGAGGATTTAATCGAAAGCGAGGATATGGTCGTCACTGCGACGGCGGGCGGTTATATCAAGCGAACAGCGCTCAGCGAGTTTCGTGAGCAGCGGCGGGGTGGTAAAGGATTGGCGTCAATTTCCACTAAGGAGGAAGATGTTGTTACCACGTTATTCGTCTCCAATACCCACATGCCGCTGCTGTTTTTTGCCACCAATGGTATCGCATACAAACTCAAAACTTTACGCCTGCCGCTTGGCGAGCGGCGGTCAAAAGGCAAACCCATCGTCAATATTTTACCGATCCCAAAAGAAGTATCGCTTGCCGCGATCTTGCCGGTCGACCGCGAGGAAGAGGAGTGGGATACACTGCAGGTTGTTTTTGCAACATCTAAAGGCACTGTGCGGCGCAATGCCCTTAGCGATTTCAAGAGTGTACTGTCGAATGGCAAGATTGCGATAAAATTAGATGACGGTAACGAGTTAGTTAATGTCCAGATTTGCCATGCGGATGACGATGTTATGCTGGTGACAAATAAGGGGCAAGCTCAGCGATTTCGTGTTAGTGACCTTCGGCAATTTAAAAATAGGTATTCAGTTGGCGTCCGTGGTGTCCGTCTCAAAAAGAAGCAACGTGTCGTCTCCATGTTAATCCTGCGTCACCTTGAGATCACGACCGATGAGAGGGAAAGCTATCTGCGAATGCGGCGCCGACTGGTTACTGGCAGTGAAGTCGCGGATGGCGCCGAAATAACTGATGAACCAGTCGACGCGGATAAAATCGTCCTGAGCGAAGATCGATTTGCCGAAATGCTAACGACCGAGAACCTGATTCTAACCATTACTTCCAAAGGCTTCGGAAAATTAACGTCGTCGCATAACTTTCGCATAACTCGGCGTGGTGGTTTGGGCATACGGGCCACCGATAAAGCAATGCGGGGAGGCTCCATTGTTGCTTCATTCCCGGTTGAACTTGATGACCAAGTTATGCTTGTGACCTCTGCTGGGCAATCGATTCGTGTCCCCGTCAAAGGCATATCCATACAATCAAGGACGGCTGGTGGCGTTAAAGTTCTCAACATCCGGGAGGATGAGAAAGTCGTCAGCGTCGCACGAATTGTTGACCAGGAGGAACAGGTTGAATCAATCCCTTAGTGATTGGGAACTGGAGATCTCTACTCCGCCGAATCGTAGCTATTCCAATTGTTTAGCACCAATAGTGCATGAAACAGCCAAAAAGACCGCTCGCGAGAATGGCCGCTTTTTTCGAACTTCCGACAATTTAGGCGCGCTTCACCCGATGCCCCCCCCCCCTGTAGCGCCAAACATCACGCGGCAAGAGTGATTCCTCTGCGGATGACTGGCTTCAACTCAGCTCTGGCGCACCGAGGTCGGCTTTGGGTAGGTCGTCATGAATCTGGCCTGGAGAATAGAAATCCAGACCACGATCGCTATGAACTGGTGCAAAATTGCAAGGGGTAGAGCCGCCCCGTGAATTACTGTCAATACGCCAATACCAGCCTGCAAAGTTCCGATCAATAAAGTGATACCAAATAGCCTGCGCGTCTGAGAATGGGCTGAAGAACGGCTCATCAACCACACAATGCAGCAGACAATAACCAATACATACCCCCCGATGCGATGCATAAACTGAACTAACCCGGGACTCTCAAAAAAATTTCGAATAATCGGGTCCAGAAAGAACGCATTTGGCGGAAATATCTGACCCCCGATCAGTGGCCAATCGGTATATGATTGACCAGCATCAATCCCAGCAACTAAAGCCCCTATGAGAACTTGAAGAAATGCAACGCCCATGAGAATGTTGGCGCCAAGCAAACTCCGAGGCTCTTTGTATTGATGCGCCTTCAAGAGCTCGCTTTCCAAACGATTCAGCCGCAGAATGCACCACCACAAATAACCGAGGATGAGAAAAGCCAAACCAAGATGAATTGCCAATCGGTATGACGCAACGTCAAGAATTCCATGTCCCTGCGTCAGACCAGAGGCAACCATCCACCATCCAATGAGTCCCTGAAGCCCACCCAAAGCTCCGAGCAAGAGTAATCGAGGCGTCCAACCAGTTGGAATCTGCTTTTTTGCCCAAAACCAGATTAAGCCGACAAGCCAAACAACGCCGATAACGCGGCCGAGTTGTCGATGCCCCCACTCCCACCAATAAATCACCTTGAAATCAGTCAAACTCATCCATTGGTTTTGGATCCGCCACTCATCAATTTGTTGGTACCGTTCAAATTCTCTTTGCCAGCTATCAATGTCCAATGGTGGTATCGCACCGACGACAGGTGCCCACTCCGTGATGGATAACCCGGCATCGTTAAGTCGTGTCAATCCTCCGACAAGAATCATAGATAAAACAAGAAAAAACAGACAGCTTAACCAAAGTTGGATAGCTCGGCGTGACTTATTTCGGCCTTGATTGATCAAGCTGCTCACAACACTCGTTTGTTCCGAACGATTATCTGCTGTTAACTCTTCGAAGATTTTCCGTTTATTGGTCATTTTCTCTAACTTGCTTGACGGTCGGTGAATTGGTTACCGACATATTGATTTGCCGCTCTTGTTTACGATTTCCTGTCAATTGCCGAAGGATACCATGAAAAATCTCAATGTCGGTCGTCGTCAAGGGCAGTCTTGACCAAAGAGCCCGCAAGGTTACTTTCATATTATTGGCTTTTTCTGATGGAAAGAAAAAATCTGCGGCCTCCAGACATTCTTCGTAATGCTGGGCAAGAATCTCTCGCTCGTGATGAGTGGCAGATGGAGCCGCCGTAAGTTCTTCATCTTGTATTTCTTGATTATCGATTTCTTGTGCCCATTCGTAAGCAAGCAACGAAACGGCGTGTGATAAGTTAAGTGATGGAAAGGCTATGTTTGTCGGAATGGAGATGATCGCGTTGGCCCGAATAATCTCAGAGTTTTCGAGTCCCGTCCGCTCTGGACCGAATAGAAATGCAATTCTTTCACCGCTTGCCAGGCGCTTTGATGCCTCCTGCACGGAGGCTTTGGGAGAGAATATCGGGAGTTTGACTTGTCGATTGCGAGCGGTGGTCGCAAACACAAAGTGGCAATCAGCGATTGCCGCAGGGGTCGAGATAAAATCTTGCGCAAGATCTAGTAAGCGGCCCGCACCGGTCGCAAGGGCACTTGCTCTCGAATTTGGCCAGCCGTCGCGAGGGGCAACTAGCCGCAACTGATCTAGTCCGAAATTCCACATGGCGCGCGCTGAAGCACCAATGTTCTCGCCCATTTGTGGACGAATCAGTACGAAGTAAGGCTGTCCGTTTCCTGACATCACCGCTCGTTTGGATTCGTAGTTCAGTTGCAGTTTAGTTTTCGTCATCATACTTAATAAGTTCGTTTCACGGTCGTTGGCGTTTAGCCCTATCGCTTTGTCGCAGTAATTCGTTGACTCAGCGCCAAAATTCCTTCTTTTTTCCAGATGATGAATTAATGGCACCCATTAGAATGCTTTGCTAACGTGACTTGCCTGCTTCTCTGTAAATTGCGTGTCGACTTTGTGAAACGAGTCTGGCACGAAGCAAATAACTCAAGGCGTGAGGCAAGGGCTGATCCAATCATTTCGTCGGTGTACCTGATTATTGCGGTCCGCGACCAATATTCGGCCTAATCGGGAACGGATTATCTCTGCTAGAGTCAAATTTGACTACTTTGCCGAGCAAAATGAACGATAGAAAACCTTGCTTACAAACAAGAATAACTTACCAATGTCTCAAAATTCTTGCTATACAGAACAATGAGTTACTTGCAGTGCAGGACTTATCACACGCGACCTGCCCTTAGGTTATTTTCATACTGGACAAGAAGTGTTTTTGGGCACTTAATTCCCCGCACCTGGCAGACCTCTCCAGTCTCTGGGAGTCAGCTATCAACCGAAAATACCCATTCCATACCACCTGATGGCCGGGCGGGGCTTCATTCTTGCGATTGAGATACCCTCCTAAACGAGCAATCAGTAACAAGGCTTCGCCGAGAGAGAGCGTCCATTTGGTGGCGATATGTCGGGATATGTCAGACACGGCAATGGGAATTTCATATCACCCGCATAATCAAGCAAGACTGCCATCTCTGACTCCTCAAATATCGGTAACACCTTGAATTCGGGGGTGACACGCCCCAGCAACGTGAGGAGCGCGAGGCGCCAAGCGATGAGAGCGCATTGATGGTGGTGGCCCGTTTAATCCGCTCGGTGGAATTATGCGCAATCTTTTCGACCTCACAGACGCTTTTGAGAATCCGGTGCCAATCTTCAATGTGCCAACTGAGAGCGTAATAATCAAGCACCGTCATCGCGTTGGACCGGGTGGTGATCGACAAGGTGGTCAACAAACATCGCAAGGGTTCAACCACCAAAGGCGGGTTCGACTCAATGACATGCGCTGCCGTCAACGGCACCGCATCTTTGCCGAGGCGGGAGCTCTCTTGGTTCGGCATCGGTAGCTGTCGCCGTTGCCAGAGCACCTCGGTCAGTGTCACACGGGTCTCGCGTCCGGTAAAGGTTTCATGCCTGCGGGCTGCGGCGGGATCAACTCGAATCACATGCTCTTGAAGGCTTTGGGGGTATTTTAGGGAGGAAGTCGAAAGCGGTGAGGGCTCATGAAATTCCTCGGAGTTAAATAATCGCCCTCTCTAGGAATGGTCGGTTCTGAGCAACCCTTTCATAGCTGACTTCACTAAGATCAAGGGTGCAAAACCGACCATAGATGATCCACTCCGATATACCGCGTCCTATCGCCGGCGATTGTTGCAAACCATGGCCTGAAAAGCCGTTCGCAAAAATAAAGTTATCCATCTGGTTATGCGGTCCCGCGATTACATTGTGATCAAGGGTGTTAAACGCGTAGTGTCCTGCCCAACAACTGACAAGTTTAATGGCCTCGAAGGCTTCCGATCTTGCGGCCAAATCCATCCAAACTTGATCAAATTCTTCATATCTCGGCTCGAAGTCGTCATAATTAACAGCAGGATCTTCATTCGGACTGGTACCGGACAAGAAAAACTTGCCTTCGGGTCGACAGAACGTTCCCGAAACGTCGACCATAAGGGGCAAACGGCCCTCATTTACTGTAGCGGAGCCTTCGGGCGAATGTGCGCAATCGAGGACAAACAATGTGCGCTTGCGCGGCTCGACAGGAATGGTAAGCCCCGCCATGCTCGCCACTTTTTGGGCTCTTGCGCCAGCAGCATTAACCACGGCGCCACATTCGACCTGACGTCCACTCTTCAGCATCACCGCAGAAACGCTGTTATCTTCACAAACTAAATCAACAACCTCATCAATTACGTATTCCGCACCCTGTGCTCGCGCCTTCTTGCGGAAGCCGTTCATAAGACCCGTGTTGGAAAACCATCCTTCGCCAGACAAACCATAACTTGCCAATGCAAGATCATCAACACGAAGATGCGGAAACGCTTGTTGAGTCTGTTCCGGCGACCACAACACCACGGGAACCCCTAGAGACTTCTGCACCTGATGATTTTCTTGCAAAATTCTCGTCTGTTCAGCCGAAGAGGCAAGAAAAAGATAGCCAGCCTCACGGAAGTTGAGGTCGGGTTTGTCACCTGCCACCGCCATTACTTCCGCAAATTCTCGAAAAAACTGTGCCCCAAATACACTCATTTGCACATTCAGCGGATTTGAGAATTGGCTGCGGATAGATGCCGAACTTAATGCCGTTGAGGCTTGCGCGAAAGTTGGGTCACGTTCAACGATCAGAACTGACCCATCAAAATCTGGATTGGCGGTCAAAAAGTAAGCAACTGCGGAACCGATAGCCGCACCACCCACTATCACGATGTCAAAGGACTCGCTCATTGTGAGATTTTGTCGTCGGGATGATCAAGTTCGCAAAACCAGCCGCCAAGAAATTTAACCGAGGTCTGATTTGGGTCCGGAACTTCTGTTGCCGCCTCAACTTCCTCACGCCACGGATCTGAACAATCTTGCGCACGGTATCCGAGGTGCTCCGCACCGGAATTGTCGACAACCTTTACTGCATTGTTTGATAATCCAAAAGTCACTGTATGACCAACTCGAGGAGTTGACAGTGCTGCCGTGGTCAGGCGAACGCAATCGTCAAACGATAAATAAGACCATAGCATCCGCCGGTCTGTTGGTTGCGGGAAGGATGAAAAAATTCGCAAACAGACTGATTCAATTCCAAATTTGTCCCAGTACAGGCGCGAAAGACTTTCGACGAAGGTCTTCGAAACGCCATAAAGGCTATCGGGTCGCACTGGGGCATTAGTGTCAATGTGATCTTCTAATTTGTGGTAACCGATTGCATGGACAGAAGAAGCGTAAATGACCCGACGCGTTCCGTTTTTCCGCGCGCCCTCGTAAATGTGATAGGAACCACGAATATTGCTATCCAGAATGGTTTGCCATGTATTTTCAAGCGGGGCGCCGCCGAAATGAACGATTGCATCACACCCTTCGGCCGCCGCAATGGCTGCTTCCATATCTGAAAGATCGAAGATAACCTGTTCTTCATGTTTGGCGAGGTCGGTCATCGGTTGGCGATCAGCCAAACGAATAGTCTTAGCAAGTGGAATCAATCCCTTTCGTAATTCACTGCCGAGACGACCGGCCGCACCAGTAATTAGAATTCGCTCATACAAGGCCATGTGAAATCCTCAAATTTCTGTTGAGCCAAGGCATAACTACGCGAATATTTTCGTCCCATCAGCGCTTCCATCAAAGCTATTTATTGGTAATCAGGCGGCAGCAATCATGTGGCCTTGCCGCGTACTACCGAAGTTACACATCTTATATCGTTGCTCTGTCATCTGCACATTTATTTACGTCTTTCGAATATTCGCTCTGCTTTTGACTGCATAAGAAGCACTAATCGGGGTGTCAAGCAACAGTCCAGCGATGGTTTTAATGCTGCCAATCATACCGCTTCGGTTGGCCTCTGGCACGGCGCGAATGCACAAGAACCTTGCCCTAGAAAACGCTCAAAGATCGCAGGGGATACCCAGTTTTAACCCTCGTTTGTTAATGTTGTTGTCTTCAGCAGATCAGATTAACCGAGGTCGCTACGATGAAGGGTATCTATTCACTCCTAAGTCATCAGTTGGATAGTAACACTGGTCGACGCCATAGTAGAAGTATTAGGGACCAAGAGAGGTCGTGTAAAACACATTACGATTTTTTTCGGTCACATAACCTGCGATCTGGTCGACCGCTTGCGAATTTGGATTACGGTCTTGTGGACTACCGAATCCACCTTCCGGGAACTTTAAGAATCAGGCGTTCGCCGGCGGGAATATGCTGGCAACCCTTCGTAAGAAGGGAAGTTCCGTCGCTCAATTCGACAACTCCCATGGGCTCCATTTTTGCCACCATTGCGGGTTAGATATTTAGATATTGAGTGCGATCAAACAGCGCAAAAAAATCAAACTCGTAATCTTTTGCCCGAACGATTTCGACAAGTTGACCAGCCCGCCCCACTACGTTCCGTCCCTACCAATGTTCGGACGGAGTTCCTTGCACCCTATGATAATGTCGCGGGTGTATTCAGTCGCTTCAATCGCATCGTATGAACGCCAGAAGGAAAGGCCACTACGCCTAAACCATCTAAATTTGGGCGTGCGCCAGTGCCCGCCAGAATTAAACATAAGGACGTCCCAACGACACCCCTGCTTCCTCGCATGGGACGCACCGACATATGAATATTCATAAAGCTGCGGCACCCTCTGCCATGATTCGAATAGGTAAGGCTTTGGTTAACGCTCTGAAGACAAGGTCGGGCACCATATGTCACATAACATGCCAAAGCGAAACTAGCGCTGGCCGTTGGGCATTAAGGACATTCGGTGGCGACAATACCATGAACAGTTCTAAAGATGCAGCAGTATTTGGAATGTCAACTGCCACGATACACTATAGGGCGCAACATGCGTAGGCCTTCGAATAGATTAAAGGGCAATTAATTCCTCACTTTACCGCGATTAAGCCACCGCCTAAATCAATTGCGACTATCGGACATGTTGTTCCGTGTTCTGCTCGCCGATCGCGCAAACTTGGTGAGATATCTCTCAATTTTTGGACGCGCGTAAGCGTTGGCACATACCGTATTGAATCGCTCAAATCCTAGCATTTGCGACGAAACCTCAGATGAAATCGAAATTGGGATATGCAGGAGCCGCGACGCCAAAATATCGCGAACGCGTTGTTCATGAAGCGGATTCTGATAGGATTGAATAAAGCCAGTTGCGATGACACCAAAACTGTTTTAGCCAATTTCATCGACTAAAGTCGTCAGTTTATGCTCGTCAAGCAGTTGCGATTCTTACCTTCAAGAATTGATTCGGCCGGCGACAGGAAACCGATGTTGGCTTGAAATGAGGGGTTTGGAAAGTTGTAGATTGAGATCATATTGGTGAAGTCGGTTTTCTCTCAGCATTTCAATCACATCGCGATAACTTTCTGTGATTATAAATGCGGTTTATGCGCCGCGGTGTTCAATTATGGCGTTGGTGGGACGAGTCGTCCCAAGAATAATCGTATCAATTTCACTCAATTGATTCTGGGCTTAATTGAGGACAACCTGTATTCCATCCAAAACTGATTGCTATGGCGAACGATAATTGGTCAGAACTTTGGTGGAAAAGATTTTATTTCCGATGTTCAACACAATATCAGTAAAGGTTCCACCGATATCAGCACCGAGCCGAATTCCACTGCTACTCATGTCCTCGCTGCCTTCGCATCAGCGCGTATCTGTGTGAGTGTCTTGTGCGGTGTAATAGCCTCTGCCGATAGATTTAGGTCGAGTAAAGCACCCGTTTTTGAACCCAAGGCACGTTCAAATGCCGCTGCAAACTCTTCGGTCTTTTCGACGCGTTCCGTATGGTAGCCGTAGGCCTCGCCGAGCCGTCGAAAATCTGGATTGTGAAGCATTGTGCCCGACACACGTCCCGGATACGAATACTCCTGGTGCATGCGAATCGTCCCATATGTTCCGTTATTGAGAATTAAAACGATCGGTTGGGCTCCTGCTTGCATGGAACTACCGAGTTCTTGACAATTCATCTGAAAGTCGCCGTCACCGGCAAAACAAATGACAGTGGCGTCGGGACGCGCGACTTTGGCAGCGATCGCAGCCGGGATACCATATCCCATCGCGCCAGATTGGGGCGCAAGAAGGCGTTGATTGGGGCCAAACTTGAAATACCGGTTCGACCAAACCGTAAAGTTGCCCGCTCCATTGGTCAGCACGGCATCCTCAGGCAAACGGGCGCGTAAATGGCTGATAACAAAACCCATATCCACAGAACCCGGCAGCTTTGGCAGATCAAAACCGGCCTCATAAGCGTCTCGAGCCGCCGCACGCCAATGGTCCCATGGTCCGTGCAACGTTTGCTCGACGAGTGCTGACGAAAAAGTATTCGGACTCGAATGGACGCCGAGGTTCGGGACGTAAATTTTCCCAAGTTCTCGCTCTGATGCATGGACGTGGATCAGATTTTGCCGCGGTACTGGCACGGATAGCAGCGTGTATCCGTCGGTGGTCATTTCGCAAAGGCGCACGCCGATCGCCAGAATAACATCTGACTTCGAAAACAGTGCTTTGGTGGATGCCGTCATACCGACCCCGGCATTACCGACATAAGTAAAGGAGTGGTTGTCATAGAGATCTTGAAAACGAAACGCTGCGAGCACTGGGATGTTCGATGCCTCGGCAAATCGCTGTAGAGCGACGCTGCCGGTCGCTGTCCAACCGCCATCTCCCATCAAGATTAGCGGTCGCTTTGCTCTCGAAAGACTTGTGATCACTGCCTGAATTGTTTCAGGCGAAGGTGCCGCTTCCGTGATCGAAGGTTTCGCGGTCAGCGATGATTGGCGAGTCGAACATGTCAATACATCTTCGGGTAACGCGACGACGACAGGTCCCGGACGACCCGTTGTTGCAACACTCCAAGCGCGGGATAAAAGTTCAGGGATGCGGTTAACCTTGTCAATCTCAACCACCCACTTAGCAACCCCCGAAAAAAAGGATTGATAGTCGATTTCTTGGAACGCCTCACGACCTTTCATATCAGTCCCAACTTGACCGACAAATAAGATCATCGGCGAACTATCTTGCATCGCGGTATGGACACCAATTGCCGCATTGCTCGCGCCTGGTCCGCGAGTGACGAAACAAACCCCTGGCTGACCAGTTAATTTGCCATAAGCGGCCGCCATGAATGCAGCACCGCCCTCGTTTCGACACAGGAAAAAATCAAGGGACTTATTGATGTCGCATCGGCAAGCGTCTGTATCATAAAGTGCGTTCAACACCGAGAGGTAACTTTCTCCCGGTATCCCAAAACTATGACGAATGCCGAGTGCTCGTAGACATTCGACCAGAATAGCTCCGCCTTCGCGTCGTTCCATTCTAGATTTATCCTTGCGCTCTAAACGGGAAGCACGACGATTGTGCAGTCGAAGCTCGCCTGAGGACTTAGGCGAAATACTGCAGACTCAATATCCAAATGAAGCCACTGTAAGCCTTGGCGTTCAACTCAGCCCGTAGCACTGGAAATATCTCTTCGCTTCTACATAGGCTAAGTCTTTACCATGCGACTGTGAGGGTGCGGAACGGGGCAAGCTGAACCCTCGTATCTCGAACAAGTGAACGACCGGTAATTTATTTTCGGTGTTATGAATCCCCAGAGTTCAATAGAAAACGATGTTGAGTCTGAAAATTTTATGAGATACCGAATCTTGTGTATAACGACAGTAATGGCATTGTCCCTATCGGTTCATTCGTGCGTTTGCGATAAATTTGAGCGGCCGAATCTAAGAACTAAGGTCTCTTGGAAAATTTTGCGCATCAATGCAAGTTTGAGATAAGATTGAATACTTCTGCACAAGGGAAGCGATCACAAGGATTATGCGGCTGTGCCGGTTTCGTCATCAATTTTCCCGCGAGCGAGGCAACGGCAATATCAAATTAATTGCTAAACGTATTTGAATCATGACGACACCTTTTGAACAAGATCCCCCAAACCGCCGTACTGGTTTATTTGCTGGACTGCGAGCTTCTTTTTTGACCGGGTTGATTGTAATTTTACCGATCGGCCTGACCCTCTGGTTAATTTGGACATTGATTGGTTGGGTCGATAGTTTTGTTCTACCTTTAATCCCTCATTGGATTACCCCCGAGCATTATATTGGTACCAACCTCCGCGGCCTCGGCCTGGCCATTTTTCTAATCTTCACGGTCGTGGTCGGTTGGATTGCGAAAGGCCTAATTGGTCGTTCGTTAATTCGGTGGGGTGAAAACATCGTTGAACGAACGCCAGTGGTGCGATCAATCTATTCCGGTATCAAACAGATTGCCGAAACCGTATTTGCGCAGTCTGAAAGATCATTCCAGAAAGCTTGTCTGATTGAATATCCAAGGCGGGGGATCTGGGCCATTGGCTTTATTTCAACCGATACACGCGGCGAAGTATTGGAGAAAGCTAACGCCGAGGATTCTATGGTATCCGTTTTCGTACCAACAACGCCCAACCCTACATCGGGTTTCTTGCTGTTTTTTCCGAAGTCAGACGTGGTGGAACTTGACATGTCAATTGAGGACGCGGCCAAATTAGTCATTTCTGCTGGCCTCGTGTATCCCAATGGCGTCAACGGTAACGAAGCCAATTTATTGCTGCCTAAGGAAGATAGCCGCAAGGATTAGGTTCAACTCACCACGCGCTTGATTTTCTCACCGCGCCTAGACGAAATCTCTTCGGCAACCAAAAATGCCAATTCTAACGACTGGGACGCATTCAACCGTGGGTCACACGCCGTGTGGTATCTCGAATGCAAGTCTTCATCGGTTACGGCTTGAATGCCACCAATGCACTCGGTCACGTTATCTCCAGTCATTTCGATATGCACCCCGGCCGGTATCGTGTTCTCACTCGCATGAACAGCAAAAAAACCTTGGACTTCCTTTAGCACACGCTCAAACGATCGAGTTTTGAAGCCTGTCGATGATTTTATCGTATTTCCGTGCATTGGATCACAGATCCAAACTACCCGAAATCCTTCTTGTTTTACCATTTGCACTAACGGCGGCAGACGGTGGCCAATCTGGTCGGCGCCAAAACGAGCAATCAGGGTAATTCGCCCCGCTTCATTGTGGGGGTTTAGACGGTGTAAAATTAGCTTCAGATCTTCCGCGTTCAGAGAGGGCCCACATTTAACGCCAATCGGATTAATCACCCCACGGGCAAACTCTATGTGAGCACCGTCTGGTTGCCGCGTACGGTCCCCAATCCAAAGCATATGCCCAGAACCCGCTAACCAGCAATTTGACGTGGAGTCGATTCGGGTGAGTGCCTCTTCATATTCGAGAAGCAGCGATTCGTGGCTTGTAAAAAAATCTACTTTCGAAATCTCGTGCGCCGTATCGGCATTAATTCCAACCGCTAACATGAAATCAATTGTATCTTGGATGCGCGTGGCAAGTTCACGGTACCGTTCCGCTCGATCGCTATCGGTGAACTCAAGTGTCCAGGCGTGAACGCGGGTCATGTCGGCAAACCCGCCCGTCGAAAATGCTCGCAGCAAATTAAGGGTTGCGGCCGACTGCGTGTATGCTTGAAGCATTCGCAGCGGATCTGGGTTTCGTGCCGCAGGCGTAAACCTGAGATCATTAATGATGTCACCGCGGTATGACGGTAGCGAGAGCCCTTCCCGTTTCTCTATCGGTTCTGATCTTGGTTTGGCAAATTGACCCGCCAAGCGGCCGAGTTTAACCACTGGCACTTTGGCTCCATAGGTCAAAACCATGGCCATTTGCAACAATACTCTGAAAGTGTCTCGAATGCGATCAGCGCTAAAGCTTTCGAAACTCTCCGCGCAATCTCCGCCTTGCAATACAAATGCTTCACCGAGCGACGCTGCTGCAAGCTGTTGTTTGAGCGTACGAACCTCACCGGCAAAGACGAGTGGAGGAAATTTTGCGATTTGGGCTTCTACCGTTTCAAGCGTTTGAATGTCGGTATATTCTGGCATTTGAACTCTTGGTTTCGTTCGCCAATCGCTTTTCTTCCACGTTTGCATACGATCATCTTTCAAATTTTACTCGCAAGTCGATTATCTGCCTATACCATCTGGTTAGTGGTGACTATAGTTGATATTTCTTGCATGAACCCATCAAATGATATCATCGGGGCTCTGCTCTAACGACAGGCTAATATTGCGAAACGATCAATCACTGTAATGAGGGTACGAACATGCAAACTGCGGGCATGCGTTCCAATTCCACCCCAACCCACCCATCAACGCGCCGAATTGTCTTCGTATTATTGGATAATTTTTCACTCATAAGTTTTTCCTCGGCAATCGAAAGTTTGCGAATTGCCAACCGTATAGCGCAAAGTGAACTTTATCATTGGCGAATTGTCGGTGAAAGGAGTGATCACGTATGTTGTTCGGCTGGATTGGCGATTACTGTGGACGGTGATTTACCAGAATTAAACCACGATGACCTAGTCTTCATCTGCGGTGGAACTGACATTCAAAAAGCCACGACTCGCGGGCTTCTCAATTGGGTCCGGCGCGAGGCTCGACATGGTGTGGCTTTTGGCGGGCTGTGCACAGCACCATATGTGTTAGCAAAGGCAGGTCTATTAGAAGGTCGTAAAGCCACTATTCATTGGGAAAACCAAGATAGCTTCGTGGAAGAATTTATAGAAGTTGAACTCACCAAGTCTGTATTCATGATTGACGGCAACAGAATGACGGCGGCGGGAGGTGCCGCGTCAATTGATCTCATGTTAAAACTCATCGCCGAGCATCATGATGATAACTTGGCATCTGCGGTCGCTGACCAACTGATATACTCCGCCATCAGAACTGATCAGGATATTCAGCGACTTTCGATCCCCACTCGAATCGGTGTTCGGCACCCGAAGTTGAGTCAAGTCATCGAAATGATGGAAGAGAATCTAGAGGAGCCAATCAGCCCTTCTTTGCTAGCCACACGCGTTGCCATGTCGACACGACAGCTGGAGCGCTTGTTTCGTCGTTATCTGAATAGAAGCCCGAAGCGGTATTATATGGACTTGCGCTTGCAGCGAGCGCGGAATTTATTGATGCAAACCAATATGAGCGTGATTAATGTTGCGTTAGCCTGCGGTTTTACCTCGCCCAGTCATTTCTCCAAGTGTTATCGTATGCAATACGACACGACACCGTATCGGGAACGTGGCAGCAAAGCCATGGTCGGTGCCAGAATAAGAAGCTAGCAAGAATTTAAACTAGCTTTTTCTTTGCAACTTTCCGGTTGCGTACCACAATCCATAAAGTTCAACTCCGCGAAAGACTTTCTGTCAGTTTCGCGAAATATTCCGAAAATTTGCTGCGGGTAAACCGAATAGCGCAAGCCCGATTATTTTACTATCTGTCGAAATTTTTTGTTCCGACCTTCGTTGTGACCAACATTGATAATCAAGAAGACACGCACGGTTGGGCGGATTGATTGCAGTTGCTTGATTTATTTGTCACAATTTTCCACGAGGCGGCTCTTGCCCAAACGCAGATTTCCCAAAAAGACCCCGCCATACTAGAGCAACGGATGCTGTTATTGAAGAAATTGACCAAAAGTCTTGTCACTGATCGTCGAAACTGGTAGTAAACTACTAAATAGTGGAAAACTCTATGCCTAACCTACAACTGCAAGTGTGCAGAACAGTAGATGATCACTGCTGTCGTGGGTGCGGCTACGTTCGAGCGTCGGATTTTGGCTATCACGATCCGCCCTCTTCAATGAGGATAGAATGCGACATACTAAAACCGTAAAACTAACACTTCCTTTGTCCGAGGAATTGAACAGGCACGGCCTTTGATATTCAAATGACTCAACCCTCATGCGAAATGCTGGCTGGCGATTGGACGTTCCGAGAAGCGGATACAAAAACACTCACTCACGGGATACATCCGTACCCAGCAAAGATGATACCGCAAGTCGCAAGCCGTCTCATCAATATCTACGGCAACAGCGGCGGAGTAATTTTTGATCCATATTGCGGTTCGGGCACTACCCTTCTTGAAGCTATGCTCGCTGGGATGAATGCCATTGGCACTGATCTCAATCCCCTCGCCCGACTAATTTCACGAGTAAAGACTCATCCAATTAGCATTTCTCTATTGGATGAGGAGATTTCTCGCTTTCCGAAATCAATACCCGACAAGAACTGTCCATTACCGTACGTCACAAATATCAACTACTGGTTCGCAAAGCAGGTGCAGTCGGATCTAGCTGCAATCCGCAAATATATTGATGCGATAGAGAAGCCAACAATTGCTGACGTGTTTAGAGTAGCCTTTAGTATCGCAGTACGTAAGTCATCATGGGTTCGACAAGGCGAATTCAAGCTCTATCGAATGTCGGACAAACAGATAAAAGCTCATAAGGCTGAGCCATTTGCCTTGATGCTTGACGCCCTTATTGACATTCGACAACGCCTCTTCTCTTTGAAGAACATAGTATCGACGCCACGGCTGCCGCCTGCAATTCACGGATTTAATACCGTGGATGGTATTCCTAAATGCGCAGTTGTTCCGTGCTCTGTAGATCTAGTTGTGACGTCGCCACCCTACGGTGATTCTCGAACAACTGTAGCCTACGGTCAATTTTCGAGATTGTCCGCAGAATGGCTTGGTTTTCCTGACGCCTCTCGCATGGATAATTTGCTTATGGGGGGTGGCAAGGTTGCAAAAGTCCAATCATTCGACGTGCCGACACTTGATGCTGTCATCGCTGGGATATCGGGTGTTCACCGCGATAGGGCACGCGAAGTCGCCGCATTTTTTGCAGACTACCGCGCTTCAATTGGAAATGTTGCCGCTCTAGTCAAAAATGGGGGGTATATCTGTTATGTTGTTGCGGACCGAACAGTTAAAGGATCCAAGATACCGATGGCTGATACAACAGCCGCTTTCTTTGCAGAACAAGGTTTCAAATCGATCGCAGTCCCGACGCGGACCATTCCGAATAAACGCATGCCGTCTCTAAATTCTCCGACCAACGTCTCTGGCAAAATTGGCAAAACGATAACAGTCGAGAAGATCGTTATCTGTCAGAAAGTTACCTAACCGTGCGCTTGACGCAATTACGACAGTTCCTATCGGAACTAAGAGATATGGGTTTTGTTTCATCCGAACGAATGGGCCCGACGGGCATCGGTCATACACTCGAGAAGTGGTTAAATATATCGGAAAACAATCTTCCGATCCCTGACATCGGTGGCCGAACGGAAATCAAAGCGACACGCAACACCACCAATAACCTTATTACCCTATTCACTTTCAATCGAGCAGCATGGAAAGTGCATCAAGCTGAAGTCGTTAAGCGCTGGGGATATTTCGATGCCGTTAGAAACCGTCAAGCTCTGTACAGCACGGTTTCCGCGTTAGCGGCGAATCCGCAGGGACTTCAGGCTTATTTGCCAGATGATTCGGAAATGGTTTGCGTGATTGATTCCAAAACGAACGAAGTCGTCGCGTCATGGGATCTGTTTAATATTGTCGGGAAATTCATGAGCAAATTTGAGCGGTTACTTTTGGTCCACGCGGATGTCCGACAACGAGAGGGGCGCGAGGAATTTCATTTTAACCAAGCGCATCTACTCACAGAACCGAATTCAAAACAGTTTCGCGATAGTTTTATGAAAGGAAAGGCACTGATTGACATTCGGATGCACTTAAAGCCGTCCGGTGCGTCACGCAATCATGGTACCGGTTTCCGGGTATACGAAAAGGACCTGCCTAATCTTTTTGGATCACGCATAGACCTCATGAGCCCCTAGGATAGTTAAGCTAGCGAACCAAGAGGAGTTCAAGAAATTTTATCCCTCATTTGCGAGCGCAATGCTTCGTGTTTATCGTTTGACTTTGGACACTACTTCTCGGTGCCTCGGATTCAAGGAACCAACTTGCAATTAATGACTTTGAGGTTTTTCGAGAACCTGTCTCATGACTTGATACCGTCTAAGCATTACTTTACACGGCGCAACACTACAAAGCTTTATCGAAATAGCATTTGAATCGAGATCAAAAGCTGGGCAGTTCCTCTAAAGCACGCTTTAGCGCGTCACTCCAACCTTCACTAATAGTAAGAAAGCGCGGATCATCGCTCTCGACCCGGCCACAAGGCCCTCGCGTGAATGTATCGGCTTCGTAGCAATGATAATCAAAGGGTGGACCAACAGTAAGGTTCGCTCTTAGCGTTGAGTCGAAGCTTACTAACATCAGTTTGAGGGCGGCACTGAAATCAAGAGTTGGGTGGTAGGCCCGAACCAAGATCGGTCGTCCGTACTTGATTTCACCAATTTGAAAAAACGGCGTGTCAGCCCCCGCTTCGATGAAGTTTCCTTCCGGATAGATCAGAAACAGCCGAGTGGTACCACCACGAATTTGGCCCCCCAGTATCATCGTTGCATCAAAAGACTTTTCGCTCGACTGACCAACTTCTGTGCGTTGCTGTATGACTTCTTGCAACGTGCCCGCGATAATCTGTGCGACTTGAAACATGGACTCCGCCGCGAGAACGGTTGGACTTCGACATTCGGGTGCCTTGCTACGCTCGTCCAATAGACTAATGACCGATTGAGTGGTCGCAAGATTGCCTGCCGATAATAGGGTGATTACGCGCTCGCCTGAATCCTCCCAGATATGCATTTTCCTAAAGGTGGAAATATTGTCCAATCCGGCATTGGTGCGGGTATCAGACATAAACACCAAACCTTGATCAAGCATCATTCCAACGCAATAGGTCATGTCGAACCTCTATTGCTGCGCTACTTCGATGGCGACATTTAAGCGCTCACTCCCCCCACCGATCCTTGTTCCAATGATCGGAGCCGCTTCCTGATAACTCAAGCCCGTCGCAACTTTCACATAACGGTTGTCCGGGGAAATACCATTTGAGACATCAAAACCTACCCATCCAAGATTGAAAATATGCGCCTCAACCCATGCGTGCATAGCTTCTTGCTCATCGGTGTCATCTAACAACAAATAACCAGAAACATACCGACAGGGAAAACCCATATGTCGGGCGGCAGCAATGAAGACATGTGCATGATCCTGACATACACCAAAACCATCCTGAACAATCCTATCAGCACTGCGCCCCGAATACTGATCCTCAGTTTGATAGATTATGCTAGTCTTGATTAATTCGCTGAGCGCATGAAGTTTCTTAAGATCGGACCCACCTTTGACTTTCTGCGCCAGTCCGCGAACAGCGCTGCCAGCCCGCGTTTCAGATGTTTCGCGTTCAAAGAGCCAAAGCGGCGTCAGTGCCCGGTGTTTACCAACAACGCCAGATTGATCTCCGATCTCTATCATTCCCTCGCAAACGACAAGCACGTCCAAAACATTGTTATGAAAACTAAAGAGTTGGACATTGTTGGAATGATGATCAATAAATTCTAATTCCTTGACGCCACCGTCAATCTCGACCTTCCAAGATATTACGCGTTGACCTTGATCTTCTCGCGGCAACATGCGCACCTGCTGCAAACCATATGTAATGGGCACCTCAAAGGCGTAATGCGTACGATGGCGTATTCGAAGGGTTTTCGCGTTATTCATAGAATCTAAAGTCAATCTCAATCTGGCGACCTAATGCGCCAAGTAAGGCAATATATTCTTGAAGAAACTCGTGTAGTCCAGATTCAAAAATCTCGGAAATGTGGTTACGCAGGTGAGTTTGTTGGATAGATTCGATTTGCTCACAGCTCGGCGGCGAAATTGGATAATTTGCGGTAAGGTAATGGAGATTATCGCTAATCTTACTTGTGCAGAAAGCAAGGCTGCGCGGCATTCTATTGTCCAGAAGAAGAAAATTTGCAATATCACTAGCCGAAAACGAATTGCCATACTCCATCATGAAACCTCCGCGAGCGGAAACCGACCGAAGTATGGTCTCCCACTGCACGTTATCGATGGATGATCCAACAGCGGTAACCGATGGCAATAAAACGTAGTATTTGACGTCCAATATCCGAGCAGTGTTGTCCGCCCGTTCCAAAAACGTCCCGATACGGGCAAAGTCAAATATCTCGTTGCGTAGCATTGTTCCGTGGGTCATACCCCGAACAAGTGCTGTGCGTTGTCGAATCGAAGCGAGTGCCGTAGGTATATCGCGCTCAGGTAGACGCCGCTTCAATGTCGCCTTGCAGTGCATGTAAGTTGCGTTTACCGCTTCCCAGACCTCTCCAGTCAACGCAGTTCGAACCATACGGGCATTTTGTCGAGCGGCCATAAGACAGGCGTAGATCGACGAAGGATTGTCCTCTGAACGCAATAACCAGTTGATAGCAGAAGCTTTGGTGAGTTCACTGTGGCGTTGATCATAGCCCTCCAAGACAGCAGCGGTTTGCAGGATTGATCGCCACTCATCGTCGCCGCCATGCAAACGGGTCAAGGCAATTCGCTGCCCCGTGGCAATGAGTCGGGCGGTGTTCTCCGCCCGCTCAAGGTATCGATACATCCAATAGAGACCGTTTGCCGTTCGACCCAGCATTAATTTTCGAGCACCCATGTATCTTTTGTACCCCCACCTTGCGAGGAGTTCACAACAAGAGATTTCTTTTTCAGTGCGACACGCGTCAGGCCTCCGGGCGTTACCGTGATACCCTTTGGACTAACCAACACAAAGGGACGCAAGTCGACATGGCGGGAACTCAACCCCGTACGAGTCAGTATAGGTACCGTCGATAGTGCTAGGGTCGGCTGAGCGATAAAGTTAGCTGGTCGAGACTTTAGCTTTTTTGCGAAAGTTGCGAGTTCTTTTTTTGTCGCCGCTGGCCCGATTAGCATCCCATAGCCACCCGATCCGTGCACCTCTTTGACCACCAGTTCGCTCAAGTGATCTAGCACGTAAGCCAGCGCCTCCTTCTCAACGCAACGCCAAGTTGGAACATTTTTCAAGAGCGGTCGTTCGCCAGTGTAGAATCGGATGATCTCTGGAATATAGCTGTATATTGCTTTGTCATCGGCGATGCCAGTCCCCGGAGCATTGGCAATCGTAATTCGACCAGCTCGGTAAACATCGAATAGTCCCGCAACCCCGATCTGACTATCAGATCGAAAGTTAAGAGGGTCGAGAAAGTCGTCATCAATCCGGCGATAGAGAACATCAATAGTTTTATATCCCGCGATCGTGCGCATGGCGACCCGACCGTCAATAATCCGCAAATCCTGCATTTCAACAAGCTCGACGCCCATTTTATCTGCAAGAAAGGAGTGTTCAAAATACGCAGAATTATAAATGCCCGGTGTCAATACGGCGACTGTCGGCTCGTGCAAAAGCCCCGACGGTGCGCAATCGGATAGTGAACGCAAGAGATCGGTCGGATAAGTTTGTACTGGCTGCACTCTGATTTGCGAAAAGAGTTCCGGAAACATTTGCAGCATGGTTTCTCGGTTTTCGAGCATATAGCTGACGCCACTAGGCGTTCTAGCGTTGTCTTCGAGGACGTAGAATTCCTCATGTCCTGTTCGAACGAGATCTACGCCGACAATTTGCGTGTATATGTTACCAGGCGGAGAAATACCGATCATCTGCGGCAAGAATGCCGAATTATTGCTGATGATACTTTCTGGAATGCGCTTGGCGCGGAGAATCTCCTGACGATGATAAAGGTCATGGAGAAAGGCATTGATGGCACGCACCCGTTGTTCAATTCCCCTAACGACCTTTCGCCATTCGGAAGCGGAAACGATTCGTGGAATGATGTCGAATGGAATCAACCGTTCCTCGGCTTCCTCGCGTCCGTAAACGTTGAACGTTATTCCGGTGAGGCGGAAGAGTTCTTCCGACTCCTTCTGTTTTTGTTGAAGCCGTTTTGGATCTTCCTGCTCAAACCAGTTGAGGAAATCGTGATAGGGATCGCGTGGAATGCCGTCGCTTCCCCACATTTCATCGAAGTTGATAGGGCCTGTCATTCAGTTTACCTAGTAGTTCTTGATGATCTGACCTACTAGCACCATGGCGGAGCTACCGCAGGTCTTTTGACTTTTTCCAATGAACATACCCCTCTCATAGCATCAAGAATCACAGCAGCATGCGCGATGCAGAGGCTTGCCGCCTAAAGCGTCCAAATCCCCAATAGACTTTAACAAGCAGTAAAGAAAAGACAACACGACCCGCTCAAACATCGAAGCGACAGCACAGTTCAAGGCTTTTCTTCTGGATCATATCGTTATAGCATGCGCCGAATGGTTTCGACTGCAAAATTGGAGAACGGTATGAAAAAGTTAGTCATGGTTTCGGCGTTATCAGTGATGGCAACAAGCGCCACGCAGGCAGATGACGTAAAAATTGGTGTTTTGCTCGGGTATACAGGGCCAATTGAGTCATTTACACCTCAAATGAGCTCCTCAGCTGAACTGGCAATGAAAGAGGTTTCTGACACCGGTTTGTTTTTGGGCGGCCAAACGGTGACGTCTGTGCGCGGAGATTCGACATGCGTTGACACCCCAGCCGCAACAGCGGCAGCAGAAAGGATGATAACAGCTGACGGCGTCATGGGAATTATGGGAGCAGATTGCTCTGGGGTAACGGGAGCCGTGTTACAGAATGTCGCTCTACCCAACGGAATCGTGATGATTTCACCATCAGCGACATCTCCGGGATTGAGCCATACCAACAATGAAGATCAAGGATTATTTTTCCGCACCGCACCCTCAGATGCACGGCAAGGAGAAGTAATGGCCGATATCCTCATTGAAGACGGTGTTAAGAGCGTCGCCGTGTCCTATACCAATAATGACTATGGTAAAGCTCTTGCGGAAACCTTCGAAGCGGCGTTCAACGCCGTGGGTGGCGAAGTTACGCTCAGTGCGGGTCATGAAGACGGCAAAGGGGATTATTCGGCTGAGGTTGGCGCACTCGCGGCCGCTGGTGGTGATCGTCTCGTACTGATTGGATATCTTGATCAAGGCGGCTCTGGCGTCTTGCGAGCAGCACTCGACTCGGGGGCCTTCGAAACCTTCCACTTCCCCGATGGGATGATTGGCAGTATGTTAGAGGAAAATTTTGGATCCGAGATCAATGGCTCGACTGGTCAACATCCGGGAACCGATAGTGACGGACAAGCAATGTTGGTCGAGATGGTTGGTGATGCATTTGACGCGACATCCGCTTACGTGCCAGAATCTTATGATGCGACGGCGCTCATTCTTCTTGCCATGCAAGCCGCAAATTCGTCGGCACCCTCGGACTATAAGGATCACGTCATGGCTGTCGCGAACGCGCCTGGAGAACAAATTTTTCCTGGCGAACTCGGCAAAGCACTCGAAATCTTAGCCGAAGGCGGCGAAATTGATTATGTCGGTGCTACCGCCGTTGAACTCATTGGACCAGGGGAAAGTGCTGGAAACTTTCGTCAAATCGTTGTCGAAGGCGGGAAAATCACCACGGTTTCCTACCGCTGACAGGCAAGTCAATCTATCAATACTGACCCGGAACGATATTCGGGTCGGTATTCTAATCAATTCCCGCTCAAAATAATTCTTCGTCATGATCGTTACCGAGAACGTTTCGAAACACTTTGGTGGTTTTCGGGCGATTGACGCGCTGAGCATGTCGATTGAGCCAGGTAAAATTACGGGGTTAATTGGTCCAAATGGTGCAGGAAAAACCACCCTTTTCAATGTAATCGCTGGAGCATTGGCTCCTACCGCTGGCAGAGTTTTTTTTGACGGCAAGGATATTACTGGCCTACCCCCGCACGAACTATTTCATCAGGGCCTCGTACGGACGTTTCAAATCGCGCAAGAATTTCCAACGATGACATGCCGAGAAAATCTGATGATGGTTCCGAGTGGGCAGCGTGGCGAGCATCTGTGGAATACTTGGTTCAATCGCAGAAAAATCGCCCAAGATGAAGATACTCTAGCGAAACAAGCGGACCAGGTCTTGGAATTCTTAACCATCCCGCATTTAGCCGACCAAAGCGCCGGCAATATTTCAAGCGGTCAAAAAAAGCTCTTGGAACTCGGACGAACAATGATGACAAACGCTCAAGTAGTGTTTCTTGATGAGGTCGGTGCTGGGGTTAATCGAACACTTCTGAACACGATTATCAATGCGGTCAAAGAGCTGAACCGTGTTCACCGCTACACATTCTTAATCATTGAACATGATATGGAATTTATCGCTAAGATTTGCGACTCTGTCATTTGCATGGCCGAGGGCAAAATACTCGCGTCTGGTTCAATGGCAGAGTTGAAACAGAATTCTGCGGTTATCGACGCCTATCTGGGGAAAACATCAGCGTGACGAGCCGACTCTCAGAGATTTCGCGCCTACGGTTACTCGGATCCCGTGAAGCATAGTAAGCATGCGATTGAGCGGCGCCCTATTAGTTTTTTGTCCCATAACCTTTAGACTGGTAAAGTCAGACGATGACTTTTATGGCGTTGGACTTGATTTGATCTCTCGGCAGTATTGTCACAGGATCTTCAGATCGGCAACCCGACTGTAAGTCAATGCAACTTACCTCTAAACGGCGGCCGAGAGGGGCGCATTCAGCTGTTCTGTGTTTCATACCAAAGAATTGAGACTGTAATCGCTTGTGTTTCAGACCCTGACATTTTTTAAACGCACATTAATTGGGACTGAACTCACGGTGGTGAGACCGAGGCGCCTTGCGTGGTTTCCAGGATGGTCAATGGATACATACAATGGGGGGTTGCACCAATGATTATAAGTCACAACCAGTAGCGAACTTTCTCTGTCATTCAGCATTATTGGCGCTATATTTTGTTAGAATGGCCGAAAGATTACAAAACTTTTGCATTGCAAACTTCCCTGAAGACGGTCAGTTCAAACCGCGATAGATTGCGGCGATGTTGTGCACCTCGACAGTGGAGATCGCCTCAACGGCGGTGCTCGGCAAGGACGCTTTGTAATTTCGGATACGTGTTGATTCTGACAAGCGTAGCGTCGCTTGCACGAGATCGTGGAGGTTCTCAGCATGGTAGAAGCTCGCTTTGGCTCGGAGCTGATAGCCTATGCGTGGTGCCAATCAGAACCTCTGCCCAGATTTAATGGCCGGACGGTCATGCAGTTCGTGTAGGAGGACAAAGCGCCGCTGGTTCTTGAATACATTGACGCAGCTGACGCCGGTATCTTCCCTAATGCTTTTGAAAGACGGGCGCCACACCTCGTTACTCTATCTTGCCCTGAACCCAGTCTATGCGAGTGCGCCTCTCTCAGGAGGCGCTAATGAACTCTATGGCGGGCGTTTCAATACAAAGGACACCCCTGCCCTCTGCACTGCGCTTGCACCCACCGCGACGCCATGCGAAGTCAACTAGGTCGGTGACCGGCCAACCCACAATTCGGGTTCTATAGGCTGTCGACCTCAGCCCGATTTTTGATACGCATAGCGAGGTCTCGCTAGAGCAATAGAGAATAACGGCGGTCCTGCTCAACGATCCCGCATTGCGCAAGAGGATGCTCGACGGCCAAGCATTGCTTACGAGGGTTTTGCCTTTAACCTTATCATTGAAGGGCTTGCGGGACTTCTGATCGAAAGTTATGTGAAAGGTGTGGCAGCATCGAATCTCAGCGTCGTGCTGCGGTGCTGGGCCAGTAAAGGAAGCAGACTTGATGTCATGGCCGAAGAGCACTGGCTATCACAGATTTGCATTCATTGGTTTTCGTAAGTTCCCTGTGTTTTCCAAGCTGGTCTGGCGTCAATAGCCGCCAAACCAATTCTACGATCATGCGAAATACATCATGGAACCCCATACCGCAAATAGCCGATATAGGCCTATAAGAAATGGTCGGGTAGCACGGCTTCCACAAAACGATGGTTTTTCAGTTGCGGACCGGTGCTCGCCATACCGTCAACAGGCGCATTGAGAAACTGTACAAAACCCAAAATTTCCCTCCACGTGGAATCCTTCATTCGAATATAGTGGGGCGTTAGTTAAGAACTCTATGCCAACTATGCGATCACCAGTCAAAAAGTCATCAGACGAAAAAATTTAAACAGCGTCGGCACCTCTTGACCGAACGCTTACGAAGCATATGCTGGAAGCCGCAAAGATTTTCATCAACATGGTCGGCTTCCCCCTTCACACGCAAACCCAAAGTCGGCCGCTAACGGACAATTATGTATCCAAGTCGTCACGAAGCATTTCTCATTGGTGAGGCAATGACTGGCGGATACGCTGATGGGCCAGACATTTTACACTCCTGCACCGTGGCCGTAAATTCGGGTGAAATTGCGGTGATTGTTGGTCCCAATGGTGCGGGTAAATCAACGGCAATGAAGGCGCTATTCGGTATGCTTTCACTGCGCGAAGGCGCAGTAATTCTAGACGGAGAAGACATCAGTGCTCTTCCTCCCCAAGAGCGCGTATCTAAAGGGATGGGATTTGTGCCTCAAACGGCAAATATCTTCCCGTCCTTGACCGTTCGAGAAAATTTAGAAATGGGCGGATTTAGCCGCGATGATGACATTCACGATACGATGGAGCAGGTGTATGGTCTCTTTCCGGTACTGCGAGAAAAGCAGAAGCAGCAAGCAGGCGAGTTATCGGGCGGTCAACGACAACAGGTTGCCTTAGCACGAGCAATGATGACGCAACCAAAGGTACTGCTACTCGACGAACCCACGGCAGGGGTCTCGCCTATTGTCATGAAAGAAATTCTGGGTCGAATAATTGAGGTGGCTGATACTGGCATCCCAGTCATTATCGTTGAGCAAAATGCGCGACAGGCACTCGAGATCGCTGATCAGGGTTTTGTCCTTGTTCAAGGTCGCAACGAATACACTGGTACCGGGAAAGAATTACTGACAAACAAAGATGTTCTCCAAGCGTTCTTGGGCGGGTAACATCAATGAGTCGGCGCCGCCACCTTAGTTCACGGTTCGCTGATCACATTTGGTCGGAGACGACGTTCGCGGACCTGCTCACCAAATTGTTTACCATACCTTCTTCGTGAGAGATTGAACCCGTGATAGCTTGGGTGAGTGATGGGTGAAATAGATATCGCAAACGCCTTTGTCGTATTGGCGAATTTTGTCTTGATACCGTCAATTTCGTACGGCAGCCAACTCGCATTAGGGGCTTTAGGGATTACGCTCGTCTATGGAATCTTGCGTTTTTCAAACTTCGCCCATGGCGATACCATGGCGTTTGGTGCCATGATCACAATGCTCTGCACCTGGTGGCTACAACACCAAGGAATCCACCTTGGCCCTCTACCAACAGCGCTGATTGCTTTGCCGATCGGCATTATTGCCTGCGTGGCTTTACTTCTTGCAATTGATCGAAGTGTATACCGATTCTACCGAACCCGAAGGGCTAAACCAGTCATTCTTGTTATTGTTTCAATGGGCGTCATGTTCGTCATGAATGGACTTGTGCGCTTCGTCGTCGGTCCCGGTGACCAAAGATTTGCAGATGGTGAACGATTTGTCATTTCTGCACGAGAGTTTCGCGACCTTACTGGTTTGCAGGAGGGATTGGCTTTTCGCACGAGCCAAGGAATTACCATCCTTACCGCGATTATTGTTGTCATCGCCTTATTTTGGTTCTTAAACAAAACCAAAACCGGGAAGTCGATGCGGGCCTATTCGGATAATGAGGATTTGGCACTGCTTTCGGGGATCAACCCCAACCGCGTCGTGACATACACTTGGATTTTGGTTGCAATTCTGGCGACGGTCGCCGGGGCGCTGTACGGCCTCGACAAATCATTCAAGCCCTTTACCTACTTCCAGCTACTCTTGCCTATATTTGCAGCTGCGGTCGTTGGAGGTCTCGGCAACCCCTTAGGAGCGATTGCTGGTGGCTATCTTATCGCCTTTTCTGAGGTTACAATTACCTATGCTTGGAAAAAAGTCCTCGGTTACCTCGTGCCATGGTGGGAACCTACCGGTATCGTTCAATTCATTAGTACCGACTACAAATTCGCCATTAGCTTCAGCATTCTATTAATTGCGTTGCTATTTCGACCTACGGGGCTGTTTAGAGGGAAAGCCTATTGACCGAGTCGGTGAGAAATTTCTGTCTATTCGCCTTGGTGGCACTCATGATCGTGACGACCGGAGTGATCCAAAGTTGGAATTCGGCTTTGCTGATTTTGAATATGGGACTCGTGTCAGCAATCATGTCGCTTGGCTTGAATTTACAATGGGGGCTTGCAGGGCTTTTTAATGTCGGAGTGATGGGTTTCGTTGCTCTCGGTGGCTTAGCGACAGTCCTGATTGCGATGCCCGCTACCCCGACAGCATGGGGGGCTGGTGGCGCACGCATTGTAATCGCCCTGCTATTCGCCTCGGTGGTAATTGCCGCAGTGATCGGTGTTTACAAACGAATGCCAAATAGTACCACGCGATTTGTGGTGATGCTCGCGCTACTGCTGATCGGGGTTATCATTTATCGTGCCATTCTAGACCCAGCGGTTGCCACCGTTGAAGCAATAAATCCTGCCCTTGCTGGTTATATCGGCGGACTTAATCTTCCTGTCCTCGTTGCTTGGCCGGTCGGTGGTGTTCTAGCCGCCTGCGCAGCTTGGCTCATTGGCAAAACAGCACTCGGATTAAGATCGGATTACTTGGCGATTGGAACCCTCGGAATTGCAGAAATTATCATCGCGGTACTCAAGCATGAGGACTGGTTGGCGCGTGGCGTAAAGAATGTAATCGGAATTCCAAGGCCCGTTCCATATGAGATTGACTTGCAACAAGACGCAAATTTCTTAGCGAGAGCCACTGATCTTGGAATTGACCCGACAATCGCGTCGTCACTTTTTGTCAAACTCAACTATGCGATACTGTTCGCGGTGGTTTTGCTGACCCTGTTCATAATGGCACAACTCGCCTTGAATAGTCCTTGGGGGCGTATGATGCGAGCCATTCGAGATAATGAAGTGACGGCTGCGGCTATGGGTAAAGATGTTACTGCAAGACATTTACAAGTTTTCGTTTTGGGATCAGCAATTTGCGGGATTGCCGGCGCAATGATGACCACACTTGATGGCCAGTTAACTCCTGCAAGCTACCAACCATTGCGATTTACTTTTTTGGTTTGGGTGATGGTAATTTTGGGCGGTTCCGGAAACAACTTAGGTGCGGTGCTGGGCGGCTTTTTTATTTGGTTCTTTTGGGTTCAAGTAGAGCCGATCGGCCTTCTTCTTATCGAATTTGCAACGATCGGATTAGCCGATGAGTCGTGGTTTAAGCAACATCTGTTGGCGAGTGCGGCGTATATGCGCTTATTTACAATGGGATTGATTCTATTGCTGGTTCTGCGCTTCTGGCCACGAGGGTTAATCCCCGGACGGTAGCAACAATCGTCTCGGCAAAACTAATGTCCTGCCGAATCAGTGATAGCAACCAACGCAAGCCCCCCCCCAACGATTTGCGTCAATTTCGTTTGTGATGGATTAGCTTTGAGTTCGCTTGAAACCAATTGTAGACTGGGTGCTATAAAAAAATGTTGCGATGCGACTAATGGTCTTGACTCAAAACATCGTGAGTGGAAATTCCAAGTGATTAAGTATACGTTGAAACAATAACGCTATTAATGGGCAAATAATCAGTTAAATTGAGAGCAGCATGGGCAAAAATCTCCTTTTATTGTTCACGATTTTGGGCTTTACATTCGGTTCTATGACCAAGGCGCAGGATACGGCGGGTTCTGTGGAGACGGCAAATCCGCTTGAGCAACTTGATATGGGAGAATCGGCAGACGCTCCACGGATCGGTCAAAGATACATCAAGGAAAAATTTGGGGCTTGGGATTTAGTTTGTGTCGAAACAGACGCCGAAAAAGACCCTTGCTCAATCACGCAGGTCCTAACCGATCAAAACGCGAATCCAGTAGCCGAATTTTCTATGTTTCGACTCTCGGGGGGGGACGAGGCCGTCGCTGCCGCTAACGTTGTCGTGCCATTGGAGACGTTGTTGACTGCGCAACTCCTGATTTCCGTCGACGGTGCCATTGGTCGGCGCTACAATTACTCATTTTGCCATCAGCAAGGATGCGTTGCACAGGTGGGATTCAACAAGGACGATATCGCGAGCTTAAAGAACGGATTAACGGCGTCGATTGAACTCGTACCTGCCGCAGCGCCGAATCGCGTTATCACCCTAAATCTATCGCTGAGTGGCTTTATTCCAGCCTACGAAGCTGTCGACATCGTGGCGGCAAATTAGCGACTAGATTGACAACACGCAACAAACGATCGTGACAGCGTTGCAACCGCCAACGTCAAGAATTCATCTGTAGAACAACAACTTAGACTTTGCGCAACGCAAGCACCGCATTCATGCCGCCAAAGGCGAAAGCATTCGATAGGGTGACATTCACCTTTGCATCCCGTGCTTCGTTGGGCACGACGTCAAGCGCACATTCGGGATCGGGCTCTTCATAACCGACGGTTGGCGCGATTACGCCTTCTCGCAACGCCATTATGCACGCCAATAACTCAATAGCGCCAGTGCCGCCGATCAGATGTCCGTGCATCGACTTGGTGGACGAAATCATGAGTTGGTCTGCGTGCGGACCAAAAACATCAGCAACTGCTGCACATTCTGTCTTGTCATTGGCGACAGTACCGGTTCCATGGGCATTAATATAACCAATTTCATCTCGATCTAATCTCGAATTCTTGAGTGCCTGTGAGATGGCGCGGGCAGCTCCTTGCTTGGATGGCATGACAATGTCAGCAGCATCCGACGACATTCCCATGCCGACCACTTCGGCAAGAATATCGGCACCACGCGATTTTGCGTGATTAAATTCCTCAAAAACAAAAATACCTGCGCCTTCGCCCTGCACCATACCATTGCGGTTTGCCGAAAACGGCCGGCAAGCATCGTGCGACATAACCCGCAACCCCTCCCATGCTTTAACGCCGCCGAAGCACAACATACTTTCACTACCCCCGGTGATCATTGCTAGCGAAACGCCAGATTGAACCATAGCAAATGCTTGTGCCATTGCGTGGTTTGACGAAGCACAAGCTGTTGCAACGGTAAAGGAAGGACCCTTTAGGTTCCATTCCATGGAGACATGTGACGCCGCGGCGTTGTTCATTAGTTTTGGAACAACAAAGGGATGAACGCGGCTTTTTCGCTCTTCATACACTAACCGATAGTTATCATCCCAAGTTGACACACCGCCACCAGCGGTCCCGAGGACAACGCCTGACTTTGCCGCCAATTCACCAGAAAACTCTAATCCAGACTGCGTGATTGCTTCTCGCGCCGCTACAAGGGTAAACTGCGTAAATCGATCATAGAGAGAAATTTGTTGCCGGTTAAAGCGTCCTTCGGCATCAAATCCCCGGACTTGCCCACCAATCTGAATGTCAAGACGGTCAACATCTCGAATATCCAATTGACCAATGTGACACTGGCCTTCGCGCATTGAACGGAGCGTCTCGGGGACAGAGTGCCCCATAGCATTTATCGTACCAGCACCAGTGATGACGACTTGCTTCATGATTTCTTACAGATAAAAAGCCGGATTGGGTCGCGATACGCTATAGCATCACTTGCAGCCGGATATTCTCGCCTAGGCGCACCATTGAGTTCATTCATTGATTAACTTTTCAATTCCGTCGATGATCGCTGACACACTTGAAATATCGAAGTCGCTATCTGCAGGACTGTTGGCGTTGAAGGGAACCGAAATGTCGAACTCCTCTTCGATAGCAAACAGACTTTCGACAATTCCGAGACTGTCGATCCCGAGTTCATCTAATGTGCTATCAAGAGAGACATCCGACGGGGACAGTAGAGCTTGCTCAGCAATAATTCTAATTACCCGCTGTTTGACACTCATTGGTTAGCATCCTGACATATTTCGAAAGAACTTTATATTTAAGTTTTGCCACCGAGAAGATTCTTTCGAAACATCTCAATCTCTCGCATAAATCGTGGCAGACGGCGGACAGCCTTATAACACTCAATTTGCTGGTCCATTTTTATTGCCGGATAACCAAGTACCACCTTTCCGGCCGGTACATTCGACAGTATTTTTGATCCGCCGCCGACGACGACATTATCGCCAACAAATATATTGTCTGAGACTCCGGTTTGTCCCCCCAACACAACATTCTTTCCGATAACCGCTGAACCAGCGATTCCAGATTGTCCCGAAACCAGACAATTCTGTCCCATTACAACATTATGACCAACATGGGTCAGGTTATCAAACTTGCATCCATTGCCGATCTGGGTGTCTCGGATGGTCCCGTTATCTACAGTCGAATTTGCACCCATCTCGACATCATCTCCGATCCAAACTGCGCCCAGCGAATGTATTCGGACATATTCCTGTGCAACGGCATCGCATCGATGTCCGAGCGTCTTCCGCACATTCTCGACCCCCGAAATACTTGGCGTTACGTACGAGAATCCGTCGCCGCCAACTCTTACTCCCGGTTGGCCAATGAACCGAGCACCAATCGTAACTCGTGCTCCAATACTAACATGATCACGCAGGTAACATTCGGGGCCTATGGTTGCTTCTGCACCAATCATACAAAACGGACCAATTACCGAGTCCCGACCGACTGTTGCCGCGCTACCAATCACGCTATAGGCGCCAATACTGACAGATGGATCTACCTTAGCAGTTGGATCTATGAGTGCTGTCTGATGGATTCCTTCTTTTAGCTTTTGTCCGCGATCAAAGTGCTTTGTTATGCCAGCCAAGGCATAACGTGGCCGCTGCAGAAGAATTGCTGCTTTGAGACCTAGCGATTTCCAGTCGGTCTTGCTATCCAACAACGCTGCTTGAGCGTCTCCGACTGCAATTTGTTCGACAAACTTCACGGTTGTTGCAATCGCGAGCTGATCGTCCCTAGCAGTGGCGGGTTCTGCTATTGAAGACACCTCCAATGTCAGATCGCCAACCGCAGAGGCCCCAATTTCACGAGCTATTTCTGCAATTGTGAATGTCATCAATATCTCGCCTCAATAATTTCTTGATGGATATCAAACAGTGATTCGATAACGAAGATATAAATCCTGCCCGATTATATCACAGCCCTCGCCTGCCGCTGAGCAATGATATCGGATCACTTGGCAATTTAGATCGAAAAGAACTGCCTGGAGATAGCGATCAATAGGGCGGTCACTAATCTAAACTTCTTCGCCGAACCTTCCGACGTCCTGCTGTAATCCCAATTTCTCAATGACTACCAAGAAAAGTGTGATTCTACAAAAAAAATCTTGGTTAAGTTCCCAACTTGTGTAATATAACTTGTACGGGCTGAAATTGACAGCGAACTTTATGGGTTTGTGAGTTTCGTCACTGATTTACAGGACAATGCGAGCATGGTGGGACAGATCGGAAACCTGACAAGACGCCGTTTTTCTGTTGGCATGGCAGCGACCCTATTCACCACCACGAGTGCTTCCCAAGCCTTTGCTGCCAACTATCTTTCGGGCACTAGTGATATCAGACGCATCAGTATGTTTTCGGGGCGCACGGGCGAGAGCATTGACGCAATTTACTGGATTGACGGTCACTATGTTGAAGAAGTTCTTGGCGAGATAAATTTTTTCATGCGCGACTGGCGCACCGACGAACAACTCCCGATTGATGTGCGCGTTATTGATATTTTGGCGGCAACCCGAATCTTGTTGGATACGACGGAACCCTATTCGCTTTTGTCTGGTTATCGCAGCGCAAAGACCAACGCCCTACTTCGATCTAGGTCCGCAGGTTCGGTAGCCAGAAATTCCTTACATGTGCAAGGGAGAGCTGCTGACGTACGCCTTAGAACTAGATCTCTTGGTCAAACTGCTAGAGCCGCTCTGAAGTGTAGTGGCGGCGGGGTCGGTCGTTACAGCCGATCCAATTTTGTCCATTTGGACTGTGGACCCGTTCGGACTTGGGGAAGCTAACACTAACGCACGACAGTCACGCGGCAGTACGTCAGTTCCATTCAAAAAATGTCGGGTATTTGAACGATCGGAGATTTATCGGACTCGTCCCGACGTAAATAGAATGCGATCTCGTTCCGTTTACTAAAGCTACTCCGCGTCCTCGTATAGGTTAACTGGTTGAGCTGGCATTATTGTCGATATTGCGTGTTTATAGACCAACTGAGACTGCCCATCGCGACTTAATTGAAGGCAAAAATTGTCAAACCACGTAACAACTCCCTGAAGTTTGACGCCGTTGGTTAGATAGACTGTCACCTGTATTTTGTTTTTTCGCACATGATTGAGAAATGCTTCTTGTAAACTGGCAGATCTTGAAGACATCTTTAGTTCGCTTTCTGTCGCAAAAGGCAACTGCACCTCGCCCCTACTCTACTTGATAAACATATAGAATTACAATACCAGCACTGGATCTTTGCTGAAGGTAAGCTTTATTGGCTATGCTTCGCCCCGCCAAACTTCGGTGCCAATCAAAGAAATCACCGCAAGCGCTTCTATTCGCCCCAAGACCATCGCCCCCGCGAAGACGAGTTTGGTTCCGTCGCCGAGGCTAACTAACTCTAACGTCTCCTGACCGACGATAGTGGTTAGCGGACCGGTGTTCGAAAGAGCTGTAGCCGCGAGCATGATTGACTCCTCAAACCCTACCCCGAAGAGGCTGAATAGGATAGCAAGTACTGCCATAGACACGGCAAAAAGCATAAGGAATACCCATGCGATAATTACTCGATTGCGTTCAACTTGATGGTAACTTCCGCTACGACTGACAATTGACGAGGGGTGAATCATATGATCAATTTCACGCAAGCCATTAATATAGAGAACATAGATTCGAAGGAGCTTTACTCCTCCTGCAGTGGTTGCAACTCCGCCTCCAATCATCGCCAAACCCATCAAGAGCAAACCCGGTGCCCCAATATTCGGCCAAATGTGCGCAATATTCCATTCAGCGCTAACGAAACCTGTGGTCGACAGAAACGATAATGCCGTGAACAGGTTACCCCACATAACGCGGTAGAGTTGCTCGGGTGGCAACTGAAATATACTCATAGTTTCAAGACTCATTGCAAATCGCAGGAGGAATAAAATCGAAGCGATGAGAACAACGGCTAGCCCTATCCGAAACTCTGGATCTCGAAAGAGTTCTACTTTTATCTTAGTTTGCGTATCACTTGAAAACGTCAGGCGAGAAAGAGCGAATAACATAAAGAATGCCATCCCAATCTCACCAATCACCCCGGATCCCGAAGCTTCCATTGAACCCGGAATCGTAATCCCGCTGGTTGCAAGTACCGACATAGCATGGATCGCTGCGACCAATGTTGATTCCCCTGCGATTATAAGATATAACCAGAGTGCAAATGAGAGGCCGAGATAAGTCGGTACCAACACTGCGGCCGAACGATTTATACGCCGCATTGGATCAACTCTTGCTCCAAAAGGATTTCTCATTTCGATTTGGCCAGGTTGGCCCTTTGCGGTAACTTCAAATCCGCCAAGTGATAATGGCGCGAGAATTGCTGATGCTGCAATCCACATCATCAATCCTCCCATCCAAGCAACTTGAGCGCGCCATAGATGTATCGTGCCATTGACTGTCTGCAGATCGCCGATCAAGTCTGCACCCGTTGTTGTGAGTGCGCTTACCATATCGACGTAAGCATCAAAGTAAGTGGCGGTATCTAAGGCCTCGTAGTGCGGGAGTGCTAGATAAAGTGGTGCAAAAACGAAGAGAGCGATAAGAGAAATCAGGTGGCCGAAATCGTTACTTTTTCGAGTCGCAATAGAATTTGCGACGGCAATCGCGATAATCAAGAAGCCGATAAGGCCTAAGGTCCCGCTATAGAAAAATATTCGTGAAGTTTCATGATCATCTCTCACAAAGGCGTGCACGGCGGGAATGTAGGTCGACAGCGCAGCGATGACCATTAATTTGAGAAAAAGCGGTTGATTTTTCCAATCCAAAATTTTTAGTTGCACAGCCATCGTCAGAAAAAATCAATTGAAACCTGCAACAGCCGTTCAACTTCGGGTATGTCTTCAGCCATAGCAAAAATTGCCAGAACATCTCCTTGTTCGATCCGCGTACTACCCTGTGGTCGAGATATTTCGCCATTTTTTTCAATGGCTCCTACCAACACCCCTTCTGGGAAATCAATGTCTCGCAATCTTTGGTTTGCGATTGGTGACGTCGAAAGCACCTCTGCCTCAATAACTTCGGCTTCGGCATCCCCGATAGAATAAACTTGACGAACTCTTCCTTGGCGAATGTGCCGTAAGATAGAACTAACAGTAATTGCCCTAGGATTAATGTAGGCATCAATACCTAAGGGGTCCATTAGCGGAATCAGGGTCGGATCGTTTACGAGCGAAATTGTCACCGGACATCCCTCAGCCTTCGCACGTACCGCGGCAAGCATATTTGTCTTGTCATCATCGGTTACCGCAAGCATGGCATCGGCCCGATCGATAGCCGCTTCGCGTAACAGAGCGCTATCAAGTCCGTCGCCATTGAGTACAATCGTTCGCTCAAGTATTTCGGCCGCTCGCTCGGCCTGCTCACGCGAATGTTCAATGACCTTGCCGCGAACGCGTTTGGTTTCGAACTCACTTGCGACTGCAAGACCTACATTTCCCGCCCCGACAATTACGACTCGCTCCTGCGTTTTTTGCGTTTTCCCCAAAATCTTCATCGTTCGGTCAACATCGTCCGCGTGACAAAGCAGATAACAGTCATCTTTAACAAATAACTGATCAATTGCATTGGGAGAAAAAAGTGAATTCGCACGACGGACGCCGACCACAACGACGCGCAATGTTGAAAACATATCTGTAAGCTGTCGCAATGGCGTATTGATAACGGGGCAATCGGCTTCGATTGTGATTCCAAGCAATTGGGCTTTGCCGCGCATGAAGGTTTCAATATCGAAAGCCGCTGGCACGGATAATCGCTGCATAGCCGCCGCAGCAACTTCGCGTTCCGGGCTGATGACAACGTCGATCCCAAAATCTTGGCCGTGGGCTCGACTAGACTGGGCAGCTTGAATATAGGCTTGCGCACGCAAACGGGCGATCTTGCGCTTAATTTCAAACACCGAATGAGCAACCTGACAGGTAACAATATTGACCTCGTCAGAGTATGTCGCAGCAATAATCATGTCTGCGTCATGTGCCCCTGCCCGTTCGAGTACATCGGGATAAGAGGCGTAACCCGCAATTCCCTGCACATCCAGAGTATCTGTGGCGAGCCGAATTAAATCCGGATTGCTATCAATTACTGTAACATCGTTTGACTCTACCGAAAGATGCCGAGCGATCTGCCAACCAACTTGACCCGCCCCGCCAATAATGACTTTCATGCATGAACTCCGTGAAATACGCAGTATTGGATAGTACCGTTAGGAAGTCTAATTGCTAGGTACGCGGGAGTTTGGTCGGCTTACTAATGCGAATTGTCCGCAAGTGATTGAAAATTATGTCGATTCATCGAAAGATAAAATCAAGCAGAGTCACCACCAGTGACTTGATCTGTTTGTTCTGCGCCTTTTCCCGACGTGGGGACCCCGAGAGATTTTAACTTTCGGTGCAAAGCGCTACGCTCCATGCCAATAAAGGCCGCAGTTCTGCTAATATTGCCACGGAATCGGTTAACCTGCGTCAAGAGGTACTGACGCTCGAAAACTTCTCGCGCTTGACGCAAGGGTAGCAAGGCCATTTCGTCTGATAAGATAAACTCCGAACCTTTCGATGACCCACTAACTTCCGACAAGAGTTCCCGCGACTCAATGGGGGCCGATTCATCACCGAGAATCAGTAGGCGTTCAATCAAGTTCCTTAGTTGTCTTACGTTGCCTGGCCATGACATCGTTTGCATTTGCGTCTTTGCATCCGCGCTCAAATGGCGTTGCACTAAACCTTGTGATTGTCTGGCCATCTCAATGAAATGCTCTGCCAACATCGGGATATCCTCACGTCGTTCCTCAAGGGAAGGCACGGAAATTGGCACAACACTTAATCGATGATAAAGTTCTCCACGAAAGCGGTTATGTTCAACCTCTGCACTGATGTCGCGTTGCGTCGAGGAGACAACCCGAACATCAATTGGGATCATGTCCGTCCCGCCAGGCCTTTGCAATTGCCCATCAACGAGCACCCGCAATACTTTCAGCTGGAGATCAAGCGGTAAATCCGCGACTTCGTCGAAATAAATAGTTCCGCCGTGGGCTTTTTCGAATAACCCTGGATTTATTCCACGCTCTGCACTCTCGTTGCCGAAGAGCGATTCTTCCAATCTGTCGCTTTCAACACCCATGCAACTGACGGTCACAAAGCGTGCGTTAAAACGCGATGAATTTGTATGAATGTATTTGGCCGCCATTCCTTTTCCGCAACCAGCAGGACCGGTTAGCAGTACACGGCTATTCGTTCGTGTGATCTTATCAAGTTGGTTGATCAGGGATCGAAAACTATTCGAGTTTCCGAGCATCTTCGAGTCATTCACCTCATTGTGTCGTAACGAGCGGTTCTCACTGCGCAATAGCGAGGTTTCCATTGCCCGTCTTATAACAACCAAGAGTTGATCAATATTGAAAGGTTTTTCGATGAAGTCGTACGCCCCTTGTTTTATCGCAGCGACTGCAATCTCAACGTTGCCGTGACCAGAGATAATGACGACGGGAATGTTGGGAATATCCCGCTTGACGGCCTTCAGAATATCAATCCCGTCCATCTGGCGATCTTTCAACCATATATCGAGAATTAGTAATGATGGTATCTTTTCTTTTATCTGCGCCATTGCATCTTTTGATGTGCCCGCAAGTCGCGTCGAAAAACCCTCATCTTTAAGAATATCTGCAACTAATTCCCGGATATCCCGCTCATCGTCGACAATCAAAATATCATTCATCGTAACAATCGACCTAGAGGGTCCTACTCCCTATTTTTCTGTTTTTCGCTAAAGTCTACGGCCATTGTGGGCAAGGTCACAACAGCCATAGCTCCAAAGCGGGATTGTCCCGCAAACTTTGGTGCATCTTCTAATACAAGATTTCCACCATGTTCCTCAATAATCTTATTGACTATTGGGAGCCCGAGTCCGGTTCCTGACTCTCGTGTCGTGACGTAGGGCTCAAATAGGCGTGCTCTGTCGGCAGGAAGGCCGATCCCGTTATCAGCGATTGAAATGGTTGCTTTTGCTCCTTCAACGGTAACTTTAAGGCGTATCTCAAACTTCTCTGTTGTATTTGGGTTTGCAACAATGAAGCTATCAATCGCTTCTATGGAATTCTTAATTAAATTGGTAAAGGCCTGGCCCATCATCGTCGCGTCGGCGGTAATAATAACGGGTTCTGACGGAAAATCTGTTGTCAGTGACACATTTCTCTGACCCGCCTCGTGCAAAAGTACGACATCTTGAAGTAGTTTAATGAGATTTTCTGATTTTTGTTTTGGTTCAGGCATCCGTGCGAACCTAGAGAATTCATCAACGATTCGGCGCAGGTCTTCAGTTTGACGGACGATTACATCAATCATATTTTCTAGTCTATCGCGCTCATCGCCTACTTTATCGGAAAATTTTCGTTTTATGCGTTCGGCTGATAACTGGATCGGCGTCAGCGGATTCTTAATTTCGTGGGCTATTCTGCGCGCAACTTCGCCCCAAGCCGCCATCCGCTGTGCACTAACCAACTCTGTTACGTCATCAAAGGTCAAAACGTAACCTTCCAAGCATCCGTCCTCATTGCGGCGGGTACTGACTCGAATGAGTAAATTTTCTCGCCTACCATTGTGTAGCAGAGGTATTTGTTCTTGCAAGACCTCCAAGTTTGACTGGCGTAATTGCTCAAACACACTGCCAAACTCTGGCACGGCCGCCGCTATGTCGCGGGGGCCGCAGCCATCTGTATTGGTGATCAAACGGCCTGCTGATCGATTGGCGAATGTAATACAACCGCTTGGGTCCAACCCGACTACCCCCGACGTAACCGAACTCAAGACGCTATCAAATAATCTCCTCCGCCCCTCATTTTGCCGATTATTTTCGAGAAGTTTGTTTCTCTGTTCTTTTAGTTGGCGAGTCATCTGATTGAAATAGCGGGCGAGGTTGGCAATTTCGTCCTCACTCGTCTCTTCTATGACCCTGACATTAAGATCACCGAGCCCAACTTGCTGGGCCGCCTCCGCTAATCGCCCAATTGGCCGCGATAATCGTTCGGCAAACCACAATCCGAACCAAGTAGCCGCCAATAGGAGGATTACAGCAAACCCAAGATACAAAAGACTAAACTCAAATAAAATTCTACCGCGCTGGCTTTCGAGTTCTTGATATAATCTTGCCGTTGCTTGCGTATCATCAAGCAACGCGAGTATATCCCCATCGACTTGCCGACTGACGTAAAGAAACCGATCAGTAAAGCCTTGCAAGCGGATGAGCGCACGAAATTCGTTATTGTCCCAGTCCTCAATAATGACGAGACCACTGTTATCTGCTTGCGCGAGTTGATTTGAACTCGGTTGTTCGAAATCAAACAGATATGAACGCTCACCTCGCGAGCGAATATTACCGGTGCCGTCAATAAGGAATGCTTCTTTCAATCCTCGTTGAATTTGTTGTTGTCCTTGAGTCAAAAGTTGTCGCACTTCTGCATCATTGATGAATACAAGGCGACGCTGGCTCTCAATGAACCCTGCCAATGCTTGCGCGTCTTCAGCTAGATCCTTGCGTTGCTCTTGTTCATAGGCCTGAGCCGCGGCAAACGAGGTTCCGACTACTTGCCGCACGCGCTCCGAGAACCAACCTTCTAGGCCAACATTTACCGTCAAACCGGCGAATATTGCGACCGACACGGTCGGGATTAAGGCTAAAAGAACAAAAGTCGCAGTCAACCGCAGGTGTAAACGAGAACCCGCGGACCGAGCCCGCCGCGCGGCAATCAAACGTACTACGGCACTTAATACGAGGGCAGCGACCGTCAAAGTATAAACCAAGTCAATCAATAGCATGAGCCGAAGCCCAAGCGCTAGTGAACCTTGATCAAGCTTCGCTAGTTCCCAGAAGGTAACGAGTGCAAGTAGCGGTCCTAAAACTACGAGTATGATCGTTAAGCCATTCCGCAATCGGCGTTGACGACTTAGTTGCCGAAGCCGATTGACCCAAAGGGTGTTACCTGCTCGCACTGTTACCCCGGCACTTGTTTGTTCGATGATTTTGCCGCATCTCAGAAACTCACTGAAAGTTTGATGGCGGTATGAGTTGCCAATATATTCGCAAAGTCCTTTAGAACGAATTAACAGATCCCTTAGTTAACAAAGCCTTTGAAGACTTATCTTGTTGGCGATAACTCGCATAGGGCGCTCAATTGTGTCTAGAGTTTACAAACAAACTGAGGCGGTGCCGTTGTGAAGCAATTTTACGTCCTTGAGATGACTTCGTCAGTGAATTCATTCTAGGCTTTTGGATGTATTCGATTACTAGCGTTTTCAACGTGCTGTTATGTTTGTTATTCAAAATCGCGGCTTTTCATATAAATCGCGAATGGTCTCTGCAGTTGCTTGGCGCCTATGACTATTGTCGCTTCCCACCAAATAATTCTGGTATTCTGGCAAAAAACGCCAATTACTTGAACAGTGTGATCGGCGATCTTGACGAGAAAGCCCCTCTTCTTGATCGCTATCACACCGCGCTAGCTTCCGTCATGTTTTGTTTGCCCTATCTCCCAGTTCCTATTAACCTCCCATTTAGTCTGTGTAAATGAAACACCTACCGCAGCTAACGACTTCAGTCGTCTTTGCCGTCGACTAAGGGCTAGAATTCAGGATTCCAGTTTGACCCTGAGACCTCGTTGTTATTGCGTAAAAAAACCCGTTATCCGATGGGTTATTTCACGCTCATAGACAATACCGCAGTCACATCTTGTACTTCATGTTTTACATAATTTAGAGTTTGTATCTAATTGATAAATCATGCACTAGAAAGCATTCTGGCTCTTGAGATTGAGGCATGTAGGAATCGTTTGCGGCCACACCTTCAAACTGACGCATAGTAATGCTGTGATACATTGGAAACGCATGCGTGAATCCGATCACGGTAGTTTTCTGCTTCTGTTGCAGATAATGATTGATATCTTTTCTTTCGCCTTTCAGCATCAAACCCTAAAGGGGTCCAAAGTACCTTACGGTACATTATCGCAAGAACACTATTGGGACTGCGTTAAGCTCAAGAATTTTGATCATGGAGTCGTCGAAGCCCACCTTTTTTCGTACTGGTATAGATTTTCTTTTTCGCCATACGAGCACTTCAGTTATTTGGTTCGATTGCCTATGAACATTGAAGTCGTGTTAGCCAGAAAATAGAGTTGTCGGACTTTCGTAGTTAGACTTCGTAATTCCTCTGCCGAAAATTCCGTCAATCAAGTTTGCGACTGCGCAAAACCTTTATTTCTAGATCATTAATTTTCTTACGAAGCGTATTTCGATTGATTCCGAGCAAGTACGCGCACTTCGCTTGATTGCCATTCGTTGCATCAAGTGCAATTTCGATCAACGGTTTTTCGACTTCTCGCAAAACTCGATTGTAGAGGCCAGGCGGTGGTAAAATATTTCCGTGTAAGTCAAAGTAGCGGTTGATATGAACAGCAGCCGAACTTGCAAGTTGTTCACCGCACTCGGTTTCTTCTACCTCTCCTAGGTTTGGTTGATCCGACAGAAACTGTTGTACATCATCGGCGGTGATACACTCGCGGTGACAGGTGATAACCAACCTTCTTACTGCATTTTCTAACTGGCGCACATTGCCTGGCCAACTGTATCGACGAAGGTAGTCGAGAGCCTCCTTAGATAGAGCATGGCGGGATACATCGCTTGGCTCAAGTTGACGCAGGAAGTGTTCGGCCAATAAGGGGATATCGTCAAGTCGTGCGCGAAGAGGCGGCATTGGAATTTGCGTCGCCGATAGGCGGAAATACAAATCATGACGGATTTGGTTGGCTTGTTCGCCGTGACATAAGCGCGACTGGCTCGTCGCCATGAAACGTGGAGCGTGTTCGCCTGGCGTGTCCATCATTCGAACGATTCTAGCTTGTGATTCTTGATCAAAGTCGCTAACTTCATCAATAAGTATTGTACCACTCTTTGCCTGCGCGAGAATCTGTGCAGGTCCTTCTAAGCTTTGCATATTTGAAGCAGTAATCGCGACGTACGGTAGGGTGCGACGATCAGAAAAGTCATGAATGGCTCTTGCGACAAGTGATTTTCCGGTTCCACTTTCACCATATAGGAGAACAGGAAAGTCAACATTCATAATGCGAGCGATTAGGCGATACATTTGCTGCATGATGCTCGTTTGCCCGATTAGCGGTAGATCGTCTGGTCGAGCATTCTCTTCTTCCATAACATTATGCGGTGCTAAAGTGCGAGGTCGATTCAGCGCACGGGCTGATCGTTGCATGAGGTCGGGAAGATCAAAGGGCTTGGGCAGATAGTCATAAGCATCTGCTTCAGCCGCTTGAATGGCCGTCATTATGGTATTTCGAGCGCTGATTACGATCACGGGTAGATCAGGACGATCCTTTGAGATCTTCGGGAGCATCTCAAGACCGTTGCCGTCTGGCATAACCACGTCTGAAATGACCAGATCGCCCTTGCCTTCGTCGATCCATCGCATCAAAGTTGTCAGAGAGGAGGTTGCATGGACTTTGCAACCTGACCGTGTCAAAGCTTGGGTCAACACCGTCCGAATTGTTTGGTCGTCGTCAGCAACAAGAACGGTGCCGTCCATCTGTCAGATCTCTCCTTCTGCGTTCTTTCTCCCTTGTGAGGAGGCGCGTTGCAACGACAAGCGGAAACTCGTATTTCCCGGCACAGAACTTACTGAAATCCAACCGCCATGGCGAGAAATTATTTTTGATGCTAATGCTAATCCAAGACCAGTACCATCGACTTTACCAGATACAAAAGGATCAAAAACTTGATCGCGGATATCTTCGGGTAATCCGGGTCCGTAATCAATGAACTCTACTTGCAGAGGCAAAGAGTGACCGTAGCCATCCCTTCGACGCAGACGAAAAGAGTGTTCGAAGAAGGTCCGAATTATGATCGGACCGCCCCCTAGCTCAGCGGCTTCGGTCGCATTTCTCAGCAAATTCAGAGCCACTTGTAAGAGTTGATCGGCGTCACCTAAAGCCGCAGGTAGAGAGGGGTCATATTGTTCAATGATTGTCATATGAGCAGCAAACCCCAACAAGGCCGAACGCCGAGCGCGATCCAGAATATCGTGAATGTTAACCGGCTTTAGTTCCGGCTCCGATAGATTTCCAAATTGCTCGACTTGTTCGAGGAGTTTGACGATTCGGCGACTTTCGGCAACGATATGATCCGTGAGTTCATAGGCGGGCTTTCCAATTTGCATACTGAGGAGTTGGGCAGCACCGATAATCCCAGCGAGCGGATTTTTCATTTCATGCGCCAGCAGTTCGGCCATATTTATCGCGGATTGCGCTGCCGACTTGACAGTGCGACCCTGAGTGATTTGACTCGCAAATTCCCTTGGGAAGATTAACACGATCATCAGGTCGCGGCGCGATTGAACGGGAGCGACTTGTAGGCTGCACTCCATAGGCGCTTTACCATTGACGGCAACCTCTGCGTCATTGACAAAAAGCGGAGTGTTATTGTCCCGCACTCGCTTTAGAGCCGCATCAAGCGCGACGTCCAGAACAAGTCGACTCCAAATCGATTCGCCTTTGGTTGAGCGAGCGGATGAGTTCAAAAAACCTTCAGCGGCACCATTTAGATCAACAATGATGTCATCTGAGTCCACTAAGAATGCAGGCATCGGCAACGAAGCCCATATGGGCACGTCGACAATCATCTGGGGGCTTTTGCCTGTGTTTCATAATCCTCCGAACACCGCCGCATGAATATACCTCGTAGTCTACGCACTACTATTTGGTAAGCTGAGAGTTAACTTTATGCACTCACTTCTTGCCTGAATCTCTCAGCAAGAACTATCATTCCAAAAACTGGCAATTCGGCTTACCCGAGCATATGCTGAATAGTCGTCACATTTGGTTCTGACGGGCCGTGACACGATCACGGTAGCATTCTGCAATTGTGGTTTGCTGCAGTTAAGAACCAATTCCTCACTTTTACCTTGTCGTCGGAATTATCTCAATACTTTACCGAGTTGAATTTTGTGATTTCGCTTTTGAGAGTACGAAAGTTCGCATTGACAAAGCAATTGGTTGCCTCAAGATAGACAGTCATGGTCAGGCTTAACGATGAGATGCTAATTTGACTGACACTGCTGCTGTCATTGTTGCCGCGGGCCGCGGATCGCGCGTTGGAGGCGAGACGCCTAAGCAATGGCGTCTTCTTGGTGACCGAATGGTCGTTGAACACTGCTTGAGTATCTTTGCGGAGCATCCACGAATTTCGCAGTTAGTCCTCGTGATCCATCCTGATGATAGGGATCAAGTCGTGGGATTCGAGGGCTGGCCCATAAAAACTGTTCACGGCGCTGACACCAGGCGCGGCTCGGTTTTGGTAGGACTGCGTGCTATTGCGGGTGAGTTTGATCACGTTTTGATCCACGACGCCGCGAGGCCCTTTCTTTCGACCTCAATTATTGATGAAATTTGCGATGCCCTTGAGCATAATGATGGTGCCGCTCCAGCCCTACCAGTTGTTGACGCTCTGTGGTTAGGTAGTAACTCGTTCGTGACTGCGTGTCGAGATCGGAAGGATTTGTTTCGTGCACAAACCCCGCAAGGTTTTTCCTTGCCAAAAATTCTTGCCGCCCATCTTGCCCATGATGGCGATGCGGCCGATGATGTCGCCGTGGCACTGGCGATGGGGCTTTCGGTGAAGATTGTTGATGGTGAAGAAACCAACTTCAAAATAACACATGAGGAAGATTTCACGAGAGCCGAGTCTGTTTTAAAATTGAGGCAATGTATGGATATTCGAGTTGGTAATGGCTATGATGTCCATCGCTTTTGTGAGGGCTCATCGGTAATTTTGTGCGGGATATCAATTCCCTATTCCCATCGTTTGCAGGGACATTCAGATGCAGATGTTGCCATGCATGCCGTAACGGACGCCATATACGGGGCTTTAGCTTTAGGCGATATTGGCCAGCACTTTCCGCCGTCTGATCCACAATGGCGAGACGCTGCAAGTCAAATTTTCTTACAGCACGCTGCTAACTTGGCGGCGTCGGAAAATTTTCGAATAACAAATGTCGATTGCACAATCATTTGCGAAGAGCCTAAAATTGGACCCTATGCGGCACAAATGCGAGCCTCGTTGGCGAAAATCATGGGAATTGCGATAGGCGCGGTATCGGTGAAAGCGACGACTTCTGAACGATTGGGCTTTGTAGGTCGTCGAGAGGGTATTGCATCGTTAGCAACGGCGACCTTGGCAAAGCTGTGATTGCTCGACTGACCGCGACTTTTTTTGGCGTTGGTTATCTGTCGCCAGGCTCTGGAACCTTGGGTTCCGGGGTCGCATTAGTACTAGCGGGAATCATTCATGTATTCGCTGGATTTCCGGGACTGGTGGTTGCGACCATTTGTGGTGGGCTTGTTGGTTGGTGGTCGGTTGCCGCCCTGACTCGTGATGCTGAGTCGTGTGATCGTTCGGAATTCGTGATTGATGAAGTGGTAGGTCAGTGGCTTACGCTCTGGCCGATCTCTTGGATCGCGATGAATGAAGGTGTTCCTTTATCGGTACTTTGGTTTGAGTGCGCGCTTGCATTCCTACTTTTTCGACTATTTGACATCTTGAAGCCTGGCCCGGTAGGTTGGATCGATCAACATGACGGGCCGTTAGCTGTGATGTCGGATGATGTTGTTGCTGCTATTTTTGCGGCAGTCCTAACGACGTTAATTACGCTGAGTTTTATTGACCGATCAATCTAACTTCGGAAAGTTGGCTTTCCGTTGCGTCATTCTTTTTTTCTTCATTAAAGTCCTCACAAACCCAAACGTGCAAACGCGGCTCTACTGGCAAGAATTATCGTAATTCAGCCAATCAGTTGCTATCCCAACCCATAACTTACGTTACGGCTTCGTCCCATAGACGGCGAACCTTGCACTTGCCGTCACGAAACTGTGTAGCAGCCATTCCTGCGGTATTTTCCCAACAGTCGCGTAGAATTGCGCGTTTTGTGGCATTCGTTCAATCATGAACACTGATCAGCGACCAAGCACCGGGACTATAGATTGGAAATACAATGGTTTCTTCGGCTTGACGCATCAATTGACTGCGGCCGGCCGATGAATTCAGAAATTCTGCAATGGCTTTGCCATCCTCAAAACTGAAGTCGACTGACAACCATCATCCACTTCCCAAATAACGACTCTCGGCAGCCGCACGCATAATAACTCAATCTATCACATTAATAAATGCTATTTTATAATTGATTAAACGTTAACTTTTGATTCATTTATTTGTAACCCATCTTTTTCTACTCGCCTGTTCAAGGCGTCGGCCGTGTATTGGGATTTTTTTCAGCTTTCGAGAATTTAATGGTAGAACGAACGGGGCACTTCTCGGCAAATGTCACACCTAACATGACGAAAGCAAGCGGTAGACCTTCAAGTAAACTGGCGGTTGTGAGTTTCGAGTTGCTATTTTGTTCAGTAATCTCGTTGAAAGACTCTTCGTCTTTAATGCCCAGAGCAATTATCCGATAGGCATAGGGCCTCTCGTTTTCGACCGAGTCCTTATAGGAATGGCAATAATGTTTCTTCCACACAAGCGGCTGCAATACCCCATCTAGCGTGATTGCGTTGCCTTATTGATTAGAGCCTGTTGATTCGAAACCTCAGCGCAAGTAAGCTTATGTGGCATGCGAGAGAGGGCGCGGATCATGGCAGATATAACCGAACTGACCAAATTTGCACGATCAAAGGAACGCGATGCAGCGCTCTTTTTCCAAGGGCGAGAAGAGTTCATCACCGATATCAAATATGCGATTCAAAATGCGCAAGAGAATCTGCGTGCCGGTGAATCAACCACATCTGAAACCCGTCTCTTCTATGGGGCGCCTGGCGCGGGAAAAACGTCTCTCTTGGGAGAAATCGCAAAACGAGCCGAACAAGGTACTTTTGGAGCAATCAGGCCGATCATTGTTCGCGTTGTCTCTGGCAAGTCCTTGAATAGCGAAGAAGATGTTGTTCTCCAGATCGCCGAAGCGATCAAGAAGGACGCAATCTTTCGCACCACATCGCATTCCAACGCCACCCTCAAGGCGGCATTTCCCACAATTTTCGGCGGGAGCCTAACGAAAGGACAGATACAAAACTCTCCAAAAGCTACGTTTCTCAATCTCAAACAGATCATTAAAGATCTCTCACCATCACGAACCCTTCTCCTTTGTGTTGATGAAATTCAAAACATTGGGCCCGACGCCAAGGAAATGATAGATCTCCTTCATCAGGGGAATCACACACTGCCGATAATTCCGGTTTACGCTGGGCTTGGTAACTCCCTGCGAGTGATAATGTCGCACGGAATCAGTCGACCGGCCAGCGGCTATATCCACACCGTTAGCGCTTTGGCTGTGGAGGAAGCCCAAGCTGCAGTCAACGCAATGCTCACACAGTTTAAGGTGGCGCGGGGCAAAAAGACGGGCGATTGGCCCGGGGTACTCGCCCAGCGGTCCGACTGCTGGCCGCAACACCTGCACAACGGGATGCGCGCTCTAGCAATGGAACTGATTCGACCCGATATTAATGGTGAATTGGACCGCGTCGATCCCAACACCGTATTCGCGAGAGAGCAAAATTTGCGTGAACAAGCCTATGGATGGCGCCTATCTCAAACTTTCCAGCAAACACAGGGCTTATTGTCACAAATCATGCATCATATCACCGTTCAACCTCACAATCTCGCAGAACTTGAATCGCTCGTTCTCCGTCTTGATCAGAAAGCACCGAGAGATCCGACTCTTCGCGCTTTTTCCTTGCCGGAAGATCGCGATCTTGAAAAATATATCCATGAAATGATGCATCAAGGCCTGCTGCAGGAATTCAGTGAGCAAGATGAGGCAGGACGCATAACGGGCACTCTCCGCTGCCCAATTCCATCCCTTGCAACCTATATCATGCGTCTTGGTGGTATCGATCCGTCCAAAGCCCCGCCAAAATAAAACCCGCAAGGTACTCCAACGCAGAGAAGGAAAAGCGGCAAGGACTTTGATAACGCCAGTTGGAAAGACTTGAAGTGCTTGGTAAAGCAGGCGTCAGATGCCGCCCAATGGAATACCGACGTGGCTTCATAAAGATTCTATCCGATTAAGGAAACCTCGCTTGCGGGCGTGTCGCTCACGGATAGCTTCAAGACGAGCGGTGAATTCACTCATCGTATTCTGCTCGGACGCAAGATGTTTGAGATCCTCAAGCAGGGCGGCGGCGCGTTTATAGCTTGCCGCACAACTAGCGGCGACTTCCGACTCGACATCACCCCAGATGTACTCACCCCTTTTCTTGAGTTCGACTAATCGGGGGCGACGCGCTTCTACCGCTTCTGCTGCCTTTCGGGCCGCCTCAGCTCTGCGCCTCTCTTCCTCGGCGCGTTTGCGTGCAGCGGATATATCCTTCGCGGTGGTTCGCAACGCCTCAATTGTGCGCGGCTCATCGCCAGTACCGCCACTTTTTGTCTGTCGCGCCCCACGCATCAACTCAGGACCGACATGTTTATCACCTCCCATCAGACGAAGCAGGAGATCGGTCTTTTCGGTCTCGGTGAACCTGGAAATGAATTCGCGTTGCGCTGATTGGGATGGAGTTTCATAGGAGACACTTGCGGCCGCTGCCAGAAGTTCACTATCAATACAAAAAAATTCAGCGGCGCTTTCGAGCGCGTCGGTCAAAGGACCTATGCCCGGCAAGGGTTCGACCGCATTGTCAGGTAGGAACTCATCCTCGACAGCCATCAGCCATATGAGGTAGAAAAGCCGCAGATCACCGGAAAGTAGCTCGGTGCGCAACGGCGCCAAAGCGTCAAGCCAACCATCTCCTTCAACCCAGCCATAAGCGTCATCAAGCTCGTCACGCCGTATATCCACAATCAAGTGATCGCCAGACGTCCAAACCTCCGCTACCTCAGTTTCACTCAAGAAGTTACTAGAATTACTACCCGCCAAAAACTGCTTCGGGACGCGGATGGTCAGCTGCCGTGAGCCCCAATTAGCCATATAGAGGTGCAGATCAAAAAAATCCTCCATAAGTTGCCGCGAATCGCCCCTAAAGTCTCCGTACATATAGTGATTGACAAAACTGGATTGCGTTATTTCGGCGCGCGATGATCGCGATCGTAGTTTCTCTTGCTCGTCCAAGGTCAGTAATCGATCAATAGCCCGAAACTCGTAATACTGATATTCGCTCATTAAATCGCCTTTCAAAATCTTATCCGCGTTAGCAGTTTCTACTTGGCTGAACAACAAAACAAGTTAACGCACGATGCAAGAGTTACGTGAGTCTCACAGAAAGACGCAGCCAACCCATTTTCAAGTTATTCTGCAAACCTATTAACCTTTCTACTGTCTACCAATTGGTTAATGAACAATATATCGTCCGTAAGCAATGTCACGGATAGATCAAACAACAGAGCTTTCGAACCATGAGCGGAAGTCAATGAGAGTCGATGAAATTTTAGCAAAGGCAAAGGCGGCGCAACGGATAATTTCAACCGCCGAGAGTTGTACCGGCGGCGTGCTTTCGTCAGCCTTAACCGCCGTCGCTGGCGCCTCGGAGGTTTTTGATCGAGGATTTGTTACCTACTCCAATGTCGCGAAAGTCGACCTACTTGGGGTCTCAATGATAACCATAGAACGCGATGGCGCAGTATCGGAGGCCGTAGCACGAGAAATGGCTGACGGGGCACAACGGAATTCAAATGCACACATTGCGATTTCCATTACCGGCGTTGCTGGCCCCGGCAGTAGCAATCAAAAACCAGAAGGCCGCGTTTGCTTCGGACTCTCAGATGTCTCTGAGCGGTCAACGCTGTCGGAAACCATTGACTTCGGACCCCTCGGAAGAGATCAAGTGCGAAAGGCTGCGTGCGAGCACGCTCTCGAAATGCTGCTCAACAGATTAAACCGTTGACTGCATAGAAATATGGCGGACGCTGTCACTTATGATGTTAACAGCTCTGGCGCACGTGTTTATCAATACCAAGGATGTCGTTTCGATATCGGCGCCTGCGTTTGGAGCGTTTACAAAACTCTTTGGTGGTAAAACAACATTTCAAGAATTAACGCTAAGCCAGTCTCTTACCTGTTGGAATATAGCGCAGCGGCGCGATTCTCAAAAGCCTTTACGATTCTCTGCATAGCCTCGTTAAAAACCACGCCAATAATGCGCCGCAAAATGGCATTGCGAAACTCAAAATCAACATAGAAATTCACCTCGCAGCCATCGCCCGACGATACAAATGACCATTGCGACTTCAAATGGCGAAACGGACCATCAATATATTCAGTATCAATAATCAGCTTTTGCTCATTCAGAACAACACGGCTCGAAAATGACTCACGAAATACGCGAAAAGAAATCACTAAATCAGCATATATAATCGTGTGGTCATCATGATTTTCCATTGAACGGACACGAGCGGCAGAACACCAAGGAAGAAAATCAGGGTACTCGTCAACATTGGCAACAAGATCGTACATCTTCTTTGCCTCATAAGGCAGCCAACGCGATTCTGAATGTGATGTCATAACAACTTAACCACTATCTTGCTAAACGCCCTTCAAGAAAGTACTAAGGTGGGAAATTGAAACAGTAATTCTCGCCCAAAGGAAACCAACGGGTAAGAACTGTTGACGAAAAAAACGATGTTTTATTTACTGGTATCTAATGCTGTCGTGGATGTATGTCATGCCGAAAATTGTTCTCAGCTTTATCATCAGCGTTTTTGTTGCACAAACCGCGAGCGGCACTTCTCTACCGAATTCAAAACAAACCGTTTTAGGTCTCTACCTAACCGCCACCGAAACCGACGAATTTCTCGAAGCAACCCCTTCTGCGCTCTTCATTGATGTGCGAACCCCACAAGAAGTCGATAAAACTGGCCTTGCCGCCGGAATTGATGCGTTCATTCCTTTAACGCTGGCAAACAACAGTGGAAAGTCCAAGTTGAACCAGCAATTCTTCCCCGGAATGTCGGCTCTCTTACAAAAGCGCAGCATCAACCCTGATCATCCAATCGTATTTATTTGTCGCTCGGGCAATCGCAGCGCTGTGGCAGTCAATCTGCTGGCGGCTAACGGTTTTCGAAACGTCTATACTGTTACGGACGGATATGAGGGAGATCGGGCCAAATCAGGACCAACCAAAGGCCAAAGAACCGTCAACGGCTGGTTGAATGCAGGTCTTGAATGGCAGAAAAGAGTCGCCACAAGTTGTGCCGAGCCAGCACTCGGCGGCGAGTGCTAGACCATCGCATGCGATCCAAAATCAGCCCTATTTCGCAACGCCGATAGGTCAAGATTGTTTTTGACCTGCAGGACACACTCAAAGTCAGTTCTCAGAGTCGCAAATTCGAAATGGTGATCTCTGCTCAACGAAAGTAGTACAAACCTTGTTTCGCAATGCAAGAGCCCTACAACAATGCGGACAGTTAAAGGTGTTCCAATGCGAGACTTGACAATCCCAGCACAGCGTCATCCCGAAAAGGCACGGCGTCAAGCGACATTGCAACCGAAGAAGCCCGACTGGATACGCGTAAAATCTCCGGGCGGCGCGGGATATACCAAGACCCGCGATATTATTCGCGAGAATAAGCTTGTCACAGTTTGCGAAGAAGCCGGTTGCCCAAATGTAGGTGAGTGTTGGTCCCAAGGTCACGCAACGATGATGATAATGGGCGAGGTTTGCACCCGCGCCTGTACATTTTGTAATGTAGCAACAGGAAAGCCACCCACTGAATTAGATCCGTTTGAACCAGGCCGTGTGGCAGCGGCAGTAAAAACGCTCGGCCTCAACCATGTGGTGATCACCTCAGTAGATCGCGACGATGTAGAAGATGGTGGTGCAAGACATTTCGTGCAAACAATCCGGGCAATTCGTCAGCAAAGTCGCTCCACGACGATAGAAATCTTAACCCCAGATTTTTTGAATTGTGACCCAAAAGTTCTTGAATTGGTAGTTGAGGCGCGGCCCGATGTCTTCAACCATAATCTGGAAACCGTCCCTGGTCTCTATCCTGCGGTGCGGCCGGGCGCACGCTACTTTCATTCCCTGCGCTTACTCGAAAGAGTCAAAGAAATTGATCCTTTGATGTTCACTAAGTCGGGAATTATGGTCGGTCTCGGTGAAGATCGCCAAGCAGTGCACGCCGTCATGGATGACATGCGGTGCGCCGATGTCGATTTCTTAACGATCGGGCAATACCTGCAGCCAACAGCGAAGCACCATCATGTTGATCGATTCGTGACCCCTGAGGAATTCAGCCAGTACCAAAAGGCGGCTTACGGCAAAGGCTTTTTAATGGTCGCCTCAAGCCCTTTAACCCGTTCTTCTTATCATGCCGGCGATGATTTCGAAAAACTACGGGCGGCCCGACTGCAAAGGGCTGCAGAAGCTTGACGACAGGGTGAATGTGATCTGCCGTACTTTCATCTTTGAACTGAGTTGGCAGCATGAGCATTGTCGGCGCTGATCTCTCGGCAAAAGATGCTTCCTTGCAGTGGGAAGGTAAACGCGATCCCCACCCTAAAGATACGCAAGAACAAAGTTCTGCTGATGTTGTCCGAGTTATTACTCGTCGACAACTCGTATTCAGAAAAATGCATCAATCATTGATTCTTTCCTTTTGGCGATAAAGGCAAGAAGAGCCTCGTCTATCTCACTGGCGAGAGGCGGCTGTTGATAATCCTCAAGAAGCTTACTCACCCGCAAACTAGCAAGAGCCTGTGCATCCCTTGCGCCCTGCTCTTCCCACGTTTCAAAGGGTTTGTAGTCTAGCAGTTCCGATTGCCAAAAAGCGGTTTCATAGTTAGCTTGCGTATGGGCGCAACCCAAATAGTGCCCGCCCGGTCCAACCTCATATATGGCGTCAAGCGCCTGAGAATTGTCATCCACCTTAATCCCTCTGGCCAAGTGATGCAAAACTCCGAGTTGATCCGCATCCATGACAAACTTTTCGGGCGAAGCCACCAACCCGCCTTCCAACCAGCCACACGAGTGCAACATAAAATTGACGCCAGAAAGCAACCCCATATTCAAACTATTGGCAGTCTCGTAGGCTGCGTGAGCATCGGGGAGTTTCGAACCGGTATAAGAACCCGCAGAACGATAAGGTAGGTTTAAGCGGCGGGCGAGTTGACCAGCGCCATAGGTTACCTGCGACGCTTCCGGGGTACCAAATGTTGGGGCACCGGATTTCATATCGATCGAACTCACGAATGCACCCATTATCACTGGAGCACCAGGACAAATGATCTGCGAATAACCGATCCCGGCCAAAACTTCAGCAAGCACCTGCGTCAGTATACCAGCTACAGAGACTGGCGCCATAGCACCGCCAACAATAAACGGCGAAATAATACAAGCCTGATTGTTGCGAGAATATACCTCCAACGCGCCCATCATGACATCGTCAAAGGTCATCGGTGAGTTAATGTTGATTAGCGATGTCATAACGGTGTTTTCTTGGACAAATTTGTCACCAAACAAAATCCGACATAAATCAACGCTATCTTGAGCTCGTGACGGCTCGGTGACCGACCCCATGAAGGGCTTATCACTTAAGGAAATATGGGAATAAACCATGTCCAAGTGCCGTTTGTTAACCGGAAGATCGGTCGGCTCACACAAAGTTCCGCCCGAATGATGCAGCCATTTGGACATATAGCCCAGCTTTACAAAGTTTTGAAAATCCTTGAGAGTCGCATACCGGCGCCCATACGCCGAATCGCGTACGAAAGGCGGGCCGTAAACTGGCGAACAAACCAGATTGCGGCCGCCAATCACCACCGACCTTTCTGGATTCCGTGCGTGCTGCGTGAATGATGCGGGCGCAGTGCTACATAGTTTTCGTGCCAAACCTCTAGGAATGTGAACCCGCTCTCCGTCGACTTCAGCACCGACGTCCTTCCAGCGTTCTAGAGCAGCAGGATTATTGATGAAATTTACGCCGATTTCCTCCAGAATCGTATCAGTGTTCGTCTCAATGATCTCAATGGCTTCGTCATTTAATAAATCAAAGTTTGGAATGTTGCGCTCAATATACTTTGCCGTCTCAAACCGTACCGCACTCCGCTCCGCTCGACGACTAGCACCGCCGCCACGCCCCCTGCCCCGCGTTCTTACCATTGAATGTGCGCCTCTTTCTTGCTGCTACTATCAAAACTATTAATGCTACAGTTGTATTGACCATTAACAATTTGCGTCATTTATGCTCAAGAAATGGCATTTTTCCGACTTAATCTCGAAGCAACGATCACTTTTATGGGATCGGAATTGGAAGCTGCGTGCACCATAGATATGGATTGATAGAATGGTACACACGATGCAACTCTTGATCATATTCTGGCACATTTGCGGAGACCCTAGCCAATGAATACCGAGTCTGTTGATCGCATCCTGATCATTGATTTTGGCAGTCAATTTACTCAGTTGATTGCACGGCGATTGCGCGAATTGAACGCCTATTGTGAAATTTTTCCCTATCATAAAGTGACCACCGAACTCCTGCAGAAAATGCTGCCGAAGGCCATTATCATGTCAGGCGGTCCCGCAAGTGCTACCCAAGCAACCGCACCACGACCCCCGAGAGAGATTTACGACCTCGGAGTCCCGGTTTTGGCGATATGTTATGGTCAGCAAATTATGACCGTTGACCTCGGTGGCGAAGTCCAGAGTGGCGCTGCCGAGAGCGGAGCCAGAACGTCCGAGTTCGGTCGAGCCTTCGTTGACCAACAACAGCCACTGGACCTCTTGACGGGATGGTTCACGGGCGGACAAGAGCAAGTCTGGATGTCCCACGGGGATCACGTGTCGAAATTACCTCAGAATTTCAACGTCTATAGCTATTCCGCCAATGCACCTTTCGCCGTAATCGCCGACCCCGCGCGAAAGTTTTATGGCGTTCAATTTCATCCCGAAGTGCATCACACGCCCAAAGGCAACAAACTTTATGAGAATTTCCTGAAAATAGCTAACATCGAACAAAATTGGACGATGACGGCGTACCGACAACAGGCGATCCAACAAATTCGGGAACAGGTCGGCCAAAAAAGAGTGATTTGCGGACTGTCAGGAGGAATTGACTCGGCCGTCGTCGCCGTGCTCGCACATCACGCCGTTGGCGATCAACTAACCTGTATCTTTGTTGATCACGGATTGTTACGACAGGGCGAAGCCGAAGAAGTCGTGTCTGTCTTTCAAGAGCATCTCAAATTACCCTTGGTGTTTGCCGAAGAACCGCATTTGTTTTTAAACTCACTAGAGGGGGAGAGCGATCCCGAAACCAAAAGGAAAATTATCGGCAAACGGTTCATTGAAGTGTTTCAAAAATACGCCTCCAATATCGAACAGGTTGCGTTTCTAGCGCAAGGCACTCTGTATCCTGACGTGATCGAATCCGTTTCCGCAACGGGCGGACCGTCCGAAACCATCAAGTCTCATCACAATGTTGGCGGTTTACCTGACGAACTCGGACTCGAATTGGTTGAACCCCTCCGAGAACTTTTTAAAGATGAAGTCCGTGCCTTGGGTCGTGAATTAGGACTACCAGAACAATTAATTCGTCGGCACCCGTTTCCAGGTCCAGGTTTAGCCATTCGTTGTCCGGGGGCTTTCAGCCGAAGTAAGTTGGATATCCTGCGACGGGCTGATGCAATTTATATTGATCAAATTAAAAGACACGGCCTCTATGATGAAATATGGCAAGCCTTTGTTGCCATTTTACCCGTTCGCACAGTTGGGGTGATGGGGGACGGTCGAACCTACGATTACGCGTGCGTTTTGCGGGCCGTCACCTCGGTCGACGGAATGACAGCGGATTACTATCCATTTTCCCACGACTTTTTGAGCGAAACTGCAACGCGTATCATCAATGAGGTCTCAGGAATTAATCGCGTGACCTATGACATAACGTCAAAGCCTCCGGGCACCATTGAGTGGGAATAAGGCGGTTACCAGAGCGACAACCATCACAATCGAACACGAATTAAATATTACCTGCCAAAAACCTTCCCGACAGAGCCTCTGAACTTCATCACGAGTAATGCTACACATGTTGCGCTTATCTACTCAAACGTGGCGCAGTATTTTTGCTGCTATAGTCCTCGTTGTATCAAGAGGTAGCGACGATAGGTGTCGGGGCGGGTTGAAAATACAGCATACAGCACACCCATATTCCACGCCAAACCTCAATATGTTGCTCTATCGAAGTATAAAATTTATCCAAATTCATACGCTGATCTAAACTCAAGAACTTCTATGTTTCTGTGTTCGATAGTTCAGCAATGAGACATTAGGAATTTCTTGATTCGCTTGCTGGCTCGACTTGAAAGAGTCCGCCTTTATATTTCAATAGTGTCATCGACAAACCCCTATTATCGGTCGTCATCTTGCCCACCAATAGAATTCAGCCGCAAAACCATAATATTGCCCAAGCCGCTATGTGGATGACTGGGGTTATCGTTTCCTTTACCTCAATGGCTGTTGCGAGTCGCCAAATTTCAACAACCCACGACACCTTTGAGTTGATGACCTATCGCTCAACTGTCGGACTCATAATCATCATTACGATCTTGTGGGGGTCACAGCGTTGGAACGAAATCACGACGCTCAATATCCGAGCACATTTGCTAAGAAATGTTGTTCACTTCACTGGGCAGAATCTCTGGTTTTTTGCCATCGCAACGATCCCTTTGGCGCAGGTTTTTGCGTTGGAATTTACCAGCCCTTTGTGGGTTATGGTATTAGCGCCGATCATATTGGGTGAGCCGCTTACACGAGTGAAGGTCATCGCCGCATTATGTGGGTTTGTTGGCATACTCATTGTTGCACGTCCAACTGTAGCGGCTATTAGCCCTGGTCTCATGGCGGCGACGGCCTGCGCCCTACTTTTTGCTTTGACTTACATTTTCTCACGCCGCCTTTTGACTTTCGAGTCAGTGCTCGGAATCATGTTCTGGATGACTTTACTACAGTTGATTATGGGAATCATAACCATCAGCATTGACGGCAAGGTTGCCTTACCCACTCTGGCCACTCTGCCATGGTTAATGATTATCGGTTGTACGGGCCTCATTGCCCACGTTTGCATTTGTCGAGCACTCGAATTAGCCCCGACATCGGTCGTTGTGCCTTTCGAATTCGCCCGTCTACCCGTAATCTTCGTGGTTGGATGGATTTTGTACGGCGAACAGATTGATTATGCTGTCGCCCTAGGGGCATTGATCATCTTTGGTGCCATTTATCTCAATGTTTGGTCTGACACCCGTATGTCCGTTCACAGATAACGCAAGTGAAATTGACGCCGCATAACCACATCTCGAAGTACTAAATTATTTAATGCCGTTGACAATCTCTCTCCGTTCTTGGGGTGAAATCTTCATCTTAGGATTGATTTGGGGAGCATCGTTCTTTTCCATCCGGGTTGCCCTGTGGGAAGTTCCTTTCTTGACTTCAGTTCTGCATCGAACCGGGTGGGCGATGCTCGTCCTTTGGGCTTTGGTCATCGCACTCCGTTTGCGGGTGCCCCGAGAACCTCGCATATGGTTTGCTTTCCTGATCATGGGAATCTTGAACAATGTCATTCCATTTTCGCTAATGGCCTGGGCGCAAATTCATGTCGAAACCGGGGTTATTTCGATCTTAAATTCAGTTACCGCATTATTCGCTGTTCTCGTTGCTGCGCTATTCTTCGTCGATGAGCGATTAACTCTCTCAAGACTGATTGGCGTAACTCTCGGTGTGACCGGCTGCGCAACGGTAATTGGTTTGGAAAACCTTGACGGCCTTGATATTTACTCGATTGCCCAGCTTGCGGTACTCATCGGCACGCTCTCATATGCGTTTGCGGCGGCTTGGGCACGACTGCACTTGACGACACTCTCTCCGATCATGGCCGCCACTGGAATGCTCACAATGGCGACACTTTTGCTCCTACCTGTGGCTCAAATTTTCGATGGTCCCATGGAATTCAATTTGATGCCTATAACCTGGTTGGCGATTGCCTATTACTCGTTGATTGCGACCGCTGGCGCCTATCTTCTGTACTTCCACATCATTGCAACTTCTGGTAGCGGCAACACCATGCTCGTAACGCTAATTATCCCGCCCGTCGCCATTTTCTTAGGAGCGGCATTCTTGGATGAGTCACTTGACTGGACGGCCTTTGTCGGTTTTTTCTTCATTGCTTTGGGCTTATTTATTCTTGACGGTAATTGGTTCAATAAAATTAATCCTAACGGATCATCTTGATCAGAATTATAACGGCGCAGATTTGACATTATGCTGTACAATACTCCCGAAGAATGGCTCTCAGCAGAACACAAGAGAGTTACGATGTTCGGCATGTCTGGCTTGGGCAAGACTCGAATGGCGATGATCCTAAGCCAGCAATATGATTGGTATCATTATTCCGTCGACTATCGAATCGGCAGTCATTATATGGGAAAATATATCGTCGATAATGCGGTGGCAGAAGCTAAGCGAAATCCGACACTGCGTGAACTGCTCGAAACCGAAGCTATTTCAATTCAGCTCAATGTCGGTTTCATGGATTTAACCCCTGTGTCATGTTATTTGGGAAAACCGGGAAATAGTGCGCTAGGCGGCTTACCGATTGATGAGTACCGCCGTCGGCAGGAACAGTTTCGATGTGCTGAGGTTAAAGCACTCTTAGATACAGAATACTTTCTCAATCGGGCGTGCCAACTCCACGGCCAAAGCGACTTTATCTGCGATACGGGCGGATCAATTTGTGAATGGGTTGATCCTCACAACCCGAATGATCCTATCCTATCACAGCTTGCAGAGCACACACTCTTAATCTGGCTAAAGGGCGGCGAATACGACGTTAACATTCTCCGCAATCGGTTCGATGAAGAACCCAAACCAATGGCGTACCGCGCAGACTTCCTGACCAACGCGTGGGAAACTTACCTAGAAGAACACGACTGCGTAGAAGATTCGGTCGACCCAGATGCCTTTATACGATGGACTTATGAACGCTCCGTTTCACATCGACAACCGATTTATCAGGCCATGTCAAATTGGGGGGTGACAATTCCCGCTACAAATCTAGGTGCATGCTTGAGTGGTTCATTTTTTGAAGAAATAGTCGCCGAGGCGATCGAACAAAACCATCGGGACTAGTTCCGCCCTTCGTTTCCTGATGGATTTCGCTCTTGTCCAGTCAGTCAGGTTAAAGCAAAACGCCCCAGCATTGACTAAAGCATTACGGAATCTGGCATAGCTTCAGTTGGATGCATTGGCATTTGTTGGAGTGGAACTATGTGCACTTTTTTGATAGGGGTCATCTTCGGTTCCGGTGATCTTGCCTCTTTGAAACAATGACCGTCGGCTTCAAAATAGAAATAGTGGCGAGCATGAATCATGCCTATTAAGTTACCAGCTAATCATCCGGAGTTTTCGAATCTGAAGGCTGAAGGCGTACCGCTAATGTCTGAGGATACAGCTTTGCGCCAGGATATTCGCCCATTGCGTATCGGCTTACTCAATCTCATGCCAACAAAGATCCAGACAGAGGTCCAGTTCGCAAGTCTGATCGGCGCTGGACCACTTCAAATCGAAATCAGCTTTATTCGGATGTCAAATCATGAGTCGAAGCATACTTCGCGTGAGCACATGATGCGGTTCTACCGTCCCTTCAGCGAGATTCGTGACCAAAAATTTGACGGCTTAATAATTACTGGCGCACCGATCGAACATTTAGCCTTCGAAGATGTCACTTACTGGGATGAGATGATCGAAGTGATGAACTGGACGCAATCCAATGTTCACTCAACATTTGGCGTTTGCTGGGGCGCCATGGCAATGCTTTACTACTTTCACCGCGTACCAAAACATATCTTGACTGAAAAGTTATCAGGTTGTTTTCGCCAAATGAATCTTGTACCGTCTTCACCTTATCTGCGCGGCTTCTCTGACAACTGCATCGTACCCGTCTCTCGTTGGACTCAGGTTCTTGCATCAGACCTTGACGCCAATAATTTACCGATTCTGTTGGGGTCGGATATCACCGGGCCGGGACTGATCGAAGATCCTGCTCACCGAGCACTATACATCATGAATCACTTTGAATACGATAGCCACACACTTGCAGGGGAATACTCAAGAGATAAGGGGAAAGATGACCAAAAAACCACGTTACCCGTCAACTACTTCCCTGATGATGATCCGAATCGCCCCCCTGAAAATCGCTGGCGTAGCCATGGCTACCTGCTTTATGGTAACTGGATAAATGAAATATATCAATCTGTTCCCTACCAACTCAGTCGTATCGGTGAATGATTAATTATCTCCCGCTTCCGGACTGATGACTTTCCACCCTGCCTTATCGTGACTTGACCAGTTAGCAAGAGATGACCCACCATGACTGATGCGTTTTCGAAAATGCTAATCGACAAAGAGGTAATCCTTGCTGACGGCGCTACCGGAACAAACTTGTTTAATATGGGATTGAGTTCAGGTGATGCGCCAGAACTCTGGAATGAAACGTCTACCAAGAAAGTTACTAAACTTTATCAAGACAACATCGACGCTGGCAGCGACTTGTTTTTAACCAATACTTTTGGCGGCAATGCGGCGCGACTCAAGCTGCACGACGCTCAAAATCAAGTTCGGAAGCTCAATCACTTGGGTGCAGAACTGGCTCGCGAGGTTGCCGACAAATGTGATCGACAGATTGTCGTGGCGGGATCAGTAGGCCCGACTGGAGAAATCATGGAACCGATCGGAACTCTGTCACACGCGTTGGCAGTAGAGATGTTTCATGAACAGGCTGACGGTCTCAAAGAAGGTGGCGTTGATATTGCTTGGCTTGAAACCATAAGTGCGCCAGAGGAGTATTCCGCCGCCGCTGAAGCATTCGAGCGGGCTAATCTACCATGGGTGGGCACTATGAGCTTTGATACCGCCGGAAGAACGATGATGGGGGTAACCACGGTGGCTATGGCGAAGTTGGTCGATGATTTACCCAACCCTCCCCTCGCATTTGGCGCGAATTGCGGTACTGGTGCGGCAGATCTATTGCGAACAATTTTGTCATTCGACACGCTTGATAATTCCCGGCCCATCATTGCCAAGGGCAATGCTGGTATTCCAAGATATGTCGATGGTAGTATCGTCTACGATGGCTCACCGGAGTTGATGGCAGATTATGCCGAAATGGCGCGGAACGCGGGAGCTCGAATTATCGGCGGGTGCTGTGGCACGACGCCCGCACACCTTGCGATGATGCGAACAGCCTTAGACACTCGACCCAGAGCCAGTCGGCCGGACTTAAGTGAAATCGTCAACCGAATTGGAGAGTTTTCGTCGGATAGTGACGGAACAGATAATACCAGCGTACCTTCCCGCGCCAGACGACGACAACGACGAACCTAAACACTCCGCCACAGCTTGAGCCTCACCGTTAACTGAAGAATTGTGCACATACGCCAATAAAGTGCTGTTGGCTAAGTCAAATCCAAAAAACGACCTCTGGCTGATCGTATCGGCTTTGGGTGTAAGGCGTTGGACAAACGATTGCTAATGTATCCGCCTCATGGCTTGTATGGTCACCCAAATCAAGTAAAGAGTATCCATTCGGTGGTTTATCAAAATGTGGCGCGAGTCACAATTCTGAAGACGATTTTGCTAGCAAAAGTCTGTTCTATCGGAACACCAACCCTTGTCTTGGTCGTATAACGACAAAAGCATGTCGTAACTGGATTGCACTTGCTCAGCACAATGGCGCAGTTAGGCAAGCGACATAGTCGATTTCTGGGCACACCGTTGGAGCGGTAACTATGGCAGATGAAGAGGAGGAGGACGACATCGTCCTTGCCGAACTCGACGATGAAGAGTTGGTGCAGCAGATGTTTGATGACCTCTATGACGGCCTCAAGGAAGAGATTGAAGAAGGGGTCAATATTCTGCTTGAACGAGAGTGGACCCCGTATCGTATCCTTACAGAGGCACTCGTGGGCGGCATGAAAATCGTTGGCGATGACTTCCGCGACGGTATTTTGTTTGTGCCTGAGGTTCTCCTCGCCGCTAACGCGATGAAAGGCGGAATGGCGATTCTCAAACCACTCTTAGCTGAAACGGGGGCACCAACAATCGGAAAAATGGTGATTGGTACGGTAAAGGGTGACATCCACGATATTGGCAAGAATCTTGTGTCCATGATGATGGAAGGTGCAGGCTTCGAAGTTGTCGACCTTGGTATCAACAATCCCGTTGAGAACTATCTGGAGGCACTCAAAGCCGAAGGTGCTGACATTCTCGGGATGTCGGCATTGCTCACCACTACAATGCCCTATATGAAGGTGGTAATTGATACGATGGTCGATCTAGGCATACGTGATGATTATATCGTACTCGTTGGCGGTGCCCCACTAAACGAAGATTTTGGTAAGGCCATTGGCGCTGATGCGTACTGTCGAGATGCCGCCGTGGCCGTCGAGACTGCCAAGCAATTTATTACAAACAGGCATAATCAACGAGTTGCCAGCTAGAACGATACATCCTTATTGATTATCTCTCACGACTGACGGGATCGACTTTTCGACGAGAGTATCGCTCTATTTTTGAAGATCGGTTCAAGATAGTTGTAGAAGATGGGTTTTCGCTCACATAGTGAGTCGGACTCAAAATCTCGCCAAACGCCTACCAACGGGATTTAATTGATATTTGGCCGGGGTATTGATGTCTCAAAATGAAGTTCCCTCCCTCAACGACGCAAGTCTAACCCACATTGGCACAACTGTTCGAGAAAACGGCCGAATCCTGCTAATTGCGTGCGGAGCACTGGCGCGTGAAATACTCGACCTGAAAGCTGCCAATCACTGGGAACATCTTGATCTAATTTGCCTACCCGCAATATGGCACATTTATCCTGATCGGATCGTCGAAGGGGTTGAAAAATCTGTACGAACCCACAGAGCGCGTTATGAAAAAATCTTCGTTGGCTACGGTGATTGTGGCACTGGTGGTCTTTTGGCACAGGTTTGCCGCAAACTCGGCGTCGAGATGATTTCAGGGCCCCACTGCTACAGTTTTTTTGAGGGTAACGATCAGTTCGCCGAGCACAATAATGAAATCACCGCTTTCTATCTGACTGACTTCTTGGTGCGTCAGTTCGACGCCTTTGTCTGGAAACCATTAGGATTGGATCTCAATCCGGAACTATTAGACACCTATTTTGGTCACTACACCAAGGTGGTTTATCAGGCTCAAACCGACGATCCGACCCTGGTATCGGTCGCTAGGAGCCACGCAAGACGCCTCGGACTTGAGTTCGAACTGCGGCGAACGGGATATGGGGATTTAGCAACAACGCTTCAGCGTTGGGCAAAGGATTAAGTGATTTCGCTCCGCAACAAGGCTTGGATGCGCACAATCATTGCACTTAAGCCATTTGATCGTTGCGCAGACAAGTGTTCAGCAAGGTCAATTCGAACAAGTTCGGCTTGGGCGTCAATGGACAAAGCCTCCTGCAACGTTAGGCCATTGTAGAGTTTTCGTAAAATAGCAATTAAGCCGTTTACGATCATCGCATCGCTTTCACCATCAAAAAACCAACAACCATTCTCGACGCGATGTTTTAGCCAGACTTGGCTTGCACAACCGTTTACCTTATTTGCGGGTACCTTCATAGCTTCTTGCAACGGCGCCATCGCTTTTCCTTGTTCGATGACGTATCGATATCGATCTTCCCAATCCTCTAGGAAGTCAAAGTCTGATACTACATCCTCAAAGGCTGTCGTCGTCATCGGGTGGCTATCCTTTGTTTCAATTTGTATAAACTTTCGATGTTCGACATATGATTGTAACAGTGAACTTAATTTTGGCGCAAGGCTGAGCAAAGGATCGAGCGGATTCTCAAGATCTGCTTAACTTATCCGTGACAATCTGCGACGTTAAAAAGCGATTGACAAAAAGCACATCCATCTTCACATAGTTTATAGTTGCCGTAACCATGATATTGTTCTTACTTTTGCGTCATTCAAGAGCGGTTATTCCGCGCAGATCAAAGACACTCTATAATCTAACCTTACTTTGGTGGCGAGAGATTTGCTCTAAACATGCGAATTTATTGGGTCGTAATTTTCTTGATCTTGCTTTTGTCTGGCTGTGCCGGTGATAGCGAGTCCCGTTGGAACCCTTTTGGTTGGTTCGGTGGCAGAGATGACCAAGCTAAGGGTGAGTCAGCAGCGGACGTCAATCCTTTACTCCCGAGACGCACTGCAATTAATGATCGTCCGACCCAATCCTATGAAGGCGTTGTAATTGATAATGTGTTGGAACTCAAAGTCGAACCGACGCGATCCGGGGCAATAATCTTGGCAACTGGTTTGGCGCCTAGGCAAGGGGCCTACGATGTTCGCTTGCTCGCCGAAGATGAAAATGCGGGCCTCAAAAACGGAGTTTTAAGTTATAGGCTGTTCACACTATACCCCGATGGCGAAGCGTCGATTGGTTCTTCTGAGTCGCGGCGCGTCTTTGTGGCTCATAGCGTTACTTCGGAGGCGCTGCGTAATGTGCGGACAATACGCGTGACTGCCGCGAACAATTCTTTACAACGACGCGTCCCGTAGCAGCATAGTTTCTCGATCGACAACTTCTACTTCGTCAAGATTTTGACGCACCGATAAAGCAAGTTTGCCTTCACACAATCGTAAGGCATCCTTTCCATATATTTCGCGCCGCCAGCCACTCAATACAGGAAGCGATCTTTCCCCTGCCGCAAGTGCCTCGATTTCTGCGCTTGATGCAATTAGCTTCGCTGCGACACCGAATTCTTTGGACCTAGTTTTTAACAACACTTTCAGCAGGTCGGACGCAGCTGTGTTTGTATTTACAATGCTGCTTTTGTCATTTGACTTTGGCAGCTCCGACTCGCTCAATGCTTGGCCTTTCGAAATCGCCTCCAAGACCCCTGCAAAGAGTTTTGCGTGACCAATCTTGGTTGAAAACAGGCGTGTTTTTCGAATCTCGTTCGCGGTTTTTGGTTGTCTATTTGCGAGAAGAACAAGAACCTCGTCTCTTAGAACCCAGCTTCGTGGGATATTGTTCTGTTGTGCATATAGTTCCCGAAAAGCCGCGAGTTCTCGTAGGATTGCTAAGAATCTTGGGGATCGATTCCTTGACTTAATTCTTTTCCAAATCTCGCGAGGCTCTATCCGATAAGTGTCGGTACTTAGTAGTAGCTCTAGCTCCCCCTCCAACCAATGAGCCCGCGCCCTAGCTTCGGTCTCGGCTTTCAAGTGCTCATATATGACACGCAAATGCGTTACATCGGCAATGGCGTAGCATTTTTGTGAGTTTGTTAAGGGGCGTTGCGACCAATCAGAAATCCTTGAGGACTTATTGAGATCAAATTTAGCGATGTCTCTGACCAGAGTTTCGTAACCAACTTGATCGCCATAGCCGCAGACCATCGCCGCGATTTGGGTATCAAACAGCGGTTTCGGGATGATTTGTGCTTCAGAAAAGAAAATCTCAATGTCTTGGCGTGCTGCATGGAAAACTTTCACCACCGATTCGTCAGAAAGCAACTCATAAAAAGGTTCCAAAGATAAAACATCTGACAAAGGATCAACTAAGGCGGTGTTGTTATTATCCTCACCCGTAAAGGCCAACTGAACCAGACAAAGTTTGGCAAAATAGGTGCGTTCTCGAATAAATTCGGTGTCAACAGTCACAAACGGATGTTGGCGTGCTTGTTGACAAAAGTTTGCCAGTTCACTGGTTTTTGTGAGAACCCGCATCGTCGCTCAGGTTACCTCAGAGTAATCGCGACAATTCGGTCGAGCAGAGATCGGTGAATGAAAAGCAAATCGTTTTGTTCAAAGTTTTGGATCTCAATAGGTAGACGCCGACGGGTCATCAACCTTCGCCAAAAAAAGTAGCGCAAGTCCAACTCAGTTAATTTCATAATTTGCCGAACTCTAATTCCATGTAACGGAGTCATCGGTTCCGTCAGTGCTCTTGCCCAACTAACTCTGCCCGAACCGTCAACTGCTTGCGATCT
>JAPORY010000086.1 GCA_026709985.1 Aestuariivita sp. | reverse complement strand
CCCCCCCCCCCCCCCCCCCCCCCCCCCGCCCCCCCCCCCCCCCCCCCCCCCCCCAAGACTGTGTTCAAGCGTAATAATGGCCAGGTTCTCCCATATTGAATGCTTTCCCGATTCCGGTATCGGAAAGCGGGTTCGGAGTCAACGCTCTTTTCCATGTTTAGTAAAGGAAGTAATCCCCGATAAATTGGTAAGCTTCTGCCGCCTCTACTCTACGTCTAAGTCGTTCAGTTGGGTCTAGTTGGGTCATCTTATCGCCGTTAAATTTAAAAAATTGCCTGAGCCGCTTACTCCTGCAATCACTACCTAGGTAACACAATCGTGATTTCAATACGTAGCGGTGAAAAATCAATCTCGCGGAATTAACGACTTCATCCACAAACATTCAGTATGATGGGGAAAGCCCCTTTTTTGATCTATACCGATGAGGTATAAGTGACGTAAGAAAGGAAACAATATGGTGGATAGGGAAGGTTTACGCGCATTCAGCGAACTTCAGGAACGCGATGAGGCCTTATTCTTCACAGGACGCACAGCGTATATCAACCACATTCAAAAAGCCTGCGCTGATAGCGTTAAAAAACGACAGGCCAAGCGACCGATCACATCGGCCACCCGTTTATTCTACGGGGCACCGGGGGCGGGCAAGACGTCGTTTTTAACTGAGCTTAAAAAGCGTGCCCAGTGCGGGGACTTGGGGACTTCCGTACCGCATATCATGAGTGTTAATCACACGCGGCTGAGCAACGAAAAAGACCTTGTTCTGGAGATGGCGCAGCACTTAGAGACCGATGGCGTGTTTCGAACTATTGCTCAGGAACAAGTCGGGATGGGAGCGAATATTCTGAGTATTCTCAAAGGCTCTATCCAACATACCCAAACACGTCATCCACCTGATGCCACTTTCGGGCAGTTAAGCGCTCTCTATAAGGCTTTGAAACACCAACGGCCGATTTTGCTTTGTGTGGATGAGATCCAGAATATTGAACCCGATGCCAAAGCCATGCTCAGTCTGCTGCACGAGGGCAATCATGGCCTGCCGATCATTCCGGTCTATGCGGGGTTGGGCAACTCCTTAAATCTTCTGATGGATCATGGTGTTTCGCGTCCTGTCAGTGGCTATATTCATAGTGTGGGCGCACTGGCCCCTCACGAAGCCAAAGAGTGTGTTGAATGGATGTTAAAGGCGTTTGATGTTGATATGACCGACGCGGAGGACAACTGGCCGGAGATCCTCGCCCAGTGCTCTGATTGCTGGCCGCAGCATCTGCATAATGGCATGCGCGCCCTCGCACAGGAACTCATACATCCCACCGTCAACGGCCGATTATCGGCTGTGTCTCTGAAGCGTGTCTCGAATACGGAACGGGCCTTTCGTCATGAAGCCTACAGTTGGCGGATATCTGAAATGATCTCTAATCATCGAACATTTGTTGGTCATATCATGCAGCAAATTGTGACATCATCACCCACGCGACTCGAAGCACGGCAGATGATTGAAGATGTTGATAAGTTGACCCCACACAAGCTTCCCGCAGAAATGACAGCAATACGCTTTTTGAACCATCTGGTTCAGCGCGGACTCCTTCAGGAATTTAATCAGAGAGATGATCCAGAATTGTTTCTGGGTGGTGTTATCAAGTGCCCCATTCCGTCGCTGGCAACTTATGTGATGCAGTATGGTGGGATCGACCCAGGTTCATCCCCACTTCCTTTGAACAACCTGCGCACAGGAATCAAACGATGCTGACGGGAGGTGATTAAGGCCATCAACTTTCCCCTCCATGCGCTGGAAGCGAGAGCCTTCTTTAAGCCCGTTCAATTCTGAAGTGCAACACTACGATGTTATGGTTTATGGATGTCACGAGTTGGTATTAATCTCTGAAATTCCAAATCAAGCAGATTCTAATGCCAAGCGGTCGCCATTGTCCCTCGCCTTTCGGTATCAGATTACGATGCACCGGCAGCGCATCGTCGGTATCAGACTTGATCCGTCCCATCAGGTCCAAAAATTGGCTTCAAAGTGCCGTTCATAGTCCGCTGCCGTCATGCCGTCTACGCCCCGGCTGCGTCCTTGTGGGCAAAGCTCCAAGCACAGAACACCCACGCAAGATCAATATGATGATGCCGCGTTGTCCCCATCGTCTCCGGGTATCATCTCACCGGTTCGGCGATCTGTGCTTGCTTCATTGACACGGTTGGGAAGCTTGATTTCTCCATGTGGTTCCCTCCCGTAGTTCTAATCATGTGATGCCCCGCTTCCCGCCATCAGGTCCCACCGTACCTGGTTTCCCGCCCTCATCAGTACTATCAGAGCACGACGACTTCCTGCCCCCAACTTGTCCTTCGACTTTTTGTTTCGCCTGGCAGGTTCCATAAGATGTCCGCTCCCTTGACGGCACGGATTGCTGCGAAGAGGGCCGGGGTCTGGTTTGTTCACTCACTGGTCACCCCATTTCCCACATCTATTATCTGATGGATAAAGACCGGATCTTCCAAGGTTCCTGACGGCCCCTCCTACAGCTTTGCAATGGCCTCCGACCCGGCCGATCCAATCGGACCGATGAACCGAAGACTCGTGAGCATTGCTAGCCAAGCCAAGCAAGATCTCGCAACAATCATGAAAAACATCCCTGTTAGCGGTGGTAATTCACTTATTTCTCTGGTGAGATGTCGGGTCTGACCCAGCTGAGTAAGATTAAACCAATCGCGAACAAAAATATCAGCGGTAAGATTCCAAAGCGCTGACTTTGCGTTGCGTCGGTCAAGATGGCGATCAGGAGCGGAGCCAAGAATGTCGTCGCTTTTCCGCTCATGGCATAGAGCCCAAAACCCTCGACCAATCGGTCGCGCTCACATTGCCGCGTTAGCATATGCCGACTTGAACTTTGCAGCACCCCACCCGCTGCACCGATGACAATACCCGCCAAAAAAAACAATCGGTCTGGCAGCGTCGACTCCGGGAGTAAAGATATTCCGAATACCGACGATGGGGTTAGCATGACAATCAAAACTGACACCAAAATCAGAACCGTACAGCACCCGATGATCACAAGCTTAGGGCCGATTGCGCGATCAATGTAGCCACCAATCCAGCAAAAGACGGCCCCCGATAAAGCCGCCCCGATACCAAAAAGCCCAATCTCCAGAATCGTCCAGCCCATCACGCCGGCAGCATAGATGCCGCCAAAGGTATACAGTCCGTTCAATCCATCGCGATAAAACATTGATGCGAACAAATACGCCATATAGCTGCGATTTTGGGGCAAACTCCGTACCGTCTTCCATAGGCCCGCAATGCCGTCCGTCATACTATAAGATTCGCGGTGAGAAGGCTTGCCTTCCTTGACCCAAAGATAGAACGGAATCATGAACACCACGAACCACACGGCAGAAAAAGGCCCAACAATCCGAGTGTCAGCACCGCTCTGGTCATCAAGCCCGAACAAAGGGTTCAGTCCGAGTATTGTTTGACCGTCTGACGCAACTTGAAAAAATCCTAAAACAATTATCAGGGACAGTATTCCGCCAGCATAGCCCAGCGCCCAACCCGTACCAGAAATTCGACCCAGTTCTGGCTTTGGGGCTAAAGACGGCAGAAAGGCATTGGTAAAAACCGTTGCCATCTCCATACCAACCAAACCAATCCCAAAAAAAACCAAAACGAGAATCGGGAAAAATGTTTCAGGACTGCTCCACCAAATTCCCGTGGAACCGATGACATAAAGGGCACTAAAACCCCAAATCCATGGTCGTCGCCGCGCCGCGCCATCGGCAACGGAGCCAAGCAGCGGTGCCAGAATTGCAATGGTCACGCCGCTAAGCGTTAACCCGTAACCCCACCAGACCTGCGCTTGCGCTTCCGCAGCCGCTTCCGACAAACCGCTCGTCATCAAACTGTTTGCCGCAGTCTGAGCAAAATACGGGCCAAAAATGAATGTGAGTAATAGCGTGCTATACGGTTGACTGGCCCAGTCAAAAAAATACCAACCCCAAATTCTCTTTCGAGTCGTAACCGAATCGTCGTGCAAGATGCCTCTCTTCAGCGTGGTTTGTTCAAGGAAGTGATCGCGCCTCTTGACCACTGCGTCCCCGAGAGTACGCTTTAGTCGCTATTGTCTATTTCCTTTTGGCACCTTACGTCAAACCTTAGACATTAAGGAAAACCGCTATGCTTGCGATCTACGGTCCACTGCAACTAATCCTCAGCGTCATTTACGTCATCGTGATTATTCACGTTATCATGAGTTGGCTGATCAATTTTCAGGTCCTTAACATCCGCCAAACAATTGTGGCACAGATCTGGACCGGTCTTGAGCGCTTACTGGATCCGGTTTATCGCCCGCTTCGTCAACTCTTGCCCGATACCCATCCCATTGATCTCGCGCCGCTGGTTGCCTTAATCATTATCATTTCCTTGCGGAGCTATATCCTACCGGTCATTTTTGGCTTCCAATAGAGTACGTCAATATTGATGTGAATCCCACACGCGCATCGTAGCGAGGTGTGTTCTATGACCACGGAGGTGCTTTGCGCCTCCCTGTGAGTGGCTTGAGACTCAAAAATTTTGCTTAAACAGGGGCGCGATAGACAGGGTTAAGTGAGAAAATACACTGGTGGTCCCACTCACTGATGAAGGGGGTCATTTTTTCCTACCCGTTCTGAACAATCACCCTGAGCTAGAGCAACAAAACTATCAAGACCACGAATTTCCTTGTTGGACGCCAGATGCACTTCAACAACCTACATGGCAAGCCATGTGCTTAAAGCGATGAACCTACCCAAGAGCGCCGTTTCGGGGGCCATCAAGATGTCTTGGTGCCACATGACTCCGCTCGTGGATTGGATCTCAGTTGCAAAAGCAATAGGCACTCTTCGATGATAACCATCAAGGTTCGTAGTTCAGTAACTTCATCATCGTCATAACGATGGTTGATTGTCATTCAATCGAATAAACCTTTCGGAATCAGGTATTTTGGATCAATGACTCGAATTCCAGCGTACAGTGGGTGAGTTTCTTTAATCAGCCTTTCCGTGTCGGAATGCTCGGCAACGCCAACAAGGAGCAGTGCCGTGCGGCGTCGCGCCGGATAATTTTCTTCAAGGTAGTTCAACCATCTCAACGCCTTCAAAACCTCATCTTCAAAGTAATTGAGTGTAGCCGGACCATACTCGGGGCGCCAACATACGGCAAGCGAGCGCCCGCCAATATACTTAGGGAACTGGTAGGGTATCTGATCAGGATTTTCGCACTCCCACTTCGCGATTTTTTGGGATTGCTGCCGAAGGTGCAAATGCTCTTCGCTGTTTCCTGAACCAACCTTAACGGCTTCGCCGTGTGCCTCCGACCAAACCGCCCAGCGGTGTTGGAGATATGTGCGGACCTGAATTTCGAATCGTGTACGAAGCTTTACCCCTCCACCCGCTGGTTGCGAAAATGACAGAATACCGTGCACTCCGCGATAGCCTGTATCGGATGGTTCTTTGACATAATTTTTGGTTCGAGAATCTGGAACTTGTTCAATGCGTGAGCCGAAGTCCAAAACGTCTTGCAAACTCTGACAAATGACACGGACACCAATAACATCGTCAAGCCGACCCAGTTTGAAATTTGCGCTGGTCCTATTAAGTTTCCGACGAATACTGTCCAAACGCTTCAGACAAACGCTGACAATGGCTTTGGCAGGCACTCCACAATCGTCAACGATTCCAAGCGTCATTGCGAGACAACGCATACGGAAAGTCCGATACTTCTGAACATCTTCAACGCATGAAATACTGTTCGGCGACCGACAGAAATTATTTCCAATCCTATCAATTACTCCCAACGAAAGGTATGCCGTTACCTGTTCGTCCGGTGCTTGGCAGCCTAGACTCACATCACTTGCGATCATCGCCAAGGATTAGGCAAATGAATTTCATCCCGAGTGATGCGATTCCCTTCAAGGTCAATGGCAATTCCCGTTTCGGGATCGATAACGCGTTGCTCCGCGAAATCCTCGCGGAGCCTTTCGCGATCAATGTCGTCCTCAACTCCGCCGCCGAGGAGGAACCCGAACAAGCTGCAGCACAAATCTCTATTTTTCTTGTAACGGCGCATTTTTCCGTTTACGTCGCACAATACACCAAACCAAGGTCCCTTATCGTTCGTAAGTCGTAACTGCCCCTCAGTCTCCTTTTTCGCAAGGGTCTCCAGAACTTTCTCTGGCGAAAAACCTCGCGTCGCGAGCTTACCAACGGCCGCCGCGAGTGCCCTTTGAACCATCGGCCGAAATAGAATATTATCTTCGCCGGAATCAGAACTGCGAATCTCTCCAGCTATCTTTCCCTGAATGAACGCCCGATGCGATGGAATTCTAGCCATGAGATCAAGGTACTTTGTCATGTCTTTAACACCTTCGTTGAGTACGTGATCGTTAGGTCGAATGGATATACCTTTGGCAATCAGACTGTCCCAAAAAACATAACTCTTGTGCTCATCTAAAGTTTCGTTTTCCTTCAAGTAGGCACGGACGACCTCAACCATCGTATCAAGAGTAGTATAACGATCTGCGTTCTCGCTTAGTTGTGTTTTTACAAGTTCAACTTTGGGTCGTTCTTCTCCACTCGGCAGCATCCCGCTGTTCAGCAGCGGATGGTTTGCAACTAATTTGCGTGCAACGACACGATATCCGTTTGATTCGTCCAATTGCGTCAGTTCGCCGTTGCTGAGGCGTTTGGAATGCTTGTTGACATCAACGAACATCTGCCAAAGTCTTCGACGTCCTTCTTCTTCATTCTCGCCCATGCGAATCGCCGGGATTATTTCTATCCCGATTCGCTCATCCATTAGTCTTTGAAGTCTCTGATGGGCATCAACCTTGTCTTCGCCCGTCTGCTGGATAATGTCTTCCCGCGACAATCCGCCAGCGGACCTGTGTTTTCCGAACTTATCACGGGCAGGAAGATGCCCGTCGCGAATAAGGTCTCGCAATCCAAGGATTGCCATAAGCCTGTGCTGACCATCCAAAGCATAGAAATATGTATTGGAATCATCTAATTCCCAGCACATGCCAGTTGTATCAAGTCCCCTGAGGTTTAAGCTCTCTGACATTGCTTGTTTGTCCTCACCCCATTTCTCATCCCTCTCATTATGGACCCAACCCTGCCAACCCACCAGAAGAAGCGCGGGAAACTTATGGTGTCGGCGGCTAGCTAGATAAGCTGCCATGTCGCGCTGGCGTGTCCAGTCCGGCATACGTTGCTGCCTTATTTCCAAATCTATCGAAGAAAATTCTACACCACTATCGTCTTCCTCATCTTTCTTGAAGATGGGAAGATCGTTGAACAATCGAACCTTCTCAGCCACCCAACCAAGTTTGACTGAAGTCAGGTAAGACTGAGTTTCTCCCATGTTGACTTGAAAAACCAAGTGGCAACCCGCCTTTTTTTGGATATCATCAAGGAGGCGTGCAAATGTCTCGCTCGCCCTCCTGTGGAATAGTTCTAATTCATTTATGTCTGTTTCGATTTGGTTCACGACTTATTTGTCCTTCAAAGATCTTTCAGCCCAATTATATTGAAGCATGGTCGGATCCTGCTGATTAACTCATCCTGAACGGCTCGGGTTCGGTTTGCTTCAGTCTGAGCGTACCAACAGATCAGTGTGTCATAGTTCCGCCGAAGATGCACCCTAAGGTCGGCATTCTGTTCTGTGTCAGGCAAATGTTCACCAAGTCGCTGCTTCAGATTCTTCGTTTCGCCGACGTATATAATCACGTTGCAACTCAAGATCATGATACATTTCTTTATGCCCTATAGCGTAACTCCGGGCGCAGCTGGAACCATTGAAACCGGCGCCGAGAGTCTCTTTTCCCGCCAGCGCATCACTAATTGACCCTTCCTTGTTAGACCCGTGCGCTCCGCCCCACCCCAAATCGTCGCTAAGATCACCGCTTACCCGCATTGCGCCTAAGGTTCGGCTGCGTCAGCAATATTTTCCTACGCGAGACATACCTGGATGTAGGGTAACTTATGTTAACACTTGCAGCAATTGCAGAGAAAACACAATAACGGTGCCCTATGAAATATTTCCACGCACGGAGTCGATATGAGAAAGATACAAACGGAGGCTGCAGATTAAAAGTGAGACTACCCTCTCTGGCTGTCCTCATTCAGGAACCTTCGCCAAGCGGAAATGCGAATGAAATTTCTTGATCAAGGCACCATCTGTTTCGCAGCAAGCGTTCAGCGTATGATAACCGCCCCGACAAACCCGCCATGCAAACACATCCCCAGCTTTGGGATAGTTCGAACTTGATACCAAGCGCTCTTCGCATTAGACTAAGTTCTGAAGATTTGTTGGGATGGTATCACATGTCAAAATTGGCCACGGTCTATGGCGGTTCTGGATTCATCGGTCGATACATCGTGCGCCGATTGGCCAGTGAAGGATGGCGAGTGCGCATAGCCGTTCGACGCCCTAATGAAGCACTATTTGCTAAAACCTACGGCGTCGTCGGCCAAGTTGAGCCCTGTCCTTGCAATGTTCGACAAGACTCCTCCGTTCAAAATGCTATGCTGGGAGCCGACGCAATCGTAAATTGCGTCGGTATATTGGCAGAAGCGGGAAAAAATACCTTTGATGCTGTGCAGGCAGAGGCACCGAGTCGAATCGCAAAGCTCGCAGCCGAGCAAGGTATCACCACTCTTGTCAACCTATCAGCAATTGGCGCCGACCCCAATGCAGCCAGTCATTACAGTCGCAGCAAAGCAGCGGGCGACGCCGTCGTCCAACGCGAAATCCCCACGGCAGTTATTTTGCGACCCTCAATCGTTTTTGGACCCGAGGACCAATTCTTCAATCGATTTGCCGCCATGACACAATGGAACGGCATACTCCCCATCGTTGGCGCCAAGACGAAATTTCAACCCGTCTACGTCGATGACGTAGCAAAAGCTGCGGCCATGGCCGTCCAAGGTCGGGTGCGGGCAGGAATTTATGAATTAGGGGGACCCGAGATAAAGACATTTCAGGAACTGATGGAGCAGATGCTCACAATCATCCGGCGACGCCGTGCGATCGTTAATCTACCCCTTCCTATCGCCAAACTCATGGGTGTAATTCTTGATACCGCTAACGCCGCAAGCATGGGGCTAATTCCCGCCGCAATTACCCGCGATCAAGTCCGTAACTTAGCCCGTGATAATGTCGTCGCAAGCGGGTCTATAGGATTCGAAGAACTGGGAATAACGCCGACGGCACTTGATGCCGTCTTGCCCGAATATCTGTGGCGCTTCCGCCCCGCCGGTCAATTCGCCGAGATCAAGGAATCAGCCCAGAATATTCGTTCCTGAACTGCCATAGCCGATAATCAATAGTACAATACCGAGAAGCACTCGATAAGCGACAAAAGGGGTATAACTAAATCGTCGCAGTACACGCATCATGATTGTGATCGAAACGAGTGCTGCAAAAAATGCGAACATTGCTGCAACGACCCCATAACCAACGGCTGCAATATCGCCTTGCACCACCGCTTGCCACAAAACAGCTGCGCCAGAGGCGATAATCGCCGGGATTGACATCAGCATTGCCAATCGCGCCGCCGCTACCCTGTCATAGCCGAGATATCGCGCCGCACTGATAACAACTCCCGAACGCGACGCGCCCGGAACCAACGCAACCGATTGCCACAAACCCATGACGACCGCGTGATTCAACCGCCAGCGACTAACAGTACGCTCTTGTCCGCCGATTTGATCGGTCCCATATAAAATCACCCCAAACACGATCATTGCCCAGCCAATCACCACAATTGATCGAAGGTGATAAATCCAACCCGTCCACAGCAAAACCGCACCCGCAATGAGGACCGGTAGCGTTGCGATGAGTAAACAGAGGGCAAAAAAAGCATCTGAACTGTCAACCCGCCCAAGACAAAGACGTCCACTCCCCGCAATCGCCATTCGGACATCCGACCAAAAATAAATCACAACGGCAAACAACGTACCAACATGAACCGAAACATCAATCAAGAGATCTTGATCGCTCAGCTCCGTCAGTTCCGAAACCAAGATCAAATGCGCCGAGGAGGATACCGGCAAGAATTCAGTGAGACCTTGGATGACAGCAACAAAAATTAACGGAAAAATCGGCATCAGCGGACAGTCCAAATTGATTATCACCAAATTATCACTCATTACCCTATGGTACTGACCAAAGGAAAAAAAGCGATGAATTTATGTCCGCTTTACACCCTATTTTTGCCGTTGCAATCCGCGTATAATCCCTTTCTAGCGAATTTCCTGTAAAAATTAGGTCAGCACTGCTGTCTTTTCTTGTGGTCTTTTTGCTGTTAGGTCTGCTTTGAGTGTCACCTCGACATTTCGCAACCGTGAGGAATCCACCCGTGTCTACCATGTTGAAATTTGTTGACATCAAGCGCGAAATGCCAGAATTACGAAAAGCGGATCTGCGCGCTAAGGATTTCGACGAAATCTATGAACAATATTTGCCCGCTCCAGCGCAAGAGCAGGCGAGCCGCTGTAGTCAATGCGGTGTTCCGTATTGTCAAACCCATTGCCCCCTGCACAATAACATCCCCGACTGGCTGATGTTAACGGCACAAGGCCGCCTGCAGGAAGCGTATGAATTATCTCAAGCCACGAACACCTTTCCGGAGATATGCGGACGAATCTGTCCGCAGGATCGCCTTTGCGAAGGAAGTTGCGTCATTGAACAAGCTGGGCATGGGACCGTCACGATTGGCGCCGTCGAAAAATATCTCACCGACACCGCTTGGCAACAAGGATGGGTCAGGGAACTCAAGCCTAGGTACGAGCGCAGGGAATCCGTTGCTATTATTGGTGCTGGGCCTGGAGGCTTAGCGGCAGCTGAGTATCTTCGAACAGCAGGACTACAGGTCACCGTCTACGATCGATATGACCGCGCCGGCGGATTACTGACCTACGGGATTCCAAACTTCAAGTTACAGAAGGATGTCGTCATGCGACGCATCCAACATCTTGAGGATGGCGGTGTGAAATTTGTACTCAATTGCGAAATCGACGCCGACTATTTTCGACGTCTAAGGCAAGAGAATATGTCGACGATTATTGCCACCGGGGTCTATCAATCTCGCGACCTCAATATCCATGGTGCCGACGCTGCGGGCGTCGTTAAGGCCGTCGATTATCTCACGGCTTCTAACCGCAAAAGTTTTGGCGATAACGTGCCAGATTTCGATTCAGGGATGCTCAATGCAGATCAAAAGCGTGTCGTCGTCATCGGCGGGGGTGATACCGCAATGGATTGCGTGCGCACGGCTGTTCGGCAAGGGGCTCAATCCGTGACCTGTCTCTATCGTCGGGATCGAAAAAACATGCCCGGTTCCCTGCGGGAAGTTGCCAATGCCGAGGCGGAAGGGGTCGTCTTTGAGTGGCTCAGTTCACCAGTCGCCTTTCAAGTGCGGTTATCAGAAGTTCAGAAGAATGTCGCACAGGTCGAGTCGGTATCGGCACAACGTATGCAATTAAGTGCTGCCGATTCGTCAGGGCGACAAGCGCCTGAAGCGATCCCAAACGCAAATTTTACGCAACAGGCCGATCTCGTCATTAAGGCGCTCGGCTTCGAACCTGAGAACTTGCCACACCTATTCGACGAACCCGCTCTAGCGGTCACATCTTGGGGAACCATAAAGGCCGAGGCAAATTCGGGAAAGACTTCGCTTGAGGGCGTCTACGCTATCGGCGATATCGTTCGAGGCGCATCCCTCGTCGTCTGGGCCATTCGCGATGGGCGTGATTGCGCTCAAGCAATCCTAACGCGGCTAAACGAGAAGGTCGCAGCTTAAGTGTCGCCCACGGCATCTTTGAGAGATCAAGTGCGCTAGAGCCAGCAAATTACTACGATTGCGGCAGATCTGGTGTAGTTAGGAAACCGCAGATGAACGATAGGAACCCGATCACGAACAATCATTATTCGAGAAGCAAATGGCGGTGCCGGCATTACCCACTGCAAACCTGAAATTGACTTAATTGGGCTTCGCTCAAAGGATATTCATATGAAGAAAATCACGCAAGACTGGGCGAGAACTGAGGCCGCAAAGCGTCAACAATGCGCCAATTTCGGTATGTATCGAAGTCAAGATGAACGTGCCTCCTGCGGCGTTGGTTTGGTCGTTTCACTCAACGGCAAGAAGAGCAGAAAAGTCGTTGAGAAAGGAATCAAGGCTCTTAAAGCAGTCTGGCACCGAGGCGCCGTCGACGCTGATGGAAAGACTGGGGACGGTGCTGGATTGCACCTCGAAATGCCGGTTGGATATTTTCGCCATCAGATTGAGCGCACTGGTCACACCCCCGATAAAGATCGTCTGATCGCGATTGGCCAAGTCTTTTTGCCACGAACCGACTTGGGGGCGCAGGAAACCTGTCGCGCAATTGTCGAGAGCGAAATTCTACGAATGGGGTACTATATTTATGGCTGGCGCCATGTGCCCGTTAACGTGAGTGTTCTGGGCGAAAAAGCCAATGCAACCCGACCGGAAATTGAGCAAATCCTCCTCGCGAACTCAAAAGGAACAAGCCAAGAAACCTTCGAGCGCGAATTGTACGTAACAAGACGACGGATTGAAAAAGCAGCTGTTGCCGCTGGGATCAACGACTTCTATATCGCTTCGCTGAGCTGTCGATCAATTATCTACAAGGGCATGATGCTCGCCGAACAGGTTGCCGAGTTTTATCCTGACCTGCTTGATCCCCGTTTTAAGAGTTCATTCGCGATATATCATCAACGATACTCGACCAACACCTTTCCACAATGGTGGCTTGCGCAACCCTTTCGAACACTCGCTCACAACGGCGAGATAAATACGCTCAAGGGTAACATTAATTGGATGCGAAGCCACGAAATCCGTATGGCGTCTGCGGCCTTTGGCGAAATGGCCGAAGATATCAAACCGATTATCCCAAACGGCTCATCTGACAGCGCCGCGCTTGATGCGGTATTCGAAGTGTTGGTGCGAGCCGGTCGCAGTGCGCCTATGGCAAAAACGATGCTCGTACCAGAGACCTGGTCGAAGCAAACCATCGAACTCCCGCAAGCATGGAAGGATATGTATTCCTATTGTAACTCTGTCATGGAGCCGTGGGACGGACCCGCAGCTCTGGCAATGACAGACGGGCGTTGGGTCTGTGCAGGTCTTGATCGCAACGGCTTGCGCCCCCTTCGATACGTCGTAACCGGAGAGGGGCTACTGATTGCCGGGTCCGAAATTGGAATGGTTGCGGTCAACGAGGCAACAGTCGTTGAAAAAGGCGCTTTAGGCCCCGGTCAGATGATTGCGGTCGACACAAAAAAGGGCAGGCTATATCACGACGCAGACCTTAAAGATAAACTTGCAAAAGCACAGCCTTTTGGCGAATGGGTCGGCAAGATCAATGATCTATCAGACGCACTGAACCATGTAGAGGAGAGTTCGATTTTTTCCGGCAACGCGCTGCGTCAGAGACAAATTGCCGCTGGCTACACTATCGAAGAAATCGAACATATCTTGGTGCCGATGGCGGAAGACGGCAAAGAATCGGTCGCGTCGATGGGTGATGATACACCACCAGCGGTGCTCTCCGAACGGTACCGTCCTCTCAGCCACTTCTTTCGGCAAAACTTCAGTCAGGTCACCAACCCTCCGATTGATAGCCTTCGAGAATACCGGGTGATGAGCCTCAAAACCCGCTTCGGTAATCTCAAGAACGTCTTGGACGAGGACAGTTCGCAAACTGAAATCATTGTGCTCGACAGCCCTTTTCTCGGGAATGCACAGTGGCAATGCCTTCTTGAGACCTTCACCACCCCAGTTGTAGAAATCGACTGCACATTTGCCGCAAAAGACGGCCTGTTAAGTGCCGATCTTGAACGCATTCGATCCGAATGTGAGGATGCCGTGCGCTCCGGTGCTGGGCACTTGGTGTTAACCGACACACTGTCCGATGCGGAGAGGATTGCGATCCCGATGATACTCGCGACCTCGGCGGTTCATAGTCACCTCATTCGGAAAGGGTTGCGAACCTTCTGCTCTCTGATGATTAGGAGCGCCGAGTGTATTGATCCGCACTACTTTGCTGTCCTCATTGGTTGTGGAGCAACAGTTGTCAATCCTTATTTGGCTGAAGACTCAATTGCTGACCGAATCGAGCGCGGACTACTCGGCGGAAATCTGAAGAACGCGATGGCTCGCTACCGCGAAGCAATTAATCAAGGCTTACTAAAAATCATGGCCAAGATGGGCATTTCTGTGATTTCTTCTTACCGTGGCGGGATCAATTTCGAAGCGATAGGCCTTTCGCGCTCAATGTGTGCCGAGTATTTTCCTGGGATTGCTTCGCGCATCTCTGGCATTGGCATTATCGGAATACAGCGAAAGGCCGAGAAAATCCATGCGCAAGCCTGGATGTCGGATACCGGGGTCCTGCCGATTGGCGGTTTCTACAAGGTTAGGGCGTCTGGTGAAACCCACGCGTGGGAAGCTCCCGCGATGCACTTGTTACAGACTGCCTGCCATCAAGGCTCGTTCGCGCTCTGGAAAAACTACTCGGAAAAGATGCAATCGGCACCGCCGATACATCTTCGCGATCTCCTTGATATCAAACCCGTTGGCAAAGCAATTCCGCTAGAAGAGGTTGAAAGCATCACCACTATCCGAAAGCGGTTTGTTACCCCTGGGATGTCGCTTGGAGCTTTATCACCAGAAGCGCATAAAACCCTAAATGTTGCGATGAATCGAATTGGAGCCAAGTCGGACAGTGGGGAGGGCGGGGAAGATCCAGAGCATTTCGTGCTTGAGGCCAACGGCGATAATCCCTCGGCAAAAATCAAACAAGTTGCGTCGGGCCGTTTCGGCGTAACCGCCGAGTATCTTAATCATTGTGAAGAACTTGAGATCAAGATTGCTCAAGGGGCCAAACCGGGCGAGGGCGGGCAGTTGCCCGGGATGAAAGTTACTAGTTTAATCGCACGGCTTCGGCACTCGACCGAGGGGGTATCGTTGATTTCGCCACCGCCTCATCATGATATCTATTCGATCGAAGATCTTGCACAACTGATCTACGATCTCAAACAGATCAATTCTCGAGCGAAAGTAACGGTAAAACTTGTGGCGGCGTCTGGCGTTGGGACCATTGCTGCGGGCGTCGCCAAGGCGAAAGCTGACAACATCCTCATTTCCGGTCATAATGGTGGCACTGGCGCGTCACCGGCAACGTCAATCAAGTACGCAGGCCTACCTTGGGAGATGGGGCTGACGGAGGCTCACCAAGTCTTAGCCATGAATAATCTTCGCGATCGTATCACCCTCAGAACCGATGGCGGACTGCGAACTGGTCGCGACATTGTTATGGCGGCGATGATGGGTGCCGAAGAGTTTGGTATCGGTACCGCCTCCCTCGTCGCCATGGGTTGCATTATGGTGCGACAGTGTCAATCGAATACCTGTCCCGTAGGCGTTTGCACACAAGACGAGGCGCTGCGGAAGAAATTCACTGGCAGCGCCGATAAGGTCGTCAATCTTATGTCTTTCTATGCGCATGAGGTCCGTGAGATCTTGGCGTCAATCGGCGCTCGCTCGCTTCGCGAAGTCATTGGTCGCGCAGATTTACTCACTCAAGTCAGCCGCGGATCCGCTCATCTTGATGATCTTGACCTCAATCCATTACTGATAACCGTCGATGGATCATGGGACATTGATTATGATCGAGACCGAAAAAGAAACAAGGTGTCCCCCTCCCTCGACGCTGAGATCGTGAGGGATGCCAAACGTTTTCTGGAAGACGGTGAACGAATGCAGTTGTTCTATACGGTGCAAAACACTCACCGCGCCGTAGGCACACGAACGTCGAGCCACATCGTTCAGCGATTCGGTCTCAAGAACGGATTGCAACCTGATCACTTGACCGTGAAGTTACAGGGAGCAGCAGGGCAGTCACTTGGCGCCTTTGCGACGCACGGCCTAAAAATTGAAGTTGCTGGTGATGCCAATGACTATGTTGGTAAAGGGCTTTCGGGTGGTACAATCGTGGTTCGCCCGCCGATGGAGTCATCGCTGAAAGCTGACGATAATGCGATCATCGGCAATACTGTGCTTTATGGTGCAACCGACGGATACCTATTTGCCGCGGGTCGAGCGGGTGAGCGATTTGCTGTCCGCAATTCTGGTGCAAAAGTTGTGGTTGAGGGTCTGGGCTCAAACGGTTGTGAATATATGACCGGCGGCGTTGCCGTGATATTGGGAGAAATTGGAGCCAATTTTGGTGCGGGTATGACCGGCGGCATGGCCTATATTTATGATCCAGAGAACGCTGCCGAATCTTTGATTAATCCAGAAACTCTCTTGATGTGCCCGGTCACAGTGCCCTTTTGGGAAAGACAATTGAAGTCGTTGATTGAGAGACATTTCGAAGAAACTTTGAGCGAGAAGGCTCAGCATTTATTGCAGTATTGGGAGGCGAGTGTATCAAAATTTATTCAAATTTGCCCCAAAGAAATGCTTGATAAGATTCCTGAGCCACTCTCGAATATTGATGATACAGCGGTACCTGCGCAGTAGGCCGCCGCCCCACGGATCCCTCGAGTGAAACGGTATTGTTTGTTGCCAATGAACGGGGGTTTTTGGATCCCGGTCGCTACCGACAATTTGAGACCGTGATGGCGCCTCGCAAGCACTCACTGGAGGGATTGGGTCAATATTGGCACCTTGGTTGAATAGGAATGAAAAGCCGAAAAAAAAGAGCACCAACTCAGGCCAAAAGGAGGAAGCAGAAGCCGTCGTCGAAGAGCACGTCATGGCCCAGCAAGAGATCTTTCGTTCTGATCAAAAAGGGAATCGTGCTAGGCGTTGTCGGTTTGACCGTTTTGGTGTTGGTTTTGATATTATCTCTACGCGTACTGAACCCACCAACGTGGTATTATATCTGGTCAGAGGAACGTAGGCTCGGAACTGTCGCGCAAACTTGGGTGTCTCTTGAAGATATAAGTGCCGTAGCCATTCGTGCGGTTGTTGCCGCCGAAGATGCCAACTTTTGTGCGCATTGGGGCATAGATGCGACGGCAGTTCGAAAGGCGATCTCAGAGGGCGGCGCTAGAGGTGCGTCAACAATTTCGCAACAGACGGTCAAGAATGTTTTTTTGTGGCCTGATCGGTCGTGGTTTCGCAAGGCGCTTGAGGCGGTTCTCACTTTGGTGGTCGAGGCGGCATGGCCGAAGCGCCGTATTATAGAGGTTTACATGAATGTTGCGGAGTTTGATGAGGGCGTATTCGGAATTGAAGCGGCCGCACGTCATCATTTTGGTGTTGCAGCCAAGCAACTGACACCAACTCAAGCCGGTCGCCTGGCGGTCGTACTGCCAGCACCCAAATCTCGATCGGCCATTTCACCGTCTCCCCGCTTGCAAAGGCTTGCGGTATCGGTATTAGACGGCGCAGCGACGATTCGTGCTGACGGTCGCTCGGCTTGTTTTGAACAATAAGTTCTGTCGCTTTGGAAACTAATTTGAACCAATCAACGAAAGGAAAATAACCTTTATGGCTCGACTATATCATGCTCCGCTCTCACCGTTTTGCCGAAAGGTGAGATTGAGTCTCGCTGAAAAAAAAATCGACGTCGAACTTGTGGAAGAACGATACTGGGAGAAAAATTCGGAATTTATGCGTCGCAATCCAGCGGGTAAAGTTCCGGTCATTCGATTGGATGATCGAGTGCTATCGGAAAGCATGGCCATTTGTGAATACATTGAGGAGACTCGTCCCGACCCGCCACTGATGCCCGAAGCGCCGGAGGCGAGGGTCGAAGTTCGTCGCCTAGTCGCTTGGTTTGACGACAAGTTTCACAACGAAGTGACCTCGAAGTTGCTTTATGAACGGGTCAATAAGAAGGTTTCCAAGCAAGGATATCCCGATAGTTCTAATGTCAAATCGGGCTTACGTGCCATTAAGCCTCACTTGGACTACATGTCGAATCTATTGGATCATCGACGGTGGATTGCCGGCGAAGTACTGACGCTAGCTGACTTTGCGGCAGCGTCGCATCTCTCATCGCTTGATTACATCGGCGATGTGGAATGGGAACGGTCACCGTCGGTCAAACAGTGGTATGCCACGATTAAATCGCGACCAGCATTTCGATCAATCTTGGCGGACTTGGTCTCGGGATTTTCCCCGCCGGAACATTACTCCGACTTGGACTTCTAACCGAGAGAATCGCTCTTTGCTTACTGCTGATGATGCAGGTCATCACTTATGCCGCTCTGAGAGCCGGTCGAAACATAAACCGAAGGACAAATTCAGAGCGGTACTGCTCTCGTGCAAATGGCGTCCCCAATTTGGGTCAATTTTTCGCAGGCGTTTGCGCTATATCGCAGCCAATATCGCGGTTTTCATGTGCTAACTGACATGGGAAAGGTTTGAGACTCAGCTCTAGTAATGGATAATTTCAAACGACGATTGCTTTCCCGTGCGGTTGATGAGGGCTTTGTAATGGCAAAAGTCTGTCGTCCTGATTCTGTGCCGGAGTTTTCCAAACGGCTGCATGCTTTCATTGAAGCGGGATTTCACGGCGAGATGAGGTGGCTTGAGCGCCGATTGGAATGGCGATCTGACCCGCAGAAATTGTGGGAAAGCGCTCGTTCAATCATCATGCTCGCCGAGAGCTATACGCCTGATTTTGATCCTTTAATTCGAGTGCCTTGGCGAGAAACAGGCGTCATCTCGGTCTATGCCCAAAACAGCGACTACCATGTCGTCGTCAAGAAGCGTCTAAAGCGACTAGCGAGTTGGATTATTGCCAAAGCGGGTGGGGAAGTGAAGGTTTTTGTCGATACCGCCCCCCGTTCCTGAAAATCAAGATCGGCTTTTGTTTAAAGTGAAATAACTTGATCCACATGATGCAAGACATGTTTAAGAAGGGTGATTCTTCTTATTTCGCCGTTTTTATCCATCCATGTAACTCGAACTAGATTGTCTTCTATAACTTCACTAACTGTCATTAATTCTCCACCAGATTTTATTTGAACAACATCTCCTGGTACAATTTCTTTTTCCTCCATAATTATTTCGTACTCCTCTGAGCCACTTGCAAAATTCATCAGGTGAGCGATTTTTTCCTGAAAACAGGTGATTTTTTTTGAAAACTGTGGACATGAAACAACCCTTTGTATATTAGATTGTGACCAACACAAAATACAGAGGAGGTTGTCCCATGCCCTTAACGAACACGATAGCCGGTATCTGGAAGCGATTTCAAGGGGAATTATTCCCCAACCTAGTTGAGAACCTCGGTCCGCTGACGGCGAACCACCAGCGTTTTGTTGCGGTTCTGGATCTGAAGCCGGTCGAGGCTTTTATTCAGACGCATTCGTCCGGTCGTGGTCGTCCCCTAGAAGACCGCCGGGCTTTGGCGCGGGCCTTCATTGCCAAGGCGGTCTGGGACTTACCGACCACGCGGGCGTTGCTCGACCGTCTGCAGTGCGACCCCAAAA
>JAPORY010000110.1 GCA_026709985.1 Aestuariivita sp. | reverse complement strand
TCCCCAGCTTGAGTGAAATACCTCAATAGTCAGGTTTTCTTATGCTTTCCACTTCCTGATTCCCTTCTTCCCGGCCAATTGGGCAGATTGGTCGGGGGTTGTATCATAACTCCTAGTATCCCACCGTCATTGAATTGATGTTAGAAGTTGGAAAAATTGTTGTCATGCGCATAGTGAGCGGTATGGAGTTGCCTCACAGATAACAATAAGACAATCCCAAGAGGTCTGAGCAGGGCCGTTTCTGAGCTTAAAGAACGGAAGAAGGATTGGGAGAACCCTGTGAAGCAAAATCATGAATCCGAACGGTCGGAAGTTTTATCATGTGACCCTGGATGCTGAGGAGCGTTTTTCGCTTGAGTATCTGGTGGAAAGCGGCAAAGGATCGAAAGAGCGGCGCAAGCGGGCGCACATCCTGTTGCTGGCAGATATCAACCGGGACGGTGGGTGTCTGCGAGATGCGGGCATTGCGAATGTTTTCTCTGTCCTGACTTCGACGGTTTACCATGATTGATCGCATTGACTTGTTTTTAAGTCGTTGAATAAATTATATTTTTTATAGATTCACGCGATCGGCTCCTTGTGGTGCCTAGTGACATATTTTTTGTTGACGAATCGATGCGATTCCCGATACTGGTTTTATGTTCATCCGGTCCAAATCCACGCCGAACTCGCCGCATTAGGCGAGCAAAATGCGGGCATGTCTGGAAAGAAGTTCTGGGGCTGGTATACTATAACGGCAGAAAACGTCGAACAAGTTGGTTGTCGTGTTTTTCCAACGCCTTTGGACGGTAGCCCTTATCACGCCGATATTGTCATGCCGGTCGCTTTAGGCACGAAAGTTAGAAGGGACGCCATTCGAGAGTACGCGATTGGCTTGGCATATTGCACCGAATTTTTACCGTGGGGTGAATGGACACAAGAAGTGACGTGAAATTAGTTCCCGACTTCTTCGTTACGCGCCCACGAACATACCTCGGGCATCAGTGCCGACGAGATCGCAAAATTGTAAGCCGACTCGCGCCAGCCCTGTTGGGTTGATTGTAATACAAGGTGCGAAGCGCTCTGTGTCAGGGATAGGTGCTGGGAGCAAAAATTTAAATCTCTTCGTTCTGCGTGGTTTATACCAGCCTGTGCTGTCACTCTGTTAGCGTCGTGTCCATTATTGATCCCAAGAACGGGTTTCCCGTCCCAAAAAATCTTGCCCTTGCGCCACTGCTAAGCACATTCAAGGGAACCACCAACAGCTACAAGTTCTTGCTGTTTCGAACAATTCTACGGGAGGGAATTGAAAAGAATCGCCAAATTATCCCATTCCGAGATATCGCAATCGGAATAATGGAAGAGGCTTGGTGGCCCGGCTTTCATTTCCGTCTCAACTTTGGTCCACAAGACATGGTCGTTCGCAGAATCCGGGATGCCAAACTCGGAGAAGAGGACGATCTGGCGGAGCCGACGCGGATTCGAGCAAAGATCAGCAAAGTTGTCGGCCAAGCTGGGCGAGAAGAACTGCTTCGTTATGTGCCCTATAGATTCATCCGACCGTGGTTCTCCGAATTGCAGGGTTTGGTTGATGCCAAGGTGAATAGACGAGTTGCCGAATTGGGTAATCGCTATTTTCAATCCAAGAAGCCGCTATATCGCGTTATTCTTCACTCCCGTGAGTTCTCCGATGTCACCAATGAAATTGAACTTCATGAAGATTGGTTCGACTATCTGTCCGATAATCTTGCGGTCGTTAAGGGCTGGAGTGATGCGATTTGGCTACGCTTTTTGGAACACAGGAATCCGAATGTACCCAGAATCAGTAAGAAAATTTTGATCAATCCGGAAAGGGAAAGCCTGACGGGTCAACGAAAGCTATGGAGTAGCGTCATCGGTCAAACGGCAGTCATTTCGATCTTTACGGGTAAACCTCTGACCAAAGACGGCTTTAACTTAGATCACTTCCTTCCCTGGAGCTTTGTGGCTCATAATCGGTTTTGGAATCTCACGCCGATAGAGAAAGAACTAAATTTCAGCAAAAGCAATCGTTTGCCGACCCTAGAATTTATTCCGAGCCTTGCAAACCAACACGCGATGCTCGCAAATCGAGTTCATAAACTATCAGAACCGTTAAATAGGGAATGGCGGAAAGCACTTGATGATTACGCCACTGATTTAAAAATTGATGAGGCTAAAATTTGCGACCCTGCTGTGCTAGAGACGCAATATCAAGACATTTTTCGAGGACTGATCGGGGTTGCGAGGAGAATGGGATTTCAAGATTGGCAGTATGAGCATTGCGAAGGCAAAAATGAAATCTGAGAGCAGTGGCGAAACTTCGAAATCTCAACGGTTGCCAGAGTGCAACGCCACTGTCAGAAGTCGCGGAATGGGTTGAATTTGCGGCCCCTGAAGGGAGGAATCTCAATAGAGAACAATAGCGGGGTCACCAAAAAACCGGCAGCGATAGCAAATTTACTCGACAGTATGCCAATGAGCGAACCTTGTTCCGACAGCAGAAGTACTTTTGCAGACAGCAATTAGCAGATAGACCAGCATCAAGCCAAACCTTGATTTTTTTGGCGCTTGATTGCGATGTCGGAAGGAGACCTATCAGATCTGTGCTATCGTATGAGCAATGAAGGATTCCAAAAACCAGCGCTTGCTTAATGCTCTTTGACGTAAGGCTCGCCGCCAGCACGAGGCGGAACAGCGGCGCCCACGAACCCCGCCAAAATGACAACAGTAAGGAGATAGGGCAAGACATCCATCAGTTGTACGGGAACAACCACGATGCCCAAATCAATATTCTGATAACGTAGTGCGACGGCTTGCATGAAGCCGAATAATAAACAAGTCCAGAGTGCGGCCCATGGCCGCCATTTTGCGAAGATGAGAGCCGCCAGAGCAATAAAGCCGCGGCCCGCCGTCATCTCCTTTACAAACCCAGCCTGCAGCGATGTCGCTAAATATGTACCAGCGATCCCACATAACACACCGCAAATCGCGACTGCTGCAAACCGCAGTGCATGAACGCTGACGCCTGCCGTTTCGACGGCCGCTGGATTTTCCCCCACGGCTCGTAGTCTAAGACCAAAGCGGGTTCGGTAAAGTATCCACCAAGTTATTGGAACCATGAAAATTGCGAGATAAACAAACAGCGAGTGCCCCGACAACAACTCAGAATAAATTGAGCCAAGAACGGGCACAATCGCAAGCGCGTCTGCAAGTGGAAGCGTGATGGGTTCGAATCTACCGTCACTGGATAGTGACGGAGTTCGGCCGCCTTGCTGAAACAGATACTGAGCAATCAAGACCGTTAAGCCAGATGCTAGAAAATTGATGGCAACTCCGGAAATTAACTGATTGCCCCGGAAGGTAATAGATGCCAAGCCATGCAATCCGCTCAGGAGCAGGGCAGAGATGATACCCGCGGCAAGCCCAAACCATGCGGAGCCGAAAATTGCTGCAATCGCGGCAGAAGAAAACGCCGCCATTAACATCTTGCCTTCAAGCCCAATATCAAAGATTCCGGCACGCTCTGAATACAGTCCCGCGAGGCAGGCGAATAACAGCGGGGTCGCTAGTCTAAAGGTAGAATCAAGAATTTGAATAACGGCAAGCAAGTCCATTAATCACCCTTAGAACGGCGCCTTATGCGGCCAAACAAACGGTAGCGACTTCACTAACCGACCTCCTGCATGCACCGATTTTCCGGTAATAGGAAGGAGCTGCAAGGCAGGTGACAACCATACAACTGCGGGGGTCTTCGGCTGAAAAATTCGAGACAAAGTAACATCAAATCTGCCAATAAGTAATCAAGTAAGTCACCATTGAGGTTCACCATCGCTCAACCTGAACAAAGTTGACGCTTGCCGGGCAACAACAAAGTTGAGCATAGACGGACAGTGCATGCCGATACCATTCCTGCATAGAAACCAATTGCGCCCTCGCAGCTAGCTGTGACGAAAGGCCGAATATATGTGCGCTAGAGGCATTCGAATCATATTGTCTAACGCGCCGATAAAGAGAATCACCAACGCTTGAATCACAATGATCAATTCTCGTGGGATTGACGTCCATAAAGCCAACTCAGCGCCACCCTGATACAACGCGCCGAATAGGATTGCAGCGAGAACGACACCAAACGGATGCGATCGCCCCATTAAGGCGACGGCAATGCCAATGAAGCCAGCACCCTCCGTGGCATTGAGCGTCAGGCGCTCGGCCTCACCCATCACATTGTTGATGGCCATAAGGCCTGCTAAGCCGCCCGAAACTAGCATTGAGATCATAATGACCTTGAAGGGAGAAATTCCGGCGTAAACTGCCCCGGTCTCAGAGTGTCCAAACGCACGAATTTCGTATCCCAGCCGTGTTCGCCAGATCAAATGCCACACGAGAACGCACGCTAGCAATGCCACCAGAAAACTGACATTCGCTGGTGCTGCTTTGGAGAAGGAAATATTTAACAAGGCCAACAGGTCGTGCAATGTGGGAAGCTGCGTAGTTTCGGGAAAGCGGGCAGAAGCGGGATCCATGGAACTTGCTGGGCGAAGTAAATTTACCAACACGTAATTCAGAAATCCGGCTGCTATAAAATTAAACAGAATCGTGGTGATAACGACATGGCTGCCGCGCTTTGCTTGTAGAATCGCCGGGATCGCTGCCCATATCGCCCCAAACGCCATGGCGGCAATGGCCGCAAAAATAAAGGCCAGAATCCAATGAGGCCATGGGATCAGTAAACAGATTAGGGCAACGGCGAGACCACCAAGCATCGCTTGCCCCTCTCCGCCGATGTTGAATAGCCGCGCGTGAAAGGCAACCGCAACGGCTAAACCTGTGAATATGAAGTTGGTTGCATAATAGAGCGTGTAGCCCCAAGCGTAAGTTGAACCAACGGCGCCTTCGACCATTAGGCGGGCAGCCGCCATCGGGTTCTCCCCGATGGCTAAAATTGCGCATGCGGAGAGACTCGCCGCTAACAATAGCGAAAAGATTGGGATAAGGATCGCGTCAGCCCAAGGTGGCAGTTGTTGCATTGATAAATCCTACGGGTCTAGCGTCAATGATCAATCTTCGGGCGCAAATATCGCGGTGAAAAATACGGCAAAAATACGTCGTAAGGTACTCATCTAAATAGACTATCACAGGTTTGAGTTTCATATCGCAGGGTCATGTCCTTGTTCGATTATACCAGTCATTAGAAGACTAAGTTCTCTCTCGTCGGTCTGTTCGGGCAGCCGTTCTCCCATAATTCGACCGTCGAACATGACAGCAATTCGATCCGCCAAGCTTAGGATCTCACTGAGTTCGACGGAAACAAGTAAAATCGCGGTCCCTTGATCGCGTAGGGCAATGATTTGTCGATGTACGAACTCGACGGCGCCAATATCAATGCCACGCGTTGGTTGACCTACCAAGAGGAGGTTGGGTTTTCGTTCAAATTCACGCGCGACAACGATTTTTTGCTGGTTGCCGCCCGAAAAGTTTTTTGCGCGTAGCCAAGGATTTCGGGGACGCACATCGAAGCGTCCCATTTTTCCGACAGCATCCTTGCGTATTGCTGAGTTATCCATGGTGAATGGATTCTTCTGGTATCTCGCATCGCGGTGGTATCCGAAGGCGACATTTTCCCACGCAAAGTACTCCATCACCAGCCCCTCACGCTGACGATCCTCTGGAACATGTGCTATGCCAAAGTTCCGCCGCCATTTTCCAGTTGCTTTAGGACCTGACAAATCCAATTGCTGATCGGAAACTTGCACAACACCCGTGCCATTTCGCATGCCGCCTAAGACTTCTAGAAGTTCTGATTGACCATTTCCAGCAACGCCAGCAATTCCCAAAACCTCGCCGGCGCACACTGAGAAGCTAATACCTTTGACGCGCTCAACTCCAAGGTCGTCGACCACGTTGAGATTTTCCACCTGCAAAACAGTGCCTTTTGGGGAAGCCGGCGACTTGCTAATGTTGTGAATGACTTTACGACCTACCATCATCTCAGCCAGTTCTTCGGGGGTCGTGTCCGGCGTATTCAAGTGACCGACCATTTCTCCGCGCCTCATAACGCTGACTTGGTCCGTAATTTCCATGATTTCGCGCAGCTTGTGGGTAATTAAGATGATCGTCTTGCCTTCGTTACGCAGTCTTCGAAGAATTCGAAACAGCTGTTCGGTTTCTGTCGGGGTCAACACCCCGGTCGGTTCATCAAGAATGAGGATATCAGCTCCGCGATAGAGCACCTTCAATATCTCAACACGCTGCTGCAGTCCGACGCTTAAATCTTTGATCTCGGCATCAAGATCTACGTTTAATTCGTAATCCTTCCCGAGATCATACAGTGCCGTTCGCGTTTGATTGAGAGCGGGGGTGAGCAAATAGCCTTTCTCGGAGCCGAGGATGATGTTCTCAAGAACCGTAAAGTTTTCCACAAGCTTGAAGTGCTGAAAGACCATCCCGATGCCAAAGCTGATGGCCGATTGACTATCGCGAATTAGGATTTGTTTTCCTTTAACGTAGATTTCACCCTGATCAGCTTTGTAAAAACCGTAGAGAATGGACATCAGCGTTGATTTGCCAGCACCATTTTCCCCAACGATTCCGTGAATAGATCCAGCGGCAACCGTAATCGAAATATCCTTGTTGGCTTGTATTGATCCAAAAGCCTTATAGATGCTTTTTAGTTCAATTGCTGGCGGGTCGTGGCTCATTTGTCTGTTCGTCCGCTCTGGCTTCGAGCTGTCCTTCTCTAAAGCGTCAAAGTTGGCCGATTGGCGTCTACAGATGCAACCGAATGCTTTCAATTATTTGGCCAGAGCCATAAAGCTGCGGTTATGTCGACATGACGAAGAATTTGCTCCCATTTTGCGCCCTGTATATCTTACTTAAAGAGAAACTTCTATTGGATTTGAGCATGTATTTGTGTTGATACAAAGGCCGGTCGGGAAGTGACCTGGAGTGCGTCCGCAAGAAATATATGAGGTGATGAAAACATCGGGTCTGAAACCCTGATGGGGTCGACGAAGGGTCATGAAGAGAGAAACGGATAGGGTAGACATGTGGCAATTCTGGGTGGATCGCGGCGGCACTTTCACGGACATCATTGCGAAAACGCCAAACGGTCAATTTCGAATTCATAAACTTTTGTCAGAGAATTCAGAATTTTATTCTGATGCGGCGGTTCAGGGGATTCGAGAGTTACTCGGTATTGAGCCGAACGCTCCGATACCGAAGTCTGCGATTAAGTCGGTAAAAATGGGAACGACGGTGGCGACCAATGCGCTCTTGGAACGCAAAGGCGCGCCAACGATCTTGTTAATCACCAAGGGCTTAGGAGATTTGCTCCGTATCGGCTACCAGAATCGGCCGCGATTATTTGATCTAAAGATCGAACGGCCTGAAGTTCTCTACGACGAGGTCGTTGAGATCACTGAACGCATTGATGCGGAAGGTTCGGTGCTGACAGAACTAGATATGGCGAAAGCGAAGGCTGATCTAACAAAGGCCTTTGATCGAGGATTTCGCTCCGTGGCAGTGGCTTTGATGCATAGCTATCGGTTTCCCGAGCACGAAATTCGTCTTGGAGAGTTAGCGGAGCGCCTCGGGTTCTCGCAGGTATCATTGAGTCACCGAGTCAGTCCGCTCATCAAACTGGTTTCTAGGGGCGATACTGCTGTAGCTGATGCATACCTGTCGCCGATTCTTCGCAATTACTTGCAGCAAGTCGCTGGCGCATTGGGTGAAGCGGAAGGGGAGACTCCGCCGCTGATGTTCATGCAATCCAATGGTGGATTGGTTGCGGCTGAAAATTTTAGCGGCCGGGATGCAATTATTTCGGGACCGGCGGGCGGCGTCGTCGGCATGGTTCGAACGGCGACCGACTGCGGATTTGACTCGGTAATTGGGTTCGATATGGGGGGCACGTCGACGGACGTTTGTCACTTCGCTGGTGAATTTGAGCGAGACTACGAAACCGAGATCGCTGGGGTACGTATGCGAGTGCCGATGATGTCGATTCACACAGTCGCAGCGGGTGGTGGTTCGATTTTGCTTTATGAAGACGGTCGGATGCAAGTCGGGCCTGACAGTGCTGGTGCCAATCCTGGACCCGCCGCTTATCGTCGGGGCGGGCCGCTGACAGTCACCGATTGCAATGTTTTGTTGGGGCGATTGCAGGCGGAACAGTTTCCTGCTGTGTTTGGTTCTGACGGCAATCAGCGATTGGATGTCGATATCGTCAAGAGCAAATTTGCCAAACTCGCACGAGCTATCGGCGGTGATCGAGCTGTTGAAGATGTCGCGGAGGGTTTTTTGCGCATCGCGGTTGAGAATATGGCGAACGCAATAAAGAAAATAAGCATTCAGCGTGGTCATGACGTAACCAAATATACGATGAACTGTTTTGGGGGTGCTGGTGGGCAACATGCCTGCCGCGTCGCTGACGCGTTGGGTATCCGCAGCATCTATATTCACCCGTTTGCCGGCGTACTTTCGGCACTCGGAATTGGGCTCGCGGATATTCGAGTGATTAAGGAACATCAACTTGGTACGCAACTCTTAGATCTTTCTGAGGCGCGAACGATCGTTGAGAATTTGTCAAATCAGGCGAGGCGAGAGGTTGCAAGGCAGGGGGTTTGTGAGCGGCTAATTTCGGTTATTCAAACGGCGCATATGCGTGTCGAAGGTGCACAGCAGACTTTACCCGTACCGTTCGGAGAGGCCGCGACGATGCGAACCGCCTTCAATCGGGCACACAAGTATCAATTTGGCTTCACACCGCAACAGGCAAGCGTTGTCATTGAGTTGTTGACGGCTGAGGCGATTGGAAAGACTGGCGAGACCGTCGAGTTGCAAGAGAGTCCCGACGCGGTTCGCCCCGCAAAACAAGCAACGATGTGGCTGGGTGATCGCTGGGGTCGCGTTCCGCTAATTGATCGTCGTGAATTAACGCCCCTAGAGGCGCTTGACGGTCCGGCCATTGTTATTGAACGAACGGCAACCACGATTGTAGAGCGCGGTTGGCAGGCAAAGTCCATTGCTGGAGGGCATTTGATTTTGCAGCGTGTTTGCCAACTTCAGCCTGAGTTGTCGCTTGGTTCGCAGCCAGATCCAGTTCTGCTTGAAGTCTTCAATAATCTCTTCATGTCGATTGCCGATCAAATGGGAGCGACGCTTGCGAATACGGCTTACTCGGTCAACATCAAGGAACGTTTGGATTTTTCCTGTGCACTCTTTGATGCGAAGGGAGATTTAGTCGCCAACGCCCCGCATGTTCCCGTCCACCTTGGCTCCATGTCTGAAACGGTAAGGCAAATCTTGAGTCAGAATCGAGGCAACATAAAACCGGGCGATGTATTTGCGATCAATGATCCCTATAACGGCGGTACGCACCTACCCGATGTGACGGTGATCACGCCCATTTTTGACGAGGCGGGGCAGGACATTATCTGCACCGTTGCTAGCCGTGGGCATCATGCGGATATCGGGGGCAAGACTCCAGGGTCAGCCCCGCCCGATAGTCGAACGATTTTCGAGGAGGGGGTGGTTCTCAACAATGTGTTGTTGGTTGAGAATGCCCAGATACGAAATCAACATATGCGTGCGCTGCTGGGATCGGGAGACTATCCCTGTCGCAATATTGCGCAAAATATGGCAGATCTCTCTGCGCAAGTTGCAGCAAACGAAACCGGGGTTCATCAAATTCGCGCAATCATTCGACAATATGGCTTAGAGACAATCCAAGCCTACATGTCGCATGTCCAAGACAATGCCGAAGCGAGTGTTCGGAGCGTTATTGATGTCCTCAAGGACTGTTCTTTCGTCTATCCACTTGATGGCGGTAGTCAGATCAAAGTTGCGATTTCGATTGACCGTGAGTCTCGTTGCGCAACGATAGACTTCTTAGGAACATCAGCGCAAAGCACGACCAACTACAACGCGCCCTTAGCAATCTGTCGAGCTGCTGTGTTGTATGTATTCCGAACTCTGGTTGGGAAAGATATTCCCATGAATGAGGGTTGCTTAAGGCCGCTGGTTCTTAAGGTCCCGGAGGGTTGCATGATCAATCCGCGTCCTCCAGCGGCGGTGGTTGCTGGCAATACTGAAATTAGCCAAGCAATTTCTGACACGCTTTTTGGAGCTCTAGGAGTTGTTGCTGGGAGCCAAGGCACGATGAATAATTTCGTTTATGGCAATGGCTCAATCCAGAACTATGAAACGATTTGCGGCGGTACTGGAGCGGGAGATGGATTCGACGGTGCGAGTGCGGTTCATAGTCATATGACAAATACGCGAATGACGGATCCAGAAGTCCTTGAGACGCGATTCCCGGTGTTACTTGAGGAGTTTTCCATTCGAAGGGGGTCCGGCGGCCGCGGCAGGTTTGACGGCGGTAGCGGCGCTGTTCGGCGACTTCGTTTTCTTGAGCCGATGATGGTTACAGTGTTATCTTCGCATCGTGAGGTTCCCCCGTTTGGTGTGCGTGGCGGTGCACCGGGCGCGGTTGGGATGAATTATCTTGAACGCCGCGATGGTTCTCGTGAGCAGCTTGCCGGCAATGATGTTGTTTTGGTTGACAGCGGCGATGTTTTTGTAATGAAGACGCCAGGGGGAGGTGGATTTGGTGCGATTGAAGAATGACCCAATAGTTTTTGGCAAATGACAGTGAATTAGCGCGGGAGTTTGCCGAATCAGATGCCGATAAATGTTAGACGGATCGCGTAATTTTGTTGATTCAGGATTGCCATTTCCATCAAACTCTATCCCTCAGATCATAACAGTGTTCACGTGCGTCGGGAATAGTCGTCAACCAAGAACGCGGCCCATCATTATGCGTATATTGGTATTTGAATCGATGAATGGACTGGTACGAAAAGATGATTTTACCGGCAACGGGAAGCGTCAATCGTGATTTTCTGATCGTTAGTCTGAACGAGCGGGACGCTCGCTTATTGCTTCGGACATTAGGCAATTTGAACGGCTCTCAATTAACTCCTCAAGTTCCGAAAGAAACTCATCGCGCCGAGATCCTGGCGGGATTGGTTTGAGAAACTCAATAACCGCCCGTCCAGAAGAAAACGTTCCTCTTTTTGGCCAAAATAGGCCAACGTTCGTTGCTACAGGCACGCAGGTATAAGCCAGTTCCTCATACAAGATTGCGGTTCCGACTTTATAGGACTTGCGAATTCCAGGCGCTACCCTTGTACCCTGCGGATAAATGACCAACTGTCCCGCTTCTTTAAATTCGTGCGTGACGGCACGAACCATACTGGATATCGCTGCCCCTTTCTTCCCTCGATTTACCGGAATACAGCCCAAACGCTTTGCATAGAGACCGATGATCGGTGTCCACAACAGTTCCCGCTTCATGATGAATTTTGCACTTGGTAACGCGCCAAAAATCATCAGAATATCCATGAAAGACTGATGTTTGGCGGCGACGATGACCTTGCCAGCAGGAATTTCCCCGCGGACTTCATTTTTGATGCCAAGCATCCAATGGGCTGTCCACAGCACCCATCGGCAGTATGCCTTGCAGGCAATAATGGCGCCGCGTCGAGAAACCAGTGCGTAAGGCACCATAAAGAGACCAATCAATGCCATAACAAGATAAATCTGCGCCAGAAAAAATCGCCACAGAAGCCACTTTAAGAGTCTTCTCATGTGCTATTTTAGAACCCTACTCAACAACGAAATTTGAATATTGCAGCTGCATTCCATACAGTTTAGAGGGGCTGTCTTTTGGCCGCCATTTTTTGGCGCATCGGAAGAAATATACGGATCATCCGATTCCTTCCAAGAACAGATGTAGAAGAGCCCTCGTGTTTTGGAATGAATTTCAAACCCACATGATTAACCTATATCAGGTACTTAATCACCATCCGAAATCGCGACCGTCCGGGTTTTGGTGCGACGCTCGCGATAGCTGGGTAAGATAATAAGAAGCGCGGCAATCGCCAATAGACAAAAGGTCATCGGACGCTGCCAGATGAAGGAGATACCGTCATAAAGTTGCATTGAGCGAGCAAAGTTATCCTCCATCATACCGCCGAGAATAAAGCCGATTAGCAGCGGCGCAAGCGGATAATCCGCAAACTTCAACACCGTGGCACAGATTCCGAACGCAACGAGGATCAATAATTCAGTAGCATTATTCTGCCCAATATAAGCCCCCATCAACGTAAAGAACAGAATGAACGGTATGAGATAGTTGCGCGGTATCGTTAGAATCTTTGCAATATAGGGAATAAGCGGCAAGTTGAGGATGAGCAAAATTAGGTTTCCAATGAACATCGACATGATGACCGCCCAAAATACCTGCGGGGCATCAATCATCAGTCTTGGACCAGGCGCTATATTCAAAGCGATCAACGCGCCCAACAGAATAGCAGTGGTTCCCGACCCGGGAATGCCGAGGGTCAAAAGCGGCACGAAAGAGCCAGTACAAGCGGCGTTATTGGCCGCTTCAGGTGCTGCTAAACCTTTGATTGAGCCTTTGCCAAATTCCTTTTGCTGCTCTTTTGAGGCGATGTTTCGCTCAACAGCATAGCCGAGAAAACTGGCAATTGTCGCGCCTGCGCCTGGCAACACGCCGATGAAAAACCCCTGCACTGACTGTCTCCCAATGACCGGTGCAATTGCCTTGGCTTCACTTCTTGTGATGCGTAGCTCCTTTATCGTGTCATCGTCGGCTTTTAGGTCTTTCGGCTTTAGAACGAGCATGAGGGCTTCTGGAAGGGCAAACATTGCCATCGCGAGCGTGATAAAACCAAATCCAGACTGCAGGTCAAGGATCCCCATGGTAAAGCGTGGCAAGTTGAATAACGCACCCTCTCCAACTGTTGCCATAATCAGTCCGAGGAGTGTCATCATGATCGCTTTCGCTACCTGACCCTTGCCGGCGAAAGCTGCAATCGCGGAAAGCCCGACAACCATCAACGCAAAGTACTCAGCGGAGTGGAATAGGAGCGCGACCGACGCGAGTGCCGGCGCGAAGATCATAAGCAGTATCGCCCCGATTGTACCACCAGCGAAGCTAGCGACCGCGGCAATGGTCAAAGCCTTTCCAGCTTTGCCCTGCCTCGCTAGAGGATAGCCGTCGAAACTTGATGCCACAGTGCCAGCAACACCGGGCGCGTTCAGCAAAATTGATGAGGTCGAACCGCCAAAAATTGCTCCATAATAGACGCCAGCTAATAAGATCAGAGCGGCAGCGGGATCACCCAAAGAGATAACCAAAGGAATCATAATCGCAATGATTGACATTGGGCCAAGCCCGGGCAGCATGCCAATAAATGTGCCAATCAAGCACCCGGCAACGACCATCAGGAGATTTTGAAGAGAAAACGCAGTCTGAAGGCCAACCAAGAATCCTTCAAGCATTTTAGTTCCTTAACAAGCCTGGTAGCGGTCGCAAATATATGCCCAGAACCTTCTGAATGAGATACCAGACGACTGCGGCCGTGATCAGGGACACTGGCACCATAATGTGCCACTTTCGCTCGCCTAAGATGAATGAACCGATAATCAAAAAACCGGCGGTCGAAAAAAGAAAACCCAAAGGCCGCAGACAAAGTGCGTAGGCAACCATTAGGCTGAGCAAAGCTGCCGCCGGTCCCAAACGGTATTCGTGGAGTCGGCGGTAGTCGACGTCTAAGGCCCTTTGCTCACTCTTCTCGAAGCCGCAGAGGATAAAGAAAAGAACAAGAACGCTCGCGATTGAAAGGAGTTTGGGAAAGGAACTTGGCCAAACCGGATTTTGTCTCATGAAAGGCGCTAAGCCAGCGTCCATGGTGAACCACGCTGTATACCCGTACGTAAGACAGATGCCCAACATGATCAATGCTATCCACCGATCTAGTGCCAAGTCATTCCTTTCCAAATTTGGGTTATCAATTCAATAGGACGGCTTTTCGCCCTAATGACAGGCCTGGCTTTTAGAGAAATCCGAGCTTTTTCATGAGGTCACCGATGATTTCCTCCTGGTTCTCAAGAAATACTCTGAAGTCATCGCCTGAATTATGGATATTTACCCAGCCGTTGCGCGCCCGCACTTCTTCCCACGCCGAAGTATCATACATTTTTGCAATCACATCTTGATACGCCGTGACCTTGTCCTCAGGCAGCCCGGGCGCACCGAAAAAGCCGCGCCAGTTGACAAAAGCCATCTCGATTCCTTGCTCTTTCATCGTCATCGCGTCGGGTGCTGCATCTATACGTTCATCAGACGTAACGCCAAGAATTTTAACCTCACCGGCATTAGCCAAGTCAACAGCTTCTGAGAACCCAGTTGAAAGTGCCACAATCTCACCAGACAGCAATGCTGCCATTGCATTTCCGCCGGCGTCATAGGGGATGTACTTTACGGCTAAGGCGTCTTTGCCAGCGGCTTCCATCACCATAGAGGCCACAAGATGATCCATCCCACCAGGTACAGAGCCTCCCCCAATTGCAGTGCCGCTTGGATCAGCATCAAAGGCGGCGATGAGATCATCCATAGAGTTGATGGGACTGTCTTTTCCGACCACAATAGCGGCATAGTCGCCAATTGTTCCGGCAACCAAAGTCAGATCACGAAAGTTGTGCGGAAACACCCCCGTCAGAGATCGAATGACAATAGGTGTCGAGTTCACCATCAGTGTGCCATGATTGCTTTCAGCATTCTCAATTAAATAACCAATTGCCTTGCCACCGCCTCCTCCTGACATGTTTTCATAAGAGGCGGTCGCGACTAAACCAGATGCGGTCAAAGCCTCGCCCGTTCCGCGAGCCGTCCCGTCCCAGCCGCCACCGGCGCCGCCGGGAATCAAGAAGTGGATGCTGTCGAGTACTTGGTGTCCGTCAGCGGCCACTGGGCTAGCAAGCCCCATGGCAACGATGGTAGCAAGAAAGGTACGACGACCCAGTTTTATATTCATAACGTATTCCTCCATATTTTTTTGCTAGAAACTTTTTGCGTGCACATTTGCAAACTCCAATAGCGCGAACCTAGCGCGATTTTGCCGTGTCGATCTATCTGACGTGGCTCACTAACAAACAGCAAATTAATATGTCAAGTTTACCCAAGCGTTCGTAATTTCGACCTTATCGTATACCTCGGTATTTACGAGACAACCGATAGCGGATGTCCAAGCGACGGTGAAACTATTTTCGAACGACAGCCGCCAAGAGTTATCGACTAACAAATGCGAACATTTGCATTAGAAAACACCGAATGGGAAATGGAAATACTGCGTTCAGGCTGGATTACGGTTCTCGGAGCATTTAGTAGACCATGACACTCGTACGCTTCCGCAAGCGCAGAAGGGACAAGGGTATAAAGCAAAACCCATTGTCGCTGTACGCCTATCCGATCTGCAACCCGATATCGACGATGCGTTTGCTGACTTGGAACGGCTACACTTCGACGAGGGGCAAACATCATCGGAGTGGTCACGAACTGACCGAACGCTGACGTCGCAAAAACATCAGAATTGCAAGTAATGAAGTTTGAGATATGACCGTTCATGATAATCCAAGACCGAGAGACTTGCCAAAGGATGTTGCCAAAATCCTGAAGGCAGAGGCAGATCGCGAGAAGAAATTGCGTTCAAATGAAAAAGCTAGGCACAATAAGTTAGCTAAGCCGGCGACAGCGGATCTGGATCAGGCGAGCGATCCTCAGCGAGCAACGATACCTCGTCGTGCAGATGAAGATTTCCTGGGTGCCGGCATGGCAGTTTTATCGACTGGTTTTTTGTCGGGGGTGCTACTCACTCTAACATTTGTTATCGTTGCCGTACTGTTACACACGAACGCCTTTCGAATCATCGAAACGTTTCCGCAGTTGATGCCGCTATATGATGCTTACGTCAGCACTTACGAGAACTTTATCACTTGGCTCAATGCTTGGTTTGAAAGTGGCCTTGGTTGACGACGCCCAAGCGTTTGAACGCGTCCGAGTCAAAAACGTTCCAATAGCCGCTGAAGATATTCAAGCTCGAGATCGGGACGGCTGCCTTCACCAGAACGACGGCGAATTTCATCAAGCAGATCTCGTGCCCGACGATACACATCGTCTCCGTGCAGCAAGCCATCTCGCGTATCAATGCCGCCTTGCGAACCAGCTCTGCGACCAAGGGGGTCGCGAAATTGGTTGCCAAAGGCACTGTCCTGGTTGCCCGACCCGCTTTGTTCAGATTGATTCTGTGCCAAGGCGTCGCCAAGAGATCGCATCGCATCGCGTAGAGCCTCAATTGCTTCTGATTGCTGATCAATAGCCTCTGCAAGGTCTCGGTTTCGCAGCGACTGCTCCGCCTCCTCCATCGCTCTTCCGGCACGGTCTAACGCATCGTTCGTGACCTCATCTGACGGTGTTCCCGCACCGGGAAGTCGGCCTTGCTGCTCTTGCAAAATACCGCGAAGATCACGTTGACGGTTCGCGAGCCCCTGCTCGGAAGTTCCACCCCCGTTCGGTCTGCCGTCTCGCTGGTCCTCTGTCTGGCCTTGGCCGCGACCGCGGCCATCGGAGCCAACAGACTCGCCCTCACCGCTCTCACCATTTTCAATATCACTATTGTTACCCAGTTGCCCCGTGCCCTGCCCCGTGCCGAATTGCTCTTGCAAATCTCGAAAGGCCTGATCAGATAAATCCTGCTGTTGGCGGAGTGTTCTGGATAGATCCTGCAGTGCTCTTTCCCCTGGCGACTGTCCGTTTTGACCACCGCCTTGGGTAACGCGCATGTTCTCCATCAAGCGCTGAAACTCTTCCAACGCTTGCTGCGCTTCCGCCATCCGTCCCTGTTCCAGCAATTCCTGAATTCTATCCATCATGCGCTGTAGATCATCTTGAGTCATTTCAAGCGCGTTTTCAGATAGTTGGCGCTGATCAGTGTCGCCCTGCTGCTGGTTTTGCGCTTGGCGAGAGAGTTGGTTGAGGTAATCCTGAGTTGCTTGACGAAGTTCCTGCATCAGTTCGGCAATTTCCTGATCAGTCGCACCGTTCCGCATTGCTTCGCTCAGACGCTCCTGCGCTCGTTGCATGCGAGCCAATGCATCGCTCAAATCGCCTTCTTCAAGAAGCAGTGCGAGATCCCAAAGAGCACTAGCGATTTCTTCTTGGTGCTCGTTGCTCAGCCCGACCGAGATCTGGGCCTCAAGTCGCCGAATAATATATCTTAGCCGCAGATAATGCGCATCTTTGTCAAAAACATCTTCTGGTCGGTGGGATAAGGCCCGGAGAATCAATGCCACTCGCTTTGCGTTTTCTCGTGACCAAAGCAGATCCCGCCGTTGCTCGGCGATTGCAGCGGCTAACGGATCAAAAAACCTTCGCGCTACAAGTGTGGTGGCATACGCTTCAGTTTCAGCTTGATTATCAACTTCATCAACTGCGGTCAGCGTGATCGTTACCGGTAGATTAGCCCAAAGATGCTCGGCAAAATCCTCGCTAAACTCGTCTTCAATCAATGCTCGGTCGCCAACGATGGGCAGCGGTAACAGGAGTTTCGTATCGGCGCGGGGTTCTGGATCAACCTGCAAACCATGCGTGCGGGAAACTTCGGCGAGATTAAGGGCAATTGTCGCTTCGGCGGCGACAACGCCATAGTCGTCTTGAGCGGTATACGGCAGAGCGAACTGCCCAAATTCCGCTAGCTTAGCGGTTCCCTCAATAGATATCTGTGGAGGTTGATCTGCAATCATCGCGATTTGCAACTGCCGTTCACTCGCCCCCGCAATAATTAACTCTCCCGATCTCTGAACCTCAAAACGATGTGCCGAATTGTCGTCGGATAGCGCTTCTTGATTTGGCCTTGAGACCGTTTCGGTAAAGGTAATCGCGTCGGGCTCGCCATAAAAGCGTAAGACAAACTGCGTAAATTGAGGGAGTTTCAGAGTATCTGTTGCTAAGTCATGCAAATAAATTGTTGGCTGTTTCGTATATGAAGGCGGCTCAGCCCAACCTTCCCAAGTTGGAATTGCGGCAGCTGCACCGAGAACTGGTGATGTGATGTCTCCAATTGAACCAACGCGAGAAATCGACCCGAATGTGATCGCCACGGCAACGGCGATTAGCGCGATGAAGCGCAGAGCAAACGGATCGTGGTTTGCGAGGCGCAAGTCAGGTCGAACAAAGTTCGCGGCTTGCGTTTGCTTCAGCATGCGCTGCTGATGCAGGCGCCAAATTGCTGTCGCGGCAGAATTATTAATACCGATCGCTTGTTGGTCCAATATCGTTTCGATTGGCCGATCAGGCAGTGATTCGTCAAGCCGCGCTAGTGCGTCGCGGCGCGAGGGCCATCGCAATAAATGAAGGCCGACGCCAAACGAAGCGAGGATTGCAACTAACGCAAGAACTCCTGCAAGCCACAGGAAATCGCTTGGCACGAATTCGTGCAGCCTGAGCATAAGCGATGCGAGCAGTATCCCAATGACCGACAGACATGGCCAAAACGCTTGCAGACCGCGTTCGCACATCAATGCTAGCCAAGTCAGGCGTACCGGCCACCTGAGATGACGCAGTCGTCCTTGGTTGGCCTTAAACTTGCGCAAATCTATTCTCCCCGTCGACCGGTTCGCAGATAAGAACTCGTACCCATGCAGGAGCCTCAAAGAAAATGCGAACAATGGTCTCTTCGAATTTTCGGCTCGTGACCATGTTACGATACATCCAATGTTGCTCATCACGTGTTGGAATCATCTGTTATCCTGCCATGATTTTGAGCCTGTTCGGTTTCGACCGCAATCTATTGGGAATAATCTGTGATACAGTCACGATCATTTAGCAATAGACCCTGTCTTTGCTGCGAAGTGTTTCATCATGAGATACTATGAGACAGTTGTATTGACCGGTATGACTTTGACACTCTAAAGCACTGGATCAGGCTGATTGTGAACAATTTTTTGGGGACCATATACTTAACTATTTTTGAAGATACAGATAAAATAAATGTCCCAACAAGGACTTTAGGGTATTTCTTTAAAACAAAAATTATATTATGTTACAAATTATCACAAAGTTGTGATCTTTTCGTAACTTAGAATAGGTTGCGATAATCGTGTAGATCCATAAAATTGTTATTGCTACAAAAAAAATATAAAATGTCTCAAAGATCAAACAAAGACTTAGATCTTCTTGCGGTTACTCTGCGCGATGTTCATGAAGAATGGTTTGGGGAAAAACTAGAACTCCGAAGACCCTCCGAAAATCGATAATTCCATGCCTGAAAAGGAACTTGAAACGTTAGATAATTGAATTTGATGGAGTAGGTAGCAGGAATCAAACCCGCAAAGCACTAAATCCAATGCAATTTGACGATCAAAAAGTTTTATTTCGTATTGATGGAAAAAACGTTGGGGAACTTGAAAACTATTGAATTTTAATTTATGGCTCTTACTTTTTATTTGAGAAATTACCCGTTAAGTTTATAACTTCTTAATGAGGAATTTATTATGGAAGTTTATGCTATTTTTCTGAATGAACCCAATGAAACTTGTTGGGACGCTATTCAGAAAAATTGGCCAGAAAATCATTTCATTCTTACAAAAAATTTAGCTTTTATTGTCACTAGTGACAATATCACTACGAAACAAATAGCAGATAAAGTCGGAATTTATGGTTCAGATAAAAAAATAGTTGGCCTAGGAGCCGCTTGCAAAAACAATGGTATTGGAGTCATGGGAAAAAAATTGCGACAGAA
>JAPORY010000013.1:1772-19802 GCA_026709985.1 Aestuariivita sp. | reverse complement strand
CCCCCGGATGCGGTCTGCCGCCTCTATCTCAAAAAAGATCGGATTGCGGGTTAGGAGCGTTAAGTATATAGGCCCATAAATTAGGAGATTATATACATGATACCCCAGGATTTCACTGATCACTTTTTCATGAGGAGGGGAAGCTCCTGCGGCGGACAGTCCGTCACCGCCCCGTAAGACCGTTTCTTTCCGTCCGTGAATGGAGACCGGGGACGGGTAATCGACGGTCATCAAGGTTTCCCGCCCTGCGCGGGAAGAAGAGGATCGGAGAGTTCAGGTTGGGTTTGGGTTACTTGGCCAAACCGTAGAGAGCCTTGGCGACCGCAGCGACACCACTCATGGCTTCCGCAGATGTCGTCCCGTTTTCGCGAGACTGGATATACATTGCCCATATCTCGGTGCATTTCAGAGATGCACCGTCATTGACGGCATACGGCGCGACCTCGGCGGTAAGCCGGTGCATATTGACAGAAGTTTGAAACAGGCTCTCTTCATCACCGAAACCGCGGTCATCCAAGAATTTGGACGTGGTAACCGGCATATCTGCCACCTGCATCGGTTTGTCGATATCCGAGCCTCGTTCCACCAGCGCGGGTATGATGAACGAGAAACGCTTTTCCGTGGATTCACGCTCGGAAAAGGAGGGAGCGGCCAAAACGGCCATTGTCTTGGCCACTTCCCTGGCCTCGTCTTCCGCCGCCGACGCGACTGTGGAAAGGGCGGTCGTGACGACAAGGGCCGCAAGAACAGTCTTCATATTCGCTTTCCTTCTTTCGAGGTCCGGTACGCTCACAGAAACGAATCGCGTATCAAGTCAGAATCCGTAACCGGAGCCTCAATCAAGGCCAAGCCCAAGAACCTGCCCGTGTACGGCAGGAAGGGGGGTGGGGTATAGGCGAATCACCGGATTTGTCAGAACCCGACGGTTCAACGAAATAGCAGCCCAGATAAGGGCGGCACTATAACGCCAACAACAGGCTCACTATAGCGTCATCCGTCCCCGGGGCGGCAACAGCAACGGAGAATCGACAAGTCATCATGCGAAAAACGAGACCGAACGAAATCTGACCCGAGCGAACGAACCGAATACTTCACGGACTATTGGCGTCGCCCGAAAAACTGGCCGAAAACGTTTCTTGAACAACTTACCGAGGACGTTTGCCTAGCGGCGAAGAAAAGCGGGCACAGGCTGGCGGATGACTACCAGACCTAGCTAGGTAAAGACGGGGACATGGCTAGGGGGAGCTACGTCCCAGTTCCAGCCCGTCTCATTTTAGCAAGGGTTATAATCCCCGAATAAAATAACGCCCACAGCCGTAACTAGGTCATAAATATGCTGTCTCTCAGCATGGGGCCTCGGGCTCAGGCTGCAAAGAACGCCATACGTTCAGCGCGGGCTGGAGGATCACAGAAAGCTCGCGTTCACATTTTCATTGCAGTTCCCAATGCGCTGACTTTCTTTCTAGGACAGCAGGCATCAGTGCTCGGACGTGTTCGGCTTTATAAGTTTGATTTTGAGGTTTCACGGGATCGAACTTATCGTCCCTCTTTGACTCTTCCTGTTGTCACCTCCTAAAGCCGGTGCATCAGTAACTCAGTGTCCGAAATATGTAGCAAACTTCGGATATGACGGATAGTACATCACCTGCAACTTTGCCCTCTCAGATCCTTGATCGGATCGCTGCCGAACCCGCCAGGGTTTGGACTCCCAGAGACTTTACGGATACTGGTTCGCGTGACGCCGTTGACAAGGCCCTCCAGCGACTGTCCAAGTCCGGCGAACTCCGCCGTATCAAGCGTGGCCTCTACGGCAAGCCTCGCCTCAACAAGCTGACCGGGAAACCGTCGACACCGGATTGTCGCGCCGTCATCGAAGCTGTTGCGCGGCGCGACAAGGTGCGCTTTGTTGTAGACGGCATGACAGCGGCCAACACTCTCGGACTGACCAACGCTGTACCCGCCAAGATCGAGGTCCTGGTCGATACCCGACTGAAACCGATCAAAATGGGCAATCAAAAGATCGTCTTCAAGCATGCTGCGCCTAGTCGTCTGTACTGGGCCGGGCGACCTAGTATGTATCTCGTTCAGGCCCTCCACTGGATTCACGATACCATGCAGGCGGAGACCGAGCGCTCGAAGGTCGATCAGATCATTCGAAAGCTGCTCAACGATCGTGACAAAGGGCCAAAGCTCGCCGACGACCTTCGCATCGGGCTTTCGGCCATGCCGATTTGGATGCAGGACATCTTGCGTGGACCAATCATGTCGGCAGGTACGGCGAACAACACATGACGACAGACGCATTCTTGGACGTCATCCGCGCAGAGCCTGCCGATCGAGCCGATCTTTTCCTCACGACGGCCGGGCGGCTGGGTGCGCCCCTCATTAACGTCGAGAAGGACTTGTGGGTGTGCTGGACGCTCAACACCCTTTACCATCGACTTCCGACGGGCGACCCGCGTCTTCGCTTCAAAGGCGGCACGTCGCTCTAAAAGGCCTATGGTCTGATCAACCGGTTCTCAGAAGATATCGACGTCACCGTCTTTAGGAATGACCTTGGGCACTTCGGCAGCACGGCTGAGATTGCGGCACTTTCCAACAAGAAGCGGAAGGCTACCCTTGACGCGATTGCAGCGGATTGCAGCCGCTACATCACCACAGAACTCCTTGCAGCGGTTTCTGCGGCATTGGCGGCCGACACGGGTGGAACGGGTCGCGTTGAAGTCGATGACAGCGATCCAACTGCTCAGACTCTGCTTGTCTGGTATCCGCGCGTGGATGCATCCGAAACTGGATATCTGCAGGCTGCAGTCAAGATCGAGTCAGGCGCGAAATCCGCCATCAATCCGAACCGACCAGTCACGATCGCTCCCTACATCGACGTTGATCTCGAAGCATTGGATCTCAGAGTGCCAGATTTCACGACGATCCATGCCGAGCGAACCTTCTGGTACAAGATCGTCATTGCTCATGGCTTACGCAGCTGGTTCGAGCGGCGTAGGGAGCTTCGCCAGGACGGGCAGCGGATTTCGCGGCACTACTACGACCTGCACTCGCTCCTGACCTCGGATGTTGGTGAGTTGGCTGTCGAGAATTTGCCGCTCGGTATGGACTGTGTCGAACATGCCCGAACCTTCTTCAACAGACCGGACTATAATCTCGCGGCTGCGGCACCTGAAACATTTGCTCTTCGACCGATCGGCGCCATGATTGATCGCTTAGCTCGGGACTACGACAACATGCAAACGATGATTTTTGGCGACGCCCCCGATCTTGAGGATATCCTATGCTCCCTCGGAAAGATCGAAGACATTCTCAACAGAAACGCATGACGGGGATACGTCGGCGTTCGCCGATTTGGCGCAACAATCCTGACGTTGTTCAAAAGCTCTACGCTGACAACGACAGGATGGGCGGAGGTGACGCGACTAAGGTTTTGTTCGGGATACGTGTAAAAAGGAAGCATAGACTCGAGAGACCTTTTCTTCGAAAAAGTCAGGCAGTCATTAGGCGCAGGCTCAACAATTTCAGGTCAAGTCGCAGTCCAAAAGAACCTGAGGTAACCCCTTTGCCGGTGCCGACACACTCAAGCAATCGGCGAATAAGGCGCGTATTGTTCGCCTTCGATCGGCCAATTTTAATCCCAACCCGGGATCAAAATTCAAAGCACCTGAAGCAGTTATCTTCCTGCTACGCATCACAAAATTCTAGGCGACCGTCCGCGACTCGATCAATCCTTTTGATCAACGCCGCCAGACGATCGCCTAATATCTTACCGAATTATTAGGCGAGGCTCCGTTCGCAACTAGGCGAAAGTCACACCATTTGCCGCCAGAGGTTGATGAGTCACTCGAAGCCCTTTGGCAGCAATGGCATTTGCTAAGGCTGGACTGGACGGTGGGGTGCTAGGTTCGCCCACACCCGTCGGGGCTGCCTGTGACTCGATGATATGAGTGGAAATCGCGCGAATATCACTGATGCGCAGTGGTTCGTAATCTGGAAAGTTGCTTTGATCCACTAATCCGTCACTAAACGTAATCTCATCGCGCATGGCGTGACCAATACCATAACCAATACCACTTTCCATCTGCGCTACGACGACATCGGGATTAACTGCAATTCCACAATCAACGGCACAGGTCACCTTCTCAATCACGATGCCATTGTCGACCTCACCCGAAATCTCAACGACTTCTGCAACATACGTGCCGAAAGACTTGTGCAGAGCCACACCACGGCTGCGTCCGTTTGGCACTGGCGATGCCCAATCCGCTTTCTCAGCGGCTAATCGCAAGACTGCCGTCATGCGCTCTTGATCTGAACTGCCGCCAGTCAAGTAACTCAAACGATAATCGACGGGATCTTGACCGGCTGCTTGGGCAGCCATGTCCATCATTGTCTCCATCACAAAGGCCGTGTGGCTATGTCCTACAGACCGCCACCAATTCACAGTGATGGGGGAGGTGTCATCGGTCAGTCCGACGTGCTGATTTGGAATATCATACAGCGTATCACGCACACCTTCGACCGACGAATTATCGACACCATTCTGGACCATGAATCCATCCCACGGCCCGCCCTTGAAAATTGGCTTACCGGCGATTCGATGATCCCAACCGACAATTCGCCCCTCGCTATCAAGTCCGACGCGAACCTTGTGCGCGAAGGCAGGACGATAATAACCGCCCTTGATATCGTCCTCTCTCGACCACACAAGTTTGATCGGTTGTTGGCCTCCAGCGAGTGCGAAAGCAATCGCCGCTTCAACATGATAATCGGCCGTCTGTGTTGAGCGTCGTCCAAATGTTCCGCCCGCATAGACGGTTTCGATTTCAATATTTTCAGCCGGAATCTGTAGCACTGCAGCAAGCGCAGCCTGAGCACCAGTTGGCATCTGGCAACCGTCATACAGTATCACACCCGTTGCAGTCGGGGCGATGGTGCAGGTGAGCGGTTCCATCGTAGCATGTGCTAAGTACGGAAAGAAGAAGTCTCTCTCTATCACTTCGCTCGCGTCCAATAAAGAGTTCGACGTATCGGCTGCAGACCCTTTGACGTTGAATTCAGGTTCGGCATTCACCGCCGCGAGCAGATCGGCCTTGATTTGATCAGAACTTCGCATGTCAGCATTGGAAAAGTCCCACTCTGCTGTCACGGCATCGCGCGCCTGTAACGCTGACCACGTATCCGTGCCATAAACAATGACACCAGCACCCGTTGGTATAGCGGCACTTCGGACATACCCAGAGATTCCGCTCGCGGCACTGTCGTCAAACGACACAAGGGTGCCACCAAATCTCGGGCTTCGTAACACCACAGCAACCACTTGGTTGTCGAGATGTAAGTCCATGGCGTAAGTCGCTGTCCCGTTGATCTTTGGCCTACTGTCGCGTCGATCAGTTGTCGGATTGCCAATGACGGACAACTCTGACGCTGCCTTCAATGTCGGCGCTTCCGGCACCGGGAGCGCCTGCGCGGCACCAACAAAGGCACCCATGGACTCGGACTTCCCGTTGCTAATGACTTGCCCTGCCTCCAACCGAACTTCAGACACCGGCACACCCCACTCATCTGCAGCAGCCTGCACGAGCATCTCTCGAACTGCCGCGCCCGCCATTCGATAGGGAGCATAGGAGCTTGCCATCGCCGTTGACCCACCGGTACCTTGCGCACCACCGAACAGAGCGTTCCCGTAACGTGATGCGTCAGCGGGGGCAAATTCTATTTCGACATCGTCGAGCGATAGATTCAATTCTTCAGCAATCAATGCGGCTAGCCCCGTGGTGGTCCCTTGACCGCATTCAAAATGCTTGATGATCGCAGTGACCGTGCCTTGCGAGTCAATCCGAACGAACGGCGTTAATTCGGCGGCGGCGTCAGCCGCCGCAAAAAGCTGCGTGCCGTTAAAACCAACCACAAGCGACGTGCCCGCAACAGCTGAAGCGGTTTGCAAAAATCTCCTACGAGAGAATTGGTCAATCATCTTCACGCCTCCAATATGTCTGATGCACGCTGCACAGCAGCGCGAATACGCTGGTAGGTGGCACAGCGACAAGCATTGCCCCACATGTAGTCTTCAATGTCCTGTACAGACGGTTTAGGATTTTCGGTCAAAAGCCCAATTGCAGACATCACTTGGCCTGACTGACAGTACCCACACTGCACTACATTGAGTTCTTCCCAAGCCTGAAAAACCGCACTCGCCGTCTTGGACTCAACACCTTCAATCGTGGTGATTTCTGCCCCTTCGAGATCCTCAAGGTAGGTTTGGCAAGAACGGGCAGGGACGCCGTCTACATGGACGGTGCACGCACCGCATGATGAAACACCGCAACCGAACTTGGTTCCTGTGAGTTTTAAGTGATCTCGGATCACCCACAGCAGAGGTGTTCCAGCAGGTACATCGACAGAGCGGGTCTCTCCGTTGACGTTTAAGCTAACTGACATGAGCGACTTTCTCCTCTCTTATGTGTTGTGTGATAGGGGATATTTCCATGAATTTAGGTACCCACATGCGGACGCGATGCGTTGTTCATTCCATAGAGCAAAGCCGTCGCATTGCGCGATTCTACAAAATCACTGTCATCACAAAATTACCGAGTCCCGATTAATGGATGAAATCCAGAACAGCTGAACCGCACCCTTTAACATGGCTCAACGATGCCTGAATACAATTACGCAGAAGTCTACTGCGTTATCTAGAATTGCCGTGCGCATTTGTCAACTGACGTTAGCAGCTCTAAGCGAAGCTAAGAGGCGCTGGACAACTCCTTTGAATGATTGCCGGTTCCTCACAATACATCGCCGGTGGTTCCTTAGGTACACTCTCGCCTAACTTTCGAAGCCAGCCGGTGAAGTACTATAACCCCAAGAATTTACGTCGCTCTACGCGTATTTTTTTGCGGTCTGCTGCCTACATTGCGGCCGAAAGTCAGCAACCTAACCCTGAGTTTTTTCGTCTTTGACGCGCCTCATCCGAAAGGGTGCGGAAAAAAGTAAGGGAGCGAAGCGACCGCTTTTTCCCACAGGCAGGCACGATTATGAAACGCTTGCACTTTATCATGTAATCTATATGCTAACGGCACAATTGCAAACAAATAAGGTCTAAAAATCTCGATTTAACAAGATTTTACAGCATTGGCATAAAAGTGGTTTTTTGCTTTCGACCCACAAAAATCTAGTATCCGGAAATTATTGAATTGCTGGTTTGTAATTCAAAACGGCATCAGATTTTTAGCCATAATGAACGTGATATTCCCATCAATTCAATGATGTTGGTACACTAGGTTGCATAACGGTTTATAGTGTTCGTGTAAAAATCGTCGCGGATGCGGATCATGAATGGCAAACATGGTGAGCGACCCGATGGAGCGCACGGCGCGGATCCACGAGGACATCGATGCGGTCCATATCGGCGGTATCGAATAACTTGATTGAGAGCCTAACAAAGGCTAGGATCGAAAGATGAACAACAATGTGACTGAAGAACCAAGCGCCGAGCGCGACAACGCTTTAGCGATTGCCGAGCTGAAAGGCCACTTGCATGGCGCGTTGAAGACCATCAGAGCGGAGAATGAAGCAATGGAAAGTCGAATAAATACCCGTCTCGCCGAAAACCAAAGCGCGATGGATCGTTTGCGGGCGGATATGGCCACCCATCGAGAAGACGCAGCTAAACGGGAAACGCGGCTGATCCTCGCGATTGCCGTGATCGTGGGTGTCGGCCTCACGATCTTCGGTTTTCTGACGGCCTCACCCTCACCTTGATTACAGCATTACCGGTTTTTTTTCGGTGGCTCGGCTAGCCGCAGGATCTGCAAAAACCGGGTGAAATCCGCCAAAATCCTCGGATTCGGGTGATTCGGCTCCGATCGGCCGCAATTAAACCCCTCTAAAGCGCTCATACGTGCGCATCAGGCGTCTGTTGGGTATCCCCCTCGGGTACCGCAAGAATTTACGTCGCTCTATGCGCATTTTTTTGCGGTTTGCTGCCAACATTGCGGCCGCAAGCCTACCTCGCGGTCCGCGAGTACCGGGACGTCGCGAGGCGGTAGACAAACAAGCCTCTGACCATCCAGCCGCGGCAGGTCCGGTCTTTTCTACTGTAATCCAGAAAATGGCTGATGAAGGATTAGTCCGACATCACGGATACAATTCCGCTCGTCAAAGTCTGATCTAATCCAACGAAGCTGATATGATCTGACTTCTTCGCACTGTCACAGGCGTGCCGGGGCTTGCGCCGCTACACCAATCTTTACCATTCCTTTTTCCATAAAAGCATATTCTGTACGATTATATGCGATTACAAGGAACAGTTAGAAACCCTTCATCCCCGATAATTGGGACTGGCGGGCGGTTATCGTCGCAATGAAGTTGTTGCCCTGATTGATCTCAGACCAATATGCTGGTGCGACACTCTGCCCGAACGATGAATTAACGCCGTCCTGTCAAAAGCGACAGGCAGAAAGCATTGAGTAGGCGGTTGTTGCATCACTTTATAGTGAATTCAATCGCCTCAGTGAAACCAAGCCGATCTGAGATCGGACGAGTGGATGTCCCGAAACGCGAGTCCACCAGCAATAATGACTCGCCCTGGCTTACAAATTAGCCACCTGATCCGAAGATCAATAACACGACCGCCTGCCTAAATCATCCGGTGAATTAATCGCCGGTCTCAAAATCTGCCTTCATCAATCGTTGCGTCATGTCCAACATCCGCGCCGAAAATCCCCACTCGTTATCATACCAGCCAAAAACACGAAGCTGCTGTCGACCGAGTTGGCGCGTTTCCGGCAAGGCCAAAATAACCGACTCTGGTCGCCCTCGCATGTCCGCCGAAACATTCGGATAATCGGTGTAGCCAATCAGCTCTGCCGAGTCTGCAATCTCACGAAGTTCCAATACGACATCATCCTGTGGGAGTTCCCGAAACTGAGCAACAATATCAATAGCTGAAACACTCGCTGTCGGTACTCGCACAGCCGAGCCAGTCAAGCGGCTCGCCATATCAGGTAGCACCGCTGCAACAAGAGCTTCCGCGCTCGTTGTCGTCGGAACCATTGACAGCGCACCAGCTCGACTTCGCGCCATATCGCCCCGCGGCGCATCAACCATCGGCTGTGAGCCCGTGTAACAGTGAATCGTCGTCATGTGAGCAGATATTAAGCCCCAGTTCTGATCAAGGAGCTTTATTAGCGGAGCCAATGCGTTCGTCGTGCAAGACGCATTGGATACGATACGGGCGTCGGCGATATCTGCTTCATTCGCCCCAAGAACGACCGTAACATCCGCAACCGAAGAGGGGCCCGAAATCAAGACCTTATCAGCTCCGGCATGCAATCCCAGTTCCGCAAACTCGCGAGTGTGGGCCTTGCCCGTGCAATCGAGAACAATGTCTGTGTCACTTAATTGGACGTCAAATGACGGTGATTCAGTAAAGGGAATCCGACAGCCATCCAGGACTAATGTATCGGCCGTGGTTTCGATATGGGCCGGAAGTTCTCCGTACACACTATCGAACCGAAGGAGATAAGCGGTCATCTCCAGACCGCAAATATCGTTCAAATGGGTAATGTGAAACGGGCTTGGCGCTTTCGCCAAAACCACTTGGCGCAGAATAGTGCGACCGATGCGGCCGAGCCCGTTGATGGCGAGCTTAATTGGCCGCACGACTCTACCTCTCAAAATTTACACGACACGAACTATTTCTCGGCCCGACACTAGTTGAGCCCTTTGGGGCTCCAAGATGTAACCCTTGGCTCAGACGTCAAAAGGAAATTTCTTGTGCCACGCCCTTCTGCTTTGCGATGTCGACAGCGACGTGCGCCACTGCCAGATCCTGCAATCCGACACCCGTACCATCGAATACCGTCAGTTCCGAATCACTTTGCCGCCCAGCATGATCGCCGTTTATAACTGAACCGATCTCACTAATCCGGCTTTCTGCCAGTTTGCCAGAGGCAACCGCGTGCTGCGCCTCCCCGATACTGATTGATTGCGCCACCTCGTCAGTGAAGACGGTCGCACGCTCCAATATGCCAGCTTCAACTTCTTGCTTCCCTTTCGTGTCGGTACCCATGCAAGCGATATGCGTGCCACCAGTCACTTGTCGGTCCAACAAGATCGGTTCAAAGGACGAGGTAATCGAAATAATGACGTCCGCCGTCTGACCAAGTTCGTTAAGCGAAACCGACTCGAACGGCAAGCCTAACTCCGCGGCAGTATTGGCAAGACGCGAAAGCATTTCTGGGTGATAATTCCACCCAATCACGCGCTCAAACGACCGCTGCTGAGCCGCCGCACGCATCTGAAACGCTGACTGATGCCCGGCTCCAATCATACCTAGAACTTTTGCATCTTTCGGCGCGAGATACTTAATTGATACGGCTGAAGCCGCGGCAGTCCGAAGGGCAGTGAGCAGATTACCGCCCACAAGTGCCTTCACCCGGCCCGAATCGGCGTCAAACAAAATCACCGTTGATTGATGATTGGTCAGACCCTTCGCTTCATTTCCGGGCCAATAGCCGCCAGACTTCAAACCGAGCGCTAGACTCTCCCGATCAAAACCAGACTTAAATCCGTATAATGCTTCGGCATGACCAATGGCCTCCCGAATGACGGGAAAATTGTAAGCCGACCGTCGAGACATAGCCGCAAAGGTCGCCTCCACAGCGTCAAAGGCAATCTCTGCCGTAATCAATCCCGCAATCTCTGCCTCCGGGACAATAATCACTGTGTCTGGGGAGGCCATCGGTTTATCACCCATATCAATACGCCTTTCCTCGTGCCGAGACCGGCCATACACTTTCAACAGCGCCGTTGCGAACGCCCACATACCAATCGTGGATGTTGCAGGTCGGATCGCAGTGTCCCGGTACCAGCTTCAGCTTCTCATTGATCTTTAGGACCGAATTTGGATCCGAGATGACCCCGTGTTCGTCCGAACATTTGATATACTCGACATCATCTCGACCGAAGACAAAGGGCAAGCCACTATCAACGGACTGCGCCTTCAGTCCAGCATCAACAATGGCCTTGTCCGATTTGACATGACTCATCACGGAGGTCAGGATGAACAGTGCGTTTTCCCATTCCCCTTGGTCAATCCGGTTGCCATCCTTATCAAGGATTCGACCATAATCGGCATCCATGAAGGCATAAGAGCCGCACTGCAACTCGTTGTAAACACCTGAGGTTGACTCAAAGTAATACGAACCAGTTCCACCGCCGCCGACGATGTCACAAGTCAGACCTAACTTCTCTAACGCCTGTACCGCGTCCTTAACCATGTCAATCGCGATCGCCGTCTTGCCTTTGCGTTCTTCGAAGTCATCAAGGTGCTGCATCGCGCCTTGATAGGCCTGAATGCCCGCGAACTTCAAATTGCTGGCAGCATCAATCGCTTGTGCGAGTTCAACCACTTCTGGCGTTGTCGTGACACCGCAACGACCCGCACCACAATCAATTTCAACGAGGCATTCGATTTCGGTGCCGTTCGCCTGTGCCGCCGCAGCCAAGTCTGCAACATTTGACCGATCATCGACGCACACGATCGTCCGCGCCCCAAGCTTGGGTAGTCGTGCTAACCGGTCGATCTTGTCGGGGTCACGGACTTGATTTGAAACGAGTACATCGCGAACACCGCCCCGTGCAAAGACTTCTGCTTCTGCAACTTTCTGGCAGCAAACACCGCAAGCTCCCCCGAGTTCCATTTGCAACAGTGCAACGTCGACGGACTTGTGCATTTTACCATGCACGCGGTGGCGCATACCCTTCGATTTCGCGTAATCACCCATTTTTCTAATATTGCGCTCAAGCGCATCAAGATCGAGTACCAAACACGGCGTTTGGATGCGCTCGGCGGTCATGCCAGGCTTGGCCGGAATATCGTACCCGACCTCAAACATGTCCAGGTCGCTACTATCTCTCATTGTTTTTCTCCTCTCCTAAATTCTAGTGAGCAGCTTTACTGCCCCTCAGAGCTTCAATATATGGTACTAACGCTCAGGTGTTTAGCCACGGTAACTTGTCGAGATCGACATTGCCCCCCGTGACAATGACACCCACTCTTTTGCCCGCGAAACGCGCTTTGTTTTTCAGGATTATCGCGAGCGGAACCGCACATGACGGCTCCATTACAATCTTCATCCTTGCCCAAGTGATTTTCATTGCGTCGACAATTTCTTGTTCTGACGCGGTAAGAATATCGCTCACATGGTTACTAACAAAGTGCCACGTAAGTTCCTTGAGCGGAACCTTCAAACCGTCAGCGATGGTTTGGGGTGAGTCGTCGGCAATGATGTATCCTGCTTGGAAGCTGCGGGCGGCATCGTCAGCCTGCTCGGGCTCAGCAGCAATAATTTCTGTCTCTGGCGCAATGTTTGACAGTGTTAAGCACGTCCCCGAGATCATACCGCCACCCCCAATTGGGGCAACAATAATATCAACGCCGTCTGTTTGCTCCATGAATTCGCGGCTGCAGGTTCCTTGTCCGGCAATCACGCGTGGATCATTGTAGGGATGAACAAACTCGGCCCCGGTTTCGGCCTGCACTTGTGCGAAGACTTGCTCTCGAGAACTGGTCGATGGTTCACACTCGGTAATCTTGCCGCCGTAACCCCGCACCGCCGCCTTCTTGGCCTCGGGGGCCGTTCTTGGCATCACGACATTACAGGGAATTCCTCGGCGACCGGCGGCATAGCTCAATGACAAAGCATGATTGCCAGAACTATGCGTTGCGACACCGCGGGTTGCCATGTCATCAGATAGCCCAAAAACAGCGTTCGATGCTCCCCTGACCTTGAAGGCGCCAGCCTTTTGGAAGTTTTCGCACTTAAAGAAGAGTTCGGCACCAATCTCATCATTAAGCCATGACGATGTTAGCACTGGCGTGCGGTGAATGTGCGGCTTAATTCGTTCGTGCGCACTCACCACATCGTCATAGGTTGGAATTATCATTTCAGGCGTATCTTTCATCACGCGGCATCCCTATTTTCGAGTTCCGCGGGCTGTCGGTAGACCTCTTGCGCTGCGGCCACACCTTTGCCCAACGGAATATCAAGTCCAAGATCGCGCATACACATCTCTGCCGTCGCAATACCAGAAAGCGCCATGACATCAGACAGACTTCCAAGGTGACCAATGCGGAACACTTTCCCGGCAACCTCGCCTAATCCGACGCCAAACGCGACGTGGTAGACATCGGCCGCGTGCGTCACGATCTTCGTTGCATCAAAGCCCGCCGGCGTACGAATTGCACTAACGGTGTTCGAGTACCATTCCGGCTGCTTTGCGCACAACTCCAGGCCCCAAGCCTCGATAGCAGCTCTCACCCCATCAGCAATATGCCGATGCCGGTGAAAAACATTATCAAGACCCTCTTCAAGTAATATGTCGCAGGCGACTTTCAATCCGTTCATTAGACCGACAGCGGGCGTATACGGGTACCCGCCACTCGCATAGCTCTTGAGCATATCTCGAATATCGAAATAAGTGCGGGGTAGGTTTGCTGTCTCCACCGCCGCGATTGCCTTTGGACTGAACCCGACTATCGCCAATCCAACTGGGAGCATGAAACCTTTTTGCGAGCCGGTAACGGCAATGTCGACTTCCCACTCGTCAAATCGAAAATCCATTGAGCCAATCGAACTTACACCATCTACCATCAACAAGGCCGGATGTTTGGCCGCCGTCATGGCAGCTCGAATTGCTTGGATGTCCGACACCACGCCAGTAGCGGTTTCATTATGGGTTGCGAGCACCGCTTTAATTTCGTGTTGCTCATCTTTGCGTAAAACCTCCTCATACCGGTCGGCGGGTAAGCCTTCTCCCCAAGGCGTCTCAATAACCGTCACCGCCAAACCATGCCGTTCGCACATGTCGATCCAACGATGCGAAAACATGCCATTGCGGGCGATCACGACACGGTCACCCGCACTCAGTGTGTTGGTGATTGCCGTCTCCCATCCGCCGGTTCCCGATGCCGTCAACAACAAGACCTCAGCCTGCTGCGACTTCAGGATCCGCCGCACGCCCTCACGCGCCGGATGCAAAATGTCCTTGAATTGATTAGAACGGTGATCAAGCGTCGGCATATCGCAGGCCTTACGAATCACCTCTGGAATATTTGTTGGCCCTGGAATGAAGACCGGATTTTGATACAACATATTGTTCTCCCTCCCTTTGTTTCGCGTTTCGGAGCACTATTGACGATTGCGCTATTGCCGGCAATTTTTTTGTTATTTTTTTTCTGCTGTCGGTGTAAGATAAAAAACTGCGTTATTTTAAAGGGTTAGCATTTTTCAACAGATGAAATAATTTTCAAGGAATTATTTTTATGTCAATGACGTCAACAAATTTATCCGATTCGCGCCGTGCTCGTGGTCGTCCGAGAGACTGGTATGACAAAAAAGAACAAAACACGATCCGATCAGTTGATCGGGCCTTATCGATTCTAGAAATCCTTGCCGAGGCGGGGGATGCGACTTTGACAGAACTGTCGAACGCTGCCCGACAAACCCCGCCGACAGTGTATCGGGTTTTGGTCACTTTGGAGGGACGCGGTTTTGTTGAATTCAGCTCGGAGTCCCAACGGTGGCATATCGGTTCACGGGCATTTTTGATCGGATCAACCTTTTTGCGACGAACCAGTCTGGTCTCTCGAGCGCAGCCGATCTTGCGACAATTAATGGAAGCAACTGGTGAGACGGCGAATCTCGGCATTGAGCGTGAGGGCCAGATTTTATTCTTAAGCCAAGTTGAAACCACGGCAACCATTCGCGCTTTCTTTCCACCAGGAACAATATCGCCGATGCATTCGTCGGGGATTGGCAAAGCGTTGCTGGCCCACTTTACCCCAGCCCGCTTGCAAAAGGTGGTGAAGTCTCGCGGTTTAGAGGGTTTTACAAGTCGAACTCTGACGAGTATTGTGGCGCTAGAGGCCGATCTTGACGCAACCCGTGAGCGCGGATTTGCCATTGACTTCGAAGAGCGAAACGAAGGCATGCGTTGCGTGGCAGCGTCAGTGTTTGATGTGACCGACGAGGCGATTGCTGGAATCTCGATCTCTGGACCTTCGAGTCGATTAGATGATGTCCGCCTTGCCGACTTAAGCAATGATGTCGTTCTTGCCGCTAATCAGCTGTCACAAGCCTTAGGGTCCAACCGCAGGTAACTCGCCTTAAAGCGCCTTTGCAACACAACACCTCTCACTACAGAAACGCCGTGCGGCGGCGGCGGCTCCGCTTTTTGATAGGCCAGCGCGCCGACGCGGACCGGTTGATTACGAGATGTTGGCCGGCACTTCTTGGTTAATTACCTGTGTTTGAGACTTTAGCGGATCACATGAACCGCGCATTGCGCATTTCGAACGACCTGCGTTGCCGTTGATCCCAACAGCAAGTCCTGCATTCCGGGGCGATGCGACGCAATAATTATGAGATCGGGCTCATGTTGTTTAGCCCAATCCAAAATGGAGCGCCCTGAATGACCTTCAATCAATATCGCCTCAGCACTCGGTAGCCCCTGAGCGATCTCGTCAAGAGCTGCTTGCGTCCGAGCGCGTGATTCTTCGCGAAACTCTGGGGGCATATATGAGAGCGCGTAGTTCGGCAGGTGTTCGATCACATGCAAAAGCGTTACCTTGGCGTCTGGCGCCGCGAGCAGCCGCGCAAGTCGTACGGGGCGATCAGTATCACGCTCCTCGTCAAATGAAATCGGGATAAGGATTTTTTGGTACATTGTTCGTCCTCTCGTTCGGCGCAACCGCTCATGAGTCACCGCTCAACTGCGTATCCTGACTAAAATCAGCCCTCAAAGCAACGCCTCCTTGTTGCAATATATTGCAACAGCTTGCAATCCCTGATAAAGATTTAAGGGGCTTAACCCATTATCGTTTAGTAACTTCGCGATGGGCGACGCTTTGCCTTTGGCAGGTCATACGAACGAAGATTTCGTGTGATGATATCTGAGGGACAGGCAGCGGGTTACTGGATTGCTCGAATTTGCAGTAGAAGCAAAAACCCAGCAGAACTGTCTCGTTGCTCGATTTGGTTGATCGAATAGATGCTGGCCTTTGACGCATCGGAGCGACAAAAATTTGGGAATATATACAATAAGTGTCTACAAAAAACTCGGCACGCTTCTTCAAAAGGCCGAACTTTTTTCCAATTTTCGCTAAATTTCGTTGGCGAAGATTCGTGGATTCGGTCGAAATCTTATCGAATCTTGCAGGAGTTGCGTCAGGTACCCGATTCTTCCTGAGAGAAAAGTATCAGAAAAAGTAATTTTGTCGGTAACTTGTCAGAAAAATGAGAGTTTTTTGGCAGACACTAAGTTATCACCGCTTAACCGAACGCTTACTATGATACAATGTTCGCCCCTTCGGGTTCATAATAATGCCTCACATGGTGCATCCCCATCCTCAATCGGTGTTCCGACCTCAGACACAGCCCTGCTCAGACCAATAGGGATTTGGTAATACTATCAGTGAGACGACTCACTACAAATACGACAACAATTTTCTAGCTTCTAACATCAATTCAATGACGATGGTTTCCCAGTCATTCTAGGATCACATAGTCGCTACTTAATGCCGGTCATCCGTCGAAAAAGTCGTACTTAGCCTTCCATCATGCACTCTGATTACACCGTCTTTGGAACGGCAACTGCAGAATTTAATGTCGGCATTGTGCCACATCAATGAAATGCACGTAAAACATCAATGAAATGACTGAGTGACAAAATTGTGGTTTTATTATCAGAAAAAAATTTCTCATTACCGGTATAGACAATAAATTTATTTCTGACTTTCAAATCTTCACAAGCCACATGAAATCCTTTTTGAACTTTCGGAGTTTGATTTGCCTTAATTTCGACTGCCCAGAAATTATTTAAACCAAACTCAATCAGCAAGTCAATTTCGGCACCTGCAGAGGTGCGATAATAAAACGGAAAAGCCCCGATGGGTAATGCATTGATAATTGTTTCAACGACAAATCCCTCCCAGCTCTTTCCAATGCTAGGATGTCCTAACAAAGCATTATAATCAGGAATTTGTAACAATGTGTGCAAAACCCCGCTGTCTCTGACATAAACGCGAGGTGATTTTACTAGTCTTTTTTTTGTATTTCGATAGAAGGGTTCCAATTTACGAAGCAATAACAAGTCAATCATCAAATCTAAATAACGACTAACAGTAACACTCTTTACACCTAACGAATTTGCCAGCCTAGAAGCGTTGAATTGCTCGCCATGTGTGTGTGCCAGCATAGTCCAAAAACGCATCAAGGTGGCTGCTGATATACGTGGTCCTAACTGCGGAATATCACGTTCTAAATACGTACGAATAAAATCTTGACGCCACGTGTAACTGGCTGTGTCATCAGCCGCAGAATAGCTGTTAGGGAACCCGCCACGCAACCATAAACGTCGTAATGGTTCATTGGCAGGTTGTTCGATCTCAAACAAATTCAATCCAGGCAATTCCGCGTAATGAATACGTCCTGCCAAACTCTCTGAAGTTTGCCGAAGCAAGTCATTTGATGCAGATCCGAGTACCAAAAAGCGCCCGTTACCTCGGCCTTCTCTACGTCGGGTATCAATAACGCCGCGCAATGGCATAAATAAGTCAGGCGAGCGTTGTATTTCGTCAATAATTACTAATTTATCAGCGTGAAAATCAAAAAAATCAGCAAAATTATTTAATTTTTGCAGGTCACTTGGATTTTCTAAATCCAAATAGACCGATGGTTGACGTTTAGCGATCTCAAGAGCAAGGGTGGTTTTGCCAATTTGGCGAGGTCCAAGAATAGCAACCACAGGATTGTTTCCTAGACTTGCAATTATACTGGCTGTAAGCTGTCGTTTATACATTATTGCATATTTAATATTTAATATTAAATATGCAATGAAAAACTTTTCTCTTGCCGGTTAATATAGCCCAAAGGCGCGCGAAAAGGTCGACTCACTCTGGATCGAACCGACACGCTCCCAACCGCATAGACGCCGCATTTTGGGGTCACACTGGAGACG
>JAPORY010000013.1:0-1762 GCA_026709985.1 Aestuariivita sp. | reverse complement strand
TGTCCGCAAATGCGCTTGCAATCAGCACCGCAGGCATCTGTTCCGGCAGCGCCATTTCGGCAAACTCGGCAAAGGCGCGTGAGAAAGTGGACTCGCTCGGAATGTCACCGACACGCTCCCAACCGCATAGACGCCGCATTTTGGGGTCACACGAGAGACGGTCGAGAAACGCCCGCGTGGTCGGCAGGTCCCAAACCGCCTTGGCAATGAAGGACCGCGCCAAAGCCCGGCGGTCTTCTAGGGGACGACCACGACCGGACGAATGCGTCTGAATGAAAGTCTCGACCGGCTTCAGATCCAGAACCGCGACAAAACGCTGGTGGTTCGCCGTCAGCGGACCGAGATCTTGCGTTAAGTTGGGAAATAATTCTCCTTGCAATCGATTCCAGATATCGGCTATGGTGTTCGATAAGGGCATAGGACAACCGCCGCTGTATTTTGTGTTGACTACAATCTAATATACATCGGGTTGTCTCATGTCTACCGTTTTAAAAAAATGCCTGTTTTCGGGAAAAAATCGTGCGTCAGACGATTTTTGCAAGTGGCTCCTTTGTCAGAAGTTTCGTCAGTTTTTAAATTCAGTGCGTCAAAAAATGACGCAAATTCAAACGCTTTCAAAAATAACCCAAGATTCTGGGAAACCGTCATAAAATTTTTTACTTTAAATTCTCGGTAAAAAATTATATAGTCTAACATGCCTATATGATATTTTTACTGGGAGAAATATTAATGTCGGATTTACAAGAAAAAACAAATGAAAAGAACAACGTACCAATCAAGGATCCGCTTAAAGTGAACTGGGAAAAGTTTCAGGAGTTGCAGAAAACGATTGATCCTAAAGAAATAGGTCGAACTGCGCTGCTACATAAGGGACAACTAATCGCTATCTACAACGACAGCGAGGACGCGTATCAGATCGGCGTTGAGAAGTTTGGATCGGGTAATTTTTCAGTACAGACATTTGGCGAAATGCCAAAATCTCTTGGATTTTTGGCTACTCATGGAATTATGTTTGGGGAAGTTGCCTAATGCCCACGTTTGCGAAGCAAATTACGAATAACCAAATCGTCATCGGAGCTATGGTTGCTCATGCAGACTCAAAATTACCCGGTGATGAATATTCCGCGATCGTTGATACTGGATCGCAGAAGACTATGGTATCCTCGAAGGTAATAGAGGATATTTCATTACCTCAGGCAGGACATACGGGCATTAAGGGCGTGACGGGGGTAGTTGAATATGTTCCAAAATATAAAGCTCGCGTAGATATTCCTGTTATTGTGGGTTCTGACAATACAGGAAGCCAAATGATTATGGCTTCTGGAGATAAAATAGAAGTCGTCGCCATGCTGCAGGATTTGGGGAAATTTGACGTTCTTCTCGGCATGGATTTCTTAACAAGATTCCATATAACGATGCATCAAAATGCTTTTATACTTAGCATTTAGAACATAGACTATATCTAATTTGCAAAATATCTGTTTTCTTTCTTACTAAGGAGCCGCTGGCAAAAATAATGGAGGGCTGCGATGGGCGAACGATGGGCACAGATAACCGATGTAGCCAGCCAATACAAAAGCAAGGCTTGAGCCATATTTTTTCCACAAAATCGGCTCGTTCCCACGAATTTCTCGCACTTTTTCCCGCCAACGCGCACGCCAACGCCGCGCTCGGGCAACGGCCAGAACGCGACAGACGACAGTGAGAGCGTCTAGAGGTGAAGGCGGAGCCGTTGCTCGACGGTTAAGGCCAAGATGCCGAA
>JAPORY010000023.1 GCA_026709985.1 Aestuariivita sp. | reverse complement strand
CGAAATGCCCAAGATGATTGCCAAACAAACTGGCGCGGATTGCTTGTTGCTTGTTATTTGTTGGTTCTAAGGTCTATACCACGACGAAACAAAAGTCGATCACAAAAGAACCCGCCGTTTGCAGTGAACTGGATACGAGTATCCCGCAATTTGACATTTTTGGGATACTAGGTTCGGCACCCGAAGAATCTCCGCCTCGGTTAGTTGGATAAGTTCGCCAACAGCAATTATTCCTGACTTTTTCACGATGACATTGCTGGCTCTTTTCATAAGTTACCAGTTAACAAGATCGCAGTATTTGGCGTGATAACACAACACAAGTCCACGCACCTACCTCTTGATTTGCTTTCATCACAATATCTTCGGCAGCAAAACCATAGTGCGGCCATCGTTGTACGACCGCAGCCAACCAATCGAACATGATTGTCCACGCAAACCCGTTGTTCACGACAGACCGAATAAACAATGAATATCGTCGGCAATTGGCAAGTAGCCAAACCGTCGGTTCGTTCGGCATTACCACCACTCAATTCGGTAAATTTTCCAAAGTGCGATGACTTGAATCGATAATCTGAGGTTGTTGAGAGTAATTCTGTCGCCAATTGGACCTCTCTGACACCTAAGTTTTGCGTAATTCAGCCTGCTCGGCGGAATGGTCGTTGCTGGGTACCAGACCTCCAAGCGCGAACGGCGTCGCCGAACGCTTCAAAAAGCGGCCTGGAAACTGCATCACGACTGGCATTCCACTCGGGATGCCATTGCACCGACAGGGTGAATCCCGGTGCCTGCGCAACCCGAATGGCCTCTGGCGTACCGTCGGACGCGTGCCCTTCGACAATAATCCGTTTTCCCGGCTTCTTGATCCCCTGTCCGTGTAAAGTATTGGTCGTCACCTCACGCGCCCCAAACAAGCAGTGAAAGATGCTGCCCTCCTTCAAAATCACTTTGTGACGAAGCGCGAACTTTTCGTTTAGAGTTCCATCTGGAGGCATACGGTGATTCATCCGACCCGGCAGATCGCGTATCTCAGGGTATAGCGTCCCGCCCATTGCAACATTGACCTCCTGAAACCCACGGCAAATTCCCAAGAACGGTTGTCCGCGCTCTACGCAGCTTCGAATCAATGGCAAGGTCAGGGCATCACGTGCGCGATCAAACTCTCCATATTCCTTGGTCGCAACTTCGCCATACTCTTCTGGATGAATATTCGGCCTGCCGCCAGTAAGAAGAAATCCGTCGCAAATCTCAATGAGTTCATCAACTGGCATAACGCTCGGATCAGCTGGCACCAACATCGGTAGACAGTCGGTAACTGACGCAACGGCTTCAGAATTCGTCAGCCCAGCAGCGTGCACAGCGTACTGGCCGTCAATCAGATACATGTTACCAATGATCCCTACGACCGGGCGTGCCATTAGCTTCCTACTCCATTTAAACTGACCAATAGACTGACATCGGGACAATAATAAACCCGTGCACCATCATTAGCTTTATCCACAAGAGCCGTCTCTACTCTATCATATAGGCATTCCGAAGTAACAAACACTTCAGGAATTATTGACAACGCGTTACCGGTCGAAAATTTAACTCTCCAAATGTTCGTTGTTTGTAAACCTCGGCGATAATGACCAGAGTTTTTCATAAACGGTCGCAATTCCACTTGCCTCTTGTTCGATACCGAAGCGCGTTCGGGCAAGCCTTACCGCCTTTTTTGCCATATCCGCATGACATTCGTGGTCAATAATCAGGCGACGAATGACCTGCGTTGTCATCGTGATATTTTGCGAATCAATGATTCGACCAGTTTCACCGTCATTGCTGAAGGCCATAAAATTGCCCGCGTCGGATCCCACAAAGGGCGTTCCAGAGGCTAAGCCCTGTAACGGTACAATGCCATAACCCTCATACCGCGGCAACTGTACGACGAGGGTGAGAGCACGAAGAATTTTGGGCATCTTACTAAATTCGACTTCGTCAACGAAGAGAATCCTATTGATGAGTCCCGCGCGTTGGACTCGATCTTTTAGCTTCAAGTCAAAAACATGATGCTTGCGCGTCGTGCGTCCAATAACAAGCGCCGTGACGTCAGGTAGATCAGGAAGGAGTTGAATCATCGCCTCGACGAATCGGTCAGTACCCTTTTCGGGACGAACTCGCCCGATAGTGGCGACACCGAGTTTTCCGGGATATCCGAGTTCTTTCCATGCAACGGCACGATCGACAGCCGGGAAGAACGCTTTTTCGTCAACGCCGTGGGGCACAACTCCTGCCACATTAGGTACGAATTCCGCCGCTTTCGGGGTCGTTGCAATAACGGCATCCATACGCGAAATTAGCCAGCGCGGCCAATGAGAATGATAACGCTGAGCGGCTGACGAAAATACCAATCGAATCGGTAGGCGTAAAATATCTCGCGCCCAAATTCCCGCCTGCATTTCGCGATTTCGTCTTGCATGCCAAATTACAAAGGGGCGATGAGCCGGTGGACGGCCGCTAAGTCTTCTTGCGGCAGCCATAGAAATGGGGCTTGGCAGGTCGGATAGCTGAAATCCCGCGATTTCGAGATCATAGTGCGGCAGATGATGTCTGGCTACCTGCGCAGCGGTAGCAGAAACACCGGTGTTACTGCGGCTCAAATTAACGACAATAAGTTCAGGCATTGAGTGACGGATCAAGAACGCTCAAGACATCAGCTAGTGTTTCTTCAAGAGCCCCCTGTCCCAATTGTGTAAAATCCAACGCCTTTTGACCAATTTCTCCTGCCATTCTCGGCTCAGTCACAAGTTTGATCAGCATATCTGACAGTGCTTTGCCATCGCAAACTTCGCGTACACCGCCTGCTTCTATCAGAGCAAAGTATGGCTCTCTAAAATTCGACCGATGCGGTCCAGTAAGAACGGCATTACCAAATGTGGCGGGCTCATAGGGGTTGTGACCGCCTACCTCTTTTGGAAAGGATCCACCGACAAATACGATGCTCCCAAGTGTATACCACAGCCCCATTTCACCCAAAGAGTCCGCCAAGTAGACTTGGGTCTCGGCTGACAACCGTTTTGATAAACTTCGACGCACCGTCAAGAACTCATTCTCGCTGATCAGTGCCGCAATTTCATCTCCACGTTCGGGATGCCGCGGTACCAAGATCAGACATGCACTCGGACAGTGTTTCAATAAAGTCCTGTGCGCAGATAAAATGATCTCTTCTTCGCCCTCGTGGGTCGAACTTGCGATCCAGATTGGTCGATCACCGATTGCAACCCGCAATCTTTGAAGTTCTATTTGATCTACGGGTAATGGGCGGGCGGCAGACTTCAAGTCACGACCATTTCGTAGACGATCGTTCGGCGCATTCATGGCAAGTAGATCATTCGCGGTTGAGCGATTTTGCGCCAAAATTAGGTCGAATTTGTTGAGCAAATACGCGCTCGTCGCTGGGAACCGTCGCCACCCCCTTACCGAGCGAGCCGAAAGGCGGGCATTGATCAGAGCGAGGCGAGATCCTTGATCACGGGCCATGACGAGCAGATTCGGCCAGATTTCACTCTCGACAAACACCCCAATATTGGGTCGCCAGTGATTGAGAAATCGCGTCACGGGTTCGCGCACATCAATTGGAGCAAACTGATGCGTACAAGCGGACGGCATTCGATCGGCAAGCACACCTGCTGACGACGCGGTTCCGGAGGTAATTAAAGCATTCAGACCCGGACGACGACTCAAGAGCGCGTCAATCAGCGCTAAAACCGAGAGACTCTCGCCAAGACTTGCACAGTGAAACCATGCCAAGGGGCCCTCTGGCCGCTCAATACTTGCGTGACCTAAGCGTTCGGCTATTCTCGCCGCTGGTACGCCATGTTTGCGCAACTTGGCCGAGACAGTTGTCCAAATTATCGGCCGAAGTACCGTCGTAACCGCTTGATATACTCGATAGGGAGTAGTTGGCGATTGCGGGACACCACTCATCAGCCACCTGTATGACTCATATGCCTTGACACGCGACCATCCACTCGCTGACGCGAGTAGTCAAAATCATGTCCCTTCGGCTTTCGATCAATGGCAGCGACGATAGCCGCTCTTAGCGGTGCATTCGTATCAGGATAGTTTCGTAAAGGCGTACGCAAGTCGGTTTGATCTTCCTGGCCGAGACACATGTATAATTGGCCGGTGCACGTAAGGCGCACACGATTACAGCTTTCGCAGAAATTGTGACTCAAGGGAGTAATGAAGCCTATCTTTTGCCCGGTTTCCTCTAATCTAACATACCGAGCGGGGCCCCCTGATCGTTCCTGCAAGTCAGTCACAACATAATCACTCTCGTAAACCCTTCGAACGTCATCCAATGACCAATACTGACCAAGGCGCTGTTCATTACCAATATCACCCATGGGCATTACTTCAATCCACGTCAGCGTTGTCCCATGTTTTGCGCACCAACGCGTTAGCTGCGGGAGTTCATCCTCGTTGAACCCCTTCAAGGCGACAGCATTGAGCTTCACTTGCATGCCCACTCGTAGCGCCTCGTCAATTCCCTTGAGCACTTGTGACAGCTTTCCTCGGCGCGTTATTTCGGTGAACTTGTCTGCATCTAAGGTATCCAGAGACACATTGACTCTACGAACGCCAACGGCATAGAGATCTCGCGCAAAGCGGCTTAACTGTGAGCCATTCGTGGTCAGCGTGAGTTCCTTGAGGGTTCCCGCTTCTAAATGCCGAGACATCGCACGAAAAAACGTCATTATATCGCGCCTAACCAACGGCTCACCCCCAGTTATTCGTAGTTTCTTTACGCCGAGGTCAATGAATGTCGAACATAATCGATCCAGTTCCTCTAGAGTTAAAAGTTCGCGTTTCGGTAAGAACTGCATATCTTCGGACATGCAATAGTGGCATCGGAAATCACAACGGTCCGTAACCGACAATCGCAAGTAGTCGATCACGCGACAATAGGGGTCAATCAGATGGGTATTCATTCAGGTGAGTAAAAATGACTTAAGGTGAAAGTTCGAAGCGAATTGCCAACTTAATCACGCTCAATTTTCATTCTCCGTTATCAGCGTGCGGTAGAAAATTATTAATTGGCTACTCATTCTGACCGAGTGCTGTTGCGTTCAATTTGATATCAAGTGGGTGGTGAACTCTCTTTCCCCGGAATTTACACGCATTGGCCAATCGCAGTTTCTGTCAATAGCCAGACCAGTTGATCTCCACAAGGTAGATTTTGGCACATTATTGACCGAGTCTCCTCTCTCATATGCGGTTTAACAAATGCAAAATCTAGACCCCGTGAATAGCAGTAGGGCCAAAGAAAAACGACCTGTCTCTATACCTCAAATCAATCTAATCATGTTTCCTACCGTTAATGAGGCAGCTAACATAAGTTCAAATATCTTGCCGCCATGGGATTTTGCTAATCTGCAGTTCTACCAAGAAATTCAGACCGTCAGTTTGTTGGGGGAAGCAACAATATCCGCGCATATTCCAATTGTTGTGCACCCCCGCTTGCGTTCTACACACCCTGGGGTGCCGAAATTCCTGCCTGCAACGGTATTGAAAAAAGACAAGAAATCAAAAATGGCCGTTTCGGATTGCTTGAGAAGTCCGGTGGTGCAACGCACGCGCCCCGAAATCGACCTGTTGTTTCACGTTGTTCCTATGGTATCTCTTTTACAGTGCGGTCGAAAATTGTACAGTTTGAAAGGGCTCCGACGTGTATTCTAAGGACCTGCTAAAATATGAACCCCTTCCGCTTCCGAATCGCATGTCTTTTACCGATGCTCAGATGCAAAAGCGGGCAAAGAAGTTTCTTAAAAAGATGCGAAGAAGGCATTCGGTAAGAGAGTTTTCGGAAAGATGGGTGCCTCGCCAAGTAATTGAGGATTGCTTGCGTACGGCCACTACAGCGCCGTCGGGTGCCAATCATCAACCGTGGCACTTTATTGCGGTTTGTGACCAAAAAATCAAAGCGCTCATTCGGCGAGAGGCGGAACTTGAGGAACGTAAATTTTATGAAGGCGGTGGCGGGGAGGAGTGGATCAAGGCATTGGAACCCATTGGAACAACAGCCGAAAAGCCACACTTGACCTTGGCACCATGGCTCATCGTTGTCTTCGCGCAACGATGGGGTGAATTCGAGGACGGCACGCGGTACAAAAACTACTATGTCTCCGAAAGCGTTAATATCGCGACGGGTTTTCTGCTGACAGCGTTGCACCATTCGGGCTTGTGCACCCTAACCCATACACCGAATCCTATGAAATTTCTTGGCACCGCCCTCAGTCGACCTGCCAATGAGAAGCCAACTATGATCATTACCGTCGGTCATCCTGCTACAGACGCCACCGTACCAGCGGTTGCCAAATGGAAGAAACCGTTCAATGAAGTCGCCACTTTTGTCGAGTGAATTTGGTATTATTCGCAATGTCGCTTGTGGATAGCAGGTTTACCATCGCTAGTTTGAGTGTCGGTGGAAAATTACTCCTAAAATCCGATCTTGAAGTTCTCAGCAAGAATAAACCGGTATTTGATGTTATCCTCAAGAGGTGTACATATGAGAATCAAACTCCTTCAGACCACGAGGTGGAAGAGAACATCGCAAGCAAGCCAGTCGAATTCACCACTTTAGTCTCACCCGTCTATGGGGGAAATTACGAAAGTATCGCCGGGTAGTCAGAGCGGCGCAACCGAGAGGTCCAACCGGGTACGGGCGTCACGACCGCACACCACAGCAATCAGATGGACCGGGTCTTTTTGACCGCGATACTTTTCAGCGTACCCTCGTTGCCGCATCTGCGCGAGACCCGCCGACAACGCCGCCGCCGTTTCCTGTGCGGTTTCCACCATCTTAAACTCAAAGATGAATACCTGGCCACCGGTCAACACCACCATATCAGCCCGACCGCGACTGGCGACCTCCTCTGAGCGAATATCAACCCCAAGCGCCCGAAAACACATATGCAGCAGACCCTCATACCAAGCTTCATAACGGGCCAGATCCCCCGTCGTGTGCCATTGATACGGGATACTCGCGAAATACGCCTTGAGGGTCGCCGCAAATCCTTCAAAGTCATTGGCTGCAAGCAACGCACAAAGATCATGTCCTTGATTGATCGCCTGCGTGACCGTCTTGCCAAGGTACTCTAATAAGCCGCGATTGAGACTGATACGGACTTCGTGATTCGGATAGTCAAGTTGAAAAAGCGTACCAAAGCCATCGTGCCGTTCAGCAACAATCGTCAAGTACCCCGCCTGCAACAATAATGCCCTGAAGTCGATATCATTAATATCAAATTTTGAGACGCTTGCCATGTCGGCGATCTGGTTTTCTAGCTCTTTTGGGCTGACAGCGTTCGCCTTTAATGTTTGAAACAAAAATGTCGGGCTCCCGGTTTCAAACCAATGCGGCCGGAACTCCCGCGTATCAAACAGCAACAGCACATCAAATGGGTTATAGACTCGTTCCGTACCCCGCCAACTATAGCCATTGTACCAAGTACGGATCATCTCTCGATCCAAATCCTCTAACTCGGGGGCAAACACGGTATCAATATCCGCGTCAGTGTAGCCACAGATGGTAGCGTAACGGGGGTCAAGGCTGATATCCTTGAGGTTATTGAGCCCCGAAAATAGGCTGACCTTGGAGAACATGCTCACGCCAGTGACAAATACAAAACGAATATGTTCAGCACTGCCCTTGATCATCCCGTAAAAGCCACGCAAATAATCACGGTTGGCCGCCGCCAACTCAAGATCATGCAAGGCATCAAGAATCGGCTTGTCGTATTCATCGACGAGTACCACGACCCGTTGTCCGGTCTTGTGATGAAGCCGTTCCAGCACATCAAACAAATACTCTGGCGCGGTTGGCCAAATTGACGCTGTAAGTTCGGCTCTACGCTCAATTACTGTCAACCGTGCGAGAATGCTCCGTTCAATGTCCTCCGGTCCATTATAACTGCCGTCAAAACTCAATCGCACCACGGGGTGAGAAACGGACCAGTCCCAATCGTCATGGATGTCCAGACCCCGAAACAGCGTTTCCTGTCCCGCAAACAATGCTCCGATTGTGTCCAGTAGCAGACTCTTACCAAACCGACGGGGGCGCGAGAGAAAATAATGATCACCGCGCTCAACGAGATCATGAATTGAAGCAGTTTTGTCGACGTAGTAGCTGTCGGTTTCCCGTAACCGTTTAAAGTTTTGGACGCCGATGGGCAGGTGTTGACGGATCATAAGTGTCTTTCCAGAAAGCACACAATACAGACGGTCGCCGTCTAACTATCACCATCCTCGCCCAGATACAAATAATAGTCGTTTAGCTACACGGCTGAACGCGCAATAAAAATATCCCAACAAAGCCCCAATCCTGCCGAAGTGTAATCGCCACAACAAAAGACTATTAAACCTACAGCCGCCTTATAAAGTCGCGTTGCCGGTTACATCAGGCGGACAAGGCGGCCTGTTTTTAGCACCTTCGAATTCCCAGCCCCCAGCACTCATCCGAGATTAATTGCGGTAACAGCCGACTTACGTTCCACGCCCCTTTCGTCGCCATCCAAATCACCGCCCTACAAAGAAACGCCATTGAAATGATCAACGGCAACTGCACGGAAACAGATTCCTCAAATTGGAGCATGAGTTACCTATCGTTGAAGTATGGACCACCAATTCCGGTGTTACGTGAACTGCTCGGAAGTCAGCCGTTCATTCAATCCGTGCCCTGGATCAAACAAAATACGATGCTCAATCTTTGCTTCCGAACGCACCTCTACCCAGTCGATGTCGCGAACCGCTGCCGAGTCTCCCTCAGCCATCACTGGACGCTTCTCCGGCTCTAAGACATCAAAACGAATCTCAGCATTCTTCGGTAGCAGCGCTCCCCGCCAGCGGCGTGGTCGAAAAGCCGCGACCGCCGTCAGCGCAAGAACTTCTGAACCAATCGGGAGAATCGGCCCATGCGCAGAATAATTGTAGGCGGTGGACCCCGCTGGAGTTGCAACCATTGCGCCGTCACACACGAGGTCTGTCAAGCGTGGGCGCCCATCAACACTAATCTTGAGTTTCGCTGCTTGTGGACCAGTTCGCAGCAGCGAGACTTCATTAATCGCTAATGCTTGATGCAGATCCCCTGATCGATCCATTGCTCTCATTGAAAGTGGATTAATGATCTCTTCCTCAGCTAATTCTATCCGTTGAAGAAGATTTTCCTCACTGAAGGAATTGACGAGGAATCCGACCGTCCCACGGTTCATCGCATAGACTGGTACCGAAAACGCTTGCGTCTGCAAGAGCGTCTTGAGCATAAAGCCATCGCCGCCAAGAGCGACAATTACGTCTGCAGCCTGCGGTTCTACGTTACCATAAAGCGCCACCAGCTTTGTTCTGGCTTCCTGCGCCGTAACGCCTTCACTTGCAAGGAAAGCAATTCTAACGCTCATCTTTGTGGTCCGAAATCAACTTAACGTAACTAACGAGAACGAATGGGTTGTGTTGCCAAAAAGAGTGTCCAATCATGAAGTCTTGCGCTAATTCAACCAAGGATTGATCACTTCCGAACATCCATGCCCAGATCATTAGTCATCGCTGTGCGAATGACCCTCAACTATCTCAATTGAAACCTATTCGACAACAGCAAATTAAGAATTATGGGCGTATCAAGTTTCAACAAGTGCGCAGGGATGGTTACCGAAATACCTTACCTAACTCGACCCATACGTCAATTTGATTGGTAAGGATCTTGAACAACAACTCATCCAACGACGACCCCGATTTCAAAGGCGGGTAGACATTTCAATCTACAAGTCTAAGGCAAGACGCGTCATCAATCGCCAATCGGTGCGTACCGTCAAGCGAACCTTTTATGAGACTACTCAACTGAAACCGCATATCACATTGAAGCCCAGAAATAATCGCTTGCTTAGCCTTGATAAATCGGACTGATCAAGTAGTCCGCCATTTACTGGAATTATCAATCTGACAGATACTTAAAGGTTTTGGTACAGCTTCTTTTTTAATCGTCACATTAACGCCCTTTCATCGAAGAGTCGGCACCAATTTCTATTCTTGAAAGCAAGCAGCGAAGAGACTACGGAGTGAGATTGCGCCATTTGCGTATAGCGGTGGGAAATCCTCAGCCGTGCAAAGACATTACCTCTATCAGGAAAAAACGATCACAATAGTGGACAACGGCAGTTAAGGATGAACGAAGACAAGCGTTTTTCCCGCAGCTTAGCCGAAATCCTTCTTTAATCTAGACCTTGTGGCTACGAGGACCGTAGCTCTCACGCGCAACGGAGTAATGACTATATGATTGCATCTCGACCTAACGCGGACTTCTTTACCCGCACCCTCGCAAGTAGTGATCCAGACATATTCGCAGCAATTGACGACGAACTCGGTCGCCAAAGCAATGAAATCGAACTGATTGCCAGTGAGAATTTTGCCTCGGCGGCCGTAATGGCGGCGCAAGGGTCAGTTTTGACCAACAAATATGCCGAAGGTTATCCCGGCCGCCGCTACTATGGCGGCTGCCAGTTCGTTGATGCCGCCGAAACTATCGCTATCGAACGAGCATGTAAGCTGTTTGACTGCGACTTCGCGAATGTTCAACCCCACTCGGGATCACAAGCAAACCAAGCGGTTTTCCAAGCACTCTTACAACCTCACGATGTCATCCTTGGAATGAGTCTTGATGCCGGTGGGCACTTAACTCACGGGGCCGCACCTAACCAATCGGGGCGATGGTTTACACCGGTACAGTATGGGGTGCGGCAGGATGACAACTTGCTCGACTATGACCAAGTCGAGTCACTTGCCCACAAGCATAAGCCAAAATTAATTATTGCTGGTGGTTCGGCAATACCACGCCAAATTGATTTTAGACGCTTTCGAGCCATAGCGGATGATGTCGGTGCCTATCTGCTCGTTGATATGGCCCACTTCGCCGGTTTGGTCGCAGCAAAACAACACCCGTCACCCTTTCCTGACGCTCATGTGGTTACCACAACAACCCACAAAACTCTCAGAGGACCACGCGGTGGCCTCATCCTGACTAATGATGAAGCTCTCGCAAAGAAATTCAATTCAGCGATCTTTCCCGGAATCCAAGGCGGCCCGTTGATGCACGTGATAGCCGCCAAAGCCGTCGCCTTCGGCGAGGCGCTGCAACCGGAATTCGTCTCCTACATCCAAAGGGTGATTGCGAATGCGCAAACACTCAGTGACCACCTGATGAAAGGCGGCCTAGACATCATTACCGACGGAACCGATACGCATATTGTTCTAGTCGATTTGCGCCCAAAAGCCGTGAAAGGAAATGCTACCGAAAAAGCTCTGGGACGGGCTCATATTACTTGCAACAAAAACGGGGTGCCATTCGATCCCGAAAAGCCGACCGTTACAAGCGGAATTCGATTGGGTTCTCCCGCTGCAACAACACGTGGGTTTGGCACCGATGAATTTGGGCAAATTGCAAACTGGATCACGACGGTCGTGGATGGTCTAGCGAGCAACGGTGAAGATCACAACGCTCAAATAGAGGGCGAAATAAAAGCGGCGGTAATAAACCTTTGTTCCAAGTACCCTATCTACCCACCGTTATAGGTGATAGCCTATCGGCAAGGTATTTTCTGACTATGACTGAATCTGGGGACTTATATATTTCTCATCGATGCAACTCCCGAAACAATCGATATATCGGTCAAATTCGCCGCCCTGCTTGCGATAGAGTCGCCAAAACAACGGCTCAGAATCTTGGATTGAAATTTTCGGCCTGCCCATGCTAGAAGAGGGGACAGATGATCTTCTGCCGCATCGGAAAAGAGAAGATTTTGTCGGTTTCCGAAGGGTCATAAAGCCCAAGTCGGTCATGGTCATATAGCAGCACCCTTCTCTGACTGAAGAATACCGAAGACGAAATTGAGAACAACTCATGCCATTCACAACTTGTGTCTTTGACGCCTACGGCACTCTTTTTGATGTCAAAGCTGCTGCTCGGCAAGCAGCTGATGAAGGTGATTTTGCGGAACTTCAAAATTCTTGGGAGGCTCTGGCGGAACATTGGCGAATAAAGCAATTACAATACACTTGGCTACAGTCAATGACGGGATCATTTGCTGACTTTTGGGAAATTACGCAAAACGCCTTAGACTGGGCACTCGCCATCACCAACCTAGAGGGCAACTTGGAATTACGACAGCGGTTACTGCAACTGTATTGGGAACTAGCAGCTTTTGTGGAGGTGCCTTCGACACTTGAAGCGCTTAAACTTGGCAGCAAGAAAATAGCGATCCTATCGAATGGATCTTTGGCTATGCTCGAAGCCGCCGTGCGATCGGCTAATATTCGTGATCTCATTGATGAAATCATTTCTGTCGATGCTGTTCGAGTATTCAAGCCCGATCATCGCGTCTATGATTTAGTTGAACAATGTTGCGGCTGCCACAAGCAAGAAGTGTTGTTCGTTTCATCAAACGGCTGGGACGCCGCGTGTGCGACAGGATACGGATTTTCCGCCGCCTGGGTTAATCGGGCTGATGAACCCATCGACCGCCTGCCGTGGACCCCGCTCACTGTCGTGCGTGATCTTTCCGAAATTCTGCCGCTTTCTGACAGCTGATGCCATATTTTCGGACCCCTGACGGACTTTCCCTTTATTTCAGTGATGAGGGAACGGGCTTACCGATAGTTTGCCTGGCAGGTCTTACACGCAATAGCGCCGACTTCGAATATGTCAGCCCACACCTTACGGGTTGTCGGCTAATCAAACTTGACTATCGGGGCCGAGGGCGCTCGGACTGTGACACGAATTACCTAAACTATTCGATAGCCATTGAAGCTCAAGATGTGCTGGCATTACTTGATTATCTCGAATTAGACCGAGTCGCGATTTTAGGAACCTCACGCGGTGGTCTCATCGCAATGTGTCTTGGTGCTATCGCAAACCAAAGGCTTCTCGGCGTCGCCCTAAACGATATTGGGCCAGTACTCGAACCGGAAGGGTTGGAGAATATTCTCGATTACCTCGGGCGTAATCCAGAATGGAAAACCTACGACGAAGCTGCTAGAATGCGACCCCTCACGATGCCCGGCTTTGAAAATGTACCAAAACAACGCTGGCTGGCTGAGATCAAGAAACTCTACCGCGAAACGCCCAACGGTCTAGAGATAACCTACGACCCTAAACTTCGTGACGCAGTATTAGACGCGATGGCCCAACCGTCATCCGATGCGTGGCAATTGTTTGAACAACTCATTGATAAGCCCATGGCAGTGATCCGGGGCGCAAACTCAGACCTCTTGAGTACGGCAACAGTGGCGAAAATGCAGAGTTATAAACCCGATTTAATTCTTACTGCGATTGCTGGTCGTGGTCACGTTCCCTTTTTGGACGAACCCGAGGCGATTAAAGCCCTCCGAAGTTGGATTGAGCAAATAAAGCACGCGGTATCGGTTCCATAGGCAACTCCGATACTTTTGACCAAGGCAGAAACGCCAATCAACTGGCACACAGTTCTAGTTTAGAGTTGCAAAGTTTCAACTCCAATCCCAAAGGCACCGAGCGCAATTCTTGAGCCTGAGTTATCGTGAGTCCGCCCAACCCTTGCGACAAAGATCAGATCGTCGGGAAAGTCAAAGCATTAGTTATCAAATTTCGCTCGGCAAGGGTGCTGCAACAACATTGTAACCAGCTTTCTACGAATTGTTTCCGCTTGGGGATGACGAATCCATGACCATATCAATATTTGATAGCGAAATATACAAAACTCATTTTGTACGCGGGAATACGGCTGAATTATTTTCAGACGCCTCTGAGTTGCGCGCCCTCCTAACGGTTGAGGGGGCATTAGCCAAGGTTCAAGGTGAGCATGGAATTATTCCAAATGCTAGTGCCGTGGCCATACATAGAGCCGCTTCGTGTGTTGAAATCAAGAGTGCCGAAATTGCAATTTCAACCGAAAAAAATGGTATCCCGATTCCTGGTCTTGTTACCGCGTTTCGCGACTCGATGAATTCACCTGAACACAGTCAATACATTCACTGGGGCGCAACATCGCAAGATATTATGGACACCGGACTAATGCTGCGCTTGCGTTCGGCCTTTGATGAGCTTGAGCAAAGCCTACTAAGTTTATTGGTGATGTTGGCCGAACTTGCTGGCCGACATTCGGACCTACCGATGTTAGCTCGAACCTACGGTCAAGGGGCGCTACCGACCTCTTTTGGATGTGTCGTTACAAGTTGGGGCTGGCCGTTACTTGACGCTCATGAAGCCCTCGACGAAATTCGTCAGAATTTTTGGGTCTCATTATCGGGTGCCGCCGGCACCGCCTTGCCCCTTGGTTCAGATGCTGACCAAGTCCGCACTGACCTAGCATGCGAACTCAAACTACTTGATCCAAAACGCAGTTGGCATAGCGACCGAGGTCCCTACCTTCGAACCGCTGCATGGTTGTCACGGATCGTCATCGCTCTCGCAAAAATCGGCGAGGATATCGGGATGTTAAGCCAGTCAGGGATCGAAGAAGTATACTTATCTGATGTCGGTGCGTCATCAACAATGCCACAGAAGAAAAATCCAGTAATGGCAGCTACGTTGGTCGCAATAAACAATCAGGTGCAGGGTGCATTCTCTACGTTGTCGCAGTCTGGACCTCATCGTCAACAACGCGACGGAAGTGCTTGGTTCACCGAATGGATGACCTTGCCAACAATAGTTGTTGGCGCTGGTAGTGCCCTTGAGATGGCATGCAAGCTCCTGCAAGGGCTTTCACCACAACCTGATGCGATGGCTGCCTCGCTCGCGGAACGGAAGGGACTAATACTTTCTGAAGCTCTGGCTTTCAGCTTAGCAAAAACGCTACCGCGGCCGCAAGCCAACGCAATTGTAAAGGCTCTTTGCAATGAATCCCTCGCCAGCGACATGCATTTGAAAACCCTTGTCGCCAGAGATTGGCCAGAGATTGATACTGACACGCTGTTTGACCCATCACAGCAGTTGGGTATGGCACCGGTTGAGGTGCGGAACTTTGTCGAAGCCGTTCAAGAAAAGACATCGAGAAAGTGAACTTTGAAACTGTTGCTGCGACCAAAGCTGACCGTTTTCCGCGTCTTATATCTGAAAATCAGGTTGATATCAGATTGGCGAATATGGTGCGGTCGCGATTTGGGCAAGAATAGGATAGGTGATTTATGTTGCACTATGTAACCTACAACGCCGCCAAAAATCCTTGCCCTCTCATCGTCGCACACGGCCTGTTTGGGTCATCTCGAAATTGGAGTCAGATCGCGAAGCAACTGTCCGATATTCGTGAGGTTATCGTTGTCGACATGCGCAATCACGGTCAAAGTCCTTGGTCGACAAGTCACTCCTATGAAGATATGGCGGATGATCTTGCCGAAATTATCGAATTACACGGCGAGTCTACTGATTTGATTGGTCACTCAATGGGCGGTAAAGCCGCCATGGTGCTTAGTCTTCGCTATCCTCACCTCGTTCGACGGCTTCTTGTGGCCGATATTGCCCCAGTCACCTATGGTCACGATCACTCCCTACTTATTGCCGCGATGCGGTCGGTCGAGCTCTCACACGTCTCGAAACGATCAGACGCAACTCTTCAACTTGCGGCGCAAGGGATTGAGATAGGGGTGCAAAATTTTTTATGCCAATCTTTAGACGTTGCACAAAAGGCGTGGCAATTGAATCTTGCAGCTCTGGAAAGCAACATGGGGAAAATTCTCTCCTTTCCAGAGATATCTAGGCAATGGCACGGCTCAGTATTGTTTTTGTCGGGTGGGGCGTCAGATTATGTACGACCGGAATATAGACCTCGAATTAGAAACCTATTTCCACGCGCCCAGTTTGCGAAACTCCGCCACGCTGGGCATTGGCTCCATGCCGAAGATCCGAAAGGATTTGAGCAAACTGCACGAATGTTTTTGCAAGGTGAGTAACAATACTGCCGAGCCAATGAGGCTACTTGAGCATCATTACGAGCGCGAGGTCGCGCCTACCAATCTGCGCCGGTCATTTAATTCTTGCGGGAAGAAGCGCGTTTGATCGCGAACACATTATACGGCAGTGCGCATCGTTGCCGAAATCTAATCAGCTATCCATCTTTAGGGCGGAGATAAATGCCTCCTGCGGAATATCCACCCGCCCAAATTGACGCATCTTCTTTTTTCCAGCTTTTTGCTTTTCGAGTAACTTACGTTTTCGGGTGACGTCACCACCATAACACTTAGCGGTCACATCTTTCCGAAAGGCTGATAGGGTTTCTCGGGCAATGACCTTGCTACCAATTGCCGCTTGAATTGGGATCTTAAACATGTGACGCGGAATGAGTTCCTTGAGTTTTTCCACCATAGCGCGGCCTCGCACCTCAGCGCGATCTCGGTGCACCATCACCGACAGTGCATCAACCGACTCTTCATTCACCAAAATCTGCATCTTCACCAGATTATCAGCGCGATACCCGAGCAGTTGATAGTCAAAACTTGCGTAACCGCGTGTAACGGACTTCAATCGATCATAGAAATCGATCACCACCTCATTGAGTGGCAAGTCGTAAACAACCATCGCCCGCTGGCCTACGTAGCTTAAGTCAGTTTGCACCCCTCGACGCTCTTGGCATAACTTTAGGACCTCACCCAAAAATTTGTCTGGTACAAGAATCGTCGCTTTGATCCGCGGTTCTTCAACCTGATCGATCTTGCTCGGATCTGGCATGTCGGCAGGATTGTGCATATCGAGCTTCGAGCCATCCTTCATGTATAAATGATATATGACCGAAGGGGCTGTCGTGATCAGTTCAACGCCAAATTCACGCTCAATGCGGTCGCGAACAACCTCCAAATGCAATAGTCCCAAGAAACCACAGCGAAAACCTTGGCCCAGAGCCGTCGAATTCTCCATCTCAAAGGAAAAAGAGGCATCGTTCAGGGCAAGTTTCTCAATGCCGTCCCGTAAGTCCCCAAATCGTGATGCGTCAACTGGAAACAAACCACAAAACACGACTGGTTGAGAGGGCTTAAACCCGGGGAGTGCCTCTATTGCACCGTGCTTTTCGGTGGTTATTGTGTCACCGACGCGGGTATCTCGAACTCGCTTGATTGAAGCCGTAATAAAACCGATTTCACCGGGTCCAAGCATTTCAACAGCTTCCATCTTTGGCCGAAATACGCCAATGCGCTCAATAACGTGCTGAGCCCCAGTCTGCATCATTTTGATCTGTTGGCCTTTCTTGAGGGTGCCATCCATGACGCGTATCAAGACAATAACGCCCAGGTAGCTGTCATACCAAGAATCGACCAACATTGCTCTCAATGGGGCATTTTGCTGCCCTTTGGGAGGGGGTAGTCGGTGCACAATGGCTTCCAAGACGTCGATGACGCCTGCACCTGTCTTAGCTGAGACAGCAACTGCTTGAGAGACATCGATTCCGATTATATCTTCCACCTGCTGTGCCACCCGACCAACATCGGACGCCGGTAAATCAATTTTGTTGAAGATCGGGACTAACTCGTGGTCAGCATCAATTGCTTGATAAACATTCGCGAGGGTCTGCGCTTCAACCCCTTGCGTTGAATCAACAACAAGCAAGGAGCCCTCTGCTGCTCGCATTGACCGCGACACCTCGTAGGAAAAATCGACATGTCCGGGGGTATCAATCAAGTTCAATATGTACGGCTTGCCATTCTTGGCAACATAATTAATTCGCACCGTATTTGCTTTGATGGTAATTCCCCGTTCACGCTCAATGTCCATCGAATCCAGCAATTGATCCTTCATGTCGCGATCTGACACGGTGTTCGTATTTTGGATAAGCCGGTCAGCAAGCGTAGACTTGCCATGATCAATGTGTGCCACAATTGAAAAATTGCGAATATCGTTGGTCGAAATCATTTTGCAACGGTAATTGACATATCTCTAGTCGTTGAAAGAACCGCCGAAATAGTTCAAGAAGAGCGGAAGCTGGGCACAGGGATTAGTATAGTTACGTTTGGCGTCTCTTGACTGATAACAGCCTCCCTATCGTTCCCAATTGGCAGCTGCGACTAATTCAAAAAATCAAAGTGGCAGGAAAAATAGGTCAGGCCGCTTCGGCAGTAGCCCCTTTTGCGCCTAGTTGATTGAATGACGATTTGCAAGCAATCTATTGACGACAAAACTTGCGAGCCCCTGTCGCAAAACGGAGTCTCACTGTTGGTCAAAACCCTATCAAATTAATCCAAGTCAGCGGTGGAGTTTGTCAATACTGAAAGTCTGGAGCGTTGGTGCTAATCAACTCAATTCCAAGTCACTAAGTTGGGAGCGTGAGTAATGACCGCCTCCGTAATTGCGATAACTAAAACTGAACTCGCTGGGAGACTTTAGTCGGCGCCTTATGAATTTCTTCAAACAAACCTCCGAAAGTCCAAAAACAAGTTTGTCCTAACTTCAGCCATGCTAGGTCTTGAATTGCAGGTAATCCAAGCTTACGCTATCTACGGAGTATATCTTGCTCAGACTCTAAAGGAGAGCCCATGGTGGGATTAGCCCCGGTCGCAAGACCCGCAACCTATCAGGATGTTCTAGATGCACCATCCCATATGGTGGCTGAAGTGCTTGCGGGAACGCTTTATACCCACCCACGACCGGCTTCGCGTCATGCCCGCGCCAGTTCAATCATTGGTGGGGAACTTGTCGGACCTTTTGACAGAGGCTACAACGGCCCAGGTGGTTGGTGGATTCTTGATGAGCCTGAGCTGCACTTAGGTGCCGACATTGTTGTACCAGATGTGGCCGGCTGGCGGCGTGAGACTATGCCGGATTATCCAGACGCAGCCTATTTCGAGATCGCACCGGATTGGGTATGTGAAGTGCTTTCGCCCTCAACTCGGCGCCTTGATCAGAGTGAAAAGCGAACTATCTATGCGCGCGTTGGAGTATCGCATCTGTGGTTTGTTGATCCAGATGCACAGACCCTAGAAGCTTTTGAACTCCGGCAAGGTCAATGGGTACTGCTGACAACGCTATCGGATGAAGCGGCGGTGTCGCTGCCGCCGTTCGAGGCAATTACCTTTCCCCTTGACGCGCTCTGGCCCTGATAAACCAAAAAGTGACAGATTGTAAGGTAACTTTTTCGGGTCTAAGTGCAACCAACAGGGCAGACGAATAAAGTTAATAGATTTTCCCGACTGTTCTTTCCTAACGTCTAACCTAGTATCCCGAAATCATTACATTGCGGGGTACAATGATTTTGGTTTGAGGTGCGCCTTCTCGGTTGTGAAGCGCCAGTCAACGGATTTTGTCGCTTCGTTCCGCCGGTTCTGCCAAGCCGTCACCGCACGGACCATCGTCTCTCGGTCCGGGATCCGACGAGCAAGACATTGTTTCGTGAGGACATTGATTTCGATCTCGGCGATGTTCAACCAAGAGCCAGGTTTCGGCGTCTAGTGTACCTCAATTTGTCGGGCAATGCGAGCCGCCTCCGCCGGTTCATAGCGATCATACAAGACCGAGAGTTTGTGGGTATTGAGATTATCCATGACTAAGACAATCTTTTTATTCGGAAAGTCATCAGCCACCAGATCTTTCAACAACTCGGCAAAGTCTTGCCGCGTTCGCCGGTCCGTGACTTTCACCGGCCGCCAGCCGGCAAGGGGTGCACAAACCATGAACAGATTGGCCGTACCGTTCCGCTCGTATTCAAAGTCATCTATTGCCGGCTGTCCAGAACGCACGGCGAGCGGCGTTCGAGTTTCCTTCGTTTGTTGCTTCGAGGTCTCATCCATACCGACCAGGACCGTGTCGGCGGCAAAATCCCGTTGGTATACCGACAGTATATCTTCCATCGCATCGACGAAATCCGCATTGGCCTTGGGCGGCAGGCACCAAATCTGCTTCAACCACGGTTTGATACCGTTTTTTTAACGTGCGCCGGACCGTTTCCTTCGAAATCGCATCGACCACGTTGCGTTCCACCAACCGGTCGCCAAGCAATTCCAGTGTCCAACTGGCCTGACCCGCTGGCGGTTGTGAACACGCCAACATTGTTAG
>JAPORY010000015.1 GCA_026709985.1 Aestuariivita sp. | reverse complement strand
TGGATAATCTCAACACCCACAAACTCTCGGTCTTGTATGACCGCTATGAACCGGCAGAGGCGGCTCGTATCGCGCGACAAATTGAGGTGCACTATACGCCGAAACATGGCTCTTGGCTGAACATCGCCGAGATCGAAATCAATGTCCTCACGAAACAATGTCTGGCTCGTCGGATCCCGGACCGAGAGACGATGATCAGCGAGGTGACGGCTTGGCAGAACCGGCGGAACGAAGCGACAAAATCCATCGACTGGCGCTTCACAACCGAGAAGGCGCGAATCAAACTAAAGTCACTATACCCCGCAATATAATGATTTCGGGATACTAGAGCATATCAAAAATTCGCAAAAATTGATTTCGCGTCGTAGGCCACAGTTAGGGCTTAGTTGTTGGCAATATCTAGCAGTTGATGCCGCAACATCTGGTAGTGATCATACTGAAATACGAGAGATGATTGAGAAGAACGAAGTTCGAAGCCCTAAGTTCTTGGTGAAGGCTGGCGCTACTGCGAAGACGCAGTACCGGTAATGGCGACGGCCGTGAGGACTTGTTCTTCTTTGGGCCCCCTTAATTCGACATGGGCGCAGGGTATGACTTAGCATGCGAACGACTAACTTAATCGGCTCCTTAAGACGACGTAAAGCGCACCAGAGATCCCTTTCACCGGCGAGATCAAGCTTAATCAGGCAATGGATCCAACTATTTCTCACATAGATAAACCCCAAGCACCGTAACCAACCTGAAACATCTGCTCAGGACTCCATCCCGCCCGCAGACTGTCATTAATCGTTTCCCAAAGGCCAAACCGTAAGTTTGCGCAGAGTGAGGGAAGCCCTTCTTGCAACGCGCATTTGCCTTTGTTTGTGGCCGCTTGTTGCAAAAAACCCAACGACATTCTTCCAACTTGATCAGATGGTACATGAAATGTCATCAATACTTGCAATACGAAGCGCGGGAAAATAAAGTCCCCGTGCGGGCTCTGCCCTTCTCGTGACTGGTTACATTCCGATGGCCTTAAATCACTCCGAGGGAGTTGGCTCTGCTCGGATCGTGGTCCGATTAACTGACGCCCACCTGTACAAACAGGTTCTCGGGAAGCTTTAACCCACGGTCGTTTGGCGGTCCCGCAACACAACAATATCGACGAGGCGGCTCACCGTCTCTCAAAATTTCAGTCGGCGACCCAAACCGCCGACAGAATTGCGGCGCTGACATCAATCAATCCTCACCACGCAGATTTTAGTCGGCGAAACCGTTCAATCGTTCTTGTACATCACGAGCAATCGTGTCTAGGACTGCATTGACAAACTTGACCTCCCGCCCCTCTAGAAAAAAGGCGCGGGCAATATCAATGAATTCATTGATAATCACCTTTGGCGGCGACTCTCTTCCCAGTAATTCGGCGCTAGCCGCTCGAAAGATACCCCGAAGAGTCGGATCAATTCGAGCAATTGGCCATCCCGAAACCAACGCTCGCTCAGTCATCTGATCAATCAATGCTTGAAACGTGATCGCATCATTAACGAGCTTAGCAAATAAGTCAGCATCACCGACAAGAATCGCTACCTCATCGAACGAATGACCGAAACGATGGTTCAAAAACTCTTCTACAACCTCTGCGCAAGATTGTCCTCGCGCCTCCATCTGAAATAGCGCTTGAACTGCGAAAAACCGTGCAGTGGATCGTTCTCGCCCCGTGACCCTACTCTGACTACTCTCGCGCATTTTTCAAACAACTTATTCTTCAATTCGGTATCCGCGATTCGCTTTCAGATTCTGCTTCAGTGCAATGAGATGCAACGCCGCTAGGGCGGCTACCCCACCCTTATTTTTTCCCCCTGGATCCGCCCGTTCCGTCGCTTGAACCTCGTGATTAACCGTCAGAATGCCGTTGCCAATGCACAACCCTCGAATTCCGAGAAACATAATCCCGCGCCCGGCATTGTCGCAAACGATGTCATAATGGCTTGTCTGACCTCGTATCACACACCCTAATGCGACATAGCCATCAAAGCGGCCTTCATTTTCCGCTAACGCAATTGCCGTCGGGACTTCCATCGCGCCCGCAACCTCAACCGTGTCACAATTCGCACCGCAAGCGTCAAGTTCGGCGATCGCTCCCCGCAGTAAACTTCCAGCAATTTCACGATAAAACACCGCTGTAACAATCAGCACAGTTGGTTTCGTCTCAAACTTGGGCCGTGAAACAGCGAGGGAAGATTCTGCGTTATTCATCACTCAAGACTTTCGTAATTTTCTCGTACCAACAATCTCCAAACCATAGGCGTCAAGTCCGACAATGTTGGGTTTTGGATTGTCTGAAAGCAAAATGAGTTTCGATAATCCCAATGAGGTCAAGATCTGTGCGCCCAAACCATATTGTCGTAAAGTTTGCGGGGAAACTTCGTTCCTCGCAGCGATTTTCATATGCAAATCTCGCAATAGGACGAGAACGCCTCGGCCCTCGCTGGCAATGATTTCCATCGCGTCACCAAAACTCCGAGTTCGACCTACCTCTCCCACCCCGACAAGATCAAGCATCGGGTCAAGCGCATGCATTCTGACCAATACCGGTTCGTCTCCACCGAGGTCCCCTTTGATCAACGCAATATGCTCAGCACCGTGGGTCTCATCAACAAATATTCGGAGCAACCATGTGCCGCCGAATTCTGAGGTGATGACCTCCTCTCCCTTTAGTTCAACAAGATTATCATGCCGCCGTCGATAGGCGATCAAGTCGCTGATTGTGCCGACCTTTAGACTGTGCCTTTGCGCAAAGGAAATTAAGTCAGGCAAACGCGCCATGGTACCGTCTTCGTTCATGATTTCACAAATAACAGCCGATTGGTTCAGACCCGCAAGCCGACTAATATCGACTGCGGCTTCGGTATGACCAGCTCGAACCAAGACCCCGCCCGTTTTTGCCCGCAATGGGAATATGTGACCAGGGGTCACAATGTCCTGCGCCGATTTCTCAGCATCAATAGCAACCGCGATTGTATGTGCTCGATCATGAACGGAAATACCCGTTGTAACGCCCTCACGCGCCTCAATTGACACGGTAAAGGCGGTTTCGTGCCTAGATGAGTTATTGGTCGACATCAAATCTAAACCCAAGGCATCGACGCGATCACCTGTTAAGCCCAAGCATATTAAGCCTCGACCATATGTCGCCATGAAGTTTATTGCCTCAGGAGTCGCCATTTGCGCCGGAACGACAAGATCTCCTTCGTTTTCACGATCCTCGTGATCAACCAAAATATACATGCGCCCGTTACGGGCCTCATTGATAATTTCTTCAATGGAAGAGATGGCCTCCGACCAGTCCCTATCAGTGTAATTCTTGGGTACCGCAGTCATTCTTATTGGTCCCCTATAGCTGACTCAAGTCGCATAAAGTCTCATCCATTCTGCTCGACATACGACTGCCTACACAATTGAGGCAGGTTAGATCGGCAGGATACATCAGCAAGTGCCAGAAACGACAATACCGACTGTCGTGCTTCTGACGCTTCAAAAGTCAAAATACCAGTTGTTCTGTAATCCTTGAGATATACTCTCAACTCCAAAAATCTTCTCGAGCTTCAGTCGTACTCGGCCAATCGCGCTAGGTAACGAGCAAGCAAGTCAATTTCTAGATTGACCTTATCACCTACGACTACGCGCCCCCAAGTCGTTACGGCCTTGGTATGAGGGATGATGTTGACACTGAAATCGGTGCCGTCAACGGCGTTTACCGTAAGCGATGTCCCATTCAATGCCACTGATCCCTTACTGGCAATAAATCGTATCAAGTGATCGGGCGCACGAAATTTGAACTCAGTACTTTCTCCTCTGTCGACGACGCTCACGACCTCAGCTATGCCATCAACGTGTCCCGAAACAATATGCCCACCTAATTCATCACCCACGCGCAAGGCTCGTTCAAGATTAACCTGTGTGCCAGCCCGCCAAGAACCAATACTGGTTTTTGCTACAGTCTCAGCACTCGCCTGAACCTCGTACGCACCAACGTCGACGGCTGTAACCGTGAGGCAAATTCCATCCGACGCAATCGAACTGCCGATATCAATGGTTTCTACTGGATAACGCGTAGCGATCTTTATCTTTAGATCCCCGCACCGCTCAACTACGGCAACAGTGCCAATGTCAGTGATCAGCCCGGTAAACATTTATTTTATAGACGCGATACAGTTGATCAATTGTAGCTCATTCATCAGCACTTTCCTCCCAAAACATACTGGCTTCATTACGATCATCACTCGTGAGTAGAGACTGTTCACGAACCCAAATATGTTGAAGATCATCACCAATCACACAACTACTCTCCAACTTGAATTGCAAGGCGTCTTCTAATTCATCCAGTTTGATTTTTCCAATTGCCGGTAATCCATTGGCTCCAATGACGAGCCCTGCCGAGATGCCAACGATCTCGTCAACCACGTCTGACTTCAATAGCGATGCAGCGAGTACCCCCCCGCCTTCACACAAGACCCGTGTTAAACCGGCACTTGCTAGGTGCTGAACCATTGCTGTGGGATCAATTTGCGATCCATCTAGCTTACATCGAATAAGATTAGCACCTACTTTCTGCCAAGCCTCCTGACGCTTCGCGTCAACGTCGGGGCCATGAAATACCCACAAAGGCGTCTGTCGCGCACTTCTGGCAAATTGACTAACTAAGGGCAGATCAAGATGCCGCGAGGTCACTATTCGAATCGGTTGCGTTCTTTCCCCCAATCCGCGAACGGTCAAACTTGGGTCATCACTGCGAGCCGTGCCCGCCCCGATCCAAACGGCATCGTGACGCGCTCGCAACGCGTGCACAGTTCGCCGAGCCTGCGGGCCCGTAATCCACTTGCTCTGACCACTTGATGTCGCGATCCGACCGTCAACGCTAAAGGCAAGCTTGAGGGTCACCTTCGGACGTCCTCGCAAGACCTTCAGAAAAAAACCCTGATGATCACGCATGGCCTCGTCGGCACAAACGCCAACCGTCACCGCAACGCCAGCTCGCTCTAATCGCGCAAGTCCGCGACCGCTAACCCGCGGATCCGGATCAGTTAATGGAACAACCAGCCGACTAATCTTTGCAGAGATCAAAGCATCTGCACAAGCACCGGTTTGGCCTTGATGCGAACAAGGTTCTAAACTTACATATGCCGTAGAACCCGATGCTGCGGCACCAGCACGGCCTAATGCCTCCGTTTCAGCGTGTGGGCGTCCACCCGACTGCGTCCAACCACGTCCGACGACATGCTCATCTTTCACCAAGACACAACCAACCGCAGGGTTGGGCCAAACGCCGCCACAACCTCTTCGGCCTAACGACAATGCAAGCCGCATCCATCTTTCGTCAGTGGCAGATGCCATTAAGCCTCTTTGTTGAGATTTTTCGGGGGGCCTAATGCTTGCAAAAAGTCCTCAAAATCCTCGGCCGACTGAAAATTTTTGTAAACACTCGCAAAGCGTACATACGCCACTGGATCAATGCGTGCGAGCGACTCCATGACAACTTTGCCGATTTGGCTTGAGTAAAGATCTGACCCCGCTGAACTCTCGAGCCGATTTACAATCCCAGTGATCACCTGAACAATACTCTCAGGAGAAACCGGGCGCTTCCGTAATGCGATCCTAATCGAACGCTCTAACTTATCGCGATCAAAAGCTTCCCGCTTACCCGATGACTTGATAACCTCCAAGTCACGTAACTGTATACGCTCATAGGTGGTAAATCGCCCCTTGCACACCTTGCAGGCCCGTCGCCGCCGTATCGCTAATCCATTCTCAGCTAATCGCGAATCCTTAACTTCTGTGTCAGTGCTCGCGCAATAAGGACATAGCATACTGTTCTCTCCCCCAACAAACTGTTCTTGTATCTACATCTTCCAATTTGACACGAATTTGACAACTACGCAAGCGATTGCGGAACATGTTAGCCCGGTTCAATATCTCGACTAGTTTTCGGAGCCAAATAAATCACCCAGTGATCACTCTCACGACAAGGCGCAAATCAGAAAAGTCGGCGCAATCACTGGCGACGGTGTAGTACCAGCAGATAACCGTTTCAAGGTTGGCCAAACGAATACCGTCTGTCCGGTCCTTCAAAGCCGAAACAACCAAGAAAAGAATGGTGCTAAGGACTTTCTTGGGTTTTGGGTCGATTACCCCGAGGATTGATCCAAAAAGGCTCGCAATTTTCGAGAGCGCGTCGGATGTTTCAGTTTGCGCAGGGCTTTTGCTTCGATCTGTCGGATTCGCTCACGAGTCACGCTGAATTGTTGTCCGACTTCCTCAAGCGTGTGATCGCTGTTCATCCCAATGCCAAAACGCATGCGTAGCACCCTCTCCTCACGCGGGGTCAGCGTTGCCAATACCCGCGTTGTCGTCTCTTTTAGGTTTTCTTGTATGGTCGAGTTCAGCGGTAATACCGCATTCTTATCCTCAATAAAGTCACCTAACTGACTATCTTCCTCATCACCAATAGGCGTTTCCAAAGAGATCGGCTCTTTGGCGATTTTCATCACCTTCCGAACTTTGTCCAAAGGCATCTGCAGCTTGGCGGCGAGTTCCTCAGGGGTTGCTTCGCGGCCGATCTCATGCAGCATTTGTCGACCGGTGCGCACAAGCTTATTGATCGTCTCGATCATATGTACGGGAATACGAATAGTACGCGCCTGATCAGCGATTGACCGCGTTATGGCTTGCCGAATCCACCACGTTGCGTAGGTCGAGAATTTGTAGCCGCGGCGATATTCAAACTTATCGACGGCCTTCATCAATCCAATATTGCCCTCCTGAATAAGATCAAGAAACTGCAGGCCGCGGTTAGTATATTTCTTGGCAATCGAAATCACTAATCGGAGATTGGCTTCCACCATCTCCTTTTTTGCTTCTCGCGCCTCAATTTCGCCTTTTTGAACTTGGCTGACAATTCGCCTAAATTCCGAAATATCAAGTCCGACATACTGCCCGACTTTCGCCATATCAGCCCGCAACTCCTCAATACGATCACTCGAACAAGAGCAAAAGGTTTTCCAACCACGGCCCGACTTTTTTCCCATGTCACCCAGCCAAGTGGGATCAAGCTCCCGCCCACGATACTCGGCGATAAAATCAGTACGATTGATGCGGGCTTGATCGGCGAGTTTAACGATTGCCGAGTCAACCGCTATAATTCGCTGGTTGATTCCGTACAGTTGATCGACGAGCGCCTCAATGCGATTGTTGTGCAGATGTAAGCTATTGACGAAACCCACAATTCCGTTCCGCAATGCCTGATAGCGCTCCTCATCCTTGTCCGACACGCTCTTATCCTCAGAAATCGTCGCTATAATGCGCTTTTCTTGCAACTCACTGAGTTCGGCGTAGTCATAGGCAATGTCCTCAAGAGTATCAAGCACCTGATCTCGCAACACGGACTCCATTGCCGCGACCGACAGATTGGCATTCTCATCGTCATCTGCGTCGTCATTGTCTAACGCGTTGTCAACCGACACAGCGTCTTCATCGTCGTGCTCACTCAGGTCGTCTAGGCGCTTGTCGGTCACTTTCTCCGCATCTTCTTCTCCCATCCGACCTGAATAGGTGCTATCAAGATCAATCACATCGCGTAATTGGATACTCTCGCTCAACAACTCATCGCGCCAAATTGTTATGGCTTGAAAGGTCAAGGGGCTCTCGCATAACCCGGCGATCATTGCACCGCGTCCGGCTTCGATTCGTTTCGCGATCGCAATCTCGCCCTCACGACTTAGTAACTCGACCGCACCCATCTCGCGCAGATACATCCGCACGGGATCGTCAGTTCGGTCGTGTTTCTCCTGACCGGTTGAACCAACCGTCAGGTCTCTACCGCCGTCGGTCGTTGCTATGGCTGTTGAGGCTTTTTGTTCCTCCTGCTCGACATCTTCCTCTTCAATCACCTTAATGCCCATCTCACTGAGCATTGACATGACATCTTCAATCTGTTCGGAGTTCACTTGATCGTGCGGGAGCACTTGGTTCAGTTCATCATACGTCACAAAACCACGCTCACGCGCATCGTTGATCATATTCTTGACTGCGGCCTGTCGCACGTCGATTGGCGTACCAGAGTTAGCAGGGTTCGCCTTTGTAGCTTCAGCAGAAGTTTTGGCGGTCATCACACCCTCCACCTGCAATCATAAGGCCACGAGCCGTCCTTGCGAGCGTATTGCACCATGATGCTAACTGACCCCGCTCTCCATTCACGATAATTTTGAACCTTGGGACAATTGACGTGGTTTATTCGGTACTCACCGTACGCTTCCGATCCGTCGCAACAGATCCTCATGTGCTGCCCGTTCGCTTCGGTCGACACGGACACCATTATCGCTGACAATGTAGTCCGTTCCTTCTTCCTGTCGATTTCGATGCGCTCGGTCAAGGGCCGCTGATGTAACGCGTAAACGAGAAACAACCCGTTCGTCAGCTTTGTTGCGTAGGTCTTCTGCGGCCTCAACGACTTCTGTCTGTACTGCGCGATAAGCAATAAGCTTTTCAAGTTCGCCAGCAACAGTCCTTCGCGCAATCTTAGCATTATCAGCCTGTCGAATGCAGGGTGTTAATGCGACATGGCGTTGAGAAAACAGTTTTTCAAGAGCCACCTGCCCTAAATCTGCCGAAATTGTTTGCTTTAGTTCTTCAGAAGATTTGGCAGAATTCCCAACAATAGCATCTCTGATCGCTGACAGGTTGGGATCTAAGCACCGGAGATTCAAAAGCCCATTTTCAAATTCGTCGGCGATACTCGGGGCGGCGATAACAGCGGCAAGAATAACGGACTCTCGGATATTTTCCTCAGTTCCGTCCGATGCAGTCGCCAATAAAGACTGTCGCGTTGACGACCCAACAGCAGCGGGAGCCGAAATTCTATTGGTATGTTGCTGGTTGGCTGATCGGTTCGCACGAAACAGTTGCCAGCAAAAGTCTTTCACCGCTTGCGCATAGTGATTGCGAATACTGTTGTCGCGAATCGGGCGGATCCGTGCGTTTAGCGCATTCTCTAATGCCGCTTTTCGCTCCGGACTATCAACTCGTTTACCCTCGGCCGCGCGCTCAAACAAGAAATTCACCATCGCAGTCGCTTGTTTCAAAACGACCTGAAGTGCCTGTGGCCCACTGTTGCGAAGCAGATCATCGGGATCTTGTCCCTCTGGCATTACGGCAAAATATAAACTCTTGCCCGCCTCTAGCATTGGCAACGCTCGGTCTATCAACCGTGTCGCAGCGTGAAGACCAGCCCGGTCCCCATCAAGCGCAATAATTGGCTCGGGTGCTACCCGCCAAATCATCTGCAACTGCTGCTCGGTTATAGCGGTGCCAAGCGGGGCTACTGTAGCGGGAAAACCAGCCTCCGAAAGAGCAATAACGTCCATATAACCTTCCGCGACGATCAAAGATTGTTCCTTACCAATCGCTGCTCGTGCTGGGCCAAAATTATAAAGGCATTTGCCTTTGGAGAAAATTTCAGTCTCGGGCGAATTGATGTATTTTGCCACCTCATCGTCAGCGACAGCTCGCGCCCCAAAAGCAATGGTTTGATCTTGATGATCACGGATCGGAAACATAATGCGGTTGCGAAAGAAATCGTATGGCGCCCCCCCTTTCTCGGACGTCTTGGCAAGGCCGGCAGCCAGTATCATCTCATCAGCAATTCCCTTCTGGCGAAGATGCGTCAGCAAAGCATCCCAGCTATCTAACGAATACCCGATCCCCCAGCGTGCGAGTGTCTCTGGTTGTAATCCGCGGCGTTCTAAGTAAGCCCTTGCTGGGGCACCCGCATTGGTTTTGAGTTGCAATCGGAAATATTGTGCGGCAGTTTTTGTGATCTCAATAAGTTGTTGCCGATAATCATATTTTTGCTTTGTTGACTCGTCTGGCGGCGGTAGGGCCATGCCCGCTAGCCGCGCCAGTTCGGCGACCGCCTCGGAAAAGCTAACATTCTCAGTTTCTTGTATGAAGGTGAACGCATTGCCGCTCGCCTCGCAACCGAAGCAGTGGTAAAATCCCTTGCGTTCGTCCACGTGAAAGGACGGTGTCTTTTCCTCATGAAACGGGCAGCACGCCCACATGTCGCCGCGTGCTGGATTGGACTTGCGATTATCCCAAGTTACCTTGCGCTCAACAACCTGAACCAAGGACGTGCGCTGGCGCAATTCGTCAATAAAACTTGGCGGAAATCGCATAACTAACGCATCGCCCTCTTTATCAGCCAACGCCACTCACTTTATTCCCGACGCATTAACGACGCATTTTGCTTTGATGCAACATCGTGCTGCATTGAGATCCGCTCAAAGGGTTAGATTTACGCCATAGAATTTAGCTTATCTCATTGTCGGTTTTTCTCTGCTGCTCATAGATTGATCGCTCAGGTGCAGCCCGCTTTTTGATCTGAAAGACACTCACTGCAACTGACTTCGTCGCAAGCGTTGTTCGCTCAACCCATTTGCTCAATTTCGGGTAGCAGACAAAATTGCGATGGTTTGAGTTCCAGAAATCAATAGCAAAACGCTTAATTAATTTCTACCATCGTAAGTCCCACCGTCAGATGTTCTGCGTTATTTTGGATTGCCGCGTTCCGCACGAGGCTGCGCTGTCGTCATTCTTTTGCCGACCCAGCGGCATCTGTCTTCTCAATATGACAGTTGTGCGGGTATACCGCAACTCGAAAATGAACGCGTCCTCGACAATTTTACGTCGGAGAATTCGGCGGAAGTTTTTGTTGAGCCAGCGGCACCCGCACCCGATCCCGACCGATGCCAAACGCGCCCAATCTTGATGGAAAGGTTTGATGGTTTCACAGGGCCTAACGTTCAAAACAATGCAAGTGTAAGAGTGCAAGTGTCGATCCGAACGGACATCAAGTTGTCATGCTTCAATCTGGCGGACAAAGCTTGTATACGATCTTTTTGAGAAGAATTCTAATCTTGGCGGAGCAAGGTACAAGCAATGGCTGAATTTCAGAAAATCCTGATTGCGAATCGCGGAGAGATCGCAATTCGAGTTATGCGCGCCGCCAACGAAATGGGCAAAGCAACCGTCGCAGTTTTTGCCGAAGAAGATAAGCTCGGTCTCCATAGATTTAAAGCCGATGAAGCTTACCGAATTGGGCATGGGCTTGGTCCAGTTGCCGCCTACCTGTCAATTGATGAGATGATCCGAGTGGCAAAGGCCTGCGACGCCGACGCGATACATCCCGGATATGGCTTGCTCTCAGAAAATCCTGACTTTGTTGATGCCTGTAACGCTAATGGGATCGGTTTTATCGGCCCCAGAGCGGAAACTATGCGCGCTCTGGGAGACAAGGCATCAGCGCGGCGGGTCGCAACGGCTGCCGGGGTGCCAACGATACCGGCAACGTCCGTTCTCGGCGATGACATGGACATGATTCGCTCGCAAGCCGAGGAACTAGGCTATCCTATGATGCTCAAGGCCAGTTGGGGTGGTGGTGGTCGCGGCATGCGCAAGATTGATGTACCTGCTGACCTTCAGGAGAAGGTATTGGAGGGACGCCGCGAAGCCGAAGCGGCATTTGGCAATGCGGAAGGCTACCTTGAGAAGTTGATCGAACGCGCTCGCCATGTTGAAGTGCAAATCCTTGGGGATAAGCACGGCGGACTCTATCACCTTTTTGAGCGCGACTGCTCTGTTCAGCGACGAAACCAGAAAATCGTTGAACGCGCTCCCGCCCCGTACCTTACCGATGCGCAGCGAGCCACGGTTTGCGACTTGGGTTATCGAATATGCCGACATGTTAACTACGAGTGCGCGGGCACCGTCGAGTTCTTGATGGACATGGAGACTGACGAGTTTTTCTTCATCGAAGTCAATCCCCGCATACAGGTTGAGCATACCGTTACAGAGGAAGTGACGGGAATTGATATTGTGCAAGCGCAGATTCTGATTGCAGAGGGAAAAACCGTTGCTGAAGCAACTGGTAAGGCAAAGCAAAGCGACATTTGTCTAAACGGTCACGCGCTGCAAACGCGAATTACCACCGAAGATCCACAAAATCAGTTTATTCCTGACTATGGTCGCATTACCGCTTATCGAGAAGCGACGGGTATGGGTATTCGTCTTGATGGCGGAACGGCCTACACTGGTGGCGTAATTACGCGCTACTATGACTCCCTTTTGACCAAAATCACCGCTTGGGCGCCAACCCCTGAGATGACGATTGCGCGAATGGATCGGGCGCTCAGGGAGTTTCGGATTCGTGGCGTATCAACCAATATCGCCTTTGTTGAAAACCTACTTAAGCATCCAATTTTCCTCGGTAACGAATATAGCACCGAATTTATTGACACCACTCCCGACCTTTTTCGATTTTCTCGACGCAAGGATCGTGGCACAAAGGTTCTGACCTATATTGCTGACATCACAGTGAACGGTCACCCAGAGGTAAGGGATCGATCAAAACCACCTGCGGGAATCAAGGCACCCCGCCCTCCGGAACCAAGTCGTGATCAGATTATGGGGACGCGTAACCTTCTTGAGCAGGAGGGTGCGAAGGCTGTTGCCGATTGGATGAGTGCGCAGCACCAGCTCTTAATTACCGATACCACCATGAGAGATGGGCATCAGTCGCTGCTCGCGACGCGAATGCGATCCATTGATATGATACGCGTGGCCGCGGCTTATGCGGCCAATGTACCGCAACTGTTCTCTGTTGAGTGTTGGGGCGGCGCGACATTTGACGTAGCGTATCGGTTTTTGCAAGAATGTCCGTGGCAACGATTGCGTGATTTGCGCAGTCATATGCCGAATCTCATGACGCAAATGCTGTTGCGTGGAGCGAATGGCGTCGGCTACACCAATTATCCCGATAACGTGGTGACGGCCTTTGTGACAGAAGCTGCCAAAAACATTGACGTCTTTCGGGTGTTCGATAGCCTGAATTGGGTTGAGAACATGCGGGTAGCCATGGATGCGGTTATTGCGACGGGTAAAATTTGCGAGGGTGCAATTTGTTACACGGGCGACATTATTGATGCTGATCGTGCGAAATATAATCTCAAATACTTTGTTGGCATGGCGCAGGAATTGCGTCGTGCCGGGGCGCATGTTTTGGGTATCAAAGATATGGCGGGGGTGCTGAGGCCTGCTGCTGCACGCATTTTGATCAAAACGCTGAGAGAAGAAGTTGGTCTCCCGATACATTTGCACACCCATGACACCGCTGGCATCGCTTGCGCGACGATCCTCGCGGCATCCGAGGCGGGCGTCGATGCAGTCGATTGCGCAATGGATGCTTTTTCGGGAAATACAAGTCAAGCCACTCTCGGAAGCGTTGTTGAAGCCCTCCGAAATAGTGACCGGGACCCAAAACTCAGTATTAATGCGATCCGCGATATTTCCGATTATTGGGAAGCGGTTCGGATGCAGTATGCCGCCTTCGAAAGCGGTATGCAGGCGCCCTCATCTGAGGTTTACCTACACGAAATGCCGGGCGGTCAATTTACCAATCTTAAGGCGCAAGCGCGTTCTATGGGGCTGGAAGATCGCTGGCATGAAGTTGCCCAAACCTATTCTGACGTCAATCAGATGTTTGGCGATATTATAAAGGTAACGCCGTCCTCGAAGGTTGTTGGTGATATGGCCCTCATGATGGTGTCACAAGGGCTGACACGCTCTGATGTAGAGAATCCAGAGACCGATGTTGCTTTCCCGGATAGCGTTGTTGACATGATGCGCGGCAACCTTGGACAGCCTCCCGGCGGATTTCCTGCAAAGATCATCAAGAAAGTCCTAAAAAATGACCAACCTATCCGGCACCGTCCTGGGCAGGATATGCTGCCAATCAACCTTGAAGCTACTCGGCGTTCGGTTCAGGAGGAACTTTCGGGAGCCACCGTCGATGATGAAGATCTTATGGGCTACTTGATGTATCCAAAGGTTTTTGTGGATTACCATAATCGCCATCAAAAATATGGCCCGGTTCGCACCCTTCCAACCTATACCTTTTTCTACGGCATGAGTCCGGGCGAAGAAATCAGCGCCGAAATTGATCCTGGCAAGATATTAGAAATTCGGTGTCAGGCTATTGGTGATGCTGATGAAAAGGGGGAGGTTCGTGTTTTCTTCGAGTTGAATGGTCAACCCCGCGTTATTCGCGTTCGCAATCGGCTTATGTCTTCGCAACTTACTTCACGCCGTAAGGCAGAGGTATCCAATCCGAATCACATTGGCGCACCAATGCCTGGCATTGTATCAACAATTGGCGCTCAAGAGGGTGCGCGTGTACGCAAAGGAGACCTGCTCATAACCATTGAAGCCATGAAGATGGAAACCGGTATACACGCCGAGAGAGATGCAACCGTTACGGCAGTACGGGTCGCGCCGGGCGATCAGATCGACGCAAAAGACTTGTTACTTGAAATCTCTTAATTGCCCCGGTCTGCAATCATGATGTCAATCCAAAACTGCTAAATGGAATATATCGAACACGGTCTCCTACACGAATATTCTGAGCGACATCGCTTAGTTCGACCAACCCTTCCGCCCAGGATAACCCGCTAATTCTACCAGAACCTTCGGATTGAAAAGCTTCGACTTTTCCGTTGCGTATCCGTGCTCGAAGATACTCTCTTCGGCCACCGCGCTTTCGCTTTTCGAATGCTGCCGGAATATCAAAACCTTGTGGTTCGGACCAAGTCTGGCCTGAAAGAACTTTCATCGCTGGCAATGCAAAGACTAAGGTGCAAACCATGGCAGCCACCGGATTACCAGGGAGACCAAATACGGGTACTCCGCACCACTCTCCCAATATTAGCGGTCTTCCCGGCTTTATCGCGATCCGCCAATCATGCACTCTATTCGTTGATTCTAGAATAGCGCCGACATGATCTTCGTCGCCAGAAGAGGCGCCGCCAGAGGTGAGAATTACATGAGCTTGTTTCGAAGCGCTGTCTAAAGCTTCACGCAAAGCGGCACGGTCATCAGGAATACAGCCCAAGTCGATGGGGTCAAAACCGAACGCAGTAATCAATGACAATAGCAACGGTCGATTGGCATCATAGATTTGATCTGGCCGCGCAACTGATCCCGTCTGGATAAGTTCGTTTCCTGTTGAAAGTGTTGCAACTCGAAGAGACTGTCGAACATCGACTCTAAATTCGCCAACGGCGGCTGCCAATGCTAGATCGGCGGCCGTCAAGCGACGCCCTGCGGCTACAGCCAACTCTCCATCGGAGATATCTTCGCCCACCTTTCTTACGTTTGCACCCCTACTCTCCGCTTTTTCGATCTCGATTCCCCGACGAGTTTTGCGAGCATCTTCGTCACGCACGACAGTATCGACTCCCTTTGGAATTGTGGCGCCCGTCAAGACTCGAACCGCAAACCCGCTCGGAATACTCCCTTTGAAAGGCGAACCCGCTGCTGCGCGCCCATCAACCAGTCGATAAAATTGCGGTTGATCTGTCGTTGACGCAGCGAAACCAAAACCATCGACTGCCGCATTGGCGTGCGGTGGATGGGCACGCTGAGCAATAATCGGCTGCGCGAGTACGCGGCCCATCATCTGATAATCAAGGGGTAGACTCTCCGACCCGATCGTCGTCGACGTGCGCAGCTTTAAGCGCTTCAACACCTCACTGACCGGCGTCAGTTGCATTCCATCGTTTGGGTCAAAACAATCAGCGCTCATAAGATTAGATCAAAAGGACAAAATTGTTAAGAGGTTATCAATCAGTTGCCGATGAATAACTATCCTCAATTATTTGCGTGCGCTGCGTAGTGCACAGTGTTCAACGAAGAAGCTTTTCGGCCGGTCTTGAGATGTGATGATTGCACGAAGGAAACCATCAAAATGGCCATGATAGGGTTTTCTGCACAACTAAGTAACATGCTTTCGGGCCGCCAAGATAAAATCAAAGAGTGAGCTAAACTATTCGTGAGTATCAGCTTCCGCATGAGTTTTCGGAATAACATGACTGCCATTCATAATCCAACCTTTCGGGAGATAAAGTCAGCAATTGTAGGGGTATCATTCAAGTCAAGTAGTTGATCGTCTGTCGTCAATTTTACGTCACTCGCAATGGCACAAATCGTTGGGTCGTGCGGTGCCATTAACTCGCCCTTGGTCCCTGCCCGATGCACTTCAATCTTTTGATGACGCTCCCGCTTATATCCCTCAACCAGAACTAAATCCACAGGTGCTAGTCGGGGAAGTATTTCATCAAGTGTCAACTCAATCTCATCATATAGTTCGTGCATGAGTGCAAAGCGTTGCCGAGAGGAAATAAAAACCTCCTTCGCTCCGGCGGTACGATGGCGATAGCTATCCGTACCGGCGTGATCAACATCGAAATTGTGGTGTGCATGTTTGATTGTTGACACCAAATGACCTCGATTAATCAGTTCCTTTAGTAAGCGTTCGATGAGGTCCGTCTTGCCCGAATTCTTCCAACCGACAATGCCAAATGTCTTCACAGCAGTGTCTCCGCAGCAATCAAATCTTCTGGTGTGTTGACATTAAAAAAGGCCCTACCTTCTTTGGTCGCAAAATCGACACAATGTCCCTTGTGCCTGTCGGTCCAGTGAACAATCTTCCGTAGGCCTGACTGTAGCGAACTCCGCAGGTCCTCGCGCAGTTCGATGGGCCATAATCCGAAGGTCGGATGACGAATTCTTCCCTTTGTTGGATGGTTTTCGGCGGCCAAAACCAACGGGAAGCAGGTTATGTCGGCTTTTTCTCTCAAGCGTTGAACAAGGTCCTTGGGAAAGAAAGGGGTATCTGAGGCGACGGATATAATTTCTGTTTGTCCGATTGACGCCGCCCAATCCATACCCGCCAAGACGCCAGCGAGGGGCCCGACAAAACCCGCAATGCTATCGGGTATAACTGGATAGTTAAAATCCGAGAACCGTTTGGGATTACCGTTAGCATTGAGCGCAATTTGGGATACCTGCGGAGCTAGGCGAGCGATGACGTGCGATAGAATTTTTTGTCCACCGAGCTGCAGGAGACATTTTTCTCGTCCGCCCATGCGTATTGCGCGTCCTCCCGCAAGAATCACAGCCGGCGGCAATGGCTTTGCCTTTATCGTCACGGTTTTGACTTTGCGACGCGGCTTTGTTTGCGATCTGCATCCCAGATCAACCGATTTTCTCCGCTCAAGCAAACAAATCTTTGCCCGCGAAGACGACCGATTAGTGTTAATCCAACGCTTCGGGCAATTTCCACTCCCCACGCGGTGAAGCCGGAGCGTGACGCCAAGACGGGAATTCCCATCATCGCAGTCTTGATAATCATCTCTGAAGTTAGTCGGCCGGTGGTATAGAGAAGTTTATCATCTCCGACTTCGTCATTCTGGAGCATCCAACCCGAAATTTTATCCACGGCGTTATGCCGCCCGACATCTTCCATATAAACCATTGGATGATTTTCTTGGCACAAGACACATCCATGGATAGCGCCAGCCGACAGATAGAGAGATGGAATTCGATTAATTGCCGCTACGAGTTGATAAAGCCAAGACACTCTAACCTTTTGCTGCGGCAGGGTTAGTCCCTCAAGCCCCTCCATGATGTCACCGAAAACGGTACCGATGGCACAGCCGCTCGTTCGGATTTTTTTCTTCATTTTCTGCTCATAATTGCTTTGTTCGGCCGTTCTGACAACGACGGTCTCTAGTTCCTCGTCTAAATCTACGCCGATAATCGTATCTGTGGGGCGCAACATGCCTTGATTGCGCAAAAAGCCTAGTGCCAACAGTTCTGGGTAATCACTGATAGTCATTGCTGTGATAACTTCTTGTCGGTTTAAGAATATTGTCAGCGGCCGTTCTTCAACAACTCTCGCAACTTGTGCCTGACCGTTATGATCAATACCCTTGACGGCTCGGGTCAAGCCAGCAGTCTCTGGCGCGGGCATTATGCGATACGATTTTGTCATCTTTTTTGGACTAAGGCGTTCAAGTAAGTGATATGACGGCCGAAAACGGCGTAAATAAAATTGAGGCCTTTGGTGCTTATGCTACCTGAAGTTTGATCGAAGTCGTCAAACCCGTTCGGCATTTTGAGCACGGTTCGGTGACCTTACCGCTCATTTGCTTACAAATCTATTACTATGATCAAACAAACAGCGACGCACATTGGATCGAATTTTCTGTAATCAACGGACCTAACTGGCTGTTCTCACTTATTCTTGCGGTTCGTGAATGCCTAACCCATCTTTCGCATAAAATTCCAAGATTCCGTGAATTTCGGCAATTTCGCGGTGAAAACTTTACTTTAGCGGGTTTGCATGCGGAATCCACTTTGTAGTGACATGCCGCGGCAATACAAGCGATTTGAGGCTTGAAATCGTAGAGTCGAGGGGAGGCGCCCTTGCCTATAGCTGGGTTTCCTCTCCCCCGCTCGTCAAACCGAACGTGCGGATTTCCCGCATTCGGCTTTCCCATTGGGTGTCACGACTTCGCCCACGCCAAGCCCTTTGTCAGTGGCGCCAGGCGTTTCAAACCATAGGTTGACCACAGCTTTCCATCTGAGAAGTGCACCTATTTCCCAGACTGTACCTTATGCTTCCGACAGAGCCACTGTCGCAACCGCTCGGTCGTATGAGCATCAACCGCAACATAGGCGGGACTGACTTGCCCAAGGCGATAATAGTTGGCCCGTCCGCTAATCATACGGTTGAGCTGATTAACCATCACTTGGGTGTCCATCATTCCATACTTTGCTGCCGTTTGCTCACTAACTTTGCGGCAGATGCTCTGAACGCTCGACTGGCTCGGACTCGTGCCAATATAAGTCCCCGTGCCTGGCTTGCGATCATTGCGTCTAAGACGATACCCCAGAAACTCAAACGGTTCCTCAGGACCGTGTAAGCACGGTGTTTTGCGGTCATTTATCGGCAGTTTTAATCGCGCCATTATCTCTTCAACCGCTGTCAACATCTCGGTTGACTTCTTCTGGCCGAGAACCACGGAAATCATCCGCGTCCTTGATCATCACCGCCTGAAAACGCTGAGCATACCCCAGCATTTTCCAACCAAGAATAAACCGACGCATATAGATGTTGCTCGCAAGGGGTGAAATGGGCGCCCCTTGCGGTGTGCCTTTCCGTTCCTTGCGAGCGTTCGCCGAGCCGACTTTGCTCCCTCGACCATCATCCATTTCCGTTGGCATCTCCAGCCACGCCTTTATCCATCGCAGAATATTCCCGTCGCTAATAAGGCTAGAAATGCTCTTCAGGAGTTCAGCGTGAGGGATTTTACTAAAGTAATTTGACCAATCCCCATCAACACCCTCATTGTCGCCCGTATTGAGAAGCTTATGGATGCGGTTAATCGCATCGTGAGCCCCCTTCTGCCGGCGATAGGCCTATTGTTCCGCTAGAAAGTCGGCCGCAAATATCGGCTCCAAAACCAGTAAGGCCGACGTTTGTGCCACTCAATCACGGATGCACGGAATACCAAGCGGTCGAAACTGACCTGGTTGCTTCTTCGCGATCAGAACCTGTCGCACCGGTTTCGGCCGGTAGGTCTGCTCCTGAAGCTCTTGTGAAAGTTCCGCAAGCCATCGTTCCGCACCGTAAGCCGCAATGTCGTCAAACGTCTCCCCGTCAACGCCCGCAGCACCGCTGTTGTCTTCAACGCGTGATACGGCTTCCGAGAGAAACTCACAACTCGACACCTTATCGCTAAGGGTGTAGAAACGATAGTTTGTTTCTGGCTTCGCGTTCTCGTGAAGTCTGTTCTGGAAGCGCCGAACTTTCTGTGACCCTCGTCGATTCGTATCAGTAGCCATATCCCTTGCATCCATCCCATACTGCCCCAATGATCAGGCTCCTTTCCTCGACTTGCATGACCCAGCGTCTTCAGTACGACAAGCCGGTCCGCCACCCTGTTTGCCCAGCCGTTCCCGCGCGGGCTGCTAGTATCCCGAAAATGTCAAATTGCGGGTTACTGGTATCCAGTTCACTGCAAACGGCGGGTTCTGTTGTGATCGACTGTTGTTTCGTCGTGGTATAGACCTCAGAACCAACAAGCAACAAGCAATCCGCGCCAGTTTGTTTGGCAATCATCTTGGGCATTTCG
>JAPORY010000080.1 GCA_026709985.1 Aestuariivita sp. | reverse complement strand
TCGCCGGACTGCGGTTCATTGCGTGGGCAATGGCGCGTTGCGAATACCCGCTTGCCTTCAAGCCATGAATCTGGCAACGCTCCGCGTAGGTCAGGTGGTGGTAGCCATTTGGCATCAGAATCTCCTTGATTTAACACTTCAGAGATTCATACCAACTCCTGACCGCAATACAACATACATGAGCCAACATCCTCTAAACTACAACATCGTAGTGTTGCACTTCAGAATTGAACGGGCGATCCAATAATCACAAGTCCTACAGCTAAAACACCAAACACAATTGGAAGGATGGTCTCTACCGTTGTGAGCTTCCAATAACGGTTCCTATTTTTCCCTTGACCCAAAATCTCCCACTCCCGTCGAAAAAAAGGGAACGCAATTTTGTCTTCAAGTTCGTTTAACGTCGAGAACTTACCCGTATTGAGTTGACGATAAGACCTTATTACGATCCACCATGAAAATGAGATCACCGCACCCAGTATGCCGACCGCCAGAAACACAAAACTGGTCAAATTATCTGTCATGCCAAAATCAGCCGAGACACCCGCAAACAGCCCCAATCCAGAAAGGAGGCCGAGGTGCAGCCGGTTTGCTGCCTCTCTTCTTTGACTCACTCTGTCAGCGAGTTCTGCATGAAGTTTGTAAATTTCCAGTAACTCGTTTTGTGAAGGCTCCGTCAACGTACTATCTCCTGAATGATCGCCACTATCAAATGAATTTGCCGCTTAAGAATGCGATCAGCGGCCCTCAGGACTTTTGCCGAGGTTCTTCCACGTCTCCAAGGTTCAATTGCAGTAATCAGTTTAAGGGAACCCAAGTTCTTTTTTCACGAAAGCAATCTCAATATTGATCCATTTGCTATATACGGCATACACCCCAGCTGAAATGAGAACACTGCCGCCGGGAGTGTTCTCTTTTTGTTCCATCAAGTGATGGCAACCATTTTCAGTGGTCAAATATCCATGATTGATTTTCAAAAGCATCAAAACCAACGCCACATTCAGGCATCCATAAAGAAAGTTTATCGGAAGACAATCTTAATGATTTGGGAAGTTCTCGAAGCGTTTCGTCAATAACTTCTGCGGTTATATCTCCTGTTTCACAAGCATAATCGCCAAAACCTTTATTGGGATTTTCTTCTTTCCAATCATCAAATTCTGCTTTTTCAAACGCGACAACCATGGCTGGTGCAGCAACCATTCCGCCGAAGACAGGAACAACTGCGGCCGCCGCAATTGCAGAACGTTTAATTCGCGCTTTTGCTCTTTCTCGCGCCTTGGTTTTTGCAACCGCTTGTGCTTTATCTTTACGATGTGCGATGGCGGCATTAGCAGCACTTGCTGTAAGTGTAGCAACTTGCACTCCAAGTTGAGTAACTTTAATCCCTAAGATAAGGGTCGAAATTGCTAATGTTGCACAAAAAAGAAGAAGAAAAACAGTGCTTCTAATAAAGCGATAAATTTTCAGCATGATTGAGTCAATCGCCCCATCTCGCTTGCGCCGTTGCCAGTGCGATCTCGCCACGTCGTTCCGATGTCAAAGATTCCGCCCCGCGTTTGCCACCGATCTTACCGCCTTTCGCCTTGTTCGGCTAGCGTGGCTTGCCATAGGTTTCTTCAATTTCACCGGTTGCAATCCGCCCGGCGTGAACAGCGCATCGGTTCACGTCCGCAGGGCGTTTCTGCCCTTGTGGTCCTCATGGTATGGAGAATCTCAGTTAATTGTATTCTACCAAATTGTCTAATATTTAGCCAAACGAGCCGCTTGCAAAAACAATGGTGGTGGAGTCATGGGAAAAAGCTGCAACATACAAGAAATATAACCCACCAATACAAAATCAAGGGTTGAGCCACATTTTTCCACAAAATCGGCGAATTTCCGCGCCTTGCTTGCCTATCCTCTCGTTGCCGCTCGTGCGAACACGGCGCGCAAGCAAATGCCAGAACGCGACGGACGACAGTGACCGCGTCTAGAGGTGAAGGCGGAGCCGTTGCTCGACGGTTAAGGCCAAGATGCCGAA
>JAPORY010000021.1 GCA_026709985.1 Aestuariivita sp. | reverse complement strand
CGCGGCAAGACTTTGCCGAGTTGCTGAAAGATCTGGTGGATGATGACTTTCCGAATCAGAAGATTGTCTTGGTTATGGATCATCTCAACACCCACAAACTCTCGGTCTTGTATGATCGGTATGAACCGGCGGAGGCGGCTCGTATCGCGCGACAAATTGAGGTACACTAGACGCCGAAACCTGGCTCTTGGCTGACCATCGCCGAGGTCGCAATCAATGTCCTCTCGAAACCATGTCTGGCTCTTCGAATACCGGACTGCGACGTGAAAGCTTGGCAGGAAAGGCGTAACAAGGCAGACAAGTCCGTCGACTGGCGGTTCACAACCGAGAAGGCGCGCCTCAAACTAAAGTCACTATACCCAGCAATTTAATGATTGTGGGGATATTAGGAAGCGGGACGACTCATTCAAGTGGGATGAAGACAAATGCCGCATTCGCACCGGGCACGGACCCCAAAATATGAGTAGTTTGCGACGGTTTGCGATCTTCATTTTGGGCAAACGAATGACGAATAGAAATATCAATCTCGTGATCAAACTCATTCTGCTGATGCAAAAACCGCGCATCGTGCTCGATTATATGCGACTGACGAAAAACGCCTGCGGTCATCGCCATCGAACCGCAATGGGGTAGCACTACTCGCGTCTGATTCACACAGTTTTACCCACCGACACCCGATCCCTTCGAGAGGCGGGGGTGTGGAGGTGCGCCGAAAAACTCACGAACACAAGCACTTTTGTGTCGTTGATCGGCCAAATACGGCTTATCGGCTGGCAGTCCGCCGTAACTCGACCCGTTCTCATCTTGTCCCAATCGCGATTTTCGTCCCTGAGAGCGGAAAATTTCGGCCAAAAAAAGAACAATTTTGCCCTATCAGGAGCCCTAATTCCGCTATTGAAATAGGTGCCCAACCGATTATCGTACCGCAGTGGCAACTGTTCCGCACGCACAACCGGGCGGCACGCATCGTGCGCTCAAGACGGCGATGCGCTGGACAGGTGCCAGCGAACGCCCCGCGAAATACTGGTTCCGCTTATGCCACATTCGGATGCAGCGCTCTGTGTCATCCTCGCGCTGGCCGGGCGCTTCAGGATTAAAGAGGCAAGCGACCAATAGCTAGGCGCACGCGGTGGATGCTCAAAGCTTGTAACGTGTTCATTATTGTTTATATTGAATACACGGAGCAAGAGAGGTGCCGCGCTATGTCCAAAACGACCACGATGACCATCCGTCTGGGTATGGCGTTGAGCGATTTCGTATCGGCCAACGTGGGTGAAGGTGGATCCTATGAAAACGTCAGCGAATATATCCGAGACCTGATCCGGCGTGATATGGAACGGGCGGAGGCCGAGGCTTTCCACCGTCTGAAGGCCGAACTGACCCATGCCTTCGAGGTGCCAGAAGAGGCCTATCAGCCGCTGACCGCAGCCGAGGTAATAGCACGGAACAGGGGCTGATCCGGTGCCGGCCATCCGGATCCAGCGTGGAACTTCCCTTCGTCTTGACGAAATTTACCGTTACCCCAGCGACAGGTGGGGTGAAGATCAGGCCGAGAAATACATTACCGGCCTGTTTGCAGCCTTTGACAAGATCGCCACGCACGGGGTTGCTTCGAAACCCGTCCCGGCCCAGTTCAACGTCGATGGTTTCTTCTTCCGGTATCAGCACCATTTCGTCTACTGGCGTTATCTATCAAACGGCGACATCGGGATCGTCACAGTCCTGCATGAGCGGATGCACCAGATCGACCGATACCGCGAAGATTTCAGGCTTGGCGAATAGGGCGGGTTTCGAAAGGGCATAAGATTTGCGTTTGGCGTCGCACCTGTCACCGGGAAGCGAATCCTGGCACAAGAGAGTTAGGTGCCAGGTTGGCTCACCCCGCCAGATTCTACTATTCTAACAGTTGGAATACAATGGTTTCACCCGTCGCGGCAGGTTAATCCCATGCCAATTTTTGGAATTTCTCTTAGCACGGTTCGCCGTTTCGTTGCCCGTATGTTATCACAAATTCGCAACTTTTTACGACATCAGGTA
>JAPORY010000028.1 GCA_026709985.1 Aestuariivita sp. | reverse complement strand
CGAAAACAACGCCGCGCGGTCGGCCTGCCTAACCATCTGTCGGCACCATGGCCAGCGGTATCGGGAGCACCGGGCGGCAATGGCTAAACCGTCGTTAGCCTTGCGGGTTGTGCCGGCCGCCGGTGATGAATAATCCCTGCGCAGCGCGGACGAGTCTTGAGGTTGGCGAAGTCAATCCGACAGTGAACAAATATATCGCGATCTATGAGTCGGGACAGGAAGGCAGGAAGGAACATAATAGCGCCTTTGTCAATAATTATTATGATCTTAGGGTGCGAATCTTGTATGGTGTACTATATCTTGTGCCTTTATGCGACCAGCGCGAGGCGAATCGCACGGTTGTCATTGGCCGGGGCTTTTGAGGCCCAGTCGCCGTGGCGATTGCGGCGTGGTACCAAGTCCTTCCAAGCCCGAGCAAAGCGACGAGACTTGCATCGGGCGCGGATGCTCAGAACGCCTTGGCCGCCGTCCCGACACCAACTCTGACCGGAACGTTTCATCCTCGAGGTGATCAAAACTTTATTTGCGGCTTCTACCGAACCCGACCCGATAGCAAACCCCGCTGCTGCCGCGTTGGCGTCATCCATTCGATGGCGGTTCTTACTAAAGTATCCGAGTTCGCGGCCGATGTCGGCGGTTCCCTTTCCCGTGCGCGACAGATAGCGCCACGCATCAATGACCTTAGCCGCCCCGTTGGCGTCGTGGCGCAACGGATGCCGCCATTGCTCAAACCAAGCCGTGCCCGTCGCCGTCTCCGGGCCAAAGGCGGCATCCGCCGCGGCTTTGAGATGTTCCGCCGCAGGCCAAAAATCCAACAGCGCCAGCTCCGGGCACAAGGCCTCAAGAAACGTCCCGTTATCCGGCGCCCCATCGGCAACCGCCACCACCTTCAGGTCGGGGTCAACCGTTAGCCAGTGGAACAACTCGGCGCTCAACTGCGACTTCAAAGTCTCTTTACCGGTCTCGGGAAGGTGGCCAAAACACCGGGCGTCTAGCCGGTTGCCGTCGGCGTCGACAAAACCGATGACGCCGCAAGCGGCCGCACGCCAGCCCGCATCCGTCTCGGTCTCATCCACCGTTTCGGTATTCATCCGCATCATCACACCGTCGAGTGAGACCAGCAGTGACGCCGTGCCCGTCGGTAACGCTTCACGGTCGCGAACGGCCGACAACAATTCATCGGCACCGGTCGCCATTTCACTCCCGACATCGGCAGCCAGACGCAGCAACGAGGCGGTTGAGGGACCCTGAACGCCGAACTGCCGCCACGCTTCCTCACTTTCGCGCGCCGTGAGACCACTCAGCAAGGACATTGAGACCCCGGCCGCCGCCGGCGTCAGACCACCGGTCGTTAACCCAAGGGTGCACTCGGCGGGAATAATTGAAGGACCCGTGCCCGACGGACGATAACGTGACCGGTCAAAGTCAACCGGGCCGAACATCGTCATGGCCCCGCCGCTCGTGACCGCCACCCGATGATACGATTGATCGGCAACCGTCAGGGTTGGCCCGTGGCCGTCGAGAGCCTCAAATGTCGGCTTCAGTACCGAACGAGCAACGCCAAAAAGCGTCTCACGAAACGTGTGTTCCGCTACGAGCGGGTTCTCGCGAAACAAATCGGCGAGATCTTTTGCGAGATCAAGTTCTTCGGCAAGCTCGACAAACTTGTGACCCACTGCCGCTAGGCGTTGCCCGGGCGATAAGTCGTCGCCCGGCGGCGTTTTTGAATGGCAAAGATCAGTTTCTTTCGGCATAACAGTCATCAGAGTGTTCCGTTCTGGTCTTCGCTTGCAGACCGTTGTTGTGGAAAATTTGGCGCACGCTACCACACTTCCAAGAAAGGCGAATAGCCAAAGCCTGAGCGACCAAATAGGGAAAAATTGGGCGCGACAGAACGATTGTTCGCCAAATCAGAGAAATTTGGCACAATCGGCACAATCCGACAATAAATGATCTCGTAATATCAATGGGGTAAAAAATTCGTCCCACACCATATGGGAACCACTCCCTGATCTTATTACGGACTTTTACGAATTCGGCTGGGGGCCGTCTTTCCACTTTGCGCCCTCTCGGATTGGTGAATCTTTCCAAGCTTCACTACTTCGACACCAGCATTTTATCGCCGAAAAACTATCGCTACAAAAAGGGAATGCGGGTGATGGATCTCGGGTGCGGGGTTGGTAGTCCAATGGCAAATTTAGCTCGGCAAACCGAGGCCGATTTTTATAGTACGAAAACTAGGCCTATGATTGAAAAAATGGCGCATTTTCCCTGCAAACGTTTCGATGTATTGTCGATATACTTTCGTGCTAAGCGAAACAGAAACTCAATTTGGATTTCTAAAAGCTCTGTCATAATTTTGTTACTCAATCATGAGGTCGATTCTGGCTCAATGTGAAATGACGCTCTAAAGGGTTTCACTGAGAATTGTGTAAAAATACACTTTGAGGATGTTATAAAATTGATGCGGTGCTGTAAGTTGCAAGGTACATTTTAAGTTTCTGGGAACATACTTTATGACTGGCATTGACGGGATCGGTGGAAATGAGTTGAGTTCGATGTCCCAACCATGGCGATTCTACGGACGGCAGGCAGAACTTCAATCGTTGGACCAGTTCGTAAACGGGCACGCACCGTTCTCTGTTCTTGCGATCTACGGTCGCCGCAACGTCGGCAAGACTGACCTTATCCATACGTATATTGAACAGAACGCAGGGTCGGCGGCTAGTCGCCACGTTATTGTCTGTGAATTCCTGAGATTAGATACCACAAGCCAAGAGGCCTTTAATCGGTTGCTGCAAGCAGTTCAGCGCACTGCCCCCAAACTCGTGGGCGGATTTCAAAACTGCCCGTCAGATGATAAAATCCAGTTCAGTAAATTAGCCGAGCACTTGTTGCGGCAGGGCTGTATCGTCGTATTGGACGAGTTCCAGCGGATCCGAGCAACGAGTGGCACGGTCGAAAGCGAGGTCCAGTTTCTCATTGATCGATTGCGTCGTGAGAGCCGAAAGCAATCAACGCCCAAATCCCGATTGATTTTTATGGGATCAGAACAGCAACGTTTGGTGGAGATGTTTAAACATCCAACGGCGCCGATGTTTAATCGCGTTGATGAATTCTTGCACGTCAAGCCTTGGACTTTCACCGAATTCAAGGAGATGGTAATTAATCAGGGTTGGGAGCACAATCCCCACCGTCTGCTCACTCTTTGGGCGGCTTACAACGGTTTGCCTGGGCATTGGGAGCGATTTTGGCGAGAGGGGGATTTGAGCGACTTTTCGCGGATCAGGGACGACACCGAGTGGACGCGGCAGTTCTTAGCGGCGGAAGAGCAGTATCGAACCTCACCTGGAGGTGAATTCAACGATCAACTGGAGGTCGAACTTCGGCCGTCGGATCAAAGAATCATGCGCTGGCTCTCGCAAAAACCCAACGGCTGGAACATCAGCGAAGCTTTCGCCAAGAAAAATGATGCGGCTCTCACGCAAACTATAGAAGGAATTCGCAGCACTCTGCAAAAAGAATACCCTGAGGAAGATTTGACCCGTGATGCCGCTATGGAGAGAGTAACCGAGGCCATCGTGAACCGTCTGTCGAGCAATCATCTTGGGCTGTTGGAAAAGAAGCAGTATCTTGATGATGATACAGATATCAAATGGCGGGTTTGTGACGCCTTTGCACGGTTTCAATTGCAGGTATTGGAGATAATCGCAAACGAGACTATACGGATGGATCCTGACACGCTCTTGCGGAGTAGCCGGAAACATATTCAGCGGATTGAGGGCTACGGGCTTGAAAGCCTTTGCCAAGAAGCTCTGCGTCAACTGACGCAAGCGGGCTGCCAATCATTTCCAGCAGAAGACTACCCCTATACACTTATCTACGCCAATCCAGAAATCAAGAACCCGAAGCAAGCGGAGTTCGACGCCCTTGTCCGCGTTCGTCCTGCTGCGGATTCATCCCGTAGCGGACATTTATGGATTCTATCTGCTAAGCGCTCCGTGCAAGGGCACGACATTGCAAGAGAAATCAATGCCCTTGACCGCTTCTTCGTCGAGCCAGATGCTCCGTTTATTGCAACGATGTTTGAGGGGGCCGACCCACTTAGCTACCAGCGTCATTTCGTCTTTGTTTCCCCAAGGCTTTCGGATGCGCAGCGAACGGCGCTGCTCGAACAATCTATTGCTGCCCGCCGAGAAGGCGGCAATCAATCACGGATTGATTATTGGTATGCGATGGATATTGCCGACATGATAACGGGCCGCGGGCCGCAACGGTTGATCGGTGCCTGAACGGCTTGACCTTGGCCGTAATTCGCCAAAAGACATTGAGAATCGCCATTAACAAAGATCTTGAAAGGCGATCTCAAGGCGATCTAGGGCTTCACACATAATTGAGCGTGGTGTCGCGATGTTAAATCGCATAAACATTTCGCCGCCTTTTCCAAATGTACTCCCGTGATTGACGGCAATCTTTGCTGTCGTCTCGATCCGTGCGATCACATCAGCAATGGGGAGTCCCGTTTGGGAAAAATCTACCCATGATAGATAGGTCGCTTCCAAGGGCATTGAGCGTAACCCCGTGACCGCATTGACTCTGTCATCGAAAATCATGCGGCTCTCGTCAAGGTAGCGCATGAGAGCGTCCACCCACTGTGCCCCTGCCGCAGAATAAGCAGCGGTCGTTGCGAAGAGACCAAATGAATTAGGGGATAATCCCAAAGCAGACATGCGTAAGGCAAACCGATGTCGCAGTTTTGGATCGGGAATAATCACATTTCCGCAATGGGTCCCGGCAATATTGAAGGTTTTCGTTCCTGCTGTCATCATCACCAATCGGTCACAGATTGACGGATCAGCCGTCGCCATCGGGACATGGGTTTTTTCCGGGAAGACGAGATCGTGATGGATTTCGTCGGAGACGAGAATGAGATCGTGGCGCTTGGAAAAGGCAGCGATTGCTTGCAGTTCTTGTTTCGTCCAGACTCTGCCGCCCGGGTTGTGGGGTGAACAAAGGAGTAGAATGCGTTCATGACCCTTTAACTGCGACTCCCAAGCTTCGATATTTAGTTCATATCGACCGTTGGTATTTTGTAATTCGCACTCAATCAGGTCACGATTGCTGGCACGAATAATGCGTGCGAAAGCATGATAGACGGGGGTCATGATCATGATGCCATCTCCAGGCTGCGAGAAGGCATCAATGCACATTGCCGTACCATTGACGAGACCATGCGTTGAGAAAATCCATTCCGGTTCAATCTGCCAGTTATGCCGAGTTTTCATCCACCATTCGATTGCCGAGAGGTAAGCGGACTCGTCTCCAAAATAACCAAAAAACCCATGATCTAGGACTGCCTGTAGGGCCTCTCGGATAACTTGAGGTGGACGAAAATCCATGTCGGCCACCCACATGGCGATTCCCTGCTCAGCGGGAACGCCGTAATTCTCCTCCATAAGGTCCCACTTTGCGCAGTGGCTACCTTTGCGATCAATGACGTCATCGAAATTCATTGATAATCTCCTAATCTTTGTTAGGGGGTGGATGTTAGTCGGCTTTCTTGTCAGCGTGCAAGAGGCATTGTAGAGGTGCTATAGAACATTCGGATCACAAGCATGATACGCCAAATTATCCTCCATCCCGATACGCGATTGCGCACCAAGTGTGAACCGGTTGCAAACATAACCGATGAACGCCGTCGGCTGGCGGCCGATATGCTTGAGACGATGTATGCAGCGCCCGGAATAGGTCTTGCTGCTAGTCAGTTGGGCGTGATGGAACGGCTGATTGTCATGGACTGCATAAAGCCAGATGAGAACAATCCGCAGCCAACGATTATGTTTAATCCGCAGATCATTTCACGATCAGATGAAACATTTTCCTATGAGGAGGGATGTCTTTCTCTTCCCGAACAATTTGCCGAAGTATGCCGTCCCACCGAAGTCGAAGTTTCTTGGATTAATGAGGGCGGAAATCCGGTCGAACGCAGCTTCGATGGCTTGTGGGCGATTTGCGTTCAGCATGAGGTGGATCATCTTGATGGCAAGTTATTCATTGACTACTTGACACCGGTCAGACGACAAATAATCACGCGAAAGATGAAAAAAATGAAGCGTGAGTTGGATCGAGGTTGAACTGTGATCTTTTCCCCGGTCTGCGACACCTCCGAGCGGATCGGTTTGCTCTAATGTTTTGTAGGTGGTGAGTGGTGACCAAAAAGTGCAACCAGCCTAACTGAAATCTGACAGTGCAGAGCGATGCGTCTGGTTTCGACCGACGGAGTCGATGGAGAAAAATCTCCCGGTCATTTGGCGTTTCTTGTCTGCAAATTTTTGTGCTGGGCCGACGGTGGTTTGACCGTCTTGTTCAGCAAGAAGTCGTGGAGCCTATTTTGACACGAAATCACGCCAATTTATCAACAGCCGCATTGTTTTGTGTCCGCAAAGTTGTTCCGCAGCCTGATCTCTTGATCAGGAATGGGATCACGGATTGATGGGATCACGGGACTAGTGCGCATTATTTTTTTTGGCACTTCGGAATTTTCGGTCCCCGCATTGGATGCGCTTGTGAATGCGGGGCACGATATCGTCGGCGTTTTTTGTCAGCCACCGCGGCCTGCAGGACGCGGAAAGAAACTGCGAAGATCTCCCGTACAACAAAGAGCAGAGGCGTTGGGCCACTCAATTTATTGTCCAACCAGCTTGAGGCAAGAAGAACAGGCCGCTTTGATCACGACGCTTGCGGCAGACCAAATTGTCGTTGTTGCCTATGGTTTAATTTTGCCTCCGGCAATCCTCAATTGTAGTCGTAACGGATGTCTAAACATCCATGCGAGTTTACTCCCCAGATGGCGGGGGGCTGCACCCATACAAAGAGCAATCATGGCGGGTGACCGAAAGACTGGGGTTTGTATCATGAAAATGGAGCGGGGATTAGATACGGGTCCGATATTGTTGAGTGAAACCACCGACATCCGAGGTACAGAAACAGCTGGTGAGTTGGCGGATCGGTTGGCAAGTATTGGCGCAAACTTGATCGTCAGGGCGCTGACTCACCCCGCGGAATTGATTGCGCGGGCACAATCAACCGAGGGTGTAACGTACGCTCATAAGGTCGAAAAAGCCGAGGCTGAGATTGATTGGTCTCTTCCTGCGCATGAAATTGATTGCCAAATTCGGGGTCTCTCGCCAATGCCTGGAGCTTGGACAAAACGCGGTGGAGAAAGAATCAAGATTCTGGGCAGTCAAGTCGTTGACGGGTTTGGATTTCCGAGCCAAGTTCTGGATGATCAATTGACTGTGGCTTGCGGGAACGGTGCGATTCGCTTGCTGAAGTTGCAACGTTCCGGTCGTTTGGTGCAAACGGCCCGAGATTTTCTTCGGGGCTACCCGCTACCAACAGGCACCCGCCTGACTTCGACGGCATAAGCAAATTCCGAGTGTGGCAACCATTGTAAGTCTTGAATAAACTATCTGCCTTATTACCAAGGCGATATGGTGCTAGGTAGTGCCTAGTGCTATTTGTTCTTAACAAATCCGACCGAATGGCGATACTGTCGGCATGTTCATTTGAGTTAAATCCACGCCAAACTCACCGAGAAAATCGGTGTGGATCGTCGCATCCGTTCGCGTCGACGGAAAAATACGCCAGCGCATCCTGGGGCATGTCGGTGTTGCTCAAGACGAACAAGAAAAAATGGTACTCTTGAAGTTCATTGAGCACACTAAAGCCAAGATGCTACAGGCGCGTCAACCTGGTCTGTTTCCACCAGAACATGTCGCTGCTATGGCGATTGAGGCGAGTCGCTAGGCAAAAAAGTTCTTGCGATTGATAACTTGAGTTTGTTGTACGAAGAGCAACGGGTGATTAGTGGTATCCACGAACCTATGGGCACATTTACCGCGATCTCAAGGTTGATCAAATTCTCGCAATCAAACGACAGCAGTTATCCAAGTGGCGCGAATTGCACAACCTGACAGCAAGCGCTCGAGTGTACGGCTTCTTGAGAAGGACTTCGGTGTCAGCACGGCTTTGGAAAACGTCTATCGACTAATGGATCTACTCGACGATGCCGCGATCGGACTTACGCGTGCGGGGATCCCGCCGAAAACAAAGTCGTTGTTTTCGGAACCCATTGATCGCGTCTTATTTGATTAAACAACGTTGTTGTTTTTTGTGTTGACTTTTCTGTGAGCGAGGGGTATGATTCAATCACAGGATCGTAAGTACGATGGTAAGACGGACCAGAGAATGGGGATTGCACGTCTACCCGCTTTGAACACAGAAGTGATCGTATCATAAGTAAGTTGCAGAAATTTAAGGGCCTGTTGGCCGGTCTGCTGCTGGCGACCGGTGTAGGTTCTGGTCTTGGTTTCACCCCGCAGAGGACGGCGGCACAGTGTTACAGTTGCAGTGACTACGATCTAGGCCCTGTAGAACAATATGTTGAACCAACTTCTGTGCAGAGATGAAACCAATTGTGCATTGAGGAGTGGCAGAAATCACATGCTTCACGCAACAATCTTGCAAGGCGGTATGGGTCGGTTGGGACTCTCAACATGACAAATGAACTATTTTGCAACAACAATAACAACGAATCCCATCATATGTAGTATTCAAGTTGCAAGGTTCATGTTGAATGTAGGAAAGGATCTGAAGAGAGTATACTTGGATTTGGCGAGAATAATGCTGTTTGCATTATGATGACGTTTACGAATCCCGACGTTGTAAAGGAAATGGTATGTTAATGAATACTTCATGTGAACCATTGACTGATGCAGATATTCGGGTTGCGATTGAGGAGCTTGAAGAAAGGCAAGGTCAGCAAAGTGATCAAGATCAGAAGTATGGTTCCGGATATACGGGTCCGACGTTCGGAGAATGGAGAATAGTATGAGAAATCTGTTAGTTTCAATTCTGCTGATGGCATTCGGGTCATCAGCTAGTTTTGCAAATTGTTTCGCTTCGATGCCTTTGGGATATTATAATCTTGGAGGCTGGTCGGGTCCAGGTCCGATGAACGACGATCCTCGATGGGAGGTCTCAGGTATGGTCGGCTCGGATGATCGTTATTCAACAATCGAAGATATGGCTGCTGCAAGAGACGGTTTTATCGAACAATGCTCGACTCTTGGAAACTCAATCATCTCAGAAGCTGAAGGTCACCTCTTGGCACGAAAGAATGCATCTGCCCAACGGTTTGAGGCTTGGTGCCCATCTGGACCATTTTGCTCAGCGGTTCGACAGATGACGATTGATTATGAACAGACAAGACTCGACAAAGAAATCACTCGAATGAAACAGTGGTACACGAATAACATTGCAAGTTGTGAGTGGGATTTTAGAGGGACATACAACGAGTTTAGTCCGTATCTGTGTGAGTAAGCGTCTTTGACGTTAAAGCGTCTCAGAACGCGAAGCCAATTGCAAAACTAGCTGGCGGTGATTGGAGAAAATTTGGGGACAATATACCTGATAACACGCACCCCCATAACCGGGCAATGGCATTTAGCTAATGCCCAAATTTTTTTGGTAAAAAGGCGTTAACCCGATGTGGAATGGGGCGAAAGAGGATCGAAAAAAGAAGGCATGACTTATCGAACGAACGCTTTCAAGGTAGGTGTTGCGGGAGTTTATTTTGGGGGTTTTGCTCTGGATCCACGCATCGAACAGCTACCGATCCCGACTTTCTTGGTCAGTCGTGATGCCGGTTGGGACGGAGTGTGCGCCAGCGCAAAAAAGGGTTTAATCGGCTGCTTTTGAATAGCCGCTATCTGATTTTGCCGTGGGTCGCGGTGACCAATCTGGCGTCCCACGCGCTCGCGCGTGTGGTCCGCCAACTCCAAGCCGATTGGCAGCAATGATGGGGCATTACCCCGTTGGTGGTGGAAACCTTTTTTGCTCCAACTGAACAACGGGGCAGTTCTTACCGCGCTGCTGAATGGCAAGCGATTGATCACACAACCGGCGGCAAAGCGGTTTATACTTTCGCGTTACAACCCGATGCCCGTGCGGTCTTATGCCAATCGTCGTCGGCGGTGTCGCCGAGCGTGCCCAGCCGCGCCCCAAAGCGTTCCGGGGCGACAGCCGACTTGTGGGGCGTCATCGCGCTGGCGGCCACCCAAACCGCCGAGCGTTATGATCAACGCTGACGGGTAAAACAGCGCTTGATTAGCAGCTTGCTCGTGATGCTGTTGGTGCTGCGACGGCAGTATTATTCAAAATCAGTTATCACGGGGCTTGCAATGAGATCTGGGAAAATGGCAAAGCCCTCGGCGTCACGTTGCCGCAAGCAACCCCGGTAACCGCGGCAGCAAGGTGCCAAGCCCGACAAAAAGTCGCGCCGCAAATTTTCAAAGACCTCCACCAACATATCCTTGCACCGGTTCCGGCTGAACGCCGAGCGCAGTGGCAAGGTCGACGGGTCTTGACGATCGATGGCGCGAAGATCAATCGGCCACGCAAACTGTGTGACGACGGGTATGCGCGACCAAACCCGAAGGCCGATTATCCAAAAGGGTTACTGAGTTACTTGTATGAAGTGATGCCCCGACTGCCGATTGACATCAAGTTATGTGCTCATACCAATGAGCGGAAAGCCACCCGTGAACATCTCCAACACCTTCGCACCGGCGATTTGGTCGTCTACGACCGTGGCGACTATTCGTATGACCGGCTCTTGGAGCAGGTGATGCGGAGCTTGGAGGCCGTGTTTCGACTCAAAAGCAATGCCAACACCGCCATCAGCAATTTCCGCAAGGGCGCCGAATCAGAGACCATCATCGCGACTGCCCCCAGCAAAGACGTCACACTGTCGCGGCAAGAGCGCTATCGCGGCCTTTCCCCGCAACCGCTGACCTTGCGGTTCGGGCGCACTGTCGTCGAAGATGACGAGCTTGTTCTAGGCACAACGCGACAAGCCAGCGACGGGTTTTCCCTTGCTGACCGGTGCTACCTATACCATCAACGCTAGCGCCTTGAGGAAAATTACCAAACCTAAAGGTCTTCAACAGTCGAACCGAGGTGGGTATCCAGCAAGAACTTCATGCCAACTTTGCGATCATGACCGCTACCCGCCTCATGATCAATGATATTGATGATGAACGCAACGGCCTCTAGAGCCCGGACCGTACAAAACCCGACACCGCTAAGCGGGTCAATTTCAACCAAGCCGTTGCGGCGGACTGCCGCAAGGTTGAAAGTTTATTCATGCTCGGTACCAATCATCTGCCGGTCGTCACCGATAGGGGACGATCACTTGCCGCGGCGCCCAGCGTGAACGACCAAGACGCAGCCATGAGTGCCGCTCACATAAACCGATCAATAAATTTCAGCAACGCAAATAGCTGAACAAACAAGCACTGGCTGCATCCCCAAAAAAGGCATCTCGCGATACCCATTTCCCCACAACTACTTAACTTAATACGCCCGATTCTTAACTTAGTGCCATTGCTTCCAGCAGGTACCGATTTGAGCGAAGATTAGAGATCAAGTGGCAAGCTATCGGACTCCAACGGTGCGGGTTAATCGGCCTCGTCGACGGGCAGCATTCAGGTATCTGCAGTTAATTACTGCAGTCAATGCATGGATAGCTCTCCATTATCGTTTTAACACCCTATGGCGTTACGCCCAAGTGTTTATGACTGAAATGCGGCAAAATCCATGAAGGCGGAACAATGCCATGTAGCAAATTCTATAGGGTGAGAGATAGTTTGTTTAAGTAGGGCTGCTCAAATGCTAACTTTGGTCCAGACAAGCTGGATCAGACGGTGGTGTTTGTGTTATAAACTCGCTTTCTGCAGCATCTAATGAATTACGCCGCGAATGAAGCCCCTTTGCAGGCGATTTTATCGACTGTTGGGGATCGCCTGAGAAAAAGTTCGATGGTACGGCAGGGCGGAAATAGTAGGGATGAGGCTCCTTTCCTACTGAAGGTCAACGTCATGCCAGTTGTGTATTGCGGTGCCCCTGAAGAGTGTAGCGTACGATATGTCTCCAATTGACCTTGTGAAAGGCGATCAATGGATACAAACTAATGCTGCGTTGAATCCGACCCAAGGTGTTCCAGGCTTGTCCAGGCTTGGAACTTGACGATAGCGGCGTCCTCACTCAATCCATGAAAATCCTGCGATATCTGGGTCAGGTGCGTACCAAGACTCCGTTGCTACCGAAAGACGAGAATAAAGCTGCCAGAATTGAAGCTGCATCAATAATCTGAAAGTTGGTGGTCGCCCGAAGACTATGGGGCACATAAAAGACGAAGTTGTGGCTTGGATGAACCATTAGATGCACGAGGGTCTCACCGCGTTTGACGCTTTGATTGGTGATTTGCCCATTGCTTAGCACTAACCCGCGCTCGCCGACATCTGTCTGATACAGCAACTATACAACCTCCTTCTTTGGGGTGCCAATCTCGTAGAATTGGACCATCTGATGAACATTGAATAAAACTGTCTGAGCTTTGCGCCGTTCCAACCACGCACGACCCGAAATTCAACCTGACGCGATATAAGGATTGATTATGACCGACCGCCTGAACTCTTGGGTGAGCAGCGCTAATAGCGCCGAAACAGAATTTCCTTTGAACAACCTGCCATACGGCGTCTTTTCCAGCGTCGATCGTAGCTGCCATTGCGGCGTTGCTATTGGCGATCAGATCTTAGACGTAACAACAGTGGCTGATGCGTTTGATATACCCGCAAACGTGTTTGCGAGCGGCGCCTGGAATGATTTCATGGAGCTCGGACCAAAAACTTGGGAGAGCTTTCGTGCAGCCCTAATGGACAGACTGGCGGAAGGTACCGATGCACGATTAGAACTAGAACCGCATCTTGTTGCGCAAGCAGAGGTGCAATTGCACATGCCATTCACTGTTACCGAGTTTACCGATTTCTATTCTGGGCGCCATCACGCCACCAACGTTGGCACGATGTTTCGGGGTGCCGGGAACGCTTTGCCACCAAACTGGTTGCACATCCCAATTGGGTATAACGGTCGTGCGTCGTCAATTGTCGTTTCAGGAACCGACGTACAGCGCCCGATGGGACAGTTAAAAGGTCCTAATGATGTGTTGCCTTACTTCGGTCCGTCAGCGCGGTTTGATTTTGAATTGGAACTCGGTGCGATCGTCGGCACACCGTCGAACGGACCCATTTCCGTTGATCAGGCAGACGCCAATATCTTCGGTTACGTGCTGCTCAATGACTGGTCTGCACGCGACATCCAAGCATGGGAATATCAGCCGTTGGGACCATTTCAGGCCAAGGCCACTGCCACAACAATCAGTCCATGGATTGTCACGACGGCCGCGCTCGCGCCATTCCGCGTTCATGCACCCGAGCGCAAGTTTGAATTGCTGGATCATATCAAAGACTCTGGGCCGATGCTGTTTGACATTGCTCTTGAAGTTGATCTGACGACGGCGACGGGCAAACAAGCGACCATAAGCAGAACGAACTATAGGGAAATGTACTATTCATCGGCGCAACAACTCGCGCATCACACCTCCTGTGGGTGTCCAATGCGGACTGGGGATCTCTTGGGTTCTGGGACGATCTCTGGTCCTGATAAAGGAAGTCACGGGTCAATGTTGGAGCTTAGTTGGGGCGGCAAGGAACCCTTGTCTCTTGGGCACGGAATTTTCCGCAGTTTTATCGAAGACGGTGATACGATTTCCATGCGCGGTCATGCTATTGGCAGTGGATATCTGATTGGCTTCGGCCATTGCGCCGGCACTATCTTGTCCGCGCAAGCGTTAGGTTTTGCTAGGGGAATCCACAAAGGGAAAAGCAGGTTTCATCTTGATTAGAGTCCTTGCTCGGTTGCGAAAAAACAAGTGCAATAGAGATTTGCTAAAGTCGGGTATCGAGTCCAAGCTGCAACGCGCTAGCTCGCATCGAACTTTCTCATTACCGGAGCGGGAGATTGGCAATTTACCATACGCATCTGGTTATTCGAAATTGCGCTAGTTTTTCTCAAGATGAATTCAGGAAGTCATTCGAGCGTTTTTCGAGCGTACATTGCTGCCGAAATTGTGCCGTCATCAAGATAGTCTAGCTCACCGCCAATCGGTACCCCGTGAGCCAAGAGCGAAACACGGCATTTTCCCATGAGTTGGTCAGCGATGTAATGCGCCGTTGTTTGACCGTCAACGGTGGCATTCAAAGCTAAGATAACCTCTTCGAAGTCTTGAGATTCGACCCGTTCAACTAGTTGAGGAACGCGGAGTTGATCGGGCCCGACCGAGTCGAGTGCGGACAGGACCCCGCCCAAGACGTGGTAGTGACCATCAAAGACACCAGCCCGCTCCATCGCCCAGAGGTCGGATATGTTTTCAACAACGCACAGGCTACCGGTAGTGCGTTCTTCATCTTGGCAAATTTTGCAAATCGGTGACATTGAGATGTTACCGCAAATTGAGCATTTGTACGAGCCGACAGAAACGCGATGCATCAAATCGGCCAATGGCTGTAGTATGCGATCTCGTCTAACCACCATGTGCAGAACAGCGCGCCGCGCCGAGCGGGGGCCAAGCCCCGGTAATTTCGACATCAAGTCAATAAGAGCGTCAATATCACTGGGCGATGACACAAGAACGATTCCGGATAGATAATGCGAGGGATACTTTGTCGCTTGTTCTAAAAGGGTAACTTTATGCCACTCGGAAGATTTAGCCCATCGGTTGCGTCCATCATCTCTTGCTTGGCGCGATCACTTGCCTTGCTTTGCGCATCTCTAACAGCGGCCAAGAGGAGGTCCTCAACAACCTCTTTTTCGTCTTCGCGCAGAATTGAGGGATCAATTTCAATCGATTCAAATTCGCCCGAGGCAGCGGCTGTGACCTTCACGAGTCCTGCGCCCGACTTGCCGACCACCTTCAAGTTCTTCAGGTTTTCTTGGACGCCCGACATTTTTGCTTCGAGTTCCTTAGCTTGTTTCATAACGTTAGCTAGGTCGCCAAGACCAGATAGTCCCTTTAGCATTTTGTTGATTCTCCTATTGATGGTTCCGAGTTACGCCTCTTGCCTGAATGGATCGACGTCATCAAGCACTTCTGGCAGTGCTTCCGCCTCGACCTCACCTGCAAGTTGTTCTGGCGTGCGAATATTTGTGATTTTGGCATTTGGAAAAGCAGCGTAAGTTGCCTGCATAATCGGGTGTTGGTTAACCCGTTCCTCGAGTTCGTAGCGGGCCGCATTGCGAACTTCATCAAGGGTTTTTGCCCCGCCGCCATTTACGACAGAAATTGTCCAGCGGTTGCCGGTCCATTCCTGTAGTTTTTTATTCAGTTGTTGGGCTAAATCAACGGGTGCGGACTTGGAGGGTTCAAACTCAATGAATCCAGGTCGGTACCTCACCAGTTTGATCCCGGTCTCCATATCAACCGCAATCTTAATCTCTCGATTTGCTCGCGCCAAGTCAACGACATCGGTGAATTCTCGGAACCTTGCGAGAGCTTGCTCGCTTTTTTGCTCATCAGATTGTGCGTTTTTTGGCAGTTCAGGCGACTCTTGTAACTGCGAAGTATCGTCTTCGTTGTGTGTTACTTTGGATGTTGAGGATGACTCAGAAGGACTTTCATTTGTTGCGGAGGATTGAGCGGCAGGCGGCAATGTCGGGCTTAATTTACGCATTAAGTCTTCGGGGGTTGGTAGGTCGGCTACATGGGTCAGTCGAATGATTGCCATTTCTGTTGCCATGCGCGAATTGGGTGCTTTTGCGACTTCATCAAGGCTCTTGATCAACATTTGCCACATACGTGTAAGTACTCGCATCGGCAAAGCTTTGGCCATATCTTGCCCACGGGTTCGTTCCTCGGGTGCAACTGTAGGACCATTCGCGGCGTCAGGGGCGACCTTGATGACTGAGATCCAATGGGTAATTTCTGCAAGATCCCTCAGTATAGCGATTGGATCCACACCGTCATCATACTGTGAGGCAAACTCCCTGAGCGCCGCTACGGTATTGCCTTCAAAAATCATATCAATTAAGTCGAGCACACGGCTACGATCAGCAAGCCCCATCATTTCTCGAACTTGTTCAGCGGTCACTGTACCGGCACCATGGCTTATTGCTTGGTCCAATAGCGAAGTCGCATCCCGTGCCGAGCCCTCGGATGCGCGCGTGATGAGCGCGAGTGCCTCAGGGCTGATTTCTGCGTTCTCGGCAGTCGCAATGCGATTAATCATTGAATTCATTTTTTCAGGCTCAATGCGACGCAAATCGAATCGTTGACAGCGCGACAAAACGGTCACGGGCACCTTTCGGATTTCCGTTGTGGCGAAGATAAATTTCACGTGCGCAGGGGGTTCTTCTAGTGTCTTGAGGAGGGCATTGAAGGCGCTATTGCTCAACATGTGGACTTCATCAATGATGTAGACTTTGTATCGAGCGGAAGCAGCACTATAGGCCACAGCCTCGATGATTTCACGAACGTCATTGACCCCGGTTCGAGACGCGGCGTCCATTTCCAGCACGTCAATGTGACGCCCCTCCATGATTGCGCTGCAATGCTCGCATTGACCACAGGGGCTGACCGTTGGACCCCCTTGACCATCAACCCCGATACAATTGAGGGCTTTGGCGATGATTCTTGCGGTCGTGGTTTTTCCGGTTCCCCGAATTCCGGTTAGGATGAAGGCTTGAGCTAATCGGTCAGCTTCAAATGCGTTCTGCAGGGTGCGTACCATTGCGTCTTGTCCGACCAAGTCCGCAAAAGTTTCGGGGCGGTACTTTCGGGCGAGAACCGTATAATTTGTCGTGCTTTGATTCATACTGCTTTCAGAGCGTTTTGGAGAACTCAGCAAATCCGGACCCAAGTCGAATAATCGCAAGGATCAAACTGAGAGAGTGAATATGTCGCACAGTCTATGATCCTTGCGCCCGTCGAATGCTTGAGGGTTTGGTCACACTTATTCAATTATGGGCGTCAGACCGCCGCGTTTTTTGCCGAGAGCGTCATATCGGGCGAAAGAAACCGTGTTGCAGACTAAGTCCTCGGATACCAGAATGCTGATCATACGCGCATTGAGAGCTGCGGCCAATTTTCGCAACAGTCGCTTATTCTTCTATGACTAACGACGACCAAAGCAACCGCCGACAAGTTGCAGCGTCAGCAAGAGGCTCGCAGACATCATAGCGAATAGCTGTCCTTTTCGTTGGGCATTTTTTCTGAATGCTACTGATTAAATACACGACGGAGACTTTCATCGACGGTGCTTGTCATATGGTCGATATTGTCGGCAGTCGCAATCAAAGCCGGCGAAAAGCATAATGTATTATTTTTTCCTGGCAGCGAACGATTTGTTACGCCAATAATCACCCCTTGCTTCATACAGTCAGCGACTACTGCTTGCGCCAACTTTTCACTTACAGGTTCGCGAGTATCGCGGTCTGCGACCAATTCGGTGCCGCAAAATAGTCCTGCTCCCCGCACGTCGCCGATAACCTCATGCTGATCCTTGAGAGAGTGGAGATTGTTCATCAGCCGTTCTCCCATCGCTTGGGTATTGGCGAGCAAGTCTTCGTCTTCGATAATACGCATATTTTCAATGGCGGCGGCGGGACCAGCCGTACAACCGCCGAATGTTGAGATATCGCGGAAGTAATTCAGCTTGTCTTCGGGTGCATCTTTAAACCGATCAAAGACGTCTTCAGTAGTTACGAGGCAGGCGATAGCTGCGTAGCCAGAGGCGACCCCTTTTGCCATGGTGACGAGGTCTGGCTGAATATCAAAATGTTGGTAGCCGAACCACTTCCCGGTGCGTCCAATTCCGCATACAACTTCGTCAATATGCAGCAGTATATCGTATTTTTTGCATATTTCCTGTACGCGTGGCCAATAGCCCGTCGGCGGTGTAATGACGCCCCCGCCCGCAGTAATGGGTTCGAGACATAGGGCACCAATGGTATCAGGATCCTCGCGCAAGATGACTTGTTCAATTTGATCAGCGGCCCATTCACCGTAATTTGAGTCTGGTGCTGCCTCTTGTTCGTGTTTGCGATACTCAAGACAGTGCGGGACGCGAACGAATCCGGGCGCAAAGGGTCCATATTGGGCATTCCGCTCGTCTTGGCCACCGGCGGAGAGGGCACCTATCGTGGTGCCATGATAATCGCGATCACGGTACAAGATCTTCCACTTTTTTCCGCCGTGTTTGGCGTGCGCTATTTGACGCACCATTTTGAACGCTTTTTCATTCGCTTCTGAACCGGAATTGCAATAGTACACGCGGGTTAGTCCTGGCATTTTCCCAATTAATTCTTGCGCAAAGGCGGCACCAGGCACTGATCCCGCTGATCCGGCAAAGTAGTTTAGTTTCACCAATTGATTGCGAATGGCATCAGCGATACTCTCACGGCCATATCCGACATTGACCGTCCAGACGCCGCCAGACACCCCGTCCAGATGTTCTCGACCGTGTTGATCCCAGACGCAAATTCCCCGACCTTCGACGATGATACGAGGATCCGTGCTTTCATATTGTTTGTGCTGGCTTAAGTGATGCCAGAGGTGATCACGATCAGCCTCGACAATGTGTGATAGATCGTTTTGGTTGAATTGGCCGTCCATGTTGGGGTATCCCTTACCGCTTAATTTATGCTTTGAGACGTAGATTGGTCGAGAAGGCGCACAATTTCGACTCACGATAAACTCGAAAGTGCGTGACGCAACGTCCCGAGAGAAACTGTAAATTCATTTTTGCGAGCTGTATAGCGTCAAGTCGCCCAAGAGACGTTTAAGTGTTTGCAACGATATTGCAAGCGGCTCGCCGCACCCCGTCGGCTCTTGTCTTCCACCTCGTTAGTCTGCGATAGAATGCGAAAAGGCCGTTCTTGCTCAAAAGACAGTTCATTGAGAGTCGGCGCGCAGGACATTCGGGAAGTTGCCGGTCGCGATTTAGGCCTTCGCGATTGTTCGTCGCTCGGCTAAACCGAGTGATCTTCAGATATTTTCTGCTCTCAAGCTAGTATTCCGAAAATGTCAAATTGTGGGTTACTCGTATCCAGTTCGCTGAAAACGGCGGGATCGTTCGTGATCGAATTTTGTTTAGTCGTGGCATAAACTTCAAAACAACAAACAACAAGCAATATGTAATCCGTGCCGTCATTGGCAATCACCGCGGTTATTTCGATTTCAGATCTGGGGGACAGATATGAGGATATTTTGGCATGATGGCTGGTGGCAGAAAGCTTTACACGGTTACACTGACAGGAGACGAACGGACGTAACTTCAAGATCTCGTTGATGGTGGCAAGGGTTCCAAGGAACGGGGCAAGCGGCGATCTACGACTTTGACTATGAGCGCAACGGTACCGCCAATCTGTGTTATGGTGTGCGCGCCGCTTGAAGGTTGGCGGCAGGTGACAGTCACGGGCCGGCGAACGCGGCAAGACTTTGCCGAGTTGTTGCAAGATCTGGTGGATGATTACTTTCCGAATAAAAAGATTGTCTTGGTTATGGATAATCTCAATACCCACAAACTCTCAGTCTTGTATGATCGGTATGAACCGGCGGAGGCGGCTCGCATTGCGCGACAAATTGCGGTACACTAGACGCCGAAACATGGCTCTTGGTTGAACATCGCCGAGATCGAAATCAATGTGCTCTCGAAACAATGTCTGGCTCGTCGGATCCCGAATCAAGAGACGATGGTTCGTGAAGTGGCAGCTTGGCAGGAAAGGCGGAACAAAGCAGAAGAATCCGTCGACTGAAGGCGCGGATCAAACTAAAATCACTATACCCAGCAATTTAACAATTTCGGGATGCTAGGCTGGACTGCGAGTCGTTACAAATAGGTTGCTGGCCGGGCTCTAAACTTAGTTTGATTAGGCATTAGGAATCAGAAGGGGGCGGCATTTTTATACACCTGCGATACATAAGTTCGTTAGAACTGTTCTTAACCTCTATTGCATTATAACTACCGGGTCCAAGTCCAGTGAAAACAGCGTAGTCTTCCGGGAGCGTTAGATTTGGCCACCTATTGAGGTTTTTACTGACATTAATATTTTGGGGATTACTAAGATAACTTGACCGCATACAACATGATGACTTCGCATTACGATCGGAAAACAATATAATGTGTTACGTCAAGTTATCTTAGTAATCCCCCTTTTTTCCGCGTCAACCCAAAAAATTACAGTTTCGTGAAAAAATGTGTTGGTCTGTGATCAACCTAGGTCGGGCGCGATGATTGTCACGCAGGCGACAGCGCCTGTTCTTCGAAAGTTGAAGCTGTGATGTGTCCCGGTCACGTCATCTTTCAAGGATGTACTGCCGCCGCCTTTCTTTCTTGCCTCTTGCCAACCTGCCCCATTTGTGCATGGAGTGTTGATAGTGACACGTGCGCCGGTTTATCGGTTTTCCTCCTTTCACCGGTGCGCACCCCGAAAAGGACACACTCGTGAAGCACTTGACCCCCTGCATACTGTTCGTCGCCTTGGTCATCCTTGGTTTGACCCAGCCCGCAGGGGC
>JAPORY010000012.1 GCA_026709985.1 Aestuariivita sp. | reverse complement strand
CAGATATCGGCTATCGTGTTCGCTAAGGGCATGGGACAACCTCCTCTGTATTTTGCGTGTGTCACAATTTTCTTGTCAATTTTCTAGCTGAGACACCAGCCCCAATATGTCTATAGGTCAGGAGAAAATGATGCTGTCCGTCCGTCTTCCTCCCAAGTTGAAGAACGTCTCGCATTTCTGGCTCGAGAAACTGGGAGAACCGACAGCTATTATGGCCGTCCAGCGGTCCTTGAGAAAAATTGAGGATCTTGAGGACGCCTGCGAGGCCACGCTGGAGCGTATTCGACAGGGCAAGGAGAGGATCCTGAAAGCGGAAGAGATGTGGGGTGACTTAGACGATTGACTACGTTGCTAGCGTATACAAGTCCACCCGCAAACTGGACCCGAAGGTCCGTCGGCGTATCCTCGATTTTCTTGAACGACAGCTAATCGCCGAAGCCGACCGCCGCCGTGGGGCGCTGCTGGCTTTGACGATGCGTCGTAATCTCTGGCGATACCGTGTCGGGGATTATCGTATCGCATCGTGGCTGAAATCAATGACGTCGCAAGGCGGATTCTGACGGCTCTCATTGCGTATCGACGATCTGTTTACAGGCGGTTTCCATCTTGAAGCTACGGCCTTCCGGGCAAAGCTTAGTGATCACAGTCGGGTTCAGCCAATTCACCTCCGCACCTCTTCCATGGTATAAGGTGCAAGGTGATTCTTTCGGCTCTCCTCTTGAATATTGTGTGTTGGTCACTTCCTTTGCCTATTTCCTAGTATGAATTTCTTCTGTGCGGTGATGATTGACTGTCCCACGCTATTTCTTTCCGGCGGTGATTGCGGATGGTACCTCTTACTGCCCAGGATGTTCTTTGAAATTTGCGTTGCAGTTTCTCAACCATTAGCAATTAGGGTTTGGGTCACGAGCGTGCAGCCAAGCGTGCCGCGCAAGACGGTATCCTCCGATTCCTGTCCCGCCTAGTGTGGTGCCCAGATGTCAGTGATAAGTTCGGCGTAAACAGGGCTTGCGCAGTTCACAGTAAAGTACCTCGCTCTTTTCAAAAGGAGTAAATCGTTCCGTTGATATTCACGTAGGAGATAGGGAGCACACTTCATTTCTACGATAACGTATTGGTTTGCGCTACTCACGCTGTCTGGTGGATGCATCAAGCATTACGTCGCCTGGGTTCCAGAGTTAGATTGCAAAACGTGCTCCATCATGCGCATCAGGGCTTCATGTAACCCGGATTTGAAATCTTCGTCTGAAGCGTATTTTTTGTAAAGGTCTATTTCCCTTATGCGTTCTTTGTGTATGGCTTTTTCGAACAATGATTCGCTTGCAATCCGGCGATTTTGTTGGTCGGGGTTTGACACAACTTTATCTTGGAAAGATTGATCGTTCATGGCTTGGTTGAGGATGTTGATCAGCTTGATTCTCTGCTCTTCCGGTGTTGCATCCCAGCCCTTGAAATAGCGTTCGTTGAAGGTAGCAATGATCTTATCTAAAGGGTCTATTTCTGGGGCGTTATGGGCACCGCGAGGATTTGGATTAGGCGGGTCAATCTCACTGTTCGATACGCCTAGATCGATTGTATGACCGATCTTTACCCGCTCTAGGCCATAGGTGGTTAGGTCTACACTTTCTAGCAATCCATCAATTCTTGACTGATCGTTATCCTTAACCTTCATTTCAGGGATCAAAAACTTCAGGAACCAATGCAGCATTTCCCAATTCGCATTGTCAAACGGGATGATACAGGCCACCTGAGCGTATATTTTAACAAATTGTTTGGCTTTGATTTTGATGTCGATCTTCTCACTATCTTCTTGTTCGTTGAAGCGATCTGCAGCCATATCCAGGATCGGTGCGAGTTGATCGGGTTCAGCACCATTGAAGAATAGTTGATTGAATTGAACCACCTCGTCCCACTCGTAAATGCCTGTATCATCCAGATAATCCATTAGATCATGCAAGACATTCACATCGGTCGGTTGGCTCAGAGCGGTTGCCGTGTAGAACGGATTGAACGCCTCTTTGATGTCCTCAACCGTGTTATGGAAGTCGAGGATGAGGGTCTCTTCCTTGCCCAGTTTCCGGTTCGACCGGTTAAGCCGCGATAGCGACTGCAC
>JAPORY010000038.1 GCA_026709985.1 Aestuariivita sp. | reverse complement strand
CCGCCCGGCCCCGCCGCGCCACCCTGAACGGCAACATCATGATGTTGGCCTTGGCACTCGCGTGCTTCGACCGATTCAAAAAGTTTGAGATTATACTTGCAATTTGTAGTTATGGCGCTATTCTGAACACATGGAGTTCGAATGGGACGAGGCGAGGCGAAAGACCGATCAAACATCGAAAAGCACGGCGTAAGCTTCGAATTCGCCAAGGGTATCTCCGACTGAGCAGTGCTGACCGCTTCCAGTTCGAGCCAAGGATATGGTGAACAGTGTTATGTCAGTATTGGCCGGGTTGGGGTAACAGTAGTTTCCGTCGTTCACACCACGCGCAATGGTCGAACACGTTTGATTTCAGCTCGTCCCGCGTCTCGCAAAGAAAGGTTGATGTTCCATGAAAAAACACAAAAAGCCGCTGACGGCGACTGAAATCGCCTCCATAAGGGATGAAGATATCGATTTCAGCGACATACCCGAGTTAGACGAATCTTTCTGGCGCAATGCGGAACTTGTCGAGCCAGATACCACCGAACAAATCACCATGCGAATCAAGCGCTCGGTGCTCGACTTTTTTAAGGAACCCGGTCAAAAGGGCTACCAGACCAGAATCAATCGCGTTCTTGAGACCTATGTGCAACGACAAAAAAATCTTTAATCGAGCGGCTGATCCGCATAATACTCTTGATTCAATTTTTCCGCTATATCTACTATTGAGGAGACGGCATCGCTAACTACATTTTCCTGTTCCGAACCAACCTTAAGCAGGATTGGCTTAAAAAGATAATTTCTTTCTTTTTCAATCATTCGATCGTTCAAAATTCTCTCGATGCATTTATAGTCAACGTCTCTCCAGTCTCCATTATTATCTTTTCTGCTTTCAAATGTAAGCCATAACGGAGTTTTTCCCCGTACTTTCCAGTACTCAAAATGCAATCCCAGCCAAACTTTGAATCTACCATGTAGAATAAGGTATTGACCAAAGTACAATTCATTAAAAGAGCCTGATCTACTTTCTGTTTCAGCAATTTTTTTATCCTGAAGCTCTTTAACGATCTCACTGATCAAGTTAACATAATTCTTTATACGGCGTGCTATTTGCTGATCGGAAAGCTCACTTGCTCGAAGAGGAAGAAAGGCATCATCATCCATTTTCTCAGTCAACCCTTGTAGCTGCAAAATATCGCGTTTGACTTGTTTATTTTTCACAGAGTTCGCTTGTTTTAACAATTGTGACAAGGTGTGCTTCCAGCTTGTTACCAAAAGATTTTTTGAAATGCTATTTTTTTCAATTACTTTTGCGCGAAAAATTGCGACTTCTCCTGGATTTTCTTCAAAATAACGCCCCTCACTTTCACAACGATTTCTCAACTCTCCCCAGATCGTTCGTCTGCGCTTTTCAGGAACAATAAAGACAAGAGCAGACTGTTCTGAAGGTAACTTATCAATGTATTCTATTGGTTGGGAGTCAGTAAGCCCCGCCCAGAATTTATTCTCGATAAGGATTCTTTCCTTTCGTTCAGAGTCATAAATTGTCAGATCCACCCGGCTCCCTTTCTCTACTTCCTCTGCGAAAACTTGGCCGGGATCAAACTCAATTTGTAGCATTCGGACAATTGCACTAACCAATGCAACATCTTGATTTAATATGAATGCAAGTGCTTGTGTGGAAGCAGGCTCATCTTGAAGTTTGCTGTTAGAAATCACATGTGCTAATACAGACATTTACTCTCTCCATTCAAGCCAAATCGCGAATTGCCTGCTCTGCGAACTGTATCGATCCGCTTCTCTTTGTCAAACTCTATCTATAGGTTGATGTTACTACAATAAATCTGCTGGTTAAACAACGCTTTTCGAGCCGATTTGATCCCCAAGTGAATGGCGAGGCGAAACCCTCGAATTCTACACCGAGGGAGCGCGGCGGCAACTGAAAGGGGCCCAGCGCAAGCTGGGAAAGCATTCAGTTGCCGACGGAAAGCGACCGCTGTCCGAACGAAGCCTCTGACCAATAGCCCGGGTTTCAATAAAATAGACGCCTTGACTGCATGACGGGAGTGGGAATAATTGGCGGATGAGTGATTTGCGCGACATGGCTGCGCTTTCGCGCCGGTTTTGTGTGGCGCCGATGATGGACTGGACCGACCGGCACGACCGGGCGTTTTTGCGGCAGT
>JAPORY010000069.1 GCA_026709985.1 Aestuariivita sp. | reverse complement strand
TCTGTCGCAATTTTTTTCCCATGACTCCAATACCATTGTTTTTGCAAGCGGCTCTAATTATTGTCCTTTTCGTCATTGCCGTAGGGATCGACTGGATTTAAGGGCAAGAACTCCACGCCACCGGTCGCGGTACCGACAGGAATGGTGTCCTCATCCTCTGGAACGAGAACGTCCAGCAGGCCACCCGGCAAAATGATCCCGTGTGCCGCCGTCGTCTCTGGCAAGCGGGGCAGATAGCCGGGACGGGTCCATTCCTCGCCTTCACGGGCGACCTCAAGGTCCGTCAGATGCAACTGGAAGATCTTAAGGTCGGATCCAAGCGGGTCACCCAATTGGGTCGGCACACTGAGCGTCTTTTCTCGCTCACCGATGGCGAACGTCACAGTGCCCGAAATGGCGGTGTAATCGGTCCCGGCCGTCGCGCTGCCATCCTCGGTGTGGTACCGCCAGCGGACCGCGAAAGTGAGCTTCTCGGGCACCCGGACCGTGAAGATCGCTGTCTCGCCGGCTTCGACTTCCACTTGGTTGAGGTGGAAATATTCGTGGGTGTTCTGCAGATGATACTGGGCGGTAGCCGGCAGGGGGATGGCGAGGGCCAGGCCGGTGACCACAAACAGGGCCGCGGCCCGGAGGATCAGAAAGTCGGAAACGGGCAATAGCATTAACTTACTTTGATGCCCTAAATTTTTAGTGAACTGCACAATATTCATGGTAAATAACTCCTTAATTCCATTAAAGTCCGATCCAGAGAACGGTACATCGCGTTTTGTGTCTAAATCATGTGTCATCCTGTATCCTTCACTTGGGTTTTTCATACTTTTGATCGCCTCTCACCGGGCTCTATTTGGGTTCTCATGCCAGTGTTCGCGCACTTCCCATCATGCCTCTATCACCAAAGGACATCTTCTACCTGCGCCGAAGACAGTAGGCCCACACCGGCTGCACACACAATACTGACTAACAGGCCTGTCAACGATTTTGCCCATTTCATGATACGCTTCTCTCTTCTCTCCTTGTCTATTGTACTTCCCGAATGCTCACACGCGGGTAAGGACCGATCCTAATTGCATTGCTCAGGTCGGCACATAACCCCATGCTCACGGAATTGCGTCTTTACACTGACCATAATTCCCAAAAATGTCAACAGAAAATAACATTTTCGTGAAAAAAATATTGGGGCTATGGCATAGCTGTGATCGCAAGAGGATGAAACGTAATCAAGCTGGGACTTTGTCGTCCCCGCCGGTCCTGTTTCTTCGCGCACTTGCCAATGCGATCGGCGAGTCGAAAAGGAAACATGTTGGTCCGTCGACGGGGGCCATCTCCCGTACATATTCTGACACGAAGTAATTGACGCTCTCGTGTTCCCTGTCCATGCCCTTGTACCCTCTGGCCTTGTCGGCGTACAGTTCTACGTCCGGTTGCGAGACCTGATCAACGAAACCGAGAGGCGTTTCGCCGTCAACTGAGTCGCTCACTTTCGCCGAAACCCTGCCCGTTTCCCAGTTCTTCACGCCGATCGCGACGGTCTTGCCCTGCGACCGCTGCCGCATTCCAGCTTCCTTCAGTTCCTTACACTTCGCGTTTGAAATGCTCCCCAGCTTTCCGCCGAAAAACGTCTCGTTGATCTCAACCGACTCCTTGAACGCGGCCTCCAGTTCCCCCGACCAGACTTCCCGTATCCGGTGCAGCATGAACCGCGCGGCCTTCTGCGACACGTTGATGTCGCGACGCAGCTTCATCATGCTGCTGACGCCTTTCAGGTTAGTCATCTCTAAATGGATGGCGAAAATCCGCTTGCGGAGGGGCAGGTTTGATTTCTGCCGAGCGGTTCCGATCTTGACGGCAAATGGCTTCTGGCAGCCCTTGCAATAGTGCGGCAGCAGGCTAATGGCATTCGGATAGGTTGGGAGAAGTGTGACAGAATTTTATGCCCACTAACTGTCGGAAATCACGCAGAATTTTTGGCCAAAAAATTTTTTGCAAAAAACTTGATAACAAACAAACGCCAATCGCTATGTTGAAGTCGACCGCTAAAGGACTTCGACATGGATCAGCGCCTTATTGACCTCAAGACCATCACCTTTTCGGGGCGACAACTGACCCGCAAACAATTGCAGGACGTGCAGGGAACCGTGGCGCATCTTCCGAACGAGAGCCGCAATGAACTCGCCAAAGTCATCGGCGAGCATCTCAACTGGAAAACCGCCAAAGGCGACAACAAGGTCGCTGCTTGTCTTGGCATGTTGGCGACCTTAGAGAGCTAAGGCATCGTCAAGTTGCCACCGAAGCAAGAAGCCATGGTCCGGAAAAACCCGCGACATAAGCCGGTTTGGACCACGGCCTCCGATCCACAACCGTTGCTGGTGGCGTCTTTATCCGATCTCAAACCGCTGCGGTTAGAGCGCCTCGACGATAGCGATGGGCGACAGTTGTGGAATGCCTTGGTTGCTCGGCATCATTATCTCGGATATCGCAAGCCGTTTGGTGAACATCTCCGCTACTTTATTACTGCTCGGACGGGCAACGGCTCGGCTGTTTGCTGTATGAGACTGCACCCATGACTTGGCGTGTCGGGATCGTTTGATCGGTTGGAGTCGGCGGCAGAAGGCCCGCATGCGGCGGCAGCAGCTCCAAAACTCACGGTTTTTGATCTTCCCCTGGGTGCTGGTGAAGAACTGGGCCTCGGCAGCTTTGGTGCTGTCGTTACGGCAGGTGGCGGACGATTGGCAAGAGCGCTATCAATTCCGACCGGTCTTATGCGAGACGTTTGTGGAAACGGCGCGGTTTGCAGCCACTGGCTATCGGGCTTTGAATTGGCCGTGGATTGGCGAAATCCGTGGCCAAAGCCCAAGACCGCCGCCGAGAAGGGGCGCCGTTCAGCCCACGATCGTGGGTTTCAAAAAAGCCAACAAGCGCTGATCGAAGCCGCTACTGCCGTCGCGGCCAAAGAAGATCACGTTTGGCAACAATGCCGACGGGTTTTCAATAGCCTATTCATTATGTTATTCGTCCTATGGCTGGTGGCTAGGCCCAATCGTGTCAGTTACCAAACCGTCCTGGCGGCGATGTGGGAACAAGGCCGCGACGATGGCTTGCCGCTGCCGAATGCATCAGGAAATCCTCACCCATCGTGCCCATGATCACTGGTGGCAAGGTCATCGGGTCTTTGCCGTTGATGGCTCAACGTATCATCGCCCTACCGCCATGACGAAATGTGGCTATCGCAAACCCCAACACCGCTAACCCGGCGCGTGATCAAATACACCAAGGCGACACCGAATACGGCTTAGCGACCGCGCTCACCAACCGCCGCTATACGATGCAAGCCCTTTCTCATCAATACCTTGAACGATGCTCAATTGCAGACCGGTATTTGACCCATAAAAATCTGTTTGCGGTCTTTCGCAGTCAATCCGAGCGCGGTGTCCGCCAAGAACGCTATGCTAGTTTTGTCCCGATCGCATTCACCCGCATTGTTACCAATCGTTGTGAGCACGATATCAATGGCGTGCTCACCGGTGACCGCGCCCCGAACCGCCGTAATTTTAAGCTGCGCTGCGGGTGGTTGGCAAAGAAATTACGGCCTTGCTGTTGCATCATTCGCAAACAGTCGTTGCTTCTCTTACACGGATTATGACCGGCGTTTCCCAGAGTTTGCAGCGGGAGCGACCGAACCGCCGTTATCAGCGGGTATCAAAAAAGCCACGGCACCAATGGACCAAACCCGCCACGTGTTTATCTTGTCAAAGCGACAAATTATCAAACATTAGCCCCTGAACTTGCGGTTGGTGCCAAAAGTGCAGGGTTTTTCTTATCCGAATGTCATTGCGACACCACCTGGTCTGGTTCAAGACGGAACAGCAGGAATACCGACCGCGACGGACGGTGTCCGAAACTGGAAGAAAGGGTTGCCCTTGCCGGTACACGGTGAACCACTCAACGCCGCCGCTTTGCACCAGCTCAGTGAAGGCGGGTATCGCGAGCTGGCCGCCGAACGCGTCCTCCTCTATCTGGATAATTATCCGGGATGGATGCCATCGCACTGTTGGTCGTGCCGCTTTGATTGAACGTTATCTTGATTTCAATCAATAAAATCTTCTAAAGCCAATTGTTCGATGGTCTGGTTATAAAAAGGAAGCAGATGCTTACCAAGGCACGCTGGAACATTAGACACGGTATGCGGAAGCTTTTTTTAAATCAAAACCCTCGGATCGTTGCAGAGCTATAATATGCACAAAATGAAAGAAGTGCTTGATACACTTGTTGTGCAATGTCGGGATATTGCGATGCACAGACTGTATGTATACAGTCTATAACCCAAAATGGTTACGATCTATGGCGTAATGCAATCTGGAAAAAGATGGCTTTGAACAGCATCGTAAGTTGAGCGTTTCTCGACTCGAGAGCAAATTAGAATTTTGATAGACTTAGGTGAAGTGAGATTGGAGGCGTTTGCTGTTATCTTGATACGTGCGTTTTTGCTGTTAAGCGAGGGTATATCACCTAAAGGCCATATCAAAACCTCAAACCTTGCAATTTTATCCGCATGTCGGAATTGTTTACAAGTAAGAGTGTATTTGCAAACAGGTTCATTGGGATTTATCGCGACAATAAGAGCGATTTAGGTCTTGATCCTGTTGCTTCCGTAAAATGTCGGGAAAAGATTGGATATGACTTCGACTATTAAGATTGTTGCCAAAATTATCCAGTCTGTAAATATCAGCTAGAAAATTGGGTTCTCGCCATTCACCTTGAGGAGCAGACGGTGCATTCGGGAGGTTAAGAGGTGCGCCATGAGTCTTAATTTACTGCGATGTTTCTTCATCATCACCGGGCATGATGCCAATTTTGCCGTTGGTTTTGAAACGAAGCTGTAAATCATGTGCAGACCGTGTTCCCTAGTTTGAAAGTTCAATACTCAATCGCAGCCAATGATGGGCAAGTTCAATACAATTGTGGGCTGTAACCAAAAGCTCTCGACATCTCTTAATCCAGTTTGGATAACGTTCTTCAATATAACGGCAAATATCTTCTTGCGAAGCTGGAATAAATCGGCGTTACTGTAATACAAATGACAAGTCATGAGGGAGGCTTGGAGATGTGTTTTTTCTTTCACTCTAAAAATCAGTTTCTATCGGATACCGATTGCGAATAGCTTTAATGAGTGGATCCAATTCCGATTTCGAAACTGGTTCATAGATTGGTAGAACAATACTCAAGAGGAAAATTGGTGCCCGGGGGCGGAATCGAACCACCGACACGAGGATTTTCAGTCCACTGCTCTACCCCTGAGCTACCCGGGCTATGCACCTGCACAGATTAACAGCCGACGCCGTAAAAGACGCCGATACCGCAGTCTAGTGCGCTAAGCTTTAACAAATCCAATTATCGTCAACAAGGTCATAAATGAATCCCATTCTGGCGTTAGCGGCGTTGCAAGAGTGGCTATAGTCGGTCCCGAATAACTAGCTCTGTGGCTTTCTAAGAATCGGCAGACCTGTTCCCATGAACTGTACCTTTGATTGGTAGTCAGCAAATGGTTCTCAGATCAAGAAAGAAACCCCTAAATGCGACTGACTTGCGGGTTGAGTATTCGCTACCAAAAGTGTCCGTCAGTCTGGTGGTAAATCGTCTGTTATGCGGGAGGATAGGTGGGACCGCCTTTCGATTGACGACTTAATCCTTTGAATCTCACGGCGACAAAAAGCCGCAAAACAAAACCGCTAATCCCAATCATGGGGTATCAGACACCAGCTTCCAGTACCAGCGCCGAAAGCAGCATAGCACTTCAACGCCAATTGCGACCTGCATATGAGGGTAGCCGCAAGGCTGCCAAGCTAGCAAGCATCAACACCAAGACACAAAAAGTAAGACTCCCGATTATAAAAGCCAAGAAGGCGTGCTGTACCTCACTAATGAAGGCAGCAAGCGGCAAATAGTCACTTATTCCTAAAGGCATCGAACCAAATAAGATCGTTGCCCCCATCGTCAAAGCAAACCAAACAAGGACAAAGACGAGAGTGGAACCAACAATTGAGCGAACAAAACCATTAGGGCTGCGCATTGCTCGAGTCATTGCCGTCATTTGCATCCGAACATCCGCTTGAATAGCTACAAGCGCAGGCACGATTAATAGCACCAGAAACATACCAAAACCCAATCCATAAACCAAAGTAATGACTGTCGGTTTGAGAAAAAGAGCCTGCTGTGAGGTTTCAAAAAGCAAAGGTGTCAGCCCCAAGACCGTCGTCAACGTTGTGAGCAACACAGGACGCAACCGATCCGCAGTGGCATCAATAATTGAAGGAATTAATCCCCGACTCTGGGCGTAATCGTCAATCGTGTTCACGAGAACGATTGAGTCATTGATAATAATGCCAACCAAGCCCAGAAGCCCGACAACGGTAAACATGCTCAAAGGGACCTCCCATTGCCCATGACCATATATTGTCCCGACCAGACCAAAAGGTATGATAGCCATAATGATGAGCGGTCGTGACCAACTTGAGAAAATCCAAGCCAAAACCAGATAAATGCCGGTGAGGCATAAAATTAGGCCGGTTAACGCATCCGACAGAAAATTATTCTCTTGCTCACTCAGGCCAGCAAGGCGCCACTCGACTTGGCGTTCACTCGCAATCCCTGGAAGAATGTCCTGCTCCAATCTCTGGATGATTTCTTCAGCCCGCGCTGGATCATCTTCTGATATGTCACCGGTCACAGAAATTAACCGAACCCCATTCTCACGCCTCACGGTTGTAAAGCCGGTGCGACTTTCTACTCTAACCAAATCCGCCAACGGGACATAGTGCCCGCTCGGTGTGCGCATCTGGGTGCGCTCAAGAAAATCAGCAGTTAGTTCACCAGCCGATAATTCGACGCGAATCGCGGCGCTTCGCATCCCATCCGGATAGGTTGCCGCCTCAATGCCGTTTAAGCGAGAGCGGACCGCTCGGCCCAATGTATCAATCGTGAAGCCTAATGCTTGCCCTTGCGGGGTTAGATCAAGGATGATCTCTTCCTTGTCATAAGCAAGGTTGTCTTGCACCGCAGAAACTTCGGGAAACGCCAACAAAGCCTCTTGTAGGTCGAGACTAGCCGCCTTGAGAACCGCCACTTCTGCACCATAAAATTGAACATCCAAGGCATCGGCAGATGGGCCCGAACGCCAACCTCGAAAGCTAATGGTTTCGACTAGCGGATGGCGACGCACCGAGTCTTGCAGTTCACCAACAAAGGCGAAGCTCGAATAGGGGCGTGAATCGGCATCAATCAATTCGATGGATATGCCGCCAAGAAGATCAGGGTCTTTGGCCTCAACTCCACTCAGACGGCGACCGGCATTGCCACCAACCTCAGCCATCACATAGAGCAACGGGTTTGTGCCGTGACGAGCCTCATACTCACGACCCAACATCTCGGTTGCCCGCTGTAACTCACGCATCATCTCTAACGAATCTTCCCGCGACGCTCCCTCTGTCATTGCAAAATTACCCGTGACCGAGCCGCGTTCCGGAGCATTAAAGAATCGCCATTGAATGTCACCGCGCAAAAATACCGCGAGTTGCGTTGCCAAGAGCAAAATCAAGCCAGCAATGACCGCATAACGTCCCCGAATCAACCAGCGCAAGAAGCCACGAAATACATGATCCCGTATCCACTGAAATCCACGATTAACTGCCCGAGAGGGCGCGTCATACCATGCCTGCTTTTCGGATCTCAGTAAGGATTTTGCCATGTGATGGGGTAAGATCAAGAAACACTCCAGCAATGATGCCGCAAGGACAACAATAACCGTGAACGGGATATCGCGAATCAGGTCCCCGAAGCGGCCGCCAATAATCACCAAGCCGTAAAAAGCGATAATGGTCGTTAAGGTGGCAGCAAAAACCGGTTTTGCCATACGCTGTGCTGCTCGCTCCGCAGCTTGAAACGGGTGTTCGCCGTTGCGGTACCGATAGTCTGCGTGCTCACCGACAACAATCGCATCATCAACCACAATGCCAAGTGTAATGATCAACCCGAACAGTGAGACCATATTGATCGTCAAGCCAACGGCATACATTAAGGCAATGGCGGCCATCATGGCGGCAGGTACACCGGCGGCAACCCAGAAGGCCGTGCGTGCATTTAAGAACAAAAACAATAGGCATAGTACCAGCGCAAATCCGGTCAGACCATTGTCAAGAAGAATATCAAGCCGACCGGTTATGGCTTCCGCTCGTGTGCGAATCAGATCAATGGTCACGCCCTGCGGAAGACTAGGCTGCATGTTCTCCGCAACAGTCTCCACGATCCGCTGTATGCCGATTGCATCGCCCTTATCTGATCGATCGACACGAATTGAGATCGCAGGGTGCTCGTGCACGAAGTAAGCACGCTCACGATCGGGACCACCCTGCTGAACTGAGGCGACAGCACCGATTGTGAGTTTTGACCCGTCAGGGTTGGATCGCAGGACGATGCCCGCGATATCCTCTGGCGAGCGTTTTTCCGTGCCCGTTCTCACCCTAGCGTTCGCGCCATCAATATCGCCAGCAGGATCGGCATCAACCTCCGCGGCGATAGCTCTAGCGATCTCAGTCATTGAGATGTCGTGTTCAACAAGACGCGCTGAGGATACCGCAACGATCGTTTCAGGCGCCGCTACTCCGCGAATGGTTGTTCGTGTGACTCCAGCAACAAAGAGCTGCGCTACGAGTTCGTCTGCAAGTAGTGCGAGTTGCTTGACGTCAATCGGGCCAGTAATGACGAGGTCGGTTACGCGATCACGCCAGACGCCACGGCGAACCTTCGGTTCGTCGGCTTCTTCGGGCAAGCTCGTTACGGCGTCGACAGCAGATTGTACGTCATCGGCGGCACGAGCTAAATCCCAACCGGGTTTGAAATCAAGAGTTATGGACGCACGGCCGTCCCGAGAAAAGGAGTTCGATTGTTCAACCCCGTCAACGGCCAACAACGCTGGTTCCAAAGCTTGGATAATCGCATTGTCAACGTCCTCTGGACCAGCACCATCCCAAGTGACGTCAACCGTTACATTGTCAACAATGACGTCAGGGAAAAATTGCGCTCGCATGTTTGGAGCTGCCGCCAAACCCAAGACCAGCATGACAACCAGCAAGAGATTTGCCGCAGTGGGATGACGAGTAAAATAGGAAAAAAGGCCACCGGGAGCCAATGGCACAGAACGAACCACGCCATTATCCTCCGATGCGCGCTTCAAGACGTTCCACGACTTGGGCGGGAACTTTTTCCTGAGCTAGCTGATTAAGAATGCGTGCCCGTGCCGCCTCTGGCATATTGCTATTGCTCTCAATAAAGGCAACTAATTTTGCCTTACGATCTGGTGCTAATTCCAACATTTCTAAATCAACACTATCTGGGGCTTCGTTGCGAACCGGTCGAACCCGTATGCCCGGTCCCAACAAGGGGGTTCGCGACTTAACCACATCTTTGCCAACCAAATCATCGGCCTGAACCAACACGTCGTCACCTTGTCGACGCAATAGCGTAGCGGGAATCGCTTGCAGTCGATCCTCATCGGTCAGGGCAAGTACCGCTCCGTCAGAGCCGAAAGCTGATGCCGGGAGCCGAATAACATCATCCAATGCCTGCTCTTGCACCGCGACAGTCACAAAATCCCCTGGCTTAAAGCCGTAAGCCGACGACAACGATGCATATAATACTCGCCCAGTCTGTAAGGCTCCGGTGCCGGCGCTATGCCGTGTTACCCGACCAGTAGCGGGCAGATCGGCCTCTGCTCCTTCAAGGGTAACAATAACTCGGGTTGGTAGTAGGACGCCGTTGTTATCAAGCAGCCGAACATATTGGCGGGTCGATACGCGAAACGCAACTTCCAAAGCATCGGGATCGACGAGTTCTGCGACTTTCTCGTTGGCCGATACCAGCCGTCCCTCAACCAGAGTGACATCATTCAAGGTGCCAGCGAAGGGTGCATAAATTTTGGTATCAGAAAGGTCACGCTCTGCTTGTCCAAGCGCAATTTTTGATCGTGCCAGTCGGGTTGCCGCCTGATCAACTCTGGCTTCGGCTTGGGCTACCGCAATGCGACGTGATAAGACGGATTGCTGCGCTTGCGCGAGAGAGATTTCTGCATTCTCAACCCCGGTCGCATTCCCGACGCCGCGATCAAGGAGATCTTGTTGTCGTCGAAGTGCCCGTTGACGGACTTCAAATTGCGTAAGGGCTGCGGCTAATTCGTCATTAGCTAACACCGCTGAGCGTTCCGCATCTCGCACTTCTGCTTGTGCGTCAAGTAGGTCACTCTTGGAACGATCGAGGCTAGCCTGACGATCTGCAGTGTCAATGCCGATTAAGAGTTGGTCACTCTCGACCACGCCGCCTTGCCTAAATTCGGGGGCAAGGGTCGCAACGCGGCCGCCAACCGCCGCACGAATCTCTAGTGTGCGTAGGCTCTGGATTTCACCGAAGGCTTCAAATTCAGGAATTTCGCGGCTGTGACGGGCGGGGATAACGTGGACCGCATAAACGCGTTCACGAGCATTTTGCGCCGATGGTTGGCTGGTTAATCGATCTTGGACAGCAGAATGAATCAGTTGCCCAGCGTAGGCCAGGAAGCCAAGAGTAAGGGCCGTTAACATGACGCCGACCAAACTTTGCCGCAAGAAACGCATGACTATCTCCGCTCGTTCTCGCCATAAGGTAGCGTTGTCTCAATCAATGCCAATACTCAAGCAGTTTGCAACAAAGCACAAGGGGAGCCGAAAAGAATGACTGATCAAGCAAGTCTCGGTATGGGGCTTTTGGTATCAGTTCTGCGATGTCAACTTGCGCATTGGACGAGCCAATTGTCTGCCGCCGCTCGGAAATATTTTACCCGCAAGTTCCAAGTGATGTATTGGTATGTTGGTATGTTGGTGTTGATATTCTGGCTTGATTTGTCGTCAACGTTCGATGAGACGTGGTATGATTTCTACGAAGTTACAGGGCCGATGGCGATAGTCAAATTGCGGCGCTAACACCTCGTCCCAAGCGTCTTTGCAGGCATTTGGACTCCCAGGCAGCGCAAACAAATAGGTCCCATTGGCAACTCCGGCAGTTGCACGCGATTGCACCGCGCTGGTGCCAATTTTTTTCATTGAGATCACGGTGAAGAGTGTCGAAAACGCGTCAATTTCCTTCTCGTAGACCTGGCGATGTGCCTCAACAGTCACATCACGACCAGTCAATCCAGTCCCGCCAGTTGAAATGATGACGTCAATCCGCTCAATAGCGATCCATGTGCGCAACTGAACCTGAATGAGGTCTAGGTCATCGGATACGATTTTTCGATCAACAAGCTGATGCCCTGCAGCAAAAATGCGCTCTTCGAGCAGTTGTCCCGAATGATCATTGTCGTCAGTGCGGCTGTCCGAAACCGTCAAGACGGCAATACCAATCGGAACAAACCTTCGCTCTTCGACCGTTTCTGACATGCGATGAACTCCAGAAAATGGCACTTAGTTTATCAACTTGCGCATTCCTGCTCTAGGTAAGAGCACAGGTCTCGTCAGTGAACTGTCCTAACATGATGCGCAAAATGTGCAGTTTTTCAAATCCAGTTGTCGACCCGCAAGAGCCTATAAAGATAGCACCCGACAGTGTGATCGTCAAAAGACTTAAGCTTATGGGAGAGGCTAACAAGTATGTGATTGGAGTTAAACAGCAAGCGGCGACGCTTGTTTCACCGACCCAACGGTCATAATGGTTCTGCCGACTATTCGAGGGCATGACACGACATCCTCGTAATAAATCCAAAGGCCTCTGATCAAGCGCATAATTTTGGGCAATAGAGCGGATCTGGCGCTGACAATCGCAATTGTTTTTCTATTACGAGATTGAATTGTGTATTGGGTTTTGGATAGATAAGCTAATGCTGTTCGCTCGAAATGTTGCCGCTGTCTGTGCCACATTATATGCTATTGCCCCTGAACGTGCTTGAGATAGGGCGAATTCACCGGGATAGGTTAAATGGACGCAAAAGTTGTCGAAAGAATTCAGGCGAGCTTTCAAGCGCAGAGCATGATGTGTTTGATAAATGCTGAAATCTCAAACATTGATATTGGCGCTGTTGAAATCCAAGCACCCATCGCGGACTCGACTTTACAACAGCAAAGCTTTGCTCACGCCGGTTTGGCGTTTACGCTTGGGGACAGCGCGGCGGGATTCAGCGCTCTGACGATGCTTGGTGCCGATCAAGAGGTCGTCACTTCCGAGATGAAGATTCACCTGCTTCGACCAGGCACGGGAAAATTTCTTATTGCCCGAGGTCGCGTAATCAAGGCGGGTCAACGTTTGGTCGTTGCTGCAGCTGATGTGTACGACAATCACGGCGGCCAAGAAAAGTTAATGGCGACCCTGTTAGGAACGATTGTTCCTACACCAGTCTGAGCCTTGATGTTCCGTCAACTTCATTGAGATCCTCGAATATTCGCACGACATTGGCGAGCAAACAGGCGATGGTCATGGGGCCAACGCCTCCCGGCACTGGGGTGATTGCCCCTGCAATCTCTTTGACGCTTTCGAAGTCGACATCCCCAACCAATTTTTGACTGCCGTCGGGCATTTCGATGCGATTGATACCAACGTCAATGACTGTTGCTCCCGGTTTAATCCAGCTATCTTTGATCATTTGCGGTTGACCAGCAGCAGCAACGACGATGTCGGCGTTGGCGGTGAGGCTTGGCAGATTGTCGCTGCGGCTATGAGCAATCGTGACGGTACAATTCTCCTTCAGTAGCAGTTGAGCCAATGGTTTTCCGACGATATTTGAACGACCAACGATGACGGCATTCATACCGTCTAAGCCTTGTTTGTGGAGGTTGCGGAGCAGCAATAGACAACCGAGCGGTGTACAGGGAATTATTCTTACCTGATAGTCAGAACTCAATTTTCCAACATTGTTGATATGGAAGCCGTCGACATCTTTTTCTGGCTTAATGAAATGCATGAGTTTGTCGGCACTCAAATGCTTTGGTAGCGGTAGCTGCAGTAAAATGCCGTGGATCTTTAGACTCCAATTTATGTCATGAAGGACGTCAACGACTTCTGACTCGGGCGTATCAGCAGCGAGCCGATACGCAAACGAGTTGATACCAACCTCCCGACAGTACCTTGTTTTTGCATTTACGTAGACTTGACTCGCGGGATCATCGCCAATCAAAATTACCGCGAGCGTCGGCGCAATCCGATATTTGGTTCGCAACTCCTGAACGTGTTGGGCAATCTTATGGCGCATGTCGGCAGCCAATTTCTTCCCATCAATCAGTTTGGCAACCATTATTTAATTCCTTTCGGCGGCTAAAACCGTGCCATTGCGCACGATACATGTTCGGATTTTCCTCTGGCGTTGGTAAGCGATCTGAGTTCTTAACGGCCGTTCATCTCGAATTGAAGACGATGAGAGCATGCTTCCATAGGCTTGATCACAACAATATCTGTTCTCCTCGTCAATCAGAGTACATTGAGATTATTCGAGATCGGGGAATTAAACCAGAGCAAAGTTCTGGCAGTTAGGAGTTGTAAGCCGAACGGCGAACCGACCAAAAGCCCAAGTTCAACTTTCGCACGGGCGATTGGCGTTTCCGACCTATATTGAACATCTTACTCGCTGCTGATCCGAGGCCGATCGGATTTCATAAAGGTTTCTCAATTACCCGCCAAGAAAAGGCCAAACCGAGCGGAAATTCGCCCCCTTACGCCAGTTAGATTCGGCGCAACAGCTGGAATTGGCGAATTTCCGGTGGACGAAGACTATAGCGTTGGACCGGGATGTGGCGATAATCCAATTAATGAATCAGATAATCAACACAATTCGGTTAGGGGCGTCTTCGTTGCCCGCAAAAAATCGAATGGAACTGTACCTCATTGTGCCAATCGGTGCTGCAACTCAAGCAGGTCGGCCCAGGCCTGCCGCTTTCGGACAGGTTGCCGCAAAAGGAATGCAGGATGAAGCATTGGCAATGTTGGCAGCCCATAAGCCGTCGTCCATTGCCCACGGAGTTTTGTGATGCCTTGCTTTCCCAAAACTGCCTTACAACTATAGTTTCCCATCAGCACCAAGATTTCGGGCGCTACGAGTTCAATGTGACGCTCAAGAAACGGCTTCATCATCGCGATTTCAGCCACACTTGGATCGCGGTTCCCAGGCGGGCGCCACGGCAAAACATTTGCGATATAGGCCGATTCTTTTCGGCTAATACCGATGGCTGCAAGCATGCGATCAAGCAGTTGACCGGCTCGTCCGACAAACGGGCGACCTTGCAGATCTTCGTCGCGGCCTGGTGCTTCTCCAATCAGCATAATTCGGGCATTTGGGACACCGTCGGAAAACACCAGATTTTGAGCGGTTCGCTTAAGTTCGCAATGTTCGAATCCAGCAAGTGCAGCCTTTAGTTCGGCTAAACTGTTCGCGTCTTGTGCCAGCTTGTGTGCCTCGCCGACAGGGTCGGTTTCGGCGGTTTTGGTCGGTTTCGTCGATGGTTTAGCAAATTGGGTCTTTGCTGGCAGAGAAGTGGGGAGGGTGTACCGAGATATCGGGTTCTCGGAAATCGCCTCATCGGCTCCGAGTTCAATCAACCAACTCAGATAAATTTGGGCCAGCGTTGTCTCAGTGTCTGGCATCGTGTTGTTCACGAAAGCTATCCTGCTTTGATCGTGTGTGAATATGACGTTCTAACTTGTTTGATGTGGCAACAATTACTATCAAGGCGTTGAATTGGTTTGGAACCTACAGCCATGTTTCTTACGCAGCGTCACCTTTTGGGCATTGAGCAACTTGCGCCTGATGAAATTATTGCCGTTCTTGATTTGGCAGATCGCTATGCCAATCAGAATCGTCAGCGTTCTAAGCTAACTAAGGTTCTGAAGGGGATGACGCAAGTCAATATGTTTTTCGAGAATTCGACTCGAACCCAAGCCAGTTTTGAACTCGCGGGCAAGAGATTGGGGGCCGATGTGATGAACATGTCTCTCCAAGCGAGTTCCATAAAAAAGGGCGAGACCCTCATTGATACAGCCTTGACTTTGAATGCTATGCGCCCTGACATACTTGTTGCGCGGCATCCAAATTCCGGGGCTGTTGGATTGCTAGCGGAAAAGGTTGATTGTGCCGTAATCAACGCTGGTGATGGGCGGCATCAACATCCCACACAGGCACTATTGGATGCGTTAACGATTCGTCGTGCAAAAGGTCGGTTACAGAGTCTTTGCATCGCGATTTGCGGTGACATTGCTCATTCAAGAGTCGCTCGCTCCAATATTCTGTTACTCGGACAATTTGATAATCGGATACGGCTTATTGGGCCACCAACGCTAATGCCTTCACAGGTCGAACAATTTGGCGTTGAGGTCTACGATGATATGGCAATGGGCCTAAAGGATGTTGACGTCATCATGATGTTGCGGCTTCAAAGGGAAAGAATGAATGGTGGCTTCATCCCCTCCGAACGCGAATATTTTTACCGCTTTGGACTTGACGGGCACAAACTCGCGCAAGCACGAGAGGACGCGATAGTAATGCATCCAGGGCCTATGAACCGAGGGGTGGAGATTGATAGTGAGATTGCCGACGATATCAATCACTCAGTCATAGGGGAACAGGTAGAAATGGGTGTTGCACTTAGAATGGCGACACTGCATCTTTTAGCGCAATCCTTAAATTCGAGCACGAAACGGATGCAAGCGTCGTGATCTTCATCGCCGATTTGACAAATGCCTCTGCCAGGTCGCACGCGTGTTCACAAGTGAAGCTTTATCAGTTCAGACAGCCAACGTGGGCTTTGCAGGATAGGTGTGGACATGATGTGAGAGCTTCTCGGAGTTCGATCCGAGGCGGCAGCACGCTAGACTCTTCTTTAACGCCAGCGATGTGATGGACGGCACTCTATTCTCTAACGCACGCATCATTGACCCTGAACGGGGCGAAATTGAGTGTGGCTGGCTGTTGCAGCAACGAGGTTCTATCGTCGCAACCGGAATTGGCGAACCGCCAGCGCGAGAGGGCTGCGAAGCGATTGATTGCGTTGGCATGTGCCTTGCGCCAGGGTTGATTGACGCCGGTGTGAAGGTTGGCGAACCGGGCGAACGACACAAAGAGAGTTATCAATCGGCGGGAGCTGCCGCAGTTGCTGGCGGCGTTACGACGATTATTACTCGGCCTGACACCAAGCCCGCAATTGATTCGCCTGAGACACTTGAGTTCGTTAAGCGTCGTGCCAACACCGTGTCAATGGCAAATTTTTTGCCGATGGCGGCACTCACCAAGGGTCGTGACGGCAAAGAAATGACGGAAATACGGTTGCTACAGGACGCTGGTGCAGCGGCCTTTAGCGACTGCGACCGCGTGATTGCCGATACCAAGGTATTCGCGAGGGCTTTGAGTTACGCACGATCGTGCAATGCGCTCATAATTGCACACCCGCAAGACCAAGGTCTTTCAGTTGGTGCCACTGCGACAGCTGGAAAATTTGCCTCTCTTCGCGGTCTGCCAGCGGTCTCGGTTATGGCCGAGCGCATCGGGCTTGAACGCGACATTGCACTCGTGGAGATGACGAAGGCTCGTTACCACGCCGATCAAGTCACGACTGCGACGGCACTGCCAGCACTCAAAAGAGCAAAAGAAGGCGGACTTGATATCACTGCGGGGGTTTCGATTCATCATTTGACGCTGAATAGCTTGGATGTTGCCGATTACCGAACTTTTTTCAAAGTCAAGCCGCCACTGCGATCAGAAGAGGATCGTTGCGCGGCCGTACAGGCATTAAGCGAAGGCTTGATTGACGTAATTTCTTCGATGCACACCCCGCAGGACGAAGAAAGCAAACGATTACCGTTTGAAGAAGCGGCAAGCGGTGCGGTAGCGTTGGAGACGCTCTTACCTGCAGCCCTGAGACTCTACCATGGGGGTCAGCTTAGCCTTACACGGCTGTTCCAAGTGCTGGCATTAAATCCAGCAAATCGATTGGGGCTCCCTGCGGGACGTCTGCGTTCTGGGGCATCGGCTGATCTAATTTTGTTTGACCCGGACAAACCGTTCGTGGTTGATCGTCATTCCCTCAGATCAAAGTCAAAGAACACACCGTTTGACGGCCAGACCTTGCAGGGACGCATTCTTGGGACTTGGGTTGGAGGGAAGAGACGATTTGATGGTCGATAATGACCCGCCTTGAAATCGCTCCAGAGTTGTTTTTGGTTGCGCTTGTAGCCTATCTGATCGGTTCGATCCCGTTTGGACTCGTGCTCGCCCGTCTGTTGCGATTGGGGGATCCGAGAGAGATTGGTTCGGGCAATATTGGTGCCACCAATGTCTTACGAACTGGAAGCAAGCTTGCGGCTTTCGTCACCCTCATACTTGATGCCGCAAAAGGTGGAATTACCATTGCGTTTGCTCAGTTCGTCTTTCCGCCCGCCGATGCTCAGATTGTCGCTATACTCGTTGTCATCGGACATTGTTTTCCCATTTGGCTAAAGTTTCAGGGCGGGAAGGGGGTAGCTACCTTTACGGGCGTCTGGCTTGTTTACGCTTGGCCCGTCGGTTTGGCATGCTGTTTAACCTGGCTGCTGGTCGTGGCAGTCAGTCGCATCTCATCGCTTGCGGCATTGCTGTCGGTACTTGGCTCGGTCGGGTTTGTCGTGGTGTTTGGTTACGAGACGAAACTCCTTGTTGCCATTGGTCTTGCAGCTTTGGTGTGCTGGCGACATCAAGAGAATATTGTCAGATTGCTTGCCGGCAATGAGCCGAGAATTGGTGGATAAAGGGCGGAATTTTTTTGCAAGGGTTATAATTCCCAAAAAATTGAGGCCTGTTATGATGACTAAACCACTCCCAAACCAGCAATTTTTCACCTATATTTGATGGAATCACTCCAAGCCCGCTAAGAAGGTATGCGAATAACTTATTCTCCCATACCATTCAAAATGAAGAACTGTCCGATTGTATTCGATGATGGTGATCGTTGGCGTAGATACCACTCCTTTTTTTAAGGGGATTATATACATGGGTAACATTCACTCCAATCGGAGACGTTTTCTCGGGCGGCGAACGAACGTTTGGTGGACGGGTAAATCCACGCTTGGTCATGCGCGTTCTCCTCAGTTTAGTTTCTCAAGATTCACTGTCTATATATCGCTGTCGTTCATTAAGGAGGGCAGGTTACATTCTTTGGAAGCGTCCAGTTGGGAGGCGGACTCGAATGCGGGTGCTTTCCCCACACGTAGGATGTTCCCATGTTCCCCGTTCTGCAGCGAGCCTGAACGTAGATCCGTCCAGCGGGGTCCACGTACATCGGGTAGAAGTTCCATGAGTTGTAGTGTCTGTTCGGCGAAAACCATCCAGGTCCCGGCGACAATCCCGGTCCATGAGCGCGACTTGAACTGGTAGGCGTTCCGGAACCCGTCCAGCACCTTTCAGTCCCTCCCTCACTGTCTCTACTGCGCGGAACACATGTCACGCCTCGCCCGTAACCCCACCCCGTATGGACGCAGGATTGGTCATATTGTTCCTGACATGCATGGACCGTCTGCGCCATCGCCGGAGTCGCAAACCACCCGGCCACCCCCAGGCGGGGGGGAACGGGCGGTATGGGTCAAGTTTTTGGCGAACCCCAGATTTGAGGGGGGGGGGGGGTAAGAGTGTTCGTGTTCATTGCCTGTTGCCTTTACGATTCCGCGTTGAATTTCGGATTGATAGCAGAAGAAACGGGCGAGGTCAAGGCTCTTGGGTCGCGGCACTAAATGTGGTAGGATGAGGTTATGGGCGAATCACTAGGTTCTGACAAACCCGGTGATGCTAAACGAAATAACAGCCCGGAGACAGGCAACACTAAACCGATATAGACAAATTTCATTATCGTGTCATCTGTCTCCGGCCGCAAGAGCTATTATGTAGATTAGGAATGACTGACTGTAGCGAACCTAGGAAAGACAACCGCCGGAAGACCGTTACCGTGAAGCCTTATACCGTTGAGACTTACAAGCGGCGACCGTCTAAACTAAACCCTGGCTCAATACAGGAAATCACTCAAACTTTTTGAGGCAAGGTTTCGCCTTCACAAACTCGGCCGCAAGAAGGGTCCAGCGGTATTATTCGGGATAAGCTAGGAAGCGATTTTCTTAGAAAGCACTGGCCGAATTGTCGTTAAATTCTAGCCGATGATACCATGGCTCAGTCCGGGTGATACAAGATTGGGCTGCGGTTCGTCGCAATGTTATCGAGGTATATAATCCCCTTTTTTAATCGGTGAAAGCGATGACTGATATCGAACAAACAGACAAGATATAGATTTTGTGAGCGACTATCAGACATCTGTGTGTCTTGAGTTAGAATAGGCGAGCGGATACAGTGCTTTGATAAATCGGAAATACTTTTCGCCGGCTCAGGTTTGGCCTTCTGGTTGGCAATCTGCTTGGGCTGGTATCGTCAATAATCGGGGGTTTTTGCTGTTGCAAGTAAATCCCTATCTTGGCTCGGTTCTTGCGGCCCATTGATCCTTGCCTCCTTCATTACGAGCATCCCTATCGGAGAGTTCTCTTTTGAGCTGCGAATTGCGAGCATGCTCCTTTCTGCGATTCTTGGGGCTTTGATTGGAGCTCTCTTGCAACGGTATCTCACAAGGGTTGTCCGCTGAGTCCCGAAATTTTTCATTTGTTCTTTTCAGAACATCCTATTGCTGGGCCTTACCACTGAACGCTTGTAGACCAAGACGTTGCGAAAAGCACAGCCTTTTCCCCCGCATTGCGGTCACGAGCAATCTATATATTGATATAGATCGGGGATGCGGACCAAGGCTACATATGACCGATGAAAGACGATGTTGTGATTGTCCTATTTTCGTGTAGATGCGAGGGCAATTGCCGAGGAGGGTGCGAGCTTTGGACGAAAATTCGTGGATCTTGAGACTCTCACAAAGTCGACTTTAAAAAACAGGCGCCAGCCCTCAGACATGGTTTGCCGGTGACTATCGAGTACCGCAGTAAAATAAATTCCGAATCTGAACAAAAGCCCATCTTTCCGAGAGATATACGCGGTCTTGCAGATCACGTCTGACCAGCGCATTCAAAATGGCACAGTATTCGGCAGCTTCAGGATGCTTTGCTCTCTCTGATGTGAGAATCCCATACGGTTTGAATCGGTCTCCCACCGTTGGTGATGATCCACAACGTACGGCAAATTGCGTCGTTGATCTGTCACCCCTCCCCCCAAGTCACATGAATATCACAGTGTAGAATACTCTGTTCACGAAAAAGTTTTTCTTGTTGACATTTACGAGAGAATGGAAGACAAGCAAGAACACTAGTTGTTTCTTAGTTCGCAAGGCTGGGGGTGTGTCAGATAAATTGATGACTTCGACAACTATTATTCTAGTACTTCAATATCAGTAGAAAATTCTTGGAAGTAGAATTTATGAAGTTCATGCGAGAATAAAAGGATATTCGCAAGGGTTTTGATGGGGAGTATCCTCATCGTCGGTACGGGAGATCCAGTAGGTAGGTTGCTCTCTCTAGGAGACGGACCAATTCTATCAAGCGTAGCGTCAATATCAAATGTGACTTTGGTGCCTTGTCATTCATAAGAGGAGAGATTCTGAAAGGATTGTGCCTAACGCCACCGACGCAGCGAGAATCTGTCGGTGGGGAACATCAGCACAAAATTTTCCCAATTTGGGAAGGTCAATGAGAGGTAGGGAAGATCTCAACAAGCCGATCAGAGTACGCTCATATTCCAGTTCGACAAGACAGGAAAAAAGAGGAGATTTTGTATGACTAGTTTTGTTCGCAATCTCATGTCTGATCAATCCGTCCGGTTGATCAAGCTGACAGTTCTCGGCGTTTTACTGAGTATTTTTGGGATTGCACCGGTGGCTGCCGAACGCGTGTCTCTCTGCGAATATTGGCACGGGAACCCAGTTTGGGAGTGCGGTTTTGCTTTTCTTGCTAGCCAGGCCCGCAAGAGTGGGGCGTGTCAGCCGCATTTTGAATCTAGCCTACCCTATTGGTCGGATCGAGATCTTAATTCCGTTGACCCAGACACTTTAAGTGATTCTGAAAGAGATAAACTCGCGAAATATGAGGAGAACTGGGGTCATGTCTGCCAGTGCAAGAATGTCCAGATTCGCTGTGCCTATGTGCGTGCTGGGGGTGGCGACTGGATGGCTTTCTTGGAGCCAGTCATCAGCAACCACACATGTTCAGGGACACCAGATATGTTGCGATCACTCAACTTTAGTGACGGGC
>JAPORY010000046.1 GCA_026709985.1 Aestuariivita sp. | reverse complement strand
CGGTCGATCAACGCCCGCGTCGTTGGTAGGTCCCAGACCGCCTTGGCAATGAAGGCCCGCGCCAAAGCCCGGCGGTCTTCTAGGGGCCACCACGACCGGACGAATGCGTCTGAATAAAAGTCTCGACCGGTTTCAGATCAAGGACCGCAACAAAACGCTGGTGGTTCGCCGTCAGCGGACCGAGATCTTGAGCCAGGGTCGGAAACAATTCCCCTTGAAATCGATTCTAGATATCGGCTATGGTGTTCGATAAGGGCATGGGACAACCGCCTCTGTATTTTGTGTTGGTCACAATCTAATATACAAAGAGTTGTCTCATGTCCACCGTTTTCAAAAAAAAATCGCCTGTTTTCAGGAAAAAATCGTTCGCCTGATGAATTTTGCAAGAGGCTCCTACGTATATAATTTTATTGACCACTTTAAAATAATATTTATATGTATCACGAGAATTATTCATCGGTTTCTTTTATTTTCCTAATTAATCTCCCTAATAAACCTTTACGAGTTAAAAATTATATTTATATTATTTTAATTAAATTGGGAGAGGTGAAAATGAATATTAGATTTCAAGAAAAAGATGAACCAATAACTTTTGGAAAAAAAGAAATTGTTCAACTTATCCTTTGGTGCGTTCTTTGGCTCGGCGTAGTCCCCACTATTCTTTGGACTTATTTTCAATAATAAACATTATATTTGGCGTTAATTCACTCGGTATATTATCAAATTCTTGCTGAGATACTTGAACCCAGGCTTCGATCTTTAATTCTTTGGCATTAGGAGCGTATTGTTTGATTTTTCTAATTTTATAATGAGTCGAAATAAATTTTAAAAATCGAATAATCCAAAACGGGTTTAAGAAACTTAAAAGTTCCATATCTTATCCCTTAAAACAGATTTCTCTAACGTTTTATGATTTTTATTGCTAACATTAGCATACGCTAGAGTACAGTATGCAATTAAATGGAAAATTTGGAGTTAGCCGTTAAGCTAAGATTTGGACGCCTTGCTCAATCCATTATGAGGAATTCCGTCTCCATTAGATCCGGACACAAGGCCGCCAGAAACGTCCAGTTGTCTCGCGCCCCATCGGCAACCGCCACGACCTTCAGGTTTGGGTCAAACTTTAGGGCTCATTAGGTAATAAACACTGCTAAGGGTGGGCATATTAGTAAGGCCATTTTTCCTATTGTTGAGATACAGATGTGATGTTCGATCGGATTATTGTGGCGCTGGCGTTTGGTCTTTAGTCTTGTAAGCGATCGGTTACGAGGCTTCGGGCTTGGCGTCAAAGGAAAGGCCGTGAGTGATAAGGTCATGAACGCCCCGAGACAAACCACTGTTAGTAACTGGCGAAAAAATGAGGAATATCACGCCGAATTAGATCGTCATTTTGCCGGTTCAATGTCGGACACGAAAAGGAAACTCAAAGCCACAACTACCAAAGCCGTTGATCAATTGGCCGCTATTCTCGACGATCCAAATACCAATGACGGCGCAGTCATTCGCGCGGCTTGCGAAGTACTGGATTGCGCCGGCCTTGTGAAGGTTCAAGAGCTGGAAATCACCGAGCGGAAAGCAGTCCCGCCGTTCTCGGAGTGGGTTAAGAGGCCAGAGGTAAGGGCAATGGCATTTCCTTAAGGAAATTAATCTCTATTGGTACCGAACGCGTTAATATTTGTCGAGCTGGTCTGTATTTCCTAGCGCAGCCGTTTGCGGAAAACCCATTGCGGGCACGACATAGAGGTATCCTCGACATTAGAATGACCTCGGACAAGAGCCGTCTCTTTTCGACTTGTTAAGGGGATGAAAAAGTATATCTGTTACAACATTGGCTAACCAGAAAGGAATTCTGATTGTGGATGACGATGACGACGAAGACTTTGAAACTCTGCTTTTAGAACTTTGTCTGTGTGACCGCGACCCAGAAGATCCTGTGGTCAAGGAAGAAACGCGGCGTGCACTCGCGCTGAGTATCCACTATCAGATTGAATTAACGGGCTGCCTCTATAAACTCGCGGAGGCTTTCGATCGTCTCGTCAAAAAGGATCTCAATAAAAACGCCGCAAAAGACCTACTAAAGACCTATGAGCAAGTTAAGGCTTGCGAGGAAGAAGGGAATCTGCCCGGAAATATTGACCAGACAAAAACACCCAAGCTGTGGTTGAACTAATCAGCAATAAGAGGCTCATGGCTGATCAGCGACCCTCGAAAAAGTAACTGATCAGAAAGCGGATATCACCTTGTCAGTCAAAGAGGTTTGAGTGGCCGTTTATTTTCTGAAGGTGCTCCTGTAGCCAGATCTTGGGCCACAGAGATCAGAGATCTTGGGACTTCTAGACCGTTCTTATGAGCGTTGGACAGTGCTTGTTGTCGGCGCGTACCGGGTAAACGAGCACCTTCCTGAGACGAAATAATTTCCAACAGTTGCTCAAGCCGCGAGGCAAATGTGCGTTCAGAGGCGGGGCGAATAGCAATGAGTGCTTGACCGACCTTGGGCGGCAAACCTGCGGCGTCAAAGAATGAGCCCGCTTCGACGCTCAGAGCACTCTCGGAAAAAACTGCCGCCAATATTTCGACCATCAGTGCAAGTGCAGTTCCTTTAGCCCCGCCAATCGGGATCATTGATCCTGCCAAAGCGTCATCGGGCTCTGTGGTAGGATTGCCATGGCAATCTAGTGCCCAGCCCAGAGGTATTTTGTCACCCGATTTTTTTGCAGCCATTACTTTCCCGCGAGCAACCCGAGACAGCGATAAATCAATAACCAAAGGGTGAGAGCCAAGGCGCGGAGCAGAAAATGCAATAGGGTTGGTCCCAAACACGGCATCACGGCTGCCCCAAGGAGCAATCGCCTTTGGCGTGTTGGCAAACATTAGTCCGATCAAGCCGGCTGCTGCGATTCGCTCGACATGAAAAGATAACGCGCCGCAATGATGCGAGTTGCCAATCGCTATGACGCAGATCCCAAGCTCTTGAGCAATCGGCAATCCCCGCGCAAGTGCTTCGTCAATCGCCGGATAGGCAAAACCAAAATCTGCGTCGACATAAAGCGATGCCGCACCGCGCGAGACCACCGAAATGTTCGCGTTAACGTTAATTCTTTGGCTGCGAACCTGTTCAATGTAGTCAGCGAGACGAATGATCCCGTGGCCGATTTGCCCTTCTGCCTCAGCCGTAACAAGTGCCTCGGCAACCGAAGCAGATACTGGGCGCGGCACACCAGCACGGAAAAATGCTGATGAAACAAGTTCAACTGCACGAGCAAAGGAAATAGTAACAGTGTCAGTCAGAACGATCCCCAAACGACACATAGCAAATTTGAGTCGAAAGCTTCAGGCACTACGATAAAGCTTCGTCATTGAGAACTCTCTGTGCCCAAGCGCTTCAGCCGCCGTGAAGCGGCCGTTAGCCGTGCGTTTAATCATCTCAATCAGAACATCGCCCGCTTGATCAATTGTTTGCTCACGACGCAAGATACCCGAAACATCAACATCAATATGCTCGCCCATTGTTCGGATTGTCCGAGGATTGGCTGAAATCTTGATAACCGGTACAATCGGGTTGCCAACCACATTACCTTGACCAGTCGGGAATGTATGGATCACCGCACCGCCAGCCGCCATAAGGGTCACACATTCCGCAGCCGCCGAGGAGCTATCCATGAAATACAATCCAGCCCCGGATTGTGGCGGCGCAGCCGGCGCTAAGATGTCAATGAACTTCGCACTGCGTCCGATTTTCTCAAGATTTCCCAGCGCTTTTTCCTCAATAGTCGTTAACCCACCCTCAATATTACCTTTCGTCGGCTGACTGTCACTAAGATCGTCGGTCTGATGGGCAAAAATGACCTCGTCCTGATAGGCCTTCCACATGTTAAACCAACGCTCACCGACCTCGTCATTGATCGCGCGCTTTTGGCAAATATGTTCGGCACCAGTGATCTCAGAGGTCTCGCCAAAAAAACCCGTGATGCCAGTTGGCAATAGCTTGTCATACATATTGCCGACTGTCGGACAGGATCCAAGACCGGTTGTCGTATCGCTCTCGCCACACTTGGTCGAGATCCATAGCTCGCTCAGGTCACACTGTTCGCGCTGGTACTCACTGGTTTGATGAACAAAGTCCTTAGCGGCCCATGAGGCAGCGCGAATGGTTTCAAAGTCTCCCTTCTGTTCAATCGAGAACTCGGCGACCGACTTTCCGGTTTCACGAATGCCGTCGGCAATGCGCTGTGTCCATCCCGGCTCGATTCCGATCACGACGGCCGCAGCGACATTGGGATTGGCACCAGTGCCGATCATTGTCTGAAAGTGCAGTTCTAGATCCTCACCAAACTGTAGCCGCCCGTAGGCATGGGGCAGCGCTAACGTGCCCTTGACGTTGTTGGCTACTGCCTCACACGCCGTGTTCGAAATATCGTCAACGGGCAGAATAATCACGTGGTTGCGGACACCAACTCTGCCGTTTTCTCGCCGATAGGCTTGTATCGAAATATTTAGATTATTTGACATCGTTAGGCTTCCTACCAACGTTTCGTTTTACAATTGTGAATATGAACATGTTCACCTTGGGCAACATCAGCAACAATCTTACCAATGTCCTCACCATATTTTATTGCGGTGTCCCCGTTTTTTAGGTCAATAAGAGCAAGTTTATGACCGATCGGTACATCGGTCTTGGCCGCGAGTCGAAAGGTAGAATTGTTTTGCGTAATGCAGCACAATATGTCAGAGCCCGCCGTAACCCCCTCGACCACAACGACGCCGACATTGTCGATTTCATCATGTACCAGCAACTTTGGAATTTCATTCTTAGGTGAATTCGCCATCTTTATCTCCGGTCATTCAGGTTGCAAAAGAATTTTTGGTGCGGCGACGCGCCCGTTGCGGATATCATCAAAGGCACGCGCCCCCGCTGCGAGCGGCCTCGCTTCCGTCCAGTCTAGTGGACCTAGACGACGCTCAAACATCGCTTCACAGGTGTTGCGAAAATCGTGCGCCGTGTATGTATATGTACCAATCATCGTGACTTCCTGCAAAGTCATACGCCGAATATCAAGACCGGCGGAGCCCCCGCCGAGGCCAATGTGTAAAATAACCCCCCCTGGATTAACGACGGCACTAGCCGCTTCACGGGTAGCGTCAATACCGACCGAGTCGATAGCAAAATCAAAGCGGTGACCTGAGATTTTGCTGGGAGCCTCGACACCATAGTTCGCACTTTCTTTGAGATAATCTCGACGCAGTTCATTCGGCTCAATTAGGGTAATGTCGGCAATTCCGTGATGCGATAAGCAAAGTGCTGACGCGACGCCGATGGCACCGCCGCCAAAGACAACAGCGCTGTTTGGGATATCGGATGCGGCAGCCTCAAGCCCTAACCGAACAGCGTGCCATCCAACAGCAATGGGTTCGGCAAGCGCCGCTTGCGATAACGGGAAAGATTGAGGGACAATCACTAAATTCTGTTTTGGGACGGCAACAAGTTGTGCAAAAGCACCTTCGCGCGGCGGCATTGATAGAATTTGTCGGGTTTCGCACAGATTATCGCGTCCAGCTAAACAGGCGCGGCACTGAGAACAGGTCACTAACGGGTTGATGGTAACGTGTTTACCGTCGAGTTCGCCGCCGATAACGGTTCCGGCGCCCTCGTGCCCCAAGATAAGCGGGGCCGGTCGGCGATCATCGTGACCAAGAAAGGCGTGCATATCTGAGCCACATATTCCGACACTATCGATACGCACAATTTGATGGTCAGTTGGTGCTACGACATCTGCCACCTCCGTATAGCGAAGACTCTCTGGCGCGGTATATAGAAGGGCCTTCATGTTGAGATCGTGCGCTGAGCCAAGTCTGGTTGCGGAGTATGCTTCAGCATTGTTTCGAGCGCCAAACGAGCGCCAGCGATCAAATGCTGCAAGGTAAAGACAGCAGCAGAGAGCAGCTGTCGCCAAAGAAGCGCATCAAGAAATGAATGATGCCAGCTGCCTGTGCCGATCAGATGGTCATGTTTGCTAGGGGCACGGAGAGTTAGTGCAGAATCCGGTCTAAAAGGGAACCGATTTCTTCTATCTTCAAAGAGGTTAGACTGCGACTGGCACTTATCAGTTGGCAGAACTGCTTTCACTTGTTGATGAGCCTCGATTACCATTCCGCACTCGCAACTTACCGATAATCTCAATGGTACCCGCAGGGACACGCGGCACAAACCCAGACTATTGTTGTCGTCCGAGAACTTTGAACCGGAGACAAGATCAATTGATCATTGCCCATCCCCTCATTCTCCAATCGTAAGATCAAAGGTCTCTTGGGGGAAGAATTTTGCCAAGCGTATGTCTGCGGTTCGGGCGTGCGCTTCCATACCCTCAAGGCGCGAAATGCGGGCGGTCGCTTCGGCGATTGGCTTTGCACCTTCCAGCGTTGAGCGTTGCCAAGTGACAATCTTCATGTATTTGTGAACGGACAGTCCGCCTGTATAGGTAGCGGCCCGGCTCGTCGGTAGCACATGATTCGTGCCTGAAGCCTTGTCCCCGAAGGCAACAGTCGTTTCCTCGCCGAGGAACAGTGATCCGTAGCAGGAAAGACGCCCGAGCCACCAGTCAAGGTCAGCGGCTTGCACGGTCAGATGTTCTGGTGCGTATTGGTCGGAGACGGCCGCCATTTCGTCACGATCCGAGCATAAAATGACCTCGGCATAATTTTGCCACGCTTTCGTCGCATTGTCTTGATTGAGATCGGGAAGTGTTGCAATCAGGCGTGGCACGAGTTCCATGACTTTCTCAGCAAGGTGTCGGTCACTTGATACCAGCCATACCGGGGAATTATATCCGTGTTCTGCTTGCCCTACTAGATCAGCCGCTACGATCTTATAATCAGCGGTGTCGTCTGCCAAGATAAGGCTATCGGTTGGGCCGGCAATCATATCAATGCCGACACGACCAAATAATATCCGCTTGGCTTCGGCCACAAACTGGTTGCCGGGTCCGACCAGCATGTTGGCCTTTGGTAAGCCAAAAAGACCAAAGGCCATGACTGCTAATCCTTGTACGCCACCCATGGCAATGATTTTGTCAGCGCCGCAAACACTGGCAGCGTAGGCGATTGCCGGTGCCACCCCTATGCCGGGGCGAGGCGGGGAACAGGCGGCGATGTGCCGGCAACCTGCGACTCGGGCCGTTGTCACTGTCATTATCGCACTCGCGATGTGACTATAGCGTCCTGCAGGAATATAGCAGCCAACCGAATCAACGGGGATAATTTTCTGCCCCGCGGTCAATCCAGGAACAATTTCGATCTCAAGCGGCCCTAATGATTTCTTTTGAGCTTCGGCGAAGCGTCGCACGTTGTCATGGCTAAAGCCGATGTCAGCCTTGACGTTATCGGGCACGAGGTCGGCGGCGGCATCAATGTCGGCTTGTGATAATATTATTGGCCCTTCGTATCGATCGAATCGTTTGGCATATTCCAACGCCTTGTCGTCACCGCTCGCCTCAATATCCTCAAGAATCTCGGTAACGGTGTCATGGACCTCACTGGCGCCGCTGCGGGGGGTTAGGGTTGCCCTTTTGAGGTAGATCGGAGCCATAAATATACCTATTTATATATATCGGGTAGCAAGACAGTAGAAAGCTCTGGTACGTACGCAATGATCAGTGTGACCAGAAGCATAAAGCAAACGAAGGGAATGGCTTGAGCGGCGATCTTGAGGATCGACTCGCCCGTAATTCCTGATACAACAAACAAATTAAGGCCAAGTGGCGGGGTTATGAATCCCACGCCCAGTGCCGTAATCATCATGACGCAAAACTGAATCTCGTTCATCTCAATGCTTTGCGCGAGCGGGAAGAGAATGGGAGCAAGAATGACGATGTTGGGCGTTGTTTCCATGACGCAGCCCGCCGCTACCAATATCAGGATCATCATCAAGATGAGCACCCATGGTTCTTCACTGACAGAGGTTGCTGCTGCGACAAACCCTTGCGGAACCCCCAAGATAGCTAAGGCCTGAGCGAGCGGTAAAGAAAAGGCGATGATCGGTAGAATAACGCCGCTAACTTTAGCGGAACTGACCAGCATGGCTGGAAAATGCCTGAATCTCAAAGTGCCGATCAAAAAGCCGATGATGATGGTTATTACGACGGCCAAAGCGCCAGCTTCTGTCGGCGTTAATCGACCAGAAAAAATACCATAGAAGATAATTCCAGGAGCCAAGAAAGCGTACCAACCAGATCGGATCGCTCGCCATAGATTACCGGCCCACTCGCGGGTTGTCATGGCGCCGCCGCCTTCGTAGGCACGCCGACGATTGACGAGGGTATTGGTAACTAAGATTGCTAACAGAATCAGCAAACCCGGAAAGACTGCCGCTAGGAATAGGATTGAGACGTTGACCCCAAGTACCAAGCCGATGATGATATAGGCGATTGAGGGCGGAATCAGAATGCCAGTGCACGCCCCTGCTGCGACGAGAGCGCACGCGTAGGGACGCGGGTAACCACTCGCGACCAAACGATCAATTGTCATACGTCCGACAGCGGCCGCACCAGCGGCATCGGAACCAGAGATAGCGGCGAACATGCCACAAACTAGAACAGTTGCTGAGCCGAAGCCGCCCTTTGCCCAGCAGGTGATCGCTTCGGCAATATCAAGAAACTTCTTGCTCAAGCCAGTTCGTACGAGAACATCGCCAGTGAGGATAAACAGCGGTACTGCCGTGAGAGCAAAGTGATCAATGCCGTGAAACAGGCTTTCTCCGACAAGGCTGAGCGGCAGAGCTCCCGATAATAGGAGCATAGAGATTGCAGCCGTGCCAATCGCAGCCCAAACTGGAACCGCGAGCGCAATCAGGGCAACCAGCAAAATGACTGGCAGAAAAAAGTCCGCACCAAGAATGACTGGCTGATCCTGCAATTGTTGCCACATCATGGGCGCGTACTCAATCTAGTCAAACAACCGATCGCCTTCATAAACGGCTCGACCCTCTCGAAGGTGAGAGAGATCACGCAAGAAGGACTGCGTCAGCCGAAAAAGCATGAGGGCGAAACCAAAGGGTACGGCAAACAGGAAAAAGGTCTGACTAATTCGCAAACCATGCGTGACAGAACCAAAGGTCCATGACACGTGAAGAGTTTCCCAAGACCAATAGATTGCAACCAACGCAACAGCGAACATGACCACATCGCCGAAGATGTACAGCAGTGCTTTAATCGTGTTTGGAACGTAGTTTAGAATAACATCTATTCGGATGTGCGCACGCTCACGAATCGCGGCGGCGGCGCCAATCCAGGCGAGATAGATGAACGAGTACCGAACGATCTCTTCTCCCCAAATCGACGAATAAGAAAAAACTTCGCGCCGAACGACTTCAATGAACATGGTGCCAACCAGCATCACATAGAAAACGAGCAGCAACCAACGCTCGGCGTTTCGGTCAATAGCGAGGTAGATTTTTTTCATTGTCTTGAAGAGTTACTCGCTTGGTCTTGGCGGTGATATTTGGAGTCTGCGCGATAGCGTCTCTTGCCGGCACTTCTTAGTTCTTGACACTCTCGGCGAGTTTTCGCAGATTTCGGCGATGAGCCGTCAAAGGACTACACGCGTGCCTTAACTCAAAAAGGTCACGAAGTTAGTGAGGGGCGTGAGTGCGCCGAGGATTGAGGGTGAGGCTGGCAGATCCGAATGAGTCCAGCAGCCTCAATGCTCTTATGCGTCGTGGACGTAGTACCGGCCCATGGTATTGGCAGCGTCCTCAAGCTTCGAAAATGTACTCAGGTCTCCAGCCAGATCTTTCTTGAACTGATCCCATTCGCTACGCTGGTAACCGCCCGCCGCTTGCCACTGCGCCAACTGATCTTGGCTTAGTGAGTGAAACTCAACACCATTGGCGATGAGTTGGGACATGGCGTAGGAACGCGCCGAAGGCACTTTTGACAGATTTTGTGCTTGCGTAACCTCACCAGCAAATTCGATTCCGCCCTTCACATCGCCGGGCAGGGCCTCAAACCATTCGAGATTGATGGAGTAGACTTGGCTATCAGGAACGGCCTGTGTGAAGGTCACATGGCTGAGGATTTCACCAAATCCAAAGACATGTAGGGCTCCGACGGCGGGGTCAAGCGCATCGGCGACGCCCTGACGAATGGCTGAGGGAGTTTCCCCCCATGCGACGGGTGTCGGGTTCGCGCCGACCATGCGGTAGTATTGCTGCAACATCGCCGAACCGGGGACACGGAACTTTACCCCGGCCATATCTTCTGGGGTAATAATCGCAGTACCGCCTTGCCGCACGGCAACTACTCTTGGATCAATAACGATGTAGAAGAGAGCTTTGAAACCTGACTCGGCGATACGCGGGTCGACTTCTTCTTTCCAAGCATTGGACGACGTCAGATTCGTGAAGCGTTGGTTTGAGCCGCAGAAGTAGGGCAAATTGATCAGGTCAACAACAGAAGCGAAGGGCGCAAAGTTCGACAGCGAGTGTTGAGCGCATTGGATGGTGCCGCCTTGTACCGCTTGCGCCAAGGCCCCGCCAGCCCCAAGTTGCCCACCAGGTGCTAATCGGACGTATACCTTACCGTTAGTCATGTTCTGGATGTTTTCTTTGAGATCCAGTTGCATGATTGGGTAGCTGCGCGATGCGCCTAGGATATAAGCGGTTGCCACCGTCATAACGTGGTCAGCCGCGGCCTCGCGCTCGCGCTCTTCTGCCGCAGTTTGTGCAGCGGCAGAATCGGACCAGAGTACGCCAGCTGCGCTGGCAACGACTGCGGCGGTAAAGCTGCCAGTGCCGGCCAGCTTTAGAAAATTCCGGCGTTCTGCCGACTCAATTTCGGTTACGGGTTTATTCATTGAGTTATCCTCCCAAAAATCAAATTTATTCCGGTCTCTTTATTTTTGCACGGTATTCGCTTTGTAAGATGCCAACGGAAAAGGCAATCGCCGATGCAAACAGGATTAGCATCTCGGCAACGACACCGAGCAGCGGTGAGCCGTTAACGGCGCCAAAGGCGACATTCGCGATAAAACCAATGAGAAAAAGCAACGCAACAAAATAGGCCACGATTGCCTCCATTGTTTAGGTATCAATGAGCATTATAACCTTGTTTTCGTCGCAATGCAAGCGCTTACATTGTTCATCATATCTCACGCCGAGAAAACAGTTTTCTTGTCCGTTCACGCCTGAAACACGCATGTTCTTGGAGGATTTCGGTCCGTGGATGCTCTATTCTTCGATCATTTGGTGGCACCTGCGAGATTTCCAATGCAACAGGATTGAGGAGACTTTTATGCTCAATGGCTGCCACCGCTTGACCTGCCATTAGAGTTGCTCGGTTCATCGTGTACGGAAAGGTGAATTTTCGAGCGGGGTGATTGCCGGTTAATCGAAATGAAGTTACACGGCGCTATTGATGTCACCTTCTACTGGAACATCTGAGATTTGGCTTCTCTTGCTTGATACTAGCGGCTGATATAAACACCCCGACAATGACGATCCAGAGTTGGAAATAATATCGCGCTCTTTCGGGAGCGTATGGATTAAAACGCGAGAGAGGCCATACTCAATTCGTTCAAGATCAAAAAAACGGGCTCTTGCGGAGGCATGGTGGTGGCAATGGTACTGTTTCTCAACAAAGCATTGGACGAAGAAGTCAATCGACAGACACGTGCCGGTTTATGCGAATAAAACTACGTTCACGTTTGCTTCGATGGTGCGAGAATTTATCAATTAAACAGGGTTACCGTTTAGACTGTAGCGTGCCTCGTCGCGGCCCAGTCTGTGACGGCACCGTAGATTGCCTGTTCAAACGCTCCGATATGCGTTAAGTATGACTCTGCGGCGGGATCTGGAGGATAGAACGCCTTCTTGGGGGCGTTCGGAAGGGCGAACACAGTCTGCGCACTCGCAACGAAGGCTCGGATCTTTTGTGGGAACGTCTGTGCGAGCGTTTTCAACTGGGTTTGATGTGCGGCGTCTCCGAGACAGGTAGCGGAGAGACCCATGACTTCCGCTACGGCTGAAGGATCCAGTGCACTATCGACCTCGTCGATGAACAGACCCAAAGTCCGCGCCAAGCGCTGGGCGGCACGCTCAACCGCAGCTACCTCAATCGACGCACTGCGATACTCCGCCTGATGGTCGAGAAAAGTGAAACCGTCGAGCAATTCTATGCGGTTGCTCAGAGCACTCCATAAGGACGCATCAATATCGTCCGGCACACTTGATCGCATAGTTTGCACTAGGCGAGTTAAATCGTGCGTGTGCTTCGGGGGGATCTTTCGGCGCTTGAGCATCGCCTTGACCAAGAATTCCGCTGCATCCTGTGAATGCACAATGAACGATTGGCAACGCATGGTGGCGGCATCATAATCTGTTTCCTGCTTATATTGTTGGACGGAATTAACCGCGTCCTGAATATGTCCGCGACTGGCTTCCAAGCCAAGGTACCAGTCGCGAGGGTTGATGACTGCGTTGTCCCTGATCGCGTCTTGATCCATATCCCAGTCTCCGATAATGCGTTGCCCATCCTGCGCAATCTGCTGCGTGATAGTGCCATATGATGCCAGATCAGCGTGCAGCAGCACTGGTGTCAGTGTCACCACATCCAAGTTTTCATAGCGATCGAATGGTGCCGGTTGCCGCTTATTCTGCTTTACACAGGTGATCGCCGGATCATTGACGATGAGCGCAATGTCCCAGTCGCTGTCCGGCCGCGCCGTCCCGCGTACACGGGATCCAAACAATAGGATGGACTCTAAATTATCCCATCTCTCAAAAGCCTCGGTACAGACTTCCGTGAGCTCTCGGCGTGACGTGATTAATGACATAAGACCCCACACATTACCGATGGTTCATACACTTTATTGCGACCGTCTGACCTTGATTGCCGATGTGATCCAACTACCGTATCATGCGTCTGACAATACAGGATGCGATTCCTAAAGCGAATACAAACTGTGCAACATTTTTCTCCGAAGGTAGAAACTATTTGACCCCTTGGCTCCCCCGCTATACACGAGAGTGAAAGGGGGTAGCAGTCATTTTAATGGTAAACAAATTCGGTTGTGCGGCACAATAGCTTTTGATCGCGGCCTGAAATGTCCTAACCCATTCCACAGTCAAGAAGACGTCAGAAAAACATAATTCGCTATCTCTATTCAAGACTTCGTGCTATAAGATCAGGGCAACTCTAGCGTCTCTGATGCGAGTAAAATCTATGCGATGAGCCAAAAACCTCAGTCGACCATGTCAGATGTTGCGCGGCGTGCGAAGGTCTCGACAGCAACCGTGTCGCGAGCGTTAAGCGCACCTCATCAAGTGCAAGAGAACACACGGAAGCGCGTACTGCAAGCCATTACCGATTTAGGTTACGCGCCGAACTTTGGTGCGAGGGTTTTGGCGGCAAAACAAACCAACACCTTCGGCGTTGTGATTCCGACTATGGAGAACGCCGTCTTTGCGCGCGGCATACAAGCCTTTCAAGAAGAGTTAGGGCGACATGGTAAGACTTTGCTGATCGCTTCGTCAGGCTATCAGTCGAAGCTCGAAGATGAACAGGTGCGAACCCTAGTCGCTCGAGGCGCCGACGCTTTATTACTCATCGGGTATGATCGTCCGAAAGAATTATATGACTTTCTAGATCGGCGATCAGTACCAACCCTTGTCATCTGGTCATTTTCTGCCAATGAAGCCCGAACAGCGATTGGGTTTGATAACCGCAAATCGATGGCAGAATTAGCAAGCCTAGTTATTGCTTATGGTCATACTCGGATCGGTTGCTTGTCCGCGCCTACCGCTGACAACGATAGAGCCCGAGCGCGGGTTGATGGCATCAAATCCGCAATGACCTCGGCGGGATTGGACTGCCGACAGTTAGAACTGATTGAGACACCTTATGCGATAGAAAATGCAGAGTTAGCTTTTCACGCTCTGATGAACAGGGCACCAAGAACCACGGCCGTAATTTGTGGCAACGACGTCCTAGCGATCGGAGCCTTGAGGGCAGCCCGAGAGATGGATTTGCGAGTACCAGAAGATGTCTCAATTACGGGTTTTGACGATCTTGAGATCGCGTTACTAGCTGAACCGGCGCTAACCACCGTACATGTACCGCATCGTCAAATGGGCCGGCGAGCAGCTCGAATGCTGATTCAGATGCTTAATCAAACCGGTGAGTTGCGAAGCGTTGAACTGCAAACGGAAATCAAACAAAGATACTCGCTCGCGCCCGCGCCCTAAAGTAAATCTGCGCATGTTCTTTCCAAAAGGCAGCTGTCTCAGCAACAGATGTTTGAGTTCAATCGCGCCTGCCGGTCGCAAACTTGCTATTGATACCGCGAAGTGGTGGGGTCAAAGTGAACATGATAATCAGCCCCGCATTGACCGATTAAGGGTTTATCGGTCGTCGCCAAGGTTGCGAGGGGCGTCAAAATAGTTTATCCGAAAAGCATAATTTTTGGAGATGAGCGACGTGACCAATTTTCTTCACCAAGGCGATCTGCCAAGCGATGTAGAACTCGGTTCGCAAGTCGCCATCGACTGTGAAACCATGGGCCTCAACCTCCACCGTGATCGCCTCTGTCTCGTTCAGCTATCCGCCGGAAATAACGACGCCCATCTCGTGCAGATAATGCCAGACCAAAAAAAGGCGCCCAACCTCACGGCGATCTTGGCCGATTCCGAAGTCTTGAAGTTATTTCACTTTGGTCGCTTTGACATCGCCGCACTCTTTAAGAAATTTAATGTATTAACCGCTCCGGTTTATTGCACAAAAATCGCAAGCCGGTTGACCCGCACAAACTCGGATCGACACGGGCTTAAGAACTTGTGTGAGGAACTTTTGTCAGTTGAACTCTCAAAAGCGCAGCAAAGCGGCGACTGGGGCGGCAAGACGCTGACCGATAGTCAGATCGACTATGCGGCATCGGATGTATTATATCTGCACAAGCTAAAGACAGTCTTTGACGAACGGCTACAGCGGGAGGGTCGAGCGCATCTCGCTAAGGCCTGCTTCGATTTTCTACCGACGCGAGCTCAACTTGATGTTGCTGGTTGGCCGGGCACCGATATTTTTTCTCATTAATGGCAAAAGATTCCCTAGATATCGCTCGTCGCGTCATTCGCATTGAGGAACAAGCACTCAACAAACTTGGCAAGGCTCTAGATAGCACGTTTGACGAGGCGATTTCGTTGATCTTGGGGGCCTCGGGTCGTGTTATCGTATCGGGAATCGGTAAATCAGGACACATCGCGCGCAAAATTGCGGCGACGCTAGCGTCGACAGGCACCCCCGCTCATTTTGTCCACCCCGCCGAGGCATCCCACGGCGATCTCGGGATGATGTCTCGAGGCGATGCCGCTCTTGTCCTATCTAACTCTGGCGAGACTCCCGAACTCGCCAACCTAGTTGCCTATACCCGCCGATTCTCCATCCCACTTATTGGCGTGGCAAGCAATGCGAAGTCGGCATTGCTTATACAGTCGGATGTCGCGCTTGTCCTGCCGGAAGCCGTTGAAGCCTGCGGTAGCGGCATTGTTCCAACGTCCTCTACGGTCATGACTTTGGCGCTTGGGGATGCGCTGGCGATCGCACTCATGGAGCATCGCGCTTTTACACCTGAGAACTTTCGGAAATTTCATCCGGGCGGGAAGCTCGGCGCGAGGTTAAGCCTAGTCGGAGATTTGATGCACATTGGAGCCGCGATCCCAATCGTCAAGATCAATACCCCGATGACAGACGCCTTGCTTGAAATGAGCCAAAAGGGATTTGGAGTCGTTGCCGTTTGTGATGAGAACGGCGATTTCGTTGGCGTGATTACGGACGGAGACCTGCGCCGCCATATGACCGGGCTGCTTGAGCAAAATGCGGCGCAGGTGATGACAAAATGTCCAACCACAATATCGCCGGAAGTTCTGGCAGAGACGGCCGTTGCGACGATGAATCAAAGGCAAATAACCTGCTTGTTTGTCGTCGATCCAAGCAAACCAAGTAAAGTCGCGGGTCTCTTGCATATTCATGATTGTTTGCGGGCTGGGCTAGAAAAATGAATACTGGTGACCTAGATCCATATTCGCGACGGGTGAATTTTCTCAAGCTGACTCTTCCGCTTGTCGCCCTCGGGCTGCTCTCAACAACTTTCTTACTGTCTCGAAGTATTGACCCGATGGATGCCCTACCGTTCGGGGATGCAGCAGATCCTGAGCGCCTGAGCGAGCAGCGCGTTACCAAGCCGCGCTTTGTGGGGCTGACCGAACGGGGTCACGAGATCATTGTCAGGGCTGAAGTCGCTCGCCCCGAGACCGGCGGACGCTTCGCCGACGCTGAAGACGTCACAGCCTTCATTACGCTGTCCAAGAATCCGACCAAACGAGTGATGTTACAATCTAAGAGCGGTATTCTGGACCACGAGAGAAAAGTCGCTCGCTTTGTCGGTGATGTTCGCATAACCACATCCTCTGGATACGAGCTAACCACTGCCGCGCTTGAGAGTTCGCTTGATGAATTGAGAGTTGAATCAGAAGGTGACGTTCAGGGCCAGAGTCCGCTCGGTCAACTTGCAGCAGGGAAGATGGTCGTATATGAGGACTCACGAACACAAGAAACCTCGATTCGCTTCACGAATGGCGTCGAGTTGAGGTATGATCCAAAGCGGAATAGGGAGTAGTGCGTCGTGGTTATCCGATTTCTCTCAATCATTTCAGTATCTCTGTTGGTTTGCAGCACCGTTTTGGCGCAAGGCGCAACGTTTCCCTTCGCGAGCATCGTCTCAAACCCCGATCTTCCGCTAGAAGTTCTTGCGAAGAATATGCAAGTTAATCAAGAAACTGGGGAGACAGTTTTCACCGATGAAGTGGTTATTTCTCAAGGTGAAATAAAATTGCAGGCTCCGACCGTCACGGTTACGTATGACGAATCTGGAAGCGAACTCGAACTGCTCAAAGCAACTGGAGGGGTTATCCTTGAGAGCCCTGAGAACTCGGCAGAGGCAAATACAGCAGATTATACCATCAAAGATGGTTTGATTGTCATGACTGGTGATGTGTTTCTATTGCAAGGCAAAGATCGAATAAACGCGGAGAGGATGACCGTGAACCTTGCAACGGGTACTGCGATAATGGAGGGTCGTGTTCGAGCTGTGCTAGGAGGCGAGTAAGAGCAGATGAAGCAGGCCGAGAGTCTGTCTCAATCTGCTCGCAGTTTGAGTTGGGATTGTTGTAGTTTGATAATGGTGCAATAACGGCGATGCGCGGGCCTACACGGGCGACAAAATTAAAATAGGGTCAAAACGCAAGAGCTAGTTTTTGCTTGAACGTGGCCGATAGGTCATATGTAATGAACAAGCCAAGTTCTATTGCGATGATGAGAGCTGAGATTGTCAACACCAGATATTACTTCCGCTAGTTTGCAGGTTACCGAAGGCGGTGCTGGCCTTCACGTTCAGAAACTACGCAAGTCCTTCGGCAAGCGTCTGGTTATTCGCGACGTGACGATGACCCTCAATAAAGGCGAAGTGGTTGCCTTACTTGGTCCGAATGGCTCTGGCAAAACCACGACCTTTTATGCGATTGCCGGATTAGTTATTCCCGATGCTGGTCTGGTGCGAGTTGATGGGCAGGTAGTGACCACCTTGCCAATGTATCGTCGGGCGCGTCTCGGTTTGGGCTATTTGCCACAAGAAATGTCAATCTTTCGGGGGCTCACGGTTGAGAGCAACATCCTAGCAATCTTGGATATATCGCAGCCGGATTCACATAAGCGCCGAGAGCGCATAGAAGAGTTGCTATCGGAATTTACCATTGAGCACCTGCGACAGGTCCCCGCTACCGCGTTGTCGGGCGGCGAGCGGCGTCGGGTTGAAATCGCGCGTTGCCTCGCAGCAGAGCCCAAATATCTCTTATTGGATGAACCTTTTGCTGGAGTAGATCCGATTTCGGTCGATGATATACGGAAGTTGGTTGCCAACCTCAAAAATCGCGGCATTGGCGTATTGATCACCGATCATAATGTTCGTGAAACGCTAGAGATTGTCGACCGAACTTATATTTTGCATGACGGCCAGGTTTTGATGTCTGGGACTCCAGAGGAGGTCATTGACAATGAAAATGTCCGTCGGGTTTATCTGGGCGACAATTTTCAGGTCTACTGATCACGGTAAGATTCTCAGTGCGAGATTTGCTAGACTAAAATAAGGTGACTTTTGGATTGAAGTTCTCGCGGGACTGTTTTGTTGAGAACTTAGCAAATATAGCGTCGGATGCGCTCATTGAAGTTGAGATAGCGTAATGAGCCACTGTTTTTGAACTGGGGCCAAACTAAGAGTCAGGACGAAAGGAAGGCGATGCACTATCAAATTACTGGCAGGCAAATTGATATTGGTACCGCCTTAAGGAAGCACGTAGAGAGTGAGTTAGAAGTCGTTATTCGCAAGTACGCTGAGCGTCCAACGAAGGCGAGCGTTATATTTTCGCGGTTATCTCATGAGTTTGTCTGTGAGACTTCGGTTCATATGTCTACGGGGTTAACCGCACAGGCGAAGGCCCATGCAACCGAAATCTATGCGGCTTTTGATCAGTGTCGTGAGAAAATGGAGACGCAACTGCGACGCTATCGGCGTCGGCTAAAGGATCATCATCGTCGACGAACTCGGCCGGTTGAACATTTATCCGCCTCTTCATATGTCTTGGCGGCGGATCAGTCGAATGAAGACGAGGAGCCCGACTCGCTGCAACCGATAATTATTGCTGAGATGGAGACGAAAATCCCGGTGTTGTCGGTAGGGGAGGCCGTCATGCAGATGGAGTTATCGGGAGATCGGATGTTGATTTTTCGAAGCGAAAAAACTGATACCGTGAATGTTGTTTACTTTCGTGACGATGGAAACATCGGCTGGATAGACCCTGACAACAAGCCAAAACATCAGTGATGGCTGAACAAACGACGCAATTAAGGAATCAATGCAGATGGAGCTTTCGAGCATCCTAAGGCCTCAAGCCGTTAAAGTTTTGTCGGCAGTGTCTAGCAAGAAACGCCTTTTTCAACATATCGGCGATTTAGCTGAGGTGGTATATGGGATTTCGTCGGCAATCGCCGTTGATGCGCTACTTGAGCGCGAGGCTTTAGGACCCACTGGTGTTGGTCATGGCGTTGCCTTGCCACATGCTCGCGTCCATGGGCTTGACGATGTTATCGGAACCTTTGTTCTTTTGGAAAAGCCGATAGAGTTCGATTCGGTTGATCGCCAGCCGGTTGATATTGCGTTTGGGCTCTTTGCGCCGGAAGATGCTGGTGTTGATCATCTCAAAGCGTTGGCACTTGTCTCTCGCACGCTGCGTGATTCGGAGCGCTGCGCAAAGCTTCGGGCGAACTCAAGTCCGACGACACTTTATGCGCTCTTGACCGAAGGCCGTCCTGAAAAGGCCGCATAAGCACAAGAGGTTGATTTCACCGTGCGTCTTGCCCAAGTTTCGTCGCCCAGCGGCTAAGCGTCTGCGAGGGTATGCGCAAACCGCCTAAGTTATCAAGTTTCCGAGCCCCTTCCTTGTAGTATCGGTACTTACCGTGTCCGCCACCATCTTCGCGGCTCATGGCGTCATCTTCTCGTCCGCTGAATCCAATGCTCAATCCAGCGGAAAAAGGCCTTCTTTGCAATGACGACAATTGATATCGACCGGACCCAGCCGCGACAGAAACGTCTTCTTCCGCCGTTGATTGCGCGTCATTAGGCGGGAACAACGTGGTCATGACGGGGTCTCAAGATTGACATCCGACGGCACCTGCCACTGGATGTCTTTCAAGCATCTCGGTCTTTACGCAAGTGAATCTGTGACCCGACATAATATGCGTGAGGACGACACAATCGTTATGATGCAGAAGATAGTCGCTATTATGATCAATCAGCGGTTAATTTATCGCTAGCTTGTTAGGATCGTGGGAGAGAGTGTTCATCCAACGATTGTCCAGGGCTTCCCGTAGTGACAGCAAGGTGTCGACCAAATTTTTGTGATGAAAGAGCATTTTATCATTTTCCTACACGGTTTTGAATCTCTGTTCAACGGCATCCAGATTATCGGTTTCACGCCGCATTGTTTGCACGTGCGTGTCGGTGAGTTGATCGGCATAATTGCGTGTTAGGAATTCAAGATCATACAGATCGCGTGCCGCCACCCGATTCTGAAACGCCGTGATTTTCTGGGTGTAGCTGTGGGCCAGCGTATAGGTTCGGAATCCCTTGACCTCTTCGATCCTATCGGGGTCGATATCCTTTCGAATTTTCGTTTCAATTTTAAGACGTTCGCATGTCTTGGATTCAGGATGACGATAGTGACCCACACATCGTTGGGTTGTCCCGCTGTCTTTTTTTAAGTTGGAGTTGGAGGAGAGGAACACCCGCATTCTGGAAACCGTGTTGAACGCGTTTCTCCAGTGCGAGGCGCGCGGGGGAATCAAAATCTAGATCCGTTGAATGACGATCAAGACCGCGTGTGAAGAGGAGACCTGTTCCTCCTTTCAGGATCGCTCGTGTGTCCTGTTGAATCGCTTGGGCGACCGCCCGCATGATCGCTTGATGAACACGCTGTGCGGAGGTCATTAGTCTTGATACACCACCGAAGGAAGCCAGGTCTCAAAAAGGGTGTATGAATCGTCGGTCATTGCGGCGCACAAAGGGAGAAGGTAGTGCGTCACGAGATGATCAATCTCCTCTGAGGTGTGGAGCCAGGCATTGATTTCCGAGACCGCGGCCATGCGGGGGTGGTTTCCTGTATTCTCAAATTTTTTTGTGAGGGCCATAATGGATATTTGGTCCTGATAGACCAAATCCGCAATCGCGCGGTAATGATTGGCCATCCAGACGGGCGCACGGAAGGCGCACCCAGTGCACTCTTCCAGTGCGGATCGCATGTCCCGGACTCCGAGGGTTCCGAGCATAGGTGTTGTATCAACGGCTTCCCCGTGCCCGACGCGCGGGAGAGGGATGTCATTCTTGCAGAGAGGGACAAAAAAGGTAGTGCGTGGATGCCAGTCCCCGGTGTCTTCTCCTTCCTCACACAGATTGAGCGCAATGAAACCGGAGATGTAATGATCGGGTGCGGTCGTGGGAACGGAACGCGGTTTGACCGGGCCGTTATAGAGGCGCGCCATTCCGCCACCCCAGTCGGAGGGATCCGGCAGCGATGGATCGAGACCTCGGAACGTGATCGCAGAGGGTGAGAGTCGGTCCATGCTTTTTAACCTTGGATCAGATGACCAATCCAATCAAACCCACGGGGTTGTACAAGGATAGTCTTCCTTGAACTTATCAAACGGACGGTTCGGGGTCAACAAGGGGGTGACCCCGAGACTGCCCCTGATCGGCCTTTCTCCTGGGAATTGTTCTCTACAATTGGCATCGCAACCTATACAGGCGTGGACAGTGGCTTCTATGCCTATGAGACCCCGGATCGCGCAAAGACCAGCTTTTTTGAGACCGATCTGACCCTGGAACTGGATCTGGCCACACAGATGCCGAGGCCTCTCGCCAAAATAACCTGAACACTAAGGGTATATTTCAAGGTTTTCGTATGGCTGCAATTATCCGAGGGGAAATTGCGAGCAAGCGCAATAGATAAGCTGAAAA
>JAPORY010000043.1 GCA_026709985.1 Aestuariivita sp. | reverse complement strand
GCGACCATACTCACGCTCGGCCCAGTCCATATCAAGACCATCATCGGCAGCCGCCGACGTGCCAATCTTACAAACAGCCTTGAGAAAGAGACGCACCGAGCACTTATGGTTTGCCGCGTTTAAACCACGCCTTAATCACGGCAAAGGCAAGGGAAAACGCGCCGATCTTGTGTTCAGGTCTGGTGACACCACCCGATAGTACCGAATTACAGTTTGCGACGAACCTTTGAAGCAAAAAGTCCGCGAAACCAGTCACCAGTTCAGGTCGATTAAATTGTGCGAGCGCACCCTGAATACTGAAACGGAACTCCACATCTACGTTCGAGGTGTTTTCGGCTTTTTCCATAATACCATAATGAAGCTCGCCCCTCACATTGGATTGGCCGTTCTTGTCTGCGCCACTGCCGGATAGATGACCTTTACGCGCTTGCGGGTTATTGGCGTATGTACCCCTGCCACCAAAACGAGCCTTAATCGGCCCAAAAGATACTTCAACCGTTCCAGAGAACGCGTTTTCGGTCACGTCCGAAACGGAAGCACCCGGGACACACGAAGCCACACGCGATACATCGGAAAACAGGTCCCAAACTTCACCGACAGGGTGATTTAGTTCAAGGCTACGCGTGATGACAGTCCAGTCCTTATCCTGCGTGACAGATCCGACGGCCGCAGGAGCAGAGGTGGCGCCAGAACTATCGTCGGGTTCAAATGGCGTGAATGCGGATTGTCGAAAGTCTTCGGTCCGAGCTTGAGCGGGCACATTAATTTGCGACCCAACATCCATTATGGCCGCTACGATGCCCTGATACCCAGTACATCTACAGATATTACCGCTAAGTTCGTGCCGAACTAACTCTTCATCTGGGTTCGGAAAGCGTGTCAGAATATCACGAGATGTTGCCAGCATACCTGGCGTACAAAACCCACACTGCAGGGCGTGATGGCGAGAGAATGCCTCGGTTAGCATTTGCCCGAGGTCATCGTCACTGCTTTCGATCGTTTGGACGGTCGTCCCATCACAGTTTCCGGCGAATGTGATGCAAGAGCGCACCGGGTGCCCATCCATCATGACGGTGCAAGCTCCGCATACACCTTGTTCACACCCTAGATGTGTACCCGTCAGGTGAAGATGGTCACGCAGAACCTCAGCGAGCTGGGTGCGGGGAGGAACGGTCGCAATAAATTTCTCGCCATTGACGGTTATGCTAATTGTCTCAGTCATGATTGAGAGCCTGCTTGGTACATCGTTGGAGAGACACGATGAGAAGGTGTTGCTTAACCGGGTCAAGATCGGGGGCGAGTCGCGCAAGTTCAGCTTTAATGACCTCATTGCTGGGAACTTCCCCGGTCACCGCGATTTGCCGGCCAAGAAGAACCGACACGATCGGCGCTCCCGCCGTCGAACCAAATACCACGCGCGAGTATCGTTTCTCCCGATCGGCGACCCAGGCTGCTATGGCATCCGCGAACTCACCGACTTTTCGACATGTCTTGTAGTAACCCCAGACAGCGGACGAACTGTACCGCGGCAGGATAACTGATTTGAGGATTTCATCGCTGTTAACCTCTGTCCGATAAGCGCCGTGCATAAAGCGAGTCATATCGATATCGCGCGTATCGCCTTGTGCGGACACGATGCGGACGGATGCGCCAAGCGCAGTCAAAGCTGTTATCCAGTCGGCTGCGGGATCAGCGTGGCAAAGGCTCCCGCCAATGGTGCCACGATTCCGCACGGCGCGGTAAGCAATGCCGCTGGCAACATGGCGCATCATACCGCTAATAGGTTCTAGCAAGGCTCCGTCTTCGAATTCTGCATGGCGCAAAGCAGCTCCGAATTCGATAAAGTCCTCGCCCTGGTTAACCTCACGAAGTTCGGACAATCCAGAAACGCTGACAATTTTTTCGGGTCGGGCAAGCCTGAGGTTCAACATCGGCCCAAGCGATTGCCCGCCCGACATTATTTTTATTTCTTCGTTCGTATCACGGAGCATCTGCGTTGCCTCGGCAAGCGTTGCTGGCTGCGTAAACTGAAAATCGACGGGTTTCATGCAGCTGCCTACTCGGGGCTGTTGGCGACCATGATCGCCGATAGAATCTTGTGAGGTGTAGCCGGAAGCTCATTGATCTCGACCCCAAGCGGTTCAAGAGCATCATTGATCGCGTTCAAAACTGCCCCACTAGGGGCAATGGCTGCCCCTTCTCCGACCCCTTTGATCCCGTGGCGCGTATAGGGTGATAGCGTTTCAGTGTGTTCCAAACGAAAGTGTGGCAATTCGGCGGCGCCGGGCAGGACATAGTCGGCCAGAGTGGATGTGAGTGGCTGTCCGCTTGGATCATACAGCACTTCTTCGAATAATGCGGTACCAATACCCTGTGCAGCGCCGCCATATGTTTGTCCTTCAAGAATCAATGGGTTAACGCGTCGGCCGCAATCTTCGAAAACGTAATAGTCTTCGAAGGAAACCTGTCCTGTGTCTGGATCAACCTCGACGACGGCGGCATGCGTGGCATAGGTGAAGACGCCCGTGTCAATGTCGGGCTTGTATCCTTGTGTAACTTCCAGTCCGGCCGTATCCACTTCTTCGTCCAATTGATCCGGACGCAGATACCAAGCACGGGCTATATCGGCGAAGTCAACGCTGGCCACACCGCTCCAAGCCTCGCCATCTTTCAAGATCACATCTTCGGCTTTGCATTGCAACAAATGGGACGCATGAATCTTGATCCGCGTCGCCAACTCTTCAGCCGCCTTTGAGACTGCACCTCCAGCCATGACCATCCCGCGCGAGGCATAGGCGCCGGTAGAGTAGGGGGTCATGCCGGTGTCACCCATCAGGACGCTAATCTTACTGATGTCCACAGTGAGCCATTCGCTCGCGACTTGACCAATGGCAGTTTCCAATCCCTGCCCAAAACTATGGTTGCCAGAGCGGATCTCGACCGATCCGGAAGGGGTGAGTTTCACCATGGCTTGCTCATATCCAGGGACGAGCGGTAACCCCCAGGAAGCAAAAACTTTTGTGCCGTGGGCCGATTGTTCAGTGAAAGTCCCAAAGCCCAAACCAAGGAAGCGTCCATGGACTCTCGCTTCTTTCTGCCGTTCGCGGAACGCCTCAAGCCCAATCGCTTGGGTCGCTTCTGATACACTGCGTTGATAGTCGCCACTGTCGTAGAACTTGCCCGTTACATTCGTGTAGGGCATTGCGGAGCCAGGAACAAGGTTCTCACGCCTGACATCTGCTGGTTCCCGATCAACAGCACGGGCGATGGCATCAATGGTTAATTCCATCGCAAAGCAAACTCCCGGACGTGCCACCCCTCGGTAGGGAGTGAACCCCGGTTTGTTGGTCGCGACCGAGTAGGTTTTGCAACGATATCCTTCCAAAGCATAAGGACCCGGGAGATTGCCTCCTGCCTGCGCAGCTTCCAGACATGCGGTAAACGGCCAAACCGAGTAAGCTCCGACATCGACCGTTATTTCGGCATCAATACCGAGCAACTTGCCGCGATCATCGGCATAAGCTTTGAGCGTGTAGTGATGCTGACGCGTATTTGCTCCAGCAACCAGATGCTCTCGTCGATCCTCGACCCAGCGTACGGGCCGTTTGAGCTTGCGCGCCACCCACGAAACCGAGAGTTCTTCCGGTTGGAGTACGCATTTATATCCAAACCCGCCGCCAACGTCTGGCGCAATAACGCGCACTTGCCCCTGATCCATTTGTAGATGTTGGGCGATACCCGTTCGGATCAGATGTGGAACCTGAGTCGACGTGTAAACAACCAGCTGACCAGCCTTTTCATCCCAATAGCTTAGCGTCCCTTTGCCTTCGAGCGGGTTCATGCACTGGCGCGCAGTTTTGTACTCACGTTCAATGACAACAGTCGCGTTCTTTTCAGCGAACGCCAAATCTCCGTCAAAGGCCGTGGTTAGGAAGAGGTTATCGTCCCAGTCTTCGTGCAACCGGGGCGCATCATGCGATTTTGCATCGGACGCGTTTACCAATGGGGGCAGAGGATCGATATCAACAACCACTTGCTCGGCGATATCCTCGGCTTCGGCACGCGTCGGGGCGACGCAAATTGCAATGCATTCGCCGACGAAACGAACTTTGTCCTTGGCGAGAGGGTACTGTTCTGAGGCTTTGTAGCCTGGCAGCGTTGATTCTGGTCTGATAGGTAGCACTTCGGCAAGATCCCATGCCGTGAAGACTTTGTTCTTATATTCTTCGGGAATCGTAACAGACTTTAGATGGCCGTGGGCCAAGGGGCTACGAACATAAGCGGCTTCGAGAAGCCTTGGGAATTTGAGATCCCCAACAAACTTAGCATGGCCGCTGAGTAGCCTCGCATCCTCCTTTCTGGTTACACACGCTCCAATTCCTGTTTTCACTTCACCGCTCCATCCCGGTAGGTTCTGCTTGTCTGTTTTGACATAAACTTCAAAAACGTGTAACATACCCTACGCAGTATACTACGTTTTGCAAGCATCTAGACAAGGTTTTGCTGCACAGCGAATTTAGTATACCTGCTTCTGATATTGGCCAGAGAGCGGAATTGAAATGAAACAAGAAAAGGACATCGCTTTGCAGGAAACAAAGAACAGATCGCTCAAGAATCGCAAGTTTCGCGAACTCTGGAACCGCCCCGGATATCTGATCCGAAGGCTTCATCAGATTCATCTGGGACTGTTTGCTGAGGAATGCAAAGATGATGATGTAACACCCGTGCAATTTGGTATGCTTTCGGTTTTGGCTAGTGGCGTTGAAATGGATCAACTTTCTCTATCGACCTCGGTCGGAGTCGATAGGGCAAGTGGTGCAGATGTAATCAAACGACTTGAACGACGCGGCCTTTTGCAAAGGAATCACTCAGAAATTGATAGACGTGCGCGCGTGATCTGTATCACGCCAAAAGGCTCTGAATTCGTCGAAAAAGTCCGGCCCAAAATGGCCCGTGCACAGGCCAGACTGGTTGCACCACTCACCGAGGAAGAGTTCGCAGAATTGGAGCGAATATTGAAAAAACTGGTCAAGGCCAACAATGACGCCAGCCGCGCTCCGCTGGGCGTGAGTTGAAGCTGACGGATTAATTTCAACCAATAATAGACGCTTTGGCTGAATTATCAGAAAAGTGTTTACATTTTCAAAAAAACGTAGCATACTCCCTAAAAATGACGGGAGGTGCCGACCTGTGAACAATAGCAAGCAACGTTGGAGTGCTATGTGCATCGCGGCGCACACTGGCGAGCGAGTTGAATGACTCTCATCGCTCAGTACTTTGTCACAGGGATTGTGACAGGGTGTTTCCTGATCCTTGCGACGATCGGCTTCTCTCTAACACGTCGCGTTGAAGGTTTTCTAAACATCGCACACGCCGAGATGCTAGGGGTCTCTGCGTTCATTGCATGGGGTCTGAACACGCAAGCTGGGTGGTTGTTCTTACCTTCGGCGATAGTTGCGATAGTTGCGACTGCATTTCTTGGGCTGCTCATCGGTCGTCTTGTTTATGATCCGATCAGAAATCTTGGACCCGCCGTCTTGCTTATCAGTTCGGTTGGGGTCGCTTACGTCATCGGCGGTGCCATTGATGCGATCGTGGGCACTGGAATCCGGTCTCTCAATATCCCATTGGCGACTACCTATAAAATTCTCGGCGTAAGAATAACGGACTATCAGATGATTGTTGTCGTTTTGGCCGCCTTGACTGGGATTTCATTGGCGTTGTTCCTCAACAAGACAAAAACGGGGCTTGCAATCCGAGCGATGGCGGATAACCCCGCGCTGGCCACATCACGAGGCATTGATGTGCAGAAGACCTCGCGTGCAACCTGGTTGATCGCATCAGGTCTGGCCGGTTTGGCAGGTGTCATGCTGGCGATGATCGCGACGCTCTCCACCGACATTGCGTTTCATCAGATCCTGCAGATCTTGGCGGTCGCAATCCTGGCGGGATTGGGTTCACTCTATAGCGTGCTTCTGTCCGGCCTGATCGTGGGCGTCGCAATGGATATGTCCGTTTATTGGATTCCGGCCGGGTATCGCCCCCTAATTGCATTCGCGGTGGTGATCGTTGTTCTGTTGGTACGCCCCGAAGGTCTCGCGGGAAGAAGTAAGTCATGAACTTCGAGCAACTCCTTCTGACCGTCTTGACATATGGATGCCTGTATTCGGTCATGACCGTTTGTCTGAACCTGCAATATGCACGGGGTGGTATGATCAATTTTGGTACCGTCGCCTATTTTGCTGCGGGGGCCTATGCTTACGCCATTTTTACACAGGAGCCACCTCAGGGCCTAGACCAGTATCTCTTTGGCTTTAACGCACCTTGGTGGATCGGATTTATCGCCGCCGGAGTGGCATCGCTGCTGTTTGCCGTTATCACGGGTTGGCCAACGTTGCGACTCAGGGGCGAATACTTGGCATTGACAACTTTTGCCTTTGCTGAAGTGCTACATTCTTTTCTGTTGAACGAAAGACGTATCGGTAATGGCAGCGTTGGCCTGTCAAATGTAGATCGGCCGGATTTCTCGGTAATAGGGTTGTCAGAAAACTATGCGTTCGTGTTGGCCGCAGTACTGTTGCTGATACTGACATCCCTTTTGTGCCGTCGAATTCTGGCGTCACCGTATGGGCGCGCTGTCGACGCCGTGCGCAACGACGAGGTTGCCGCCGAAGCGATCGGAAAAGATGTGCATCGATTGCGGTTTGAAATTTTCGTGATCTCGGCTATTCCGATTGGTTTCGCCGGCGCGCTATACGCGATGATTACGACACTAGTCAGCCCCGATCTGTTCACGGCCGAAGTGACTTTCTTTGTCTGGATCGCGTTGGTTCTTGGTGGAGAGCATACGATCAAGGGGGTTATTCTCGGCACACTTGCTTTGGTCACGTTCGAAGAGGTCGTGCGTTCGCTACACTTCGAAACCGTGCGTGCCGCTGAGATTGCAGCTTCGGTCGAGCATATGATGACCGGCGTGATCTTCGTTATGATCTTGCGCTGGCAGCCCTTCACCAGATTTGCCACTAGGGGAAGGGAAGCATGAGTTCTGATCTGCTTGTCGTCCAAAATCTGAGAAAGAAATTTGGCGGCCTCAAGGCAGTCGGTGGCGATAGTGGATTGAGCTTTCAGGTCAAAGAAGGGTCCTTTGTTGGTATGATCGGCCCAAACGGGGCGGGGAAGTCAACAGTATTCAATCTGATTTCAGGTGTTCTGGAACCAACCGCTGGTCGGGTAATGCTGGCCGGGACAGACTTGGCGAATGTGCGTTCATCCGACATCGCTTCATTAAGCCTTGGAAGGACATTCCAAACGCCGCGTTCCTTCTTGTCGTTGAGCGTACTCGACAATGTATTGGTCGGTGCGAAATCCTCTGGCGAAGAACTGCGTTCGGTGCTGCTTGGCGGTTGGCGAAGTAGCGAACCGGCATTGGTCGAAAAGGCCAAGGCTGCACTGACCAGAGTCGGGCTTGAAGATCGCGTCGCTGAAACCGTATCCAATTTGTCTGGTGGCGAGCTGCGGATGCTTGAAGTCGCGCGACAACTGATCCGTGACCCAAAGATCCTCCTACTTGATGAGCCCACAGCCGGGGTTGACCCGAGCCTTCAAGGCAAGCTGAGCAAGATTCTGGTGGACCTGCACAAAGAAGGGCGCACATTGATTGTTGTTGAGCATAATCTGCATTTCTTGTTCAGCATCGCAGATCAGATCATCGTGCTGCAGCAGGGCGAACTTCTATCCAGCGGTACCCCGCCGGAAATCAAGACCGATCCCAAAGTAGTCGCGGCCTATTTGGGAGACGAACATGCAGCTTGAAGTCAAAGGCCTGAAATCCGGCTACGGAAAGGTTCAGATACTACATGGTATTGATCTGAAGGTTCCGTCGGGCAAGATCACTACTATCTTGGGTGCAAACGGTGCAGGCAAAAGCACGTTAATGAAGACCATTGCCGGACATCTACCGGTGATGGAAGGCGAAGTTGTCTACAACGGTCAGCACCTCAATGGTATCGGCCCACTGCGCGTCTGTATGGCTGGCGTCGGCCTAGTGCCTCAGGACGCCAACGTATTCGCGGAGTTGTCGGTGCGCGACAACCTACAAGCTTCTGCCGCCGCGTTTGAAGGCGCGACGGAGAGAGTTGCGGAAGTCCTGAAGAGATTTCCTATTTTGCAGGAACGCTCCAATCAATTGGCGTCGACACTCTCCGGTGGCGAGCGTCAAACTCTTGCAATTGCAACGGCCTTAGTTGCCGGGCCTGACATTCTTTTACTGGATGAACCTACGGCTGGTTTGGCACCGATATTCGTTGATCGCATCGTCGGCTGGGTTGAGGAGCTCACCCAGGATGGCACGGGTATTGCTTGGGTAGTTGAGCAGAACCCGGAGAAAATTCTCGCAATTTCCGAAGACGCTTATGTCCTAGATGCAGGCTGCGTCATGGATGTCTTGGAAAGTCAAACTCTTCTTGAACCGGGCCGTCTTGAAGAGGTTTTGTTACAGGTCCACGCCTAGGGAAAATTCACAACAACATGGAGGTGAAAATGGAACCCAAGCCAAAACGTAGTATACTCCTTAAGGGGTTAATCGCATCGACTGCACTTGTCGTCACATCCTTGGCCGCAGCCGCAGAAGAAGTCACTGTCGGTGTGCTGGTTCCGCTGACCGGTGAGCTTGGCGAGTTCGGGAAAATTGTGGCCGGCGGTGTCGAACTTGGTGCCAATGAAATCAATGCGGCGGGTGGCACAAGCTGCGGCAACATTCGCCTAGTCGTTGCCGATACCGGCGGCAATCCTGAAGTTGGTATCCGCGAGGCTTCGAAAATGATCGAATCCGAAAATGCCGTAGCGGTCCTTGGCCCCACATCTGGGGTTATGGTGGCGCTGGTTGATCTCGCCAAACGGACCAAGACAGTGATCATGTCCCCATACGCGGGTACAATCACATTGAATGAACTTGGCGGTGACTTCGTCTATCGTACCGTTTCTTCGGATCTGGGTGATGGTGCTGCTTCCGGCCTCTGGTTGAAGGAGCGGGGTTACAAGAGTGTCGCATTCCTGGTCCAAAATGAAGAGTCGACCATCTCTCCTGCTCAAGTTGCGCGTACAACGCTGGAAGATGCTGGCATCGAATTGACAGATTTCATTGTTTACAACCCAGGACAACCTTCTTATCAGGCCGAACTGATTTCGGTCTTGGCCAATGAGCCTGATGCCATTTATCTGGCGGGCGGCCAAGAATCTGGCGTCACCGTGATCAAGGAAGCCACGTCTGGCGGATTTGAAGGTGAGTGGTTGTTCACGGCCGACTTGGCTGTACCGGAAATCTTTGATGCAGCCGGAGCAGATCTTTTGAATGGACGCGCCTATGTCGAATTCGCTGACGCCGACAACTCTTTGCCTGAGTACAAGGCGTTTGAAGCCCTGCATCAGGAAAAGGCCGGCGGAGACCCCGGGCCATTTGCGGCCAACTCGTACGATATGATCAAACTGGTTGCGCTATCACTGGAAGCAAGCGGGGTGTGCTCAGGAGAGGGCATCAACTCGGTCATTCGTGATGTTTCGGACGGTGGCGAAACAGTTTCGTCTTTTGCAGAAGGTAAGGCAGCATTGGCTGAAGGGAAGGACATCAACTATGAGGGCGCATCAGGTCCTCTGGTGTTTGATCCAAGCGGCACTGTTGCCGGAGCATATACCATTCAAAAGGCTGAAGGTGGTGAGTGGGTCAACGAGAAATTCTATCCCGCGAGTGCTTTCGAATAATCAAAACAAGACTACCTCACTTTGAACGGCCTCGGCGAGCAATCGCCGAGGCCTTTTTTGTGACCCCAATCACCATAATGCGCACTGAGCGGAACCGGGCTTGCATCATTATTCGCTTCGACCAGATGTAAGCGTAACGAGCAGCTCGCCGAATTTTCCTCTCGAACACGAGGTTCGGAGTTGATGGCGGACACTCTTGGTCGAAGGCAAAAGCTTACATTGTTGCGGTGACTTCGAAACCGGGAGCGAGGGAGCGATACTTGAGGGGGTTGAACTTCGATTCGGGATTGGCGCAAGCCGTGTGTCGGACTCTCGTTGCCTTGCGTTGGATGGGAAGCTGGTTCTTCCTGCAACTGAGAACGAAGCTCCGTTTGAATTAGTGCCCGTTGTTCTTTGCGATGCGGCCCCTGCCATTGATCCTCGGGCTTCATTGCTGGCACCGGAACAGAAAAAGGTTGAGATCGCTTTGTCGGTGCCGACTGGCGGCGCGAAAATGTCCGGGCTAAGATCAGGCTGGCGGTGAAGAAGATTCTCAGACAATGTGGCTACTCGCCCGACCTTGAGACCGAAGCGGTAAAGACCGTGTTCAGGCAGGCCGAGGCACTGGCTACCGAGTTTACCGGGTAGGGGAGTGGCAGTGCTGGAAATTTGGAATGGCGCAATCGTCTTTGTGTCCATTCAAAACGGGCCGAAAACCGGTCATTCGTTGCTTGAGCGATATCAAGTTCAAAGCTTGGCGAAAGCTGACGTTGGATTATGGCGGCGAGAATTTCGCACGAATGAAACTATGTTGTTGTATGTCAATCACAATATATAGTGCCGACGCAACAGCAACTTCGGCATTTAAGGAAACTCGATATGCGACTTGACCCCGTCCGTCCTAGTAGAGCTGGAGACCAATTCCACTACCTCTGGGCCGCCAGACGTAGTCTGCGCCTTCTGATGCCTGCATCGGATTTGGTCGCAATCGCGATAGAAGGTGTTTCAAACTCTGAGACCAGTGAGTTAAGCGACGCCAGAGGTGAGGAAGTTATTGATGTGGCTGAGTACTTTGGAAGCGAAGAGCTATCCAAATGCAACAAAGTCAAATATCTCCAACTCAAACATTCTACCCTAAATACAGGGACGCCTTGGGTTCTAGGCGATCTCAAGAAGACTTTGGTGGGCTTTTATAAAAGATACCATGCGTTCCTGTCGGGCATTGAGGATCAAGAAAAGCAACTAGTAGAGTTTGTGTTTCTCACAAATCGGCCCGTTGCAGAATGGGTTCACACTTTGTTGGAGAGGATCATATCAAGAAAACTACTGCCGAGCGACGCCAAGAAATGGCAGCAGATTAAACGGTATCTTTCCGCGGACGATGAAGCGGCATACGACTTCCTTGCCCATTTCAGTATTGCCGATACGATGGACGGGTACTGGGAACAGAGGAATGTCCTGCAACAGGAATTAACGGGTTATCTTCCTGGTCCAGACCAAGACGGGGCGGACCAACTCCTCCTGTTGGTATGCAAGAAGGCGTTACCCGAAAGTGCTATAAATCCTTCCATCAGAAAGGAGGATGTCCTTCGATCTCTGAAAACCGACGAAGAGCAACTCTTCCCTGCGCCATGTCTTATCGAAGAGACAGATGAACTCCTTCCTCGAGAGCAAGAAGATGAGTTCATCGACGCTATTTTAAGCAAGCCCCATCATCCAATCATTATTCACGCTGGTGGCGGCGTCGGAAAAACTGCGATGGCCCGTAGGATTTCGAAACGGCTGCAAGACGAATGTGAAGTTGTACTGTACGATTGCTTTGGAAACGGCGGATACCGAAGTGCAATCAACCCTAGACATCGGCACGATGTTGCATGCTGTCAGATAGCGAACGAATTGGCAGCAAGAGGCCTGTGTCACCCACTCATTCCATCACGCCACGCAAACGTGGCGGATTACTTGAAGGCTTTCAATCGCTGTTTGACACAAGCAATGGCCGTCCTTGCTGTTGATAAGCCAAATGCCAAAATCATCATTATCATTGACGCGGCCGACAATGCTCAAATGGCGGCGCAAGAATGCAACGAGCGGACAAGTCTTCCCCGTGATCTCTTAAGGCATACCTTCCCCGAAGGCGTTGTCTTGGTGTGTTTGAGTCGATCGCACCGCGTTGCCGAGTACCTTGCGCCGCCACTAGACTACAAAGACTTGGAACTGGCACCATTTTCAGAGACGGAAACAAAACAGTTTCTGCACAAAACCTACCCGAGAGCCTCCGAGCATGATTTGCTGGAATTTCACCGGTTGACTTCCCAGAATCCAAGGGTGCAGGCGACAGCACTTGAAAAAATACCTTCTCTCGGCGAGGCACTTGAGACATTGGGTCCTACAGCTACTACGGTCGAAGACACTATCCGCCATTTGTTTGCCCGTTCCATTGCAACACTAAGAGATCAGTCGCCCAATGCAGAGTCGCTCCAGATTCAGTTATTCTGCGAAGCATTGGCTGCGCTTAGACCGTTTGTTCCAATCAAAGTTCTCTCGCTCGCTTCAGGCCTGCCAGAAGACGCAATCAAGAGCTTCGTCGTGGACATCGGTCGCCCCCTACAGATCCGGTCTGATGCTATTCAGTTCATAGATGAACCTTCTGAGACGTGGTTTCGGGAATCTTTCAAACCGAGCTGCGGGGAAATGTCAGACTTTGTCGATAAAATCATGCCGCTTGCGACGAGCAATAGCTACGTAGCATCAACCTTGCCGCAACTCCTGCTTGAAGCCGGTAGATACGACGACCTAGTGGACATGGTCTTCTCAGAGGCTGCGCTCCCTCAAGGCACCCCAGCAGAAATGCGACAGGCGTCACTCAGCAGACTTCAGTTTGCGCTCAAAGCGGCGCTGCGAGACAAGCGGTTGGCTGATGCTGCGAAGTTGTCATTGAAAGCTGGCATTGAAACGGCAGGAGACGATCGTCAGCAGCAATTGTTTCAAGACAATGTTGATCTAGTGGCGCATTTTCTGTCGGATGATCAACTACGTGAAACAGCCGCAAATAATGGATTCTCTACTGCGTGGCATGGAGGTCAGCGCGCCTACGAGGCGGCACTACTCGCAAGCAATGAGGGCACAATCTCAGAGGCCAGAAACACTCTTCGTGTTGCAAAGAGATGGCTAAAAGCATGGGCGCAACTGGACCCAGAGGTACGCCAAGAGGATGAGATGTCGGATAGTGATATCGCCGCACTAGCGCTCGCTTCACTTAAAGTCGCCGGAGCCGACACCTTTGTAGCTGAGCTTGCAAGTTGGAATCCAAAAAGCGTAGCTTATCGCGCAGGGTTTATTGTTGCTGAGAAGCTAGTCGATCTAGGTCGCCACGACCTCCTCGACGAGATAAGTAAGGCGGCTCAAGACAACCTTTGTATCTTGCTGGCGATTACCCATGCGCAGTCGAAGATACTGCGGTTCCCGCCGAAGGAAGCTGTTATACGGGCTTTCAATGGTGTGGCTAGTTCTCCTAAACGCTTGAAGAAGTTTGAGAACCAGCTTGACTACCGGCAGCCATTACTATCAATTGTAAGCGATGTTGCACTTGCTGCTGCCCATCACGGCGTCGCCTCCCGCTCAGCAATTGCAGACATGCTCGCGAAGTATATTCCTGATCCATCGAAAACCTACTTCAGTAATTTCTTAGCCGAGCCTAAGTCGACCATCATTTCAGCTTATTGCCTCAGAGCTAAGCTAGCTGGCGAAGACATCAAGTTGGAAGACTTGGCAAAATTGGAAGTTCGCGAAGAGCTGGTTAAGGACCGGCAAGTGCATAGTAGAGAGGCGCGAGAGTTTCTTGACGAAATCCGACCAGTGTTTCGGTGGCATATGCTATGGGCCAGTGTCCAGCTTGGAGAGGCAAACACAGATCAACTCGTTGAGGAGATAAGTCTGTGTATCGAAGACTATGACAAGCACCTAGAGTACCGAGATCGTGATCGACGCCATATTGCCGGCGAAGTATCAAGACTCTGGGTGCAGATCGTTGCGCGGATTGATGACCCAACTCCCTACATGTCTAGGTTTAGCGATTGGAAAAATGATCTAGAGCGTCAATTATTTACTCCCGACCTGTGCCTGCTCGCACGAGTCTGTTCGAGTTTCATTCCACTCAAAGGGTACGCGATAGACTTTGCCGCTGAAGCGGCAGAGATCATTCGGAACGAGCGTATGGAGGCCGAGCAGAAGGTTGAGGGTTTCTGCGAAATAGCGCGCTCTGTCTTTGTTCTAAATGCTGAAGAAGCGAATTGCTATTTTGACCAAGCAGTCAAGGTCGCAGGTAGGATAGGACAAGAGCACCTAGACTATTGGAAAGCAATCATAGAGCTGTCTGAGCAATCAGCCACAATAGATTCACCCCAACCCGAGTTAGCATATCGTGTGTCTCGCGGAGCGGAGGTCGCCTATGAGTACGTCGCCCGCGACAAGTACTTTGACTGGGAAGGTACCGTGGAAGCAATTACGATGCTCTGCCCTGCATCATCGCTCGCAATTCTAAGCCGCTGGAGAAATCGAGATTTTGGGCGGCAAGAGCGAATTCTACCGATAGCATTGTCGAAATTGGTTGATATGGGCGAAATCAGCCACCTAGGGCAACTATCCACGATCGGATTTGATATTCACTCTCGGACACCAGAGATACTTGAGGCGGCACTGGCCACCTGCAAGAGTGAGCATCTCCGACGGAGGATCTTTGATGAGACTGCAAAATATACATTAGTCGCAGGTGCTTCATCTTCACAACTCAGCAGCTTCGTCAAAATTGGTCAGTCAAATGGCTGGCCGGTCGAACTGTTGGACGCACATTTGTCGGTGTCAAAGTTAAGGGAAGCAAAATCCGACAACAACAGTGGTTTCGCGGAAACACGCGAGATAAGCGAAGAAAAGGACTGGAACCGTATCTTCTCTGGATTGCAGTTCGATGATCCGGATACCGCCAAAGTATGTTATCAGCGGTTTATGGATTCCGAGCCTCCATACTATTTATCGGAATTTGCTGCTCAGTTCTTTGAACGCATCAGTAGCGGGAGGGAAGTCAATTCACTGAAGTCAATGTTCTCAATGAAAGATATCAGCCTTTATGACGTAAAAGGTATACTGGAGGCGTTGCCTGAGGATTGGAAAAAACTTCAAAGTGTCAGACGCGCGTTGAAGGAAATCATAGAAAAGGTATGTCGCACCCATTTTTATGAGATAGCAAAGAGCAGATACTACCAACCTTTGCCCTTTGAATTCATTACCGAAGTTACGGGAATATCGACATCAGAGATTTTTGCCTTTGTAGTGGATGAAAGTGCGAAGCATCCAGATCTTTTCGGTTCGCAGCGCTTGTTGACCCTTGTAGGGCTAATAGCAAGTCAGATCTCACGGCAAGAAGCACAAGATACCTTGAGCTACGGTTTGGCTCTTTTTGAGGAGGAAATGAATGAAAGTGATGGAGATGGGGCATGGAGACTTGAACTGTTCCCACCTTCTGATGCAACAACTGGTTTGGCTGGGTACCTATGGTCCAGTTTGGCTAGTCCTGACACATCAACCCGATGGCAAGCGGCACACGTCGTATGCCTATTGGCCAGCTTCGGTGAAACCAACGTCTTGGGAGCACTCGGTCGGCTGGCGAATGCCGAACAACCCAACATCTTCTATGATGTATCGTTGCCGTTCTACCAACATGCCGCTGAGCAATGGGTATTGATCGCGCTTCGGCGAACGCTCAATGCTGGTCATAGTATCCCCCAGGAATTGATAGAGTTCATCCTAGACTCCTGTTCGCCAACGGTGACCCACACAATCATACGCGGGTTCGCCGCTCAATGCGCGTTGCTGTTGAATAAGAACGGTACTGCGACGCTTGATGAGAAAGAGGTTACTAGGTTGAACGAAATCAATACGTCCGACTTTGCTCCAGTCTCTAAGCAGGACACGAGTACTGAACTAACGAACCAAAGTAAGCCGTTAAATGAAGATGACCGATATTACTTTGGCTTTGACTTGCCTAAATATTGGTTCAGTCCCTTGGGGCAGGTTTTTGGAATTTCGCAAAAGGAAATCGAACGGCGCGTTCTAAGTGTTATTCGAAACAAATGGAAATCAGCTGCTACCGGCGCTTGGATTGAATATCCACGAGGTAAACGGGGTTATTTTTGCGACATGAAAACTCATCACTCGCACGGAAGTTATCCGCGGGTTGAGAGCCTAAGCTTCTATCACGCATATCACGCGATGATGGAGGTCGCTGGCACTCTGATTGATGAAGTTCCAATGCTGGAAAACGTGGACTACGATGATCGACTTGAAGATTGGATCCAACGACATTGGATCACCCGTTCTGACGGCAACTGGTTGGCTGATCGCCGCGATCCAAAGCCTCCCTCTTGGCCTAATTGGAAAGACACCGAAGAAACAGATGAATGGCCAACTTCGGTTTCGAAAAACGTTTTGCTAAGTCAAATTGAGCACCAAGACTTCATTCCCATTTGGGGCAAATGGACCGAAGTCGCCGGAGACAGAGAGCAGTTCGTCTGTATATCTTCCGCACTTGTCGCACCGAAGCGGTCAGGATCGCTGGTTCGAGCCCTTCAGACTGCCACTAATCCAATGGATTATCGTATTCCGCCAGCGGGCGATGAATTGGAGATCAATGCGGGGGCGTTCCAGCTCCAAGGTTGGGTGGCGACGGATTCAAGAGGTGAAGGAATTGACGAGTATGATTCTTGGGCTGGGGTCGTCCATTTTCCAAGCATTCGTCCGGCGAGTTGGCTCTGTGATGAGTTCGATCTGTCTTCAGACAGCGAATATCGTGTCTGGCACAATCGTTCGGATCCAGATGGTGTTCAGTTCAGATCGCTCACATGGGGTAGAAAGGAACGAGAATGGGAATTACGGACCGCAGAGACAGGCTCTCGTCTTGAGATGCAACGTGACGCACTCTTAGCTTGTTTAGAGCGGCTAGATCGAAAACTTGTCTTTGAAATTCAAGTTAAACGGGAGTTCAGGAGAGATTCCTATCGAAATCACGAAAGACCGATAGGGACTTACGCACCACCATACACACTCATTCTAACCATGGACTCCGATGGAACATTCCGAACAATATAAGAAGATAATCGAACTTGGGAAAGGGATCGTCCAAGAACTGGAGCTCAATGAGAGCCGCGATACGCTAGGGCGCTGGATGGCTCATCATTTGGCGCAGCTAATTGCCGAAGCTGAGCAAGGACCTGAAGACGACGCGAGCACGGTACAACAGGAATGTAGGGCGGCTATCTTTGAGCTAAGGGAGCACATACTCTCCATTCCAACTGCGAACCGACCGTTTCGCGACCTAGAGCCTGTCATTGAGACGATTAGGGCCCTGAACCCTGAAGAACGCATTTACTTCTATCAGACCCGCGCTCAGGAAGTCGCCGATAACTCAGATTTGTCTGAGGCAGCAAAGGATTGGCTAAAGCTATCGAGGGAGATCGACTATAGTGCTAGACTCCTAATCCAAATGTGCTTCGACCGTGTCGCTAATGAGACTTCTGGAAAACTCAAAGAGTGGATCGACCTCGCGTCTGATGCTGGGGCAAGCGACCCAAAAATCGCAAGAGTGATTCATCAACTCGAAGATCTGCACGGCAACGGCGAGCGAAGTGTGAAGGAGAAAAGAAAGAAGCTTCAAGAACGCCTCGAGCGCTTGGACAGCATGGTTCGGCTATCTGAGTTGCTCACACGCGACATTCAGCATGAGCTTGATGAACTGGACGGAAATTAGGCCACTGTGTGTTGGTGGCTATCCAAACCAATCTACCCCGCCAGCGAAACCCGCCTTTTGCGCTTGCAGCGAACGTCGGTTCTGGTGGGCTGCGCCGCAACTCCTGCTTGGGTTAACGAACAGCAGGTTTGGGCGGTAACGCCACTTTGCATAGTTCTCTCTCTGGACATCCCAAACCTTAGTACAACCTGCAAAATGAAGGATTACTGCTGAAAATGGCCGACTGCAATTGCCTAAATGTCCCCAACGGGGTTATATAATCCCTCGCCTTTAGGCGAAGGAAAGCTACCGTCGACATCGCCCCAGCGACGGAGATGGAGAGCCGGTTGAGAGCTTATCGAACGAATGCCCATAGCAATTACGACCTGAATGTCCAACTGATCTGGATCCCAAAATATAGAAAAAGGGTTCTGACAGGACAAACGGCTGAGCGTGCGTGTGACTTGTTAACCCGAGTTCTGGATAAGTTCATGTCACATTGGGAATGCTCCGAATGACGTCTCGAACGACAACTTTTTCCATTTTGACCTTTGGCTGCGCCAGAACGCATGCAGCAACTCACGACAGAATATGAACGAAGGCATTGGTTGGAGATCCGTACCGCGTGTGTTCCAATCCCATGCCGGATTTGAGCTTGTCAAACAGGGTTTTGATGATGAACCTTTTGAGCAGCGGGTCTTGCCCAGGAGAGGCAGAAGACGCCCGAACTCGGCATCGGACAAGAAGCGGTTTCGGTTCAGCCGTCTGTATCGTTTGATTCCCTTGCACGGGTTTGACCCTTCCGGGCGCAGTCCGTCCACCTCTGCCAATGTCATGATAACGGACAAGACGGGCATGGACAGGTCTGTCGATACCGGCGTTTCGTGCATCGCAGCAAACTAGTCCCGCATGTCCTGCGGCGTGATGTCCGCAATTCGCTAACCCGCGAACCGGGGCAGAATATGCTTGTCGAGATAGTGTCTGCTCACTGAAAGTGTTCAGGGCTTCCACTGGCGGCCGTGGCGGTGGAACGCTTCTTCCGGCACAGTCTCGAACAGCGCCTCCCCGTCGGGCTGTCCCGTCCGCATGGATGCCAGCAGGGCCCGCGCCCGCTCAAGAGCTTCGGCCACCGTCATATCGGCGGATCGTCAATGATCTTCCAAGTGTGCTGGCTGCCGTTCTGGTATGCAGGAAGAACCGCTTCCGGCCACTTGGCAGAACCCTTATGCCGAAACCCGCGAGTGCGGTATCCGAATATTCCTTGTGGTCTTCTTCGCGCACCCACGGAGCGGTGAGTCGTGGCATGTTTCTTTCCTCCATCCGGTTGCGCTACCGAACGAAAAAACGCAAGCATTCACCCGAAATCTTGACTTTGAGGGGAAAAAGGAAACTCCTTTCCGAGACTTAGCACCGAAGGTGCGGTGTTTGGTGTTAATCAAGCCTTGTGGCGATAAGCCCGCAGCGGGCGGCCTTACATTGTAGCGGATCATCTCAGTGGGCCAGGGTTGCTACCAACCTGCCTGCCGTTTCACTCGTGCCGTCTCTGGGCGAGTAGACCGCGTTCCGTGCGCCGGTTCAACCTTGCGCTCACCCTGACCAAGGTTTCGCGTTTAACTTACGTCTCCGCTCTGCGCCGCGTTGGGTTGAAAGCCTAGGGTTATTCTGCGGCGATCCGTTGGGTTTCTTCGTTTTCTGGTCGTACTCGGAGGACAAGGCGCAGATGCCCTTCGCCTTCCGTGCAACGGTGTAGTCACGCTACTTCTGGCGGTTTGGATTCGGCATTCCGTCCCCCCAAGGCGGACGATCCGACCGCATGCTAACTTTGAGCAAGGCACGACGCTACGACAAAACCGGTTATCAGTTTTTGTCGACTGTCTCTTGACCGAGCGTTGGCCTAGCCGACCCGCCCAATCGAAACCCGGGGCGACTCGAAACGAGGGCAGGGTGATACCGAAATTCGGTGCAGTTCAGCCGTGCCGCCTCGCAGGCGGGTTCATGCCATATGTGTGGACTTGATACGTCGATAAGAAACTGAACGCCTTGGTCAGCCCAGCATTCTGGTACACATTCCGTTCCTACATGCTTGTTTTGACATTCGGAGCGAGTTCCACGCCTGTTAAGGTGAACGGTTTATGCGGTAGTGATTGATAAAATTATTAATGTCTTGGAATTTAGAGATTGAGGGCGGAACAGGTGTAAGCATCGGGGACCGTATCTGGCAGTTTTTGTGTCCTGGCGCGGTCTGACCGGGCCTGACAATGTGCCGACGCTGTGTCCGCATGCCGGTCATTAAGGGTCTGGTATGGCTGCGCGGAGTCTGCCGAATGCAGATAGTGCTATTGCTCTTGACACAACAAGAGATATGCAGCATACTGCCTAATTATGGATCTTAAATCTGATATTATGTAGTGACGAAACTCGACACGCATCGGCTTCCAGTGTCGTGTTTTTGATTGAGGTCATAGGATTTGAGGCGGAAACACAAAGCCTTATAAACTGGAGGTGATATTTATGACTACAGCAATAATCGCGGGCGGCGGGCCAAGTGGTCTCTATCTTGCATGGAGATTGCTGAGCAGCGGTAAAAACACCTTTGACAGTGTGAAAGTTTTTGAAATGTCTCCAGACCGTTTCGGCGGACGCATTTGGACTAAAACTTTTTCCGACAAAGGATTTGTAGACCTTGGGGGAATGCGCTTTGCAGATGCAAACACCCACCCGATCATCAATAAAGTCATATCAGAGTTAAACTTAGGAGCAACTGTCACGAATTTTGTTGAGACTGAAAACAGGCTACTCTACTTAAGGGGAAAACATATATATCAGCAAGATATTTCAGAGAGCCAACGCGTTCCTTACAATGATGATAAATACAATTCTGTCTATGTAGACGCAGTTTTTGGCGCACTGTCAAAAGCAATAGCTGGCACGAGTGACCGAACCCGTCAGGAATGGTGTGATTTCTTGGAGTCAGGTAAAGTTCCCAATGACTTCGATTCGTCCATTTTTCCGCCCGGATCAACTGTTAGCAATATCGGATATTGGGATTTGATGATCGACTATCTCGGCAGCGAAGCTTTCCAATATTGTGCCGACGCAGGAGGATATACATCCAATATCATTAACTGGAATTCTGCGGATGCTATTCAATATAACGGTGAATTTGCCGCAGACGTGAAATATTATCGGTTCAAGGGCGGATACTCGACATTCATAGAAGCGCTAGCTGGCAAAGTCCAGGACCTTGGCGGACAGATGTCCAAAGATCATCGACTAGCGTCATTCGACACAGCAAGTGATAACAAGATCAAGTGTAGTTTTATTGATCACACCGGTACAGCTTACCCGGAAGAGGTGGGTGATGCTTTGTTTCTGGCAATGCCAAAGCGATCGGTCGAACTTATTTATGGCAGCGCGAGAGCAGGTTCACTGGCGGCTGATCTAGGGAGCAAAGAGGTTCGATTGTTGTTGGAGTCTATAATAGAACAGCCCTCCTACAAAATAGCGATTTCTTTCGCGTCAGATTGGTGGAATAAAGCTGATTACGTTCCAGCCTTGTCGGGCAGTGCATGGGGTCCGACTGTTACTGACCTTCCACTCAGGCAAATCTATTATTTCAGCCCGGAATCGGAAGCACCAGACACTCATGCAGTGTTGGCATCTTACGACGATATGCGATTCACTCGTTTTTGGCAAGAACTTGAGATACCGCTTTCGGACCGGCGAACGGAACCCATATCGTTGAATTTCCAACCATTGGGAACAGGACAGGTTCTCACCCCAAGCATGAAGGCTATGGTCGCCAAACAGTTGGCGGAAGTTCATTATTCGCAAGAAAATACTTCCACTGCGGCAGAAGCCATCTTTAACGGCATGAAAGAAGCTTATTTGATGGATTGGTCGCTAGACCCATTTGGGGCTGGTTATCATGCATGGGCGGCGCATTACAGTGCTTGCAACGTTATGACCAGTATTAGAACGCCTTTAGCTGCTACAGGTTTAAATGTTCCAGTTTACCTTTGCGGTTCAGCCTACTCAAATGACCAAGCATGGGTTGAAGGTGCCTTCTGTACAGCTGAGTCCATTCTGATTGATGAATTCAACTACACGCCGTTCATTGATACAACAAATCACCCACTTATTTGTAAATGTTGACGGATTGTCCGAATGATTTGATTTCTCAATGATCAAATGGCATAAGAGTGTGACACAAAGCACTTACCCTTCCATTTTTCGACTTGAATGCGGCCGCGTTGAAAATGGTCACTACCAAGGGCTGCACGGACACTACTGAACGCCTCACCGAATTCTCACTTACAAATTCCACCCAACTGGCTCTAAAAAACCGATACATGATATTTTGCATCGCAATGCCGGAAAAATAGGGTTTCTATTGATATGAAGGGTTATGGAAGCAATTTTGATTAAGGTTCGGGGGATCTTGGCACTACTTTCCAAAGGAGATAGGTAGTACACTTCATAAGTTCGGCTTCAAACACCACTTTCTCAATCATGTGTCCGTAGTGTTGGGTGCTTGTTTGGGGCCGGGTGGCATGACTAGGGAGACATAAT
>JAPORY010000085.1 GCA_026709985.1 Aestuariivita sp. | reverse complement strand
AAAAATCGCCTGTTTTCAGGAAAAAATCGCTCGCCTGATGAATTTTGCAAGAGGCCCCATAACCAAAACAAGCTTCTGGTTCGGAAAGGTATCATCCAACAGGTCCTGCAACAACTCGGCAAAATCCTGACGCGTTCGCCGATCCGTGACTTTCACGTGCCGCCAGCCTGCCAGTGGTGCACCAACCATAAACAAGTTGGCGGTGCCGTTGCGCTCGTACTCAAAGTCATAGATCGCTGCTGGCCCCGAACGAACCGCCAACAGTATTCGAGTTTCCTGCGTTTGCTGCCGAGAGGTCGCATCCACACCAACCAGGACCATATCAGCAGCAAACTCCCGTTGGTAAACCGCCAGCACATCTTCCATCGCATCGACGAAATCCCCATTAGCTTTGGGCGGAAGGCACCAAATCCGCTTTAACCAAGGTTTAATACCGTTTTTTAGCGTCCGCCGCACCGTTTCCCTCGAAATCGTGTCGACAACTTTAAGGGCAACCAACTGGTCGCTAAGCAACGCTAGTATCCAAGTGGCTTGACCCGCTGGTGGCGGCGAACACGCCAACATTGTTCGGGCGGCCTCGCCGTCCCCATCATGCCATCGTTGCCGCGGCTTCGGATGCGGTTTGCGGTCCAACGCCGCTGCCAAACCGGCCATCACGCAACGCTTGCGAACGCGCTCAACGGTCGTCACGCTAACCGGCAAGGTGTCGGCAATGTCGGTATCAACGCGACCGACGTTGGCGCGATCGGTATCAGCCAACAATAAAATATCTGCCCGCTGGCGACGCTCTTTCGAGCCCTGGCCACGATCAACTAGCTCTTGCAGTTGCGTCCGTTCGTCATCGGCAAGTGAAACCTGGTAAAACTTTCGGCCACCAGTCGTCATGACTGAATATCCTCGAATCCTCCCCCCAGATATTTTCAAGCATCGAAATTTCAACGATGATCGCCGTTCCGGCACGGATTACTTATTGCTTATTGCTTAATTGTGCGCAGTGTATACCAATACCAAACCAAAGTCGATCCTAGCTAAACCCCCTATTTTCAGTGCGATCGGATACTAGGCTTCGCCGCAGCGTATTGCCGCGCCTCCAGCTACTTGAGTTCTAAGCACGCTCTCGGCTGTAATCCGCTCGTCGCCCTTGAGATTGTCCTCACAGACAACGCCGCCGACATGGTTAATGAAAAGCCCTATGCACCAGATTCCTCAAATTAAGGGGTGAGTAGTTACCTCTATCATTATTTCCCCGAGAGAACGCGTTGCGGGAAACTTCGCGTTACTCATAATGTTTCCCCCAAATCAGGTATCGCCGAGCCAAAATCACCTGATGACTCGGACATCAAGACCATCATATTGGACTTTAGACCATTCAGAGTCAGCTGTTATCGCCGGTTCTTTGTGAAGGATTGCCGTGGCTAAACAAATTCGATCTCCGAGACTAAGACCAAATTGTCGTGTAACTTTCGCGAGTCTCCCAGCAAGTAGGGCGGTGTCCTCATCAACCGAAACGATATGGAGGTTCAAGCTCCGAAGAGTCGACACGACCTCCTTATCGGGGACATCGGCCTGAATTAGTTTTGTTGCGACTTCGCTAAGATTGGCTGCACTTATTGATCCCTGCTCAAGTGCATTAGCAACTTGCTTTGAACCAGGCTCACCCTGTAGAAGTGCAAGAAGAGCGGAGGCATCAATGATCATTTTATCCAAACCTCTCCGAGATTTTACTCACGACTCGCCTCAGCGTGGCGTTCGGCGATCAGATCGTCGGCAAGGGATGACTTGTCGTCTAGAAATTTTCCCAAACGCTGTTGTGCCTGAAGCAAAACATCCTTCATTGGTCGAATCCGAAGTTCACCTTTTTCAATCTCCAGCAATACGGATTTGCCATCCGTGAGACCTATTTCTTTGCGGAGCCTGATGGGGACAACCAAACGACCGTTGGTGCCAATCCTGACGCGTATCCCTGTCATGTCTTTTCTTATACCTTTTCATTTTCCTAAGTTCGGATTTCTTGACATCGGCATCAAACAAATTTGTATAATCGTATGAAAAATGGATAATTTTAGCGATTTTTCTATTTTTCGCGGATGCTTTGAACCCAAATTTGGCTTGATGCCAAGTTCCAAGAAAGAGTTGGTAAACTTCAAGTCAATCGTTCCAAAAAACCCTACTCAATCGACTTTTTTCTCCCGAACAGTCCTTGCAGTTTTGAAGAACTGGCCTCATTTTGAGATGGCAAAAAATCTCCCATGTCAAGATGTCTGAAGTTGATAATGTTAAGATATGAGCCACTTGCAAAATTCATCAGGCGAGCGATTTTTTCCTGAAAACAGGCGATTT
>JAPORY010000098.1 GCA_026709985.1 Aestuariivita sp. | reverse complement strand
AACTCGGCAAAGGCGCGGGAAAAGGTGGCCTCACTCGGAATGTCACCGACACGCTCCCAACCGCATAGACGCCGCATTTTGGGGTCGCACTGCAGACGGTCGAGCAACGCCCGCGTGGTCGGTAAGTCCCAGACCGCCTTGGCAATGAAGGACCGCGCTAAGGCCAGGCGGTCCTCTAGGGGCCGACCACGACCGGACGAATGCGTCTGAATAAAAGCCTCGACCGGCTTCAGATCCAGAACCGTGACAAAACGCTGGTGGTTCGGCGTCAGCGGACCGAGATCTTGCGTTAAGTTGGGAAACAATTCCCCTTGAAATCGATTCCAGATATCGGCTATCGTGTTCGCTAAGGGCCTAGGACAACCGCCGCTGTATTTTGTGTTGTGTACAATCCAATATACAAAGGGTTGCCTCATGTCCACCGTTTTCAAAAAAATGCCTGTTTTCAGGAAAACATCGCTCGCCTGATGAATTTTGCAAGAGGCTCAGTGGAAAAGTAATTTTGGCCTTCTGGCGTCAATCGCAAATTGACGTTCAATACAAACTTGGGTAAAGTGGAGACCCAAACAGCGAGAAGAGGTAAAGATGTCAAACAACAAGATTACTGTGTATTTCGCTACCAACCGCAATCGGACCCACAATCAAGAGTATTTCGGATCGAAGATAGGGAATCCAGTTCAGGCTGCGATCATCCTGCTTTGTTTCGGGTTGGGCGTGCAGAAGTGGACGTCAGTTTTGCCATAACCGCAGGTGAGGTTTCGAAGGAATCTACCAAAATCCAAGATATTGAGGTGTTTAAAGAAAACCTGTCGAAGAACCGAACGGACTTCGACACCGTTGGCACGAGCCGACTGGTTCCCGAACTAGCTAAAGATATGCGTGATCACAAGGCGGATGTCCTCTGTTTCATTCCGGGTTTCAATCACACTTTCCGCGAATCAATTAAGCAGGCTGCCCTAATCGCCGCACTCTACTCGAAACCTAAAAGTACCTCGCTGATCGCCGCGCTCTTCTCTTGGCCATCAGATGGGTCTTTATCTATCGGCGGATATCTGAGCGATAGAACGGATGCAGAACTCTCGGGCCTCGCCATCGCCCGAACCATGAACCGTCTCTCAAGCCTTTACCACAAGTTAGCGAGGGAAAGGGCATCTGAAGACGAGTGCGGTCAGAACATACATCTCGTGGCTCATTCGATGGGTGTTCATGCACTGAGGCATGCCCTCGAGAAGTATCCTTGTCTGCACGGGGCGCGAGTGGTTCGGTTCTTCGACACAGCGATCCTCGCTGCCGCCGACACCGAGCGCGATGCCTTGGAACGCACCGACAAAATGGCACTATTGGCGCGCTTGGCGAAGTCGGTGCATTGCTACATCAACGACAAAGACAAGGCACTGGAGTGGGGCGACGAGTTCGTTGGTCCGCCGGATCGCTTGGGATCCTACGGACCATACCAATCGAACATTCTTCAGACCTTCGGTGTGCCTTTGTCAATCATTGATTGCCGTGGTGCAGTTACTGCGAGTGACTTGAAGCAGCACCAGTATTACAGGAAGAGCTATAAGGTGATTTCTGATGTTATTGAGGCCATTAATGGATGTCGGGGCGACGAATTCACCCATCGCATGTATGACGAGAACCGAGGCATTTATACGCTCTGAAAGCCATGTTTCACCACGTCTGCCGTCTCACCCAATGGACGAGATCGTAATTGTTTCGTAAAGGGGGCGCGGTAGGAAACTGGGTTTCCCTAGTCCCTTTACAACAAGACACAGTTGACTCTGGGTGCCGATAGTTCTTTGAGTGCCCGAAAGTTTCCAACGAAGAAGGACAGTATTACATGCCCGTGCCAAAGTTTGCGCGTGCCGGGGGTCTTGGGGTCTTGCAACAACCCATGCTTATATGCAGGCTTCAAATCCGTGATCTCTCGCCGTGTGCGCCACGCACGTTGGGAACGTGGTCTGCCTTCATTCGCTTGACTTCTCAGTGGTCTTGCGCTTCGAGTAGTGTTTAGCAGGTCAATATCCACCTAGCCGCGATTCCCAACGGAATAATTCGTATGAATTGCGGTTATCAAGAAAGAAATCGATCTGCAGGTGATGATTATGTAGCCAAGGCACCATGATGTCGGTTTGGTTATAATCGGGAACTATATACTTGACACACAATTATAGAATCTCAACCCAATCCGGGCGGAATTTGACCAGCCTTAAAACGTGAATCATTTCCAACATTGATGGCTGTTGCTTAATCCGAAAGCGCGTTGCACTAGCTGGAAGCTTCTCGTGAATCGTGAATTGTGATCCGTGCGACTGCCCTGTGAACACAGCGCCCAAAACTCACCAATCGAAAACTCGTGCCCCAAAACTGACTTTTTACCTCAATCCTTCAATAGGTGTAGTACGATACAAGCTTCAAAGTTCTCGTCACCTCGCGCCTGAAACGCTCGGGACAGCGTTGGGGACCGGACGGTGGCCAAGGCGTTCTGAGCATCCGCGCCCGTTGCAAGTCTGGTCGCTTTGATCGGGCTTGGGAAGACCTTGTGCCACGCCGCAATCGCCAGAGTGGCTGGGTTCCCGAATTGCCAGCTAATGACAATCGGACGCTTCGCCTGGCGCTGGTCGCATAAAGGCACAAGATATAGTGTCCCATACAAGATTCGTACCCAGCCAACAATGAATTCTTGACGTGATACATTTCGTAGCGTATTTTGCGCGATGCCATACATGTCATACGCTAGCTGCGGAGCAAAGGAAAAAGCCATGCTGTCTATCCGTCTTCCAACCGACATTGAGGAGCGTCTGACGTTTCTTGCCCGAGAAACCGGGAGAACCAAGAGTTATTACGTTCGCTCGGCTATCCTTGAGAAAATTGAGGATATGGAGGATGCCTATTTGAGTGAAACAACTCTGGATCGTATTCGACAGGGCAAGGAGGCGGTTTTGACGGCAGAAGAGATGTGGCGTGACGTGGACGATTGAGTATGCTGCAAGCGTGCGTAAATCCGTTCGTAAGCTTGACCCGAAGGCTCAAAGGCGTATCCGAGATTTTCTTGAGCACCGTCTCTCTATCATTGCCGACCCGCGTGGTCTTGGTATACCCTTGGCTTGGGCAAAGCACCGTAATCTCTGGCGTTACCGCGTTGGGGATTATCGCATTGTGGTTGAAATTAACGACGAAGGCAGGCGGATCCTGATTTTGCTTATTGCCCATTGACGGGCTGTTTATAGCCGTCTTCCGTCTTAAATCATAAATAGCCATTCACGCAAAGCACCGCGACCAAAGAGAAAACAAGAATACCGTGAAGCGGATAAATCGGGGAGTTGACGGGGATTCAATAGGACACTGAACTCCGCAAAAATAGGCACGGTTTTTTCTTTCTTTTTGTCTGATGTCATTGATTTTTGCTCTATGCTGATCAGTCGTGTTTTCTACAATAGATTTAGAGTTGGGCTTTCGCATATCCTATGTCGCACTTTTGCCTTTGTTGGGACGAACCCAATGTGAAGAGATCTTAAAGGAAAATTGCTTGGGACATCGGTTGTGTTTTAACGAAATAACGTGTTTGAAGCGTCTATATTCCCATCATAACGTTAGTGATAAGTCGAAACGCAAACAATCTCCGCAAAACAATTAACGACTGGGGAGGCGATAGAATTAGTTCTATTTTTTCGCAAGTGTTCGCCCCTAAGAAACTCCAAAGCTAGCATTTCCAGTTTTTCACAAGCTGCTGTTTCGTCTCGAAAATCAATCGTCAAACTACCTTAGGTTGAAGTCGAGCAGTCGGTACATCTCGTAATCGTTAGTCCATTGCACGTTGCAATCGTTACAAACATCGGGCAGCTTCCTGTTCCCTAGCCGCTTAGCAGGCCCCGAGACTTCTCGAGTTACAACCACCCGTCCGTCTTCGGCAAGCGCATACGCTACAAGGAAGGCATCCTTACCAATTTTTTGAAGTTCGCCGTCGTTAAAGCGCTTATCTTGGGCCTGATAACCGGTATCAAGCACGTACTGTATGCGCGCAGGATCGGTTGTTTCTCTCAGCAACAGCGCGGCTTTTGTGTCTTTGTTTGTTATCCATTCAGCTAAAGTTCCTGCGCCTGCTGCGATCTCTTGGTAAATTTCGAGCGGAAGTTTTACTTGATCACTGTTACCCATTTCTATCAACCATTCCCAGAATTGGGGTATTCGCTCAAGAGGATAGAAATCGGCATCTGCCCGAATCAGGACATTGGCGTCGAGCAGATACATCACACTTCTTTAGAGACAAAGGATTTCTGTTTCGATTCGAAGGACTTGAGTAATGGCTCCACTGCGCAAGGCCTAGATCCCAACAATGTGGCGGCTTTGGTGTGGGAAAGTGTGTCATCTCGGACATATCGTTGAACAACACCCAGTAAAGCGTTTCCGAGATAGGATTGTTTCACTCTAATCGGACTAAATCCCCGTCTTTTGGATTCTCGATCTTGCGCCAGTTTCTGGTGCCACCGGTTGTCGGATTCCATTTTCAGGATATTATAGGTGTTCGGATTTATAGCATTCAGACGGTGTAGGCGGTAGGCCACCATTGGTTCGCTGACAGACCATTGGTCGGCAATGGTTTTGATCGTATCGCAAAGGGCATCGGTGTCGTGGGAATCAATGACTTCGATGTGAGGCAGAAATTTCGCCCTCGGGAGTAAAAACTCACCCGCAATATCATTGCAAAATTGCTCAACTCGGGTGTGTTGCGTCGTTGGTTTGCCAGTAGACGGCGAACCACTAACCCCGGTCTGTCCGAGGAAAATATGCGCTAACTCATGAATTAAGGTGAATGCTCGGGCCGCTCGGGCATCCTTAGCATTAATAACAACGAACGGTGCGACCGTATCTGCAATGGTAAAACCCCGAAATACTTCCGCTGAGATCGTAGAGTGATGAGATCCGAGATTACTCATAAGGAGCACAAAGACTCCTGCGGTCTCTGCGGCACCTCTCAACTGCTTAAAAAGCCTATCCGCATTTCCTCGACGCTCTAGAAGAGGATCGAATCTCAGCACACGAGAAATCGAATCTACTGCATGAGCAACGCCTTGGTTCATTCCGATTGAACCCACAAAGTCTAGAGTTTCGAAATCATTCTCATCAACAAGCATATCACGAATCATCTCCTGCCGAGTTCGAACATCGCGTAAGAGCGCATCAAGAAGCGCGTTATCTCTGATGGCGCGATTGTTTGGAAATTGCCGAAAGTCTGTCCCTCTTATCCCAGTTCGGGGTGGTGCCTTCATGTAGAAGGTTAGTAGTGGGCGTCTGTATACGTTGGCCATGTGATTTAGCTGGCTTGGTGTTGGGGATTTCTCTCCGCTTTCTATCGCTTGCAACTTCGCGGCGGCGGTGCTTTTTTTACTGGTCTTGAACGGCAGCTTTATCGCCGCTTCCGCCGCACTCAAACCGGCCGTCTCGCGAGCCCATGCGAGGATGTTAGGGTTTACTTTGATGGTCATATAATCAGCCTTCATTAATATATGGTCTCAAGACGAAGAGATCTTTATGCGAACGAAGGTTTGCCAAAATATCGGGCAGATCTAATTTCAGCTATTCCAATCACCAATTAGATAAGACATTGCATGTTGTGAACATTCGAGAGCCCTACTCTTTCGTTAACAAATTTAGACTACGTCAGGTTGGCAGAAACCTCGCAAGAGCAGGTGGCTAACGCCCTAATCGCAAAACCAGCCATCGCCCGTATGCCGTCTGTATCGCCATTCTTTGTTTGTCCAATGAATGTTAGTTCCAGACAAAATTATACATATGAATTTGCCGCAAAATCATTCAGTCAAAACTCGCTGCAACCAATCCCGTGAATGGTGCCTGTTCATCTCCTCCCACCAATTTTGATTGGAATAATCATTTAGACAATGAATACATGAAGTCTGACAATTCTTAGGACAATCCAAATTTTCCAGCGCTTTTTGTATGAGCCTCGCGATTGAAAATCGTGGTTCTTCGGTCAATCTTCGTACATAACCGGCACCGCCTGGCGTCGCATCTGCAAGCACTATGTCAAATTCTCCACGATTCGAGGGCACTTCGAAACTGCCGCGTAAATCTCGGGCGTCAGTCTCGAAAAGCTGAACCGCAGCGAGCCGAATGGCCTCGGTGGCGCCGCGCAGCGTATCTTGTTGCCAGAGAGAGGGATTAATTACATCTTTCGGCGGCTCAATATCAACGCGGATACGGAAGATACGAATGTCGGTCTCAAAGATATGCGCAAGATCAACTGTTCCCGAAACTTCTTTCACTGGACATGGCTGGCCATTTCGAGGATCTTTGTGTTCTGATATAGGAATCTTTGACAGATTATAGCAGTCGTTTGGAGTCGGCTCCGAGTACTCACAACGCGGACATCTTAAGTAACCCTTGCCGTTGGGTCCCCGATTTACAACGATCAGTTTTCCTTCGTGCGATTTATCGGCGCAAAACGCGGGCGCAAAATAAGTCGCTACGGTTGTCAAGAGCGTTTCTCTCAGACCGTCTAAGGGTGCTCTAGTCAATAAACGTGCCTCGTCCACCGCCTTTGGTCGCAAGCGAGACGCTCTGGGTTCGCCACCAGCACGGTCTTTATAACTGGTTATGAAACCGACAGGCTCAATGAAGCGGCGGGTCCGCAAAGTATGCCCGTCGCCACAAGAGACGCAATGCTTCAGGGCTTCTTCGTCTTTGTCAAGCACCGCTACCTGCCGACAGTTGTCACAAATCTGGAGTTTACCCTGAGTCGTCCAGCTTTCACCGGGACTATACGTTCTGCGACGGGAAATGCCAGCACTTGTCCATACTCGACCAGCCGCAATTGTTTCGGCACCCGGCGCAAATTCCGAAATCGCAAGCGATGCGTCGCGGCTAAGCTCTATGTCTTCACTGGCCGAACCACCCCCGACCTCACGGATAACGTCCAGGGTCAACGATTTCACAGGGAAGCTGTATGTCGGGATAATGGCTAATTGAGAAAGACTGTCAGAGACCAAACGATCGAGAAAAAGCTTTTTTTCCTTGTTCGCCCGCGATACTAGCCAGTCGGCTTTACTCTCCTCTGCCTCGCTAGCGGCATCATCAGCTTGCTTTCTTACTGATACTCGTTTTTCTTCAATGTGTTGCCATGAATGGAAGATATCATCAATCCAGCGCCCGCAAATCTCTTGCTCAACATGCAGCGACAGTTTGCTGTCGAAAAGTGCCACTCCTTCAGGAATTTCCGACGCCATGTCCTGCGCCCGCTGCATGAAACTCTCGCCAATCGCCGATTGCAACCAATCCAAGAAATCTTGCCTCATTTCGCATTGATGATCACTGTCCAAAGTTTCGCCAAACACGTCGCGAAGTCGTGGTGCCCCAGTTCGATTACATGCCTCTAATTTTTCAGTTAACCAGCCCGAGAGCACACAAGAAACCTGATGGCGATGAAAAAAACGTGGATTATCAAGGTTGATGTAAGGAAGTCTGGGCAACTCGTTTAGAAATGACTCGAATCTACCAAAAGCGGCTTGATCGAAGCGACTGCCTTTCGCTATCGTTAGCGCAATCGGTGCAACTTGAGCTCGTCGACCAGCACGACCCGCTCGCTGTTGATAACTTGTTATGTTTGGGGGAACGTTTCGACAGACCACAGCTTCAAGGTCACCAAGATCAACTCCCATTTCCATGGTCGTCGTGCAACTCAAGACATTCACGTTTCCATTTCGAAACTCGCCTTCGATGTGATCGCGCAAACTCGCTCCAATCGCCGCAGTATGCTCACGCGCGATCGTCGCACTCGGTGCCGAGCGCCAACGCTCGACATAATAGTTCTTATCGGTAGATTGCTCAGGTTTGATCTTGTTTGTATGCCCCGAACACCGGTTAGAAAGGCAGACTCCCCTGTCATCTAAGCGGAGATCAAATGCGGCAGACCGGCCACAATTATCGCAGCGAAAACGCTTCGGGCTTTTTTGAATGGTTACTTTACTGAGATCTATCACCAACCCAGCCCCGCCTTTACACAACACGCCTTTGGCCGGCCGTTTCAATTCTTTCCAAACCTCTGTAACCAGTATTTCAGCGCTGTCGCGATCAAGGCCTAAGCGATTACACAAGACCCAGACTATCCGTGTGCGTGTCGTTGGGCGCGAGGGGAGTAACCACCGCAATCTTGACGAACTAGAAACTTTCTTGAGTTCCCAAGCGATTCGATCAGATCCGAGCCCTCTGCCCCAGATTGACTCATCAGTAAGGTCGAGCACGCTGTCCAAATTTGAAATTGCCCGATTTTGGCGCATCATCAGCAGAATTAGTCTGATAACGCTGCCAACAAAATTGGGTTCAAATCTTCGTTCTTGATCTGCCAGACTCTCGGTTACGCGATTTTGGATAGAGTCGATACCGCTATAATCTACCCAAATTAGTCCATGCGACTCTAATGCGTCACGACTACGACTGCCCAGTATGACTTCAGATGTAACCAACGCCTTGATTCGGTCACTTAGTGCTAGACCGCGCAAATGTTTTTTTTGATCTCCTCTATCGAACAAACGAAACTGGTTGCGTCTCAAGTGTGTTTCAACACTGGACGCCAAATCGTATATCGACAAACTCTCTTCCGACGAGTTAACGGAATCGATTATAGCTCCCCTAAGGGCTTCAATGCGCGAAATTCGTTCCAGATAGGGGGCGAAAAATGCCGCATCCTGACGGTTATCCGAAAACGCAAGGAGCGACCGACCGCGCTGCGGTGCTTCGGAGTCTGGTTTTGGTGCGAGTGTCTCAATAAGACATTGGGTGACCATAGCAGAGGTATCGACATCGCCAGGATAAATCGTTGTAACGGGTTCCAGATAGCGTCCTCGCTGTTCTCCGCAGGCACTACATCTGATGACATACTCTTTCCGATCATGATCGTCTGTTTCGCATTTGGCCTGTGGCAAGCACAGATAGTGCTCACCTTCGTCATCCTTTAGCTCTCCGGTATTGGGGTCAAAGCAAATTAATTCGTCGGGCTGAGAGTCCTCATAGTCAGCGTCCGAGTCATCTGTTGCCTCGGAGGTACTGGTATTGAGACGCAAGACGGTGCGTTTTGAACGGGTTTGTCTTGGAGGAGTTGCCCATAGTTTTTGGTTGTCATCCCAAGCCTCAATGTACGGTTCTCCACATGATCGGCAGACGAGTAAAGGCCACGCGGGTTTAGATCCGTTGCTTGCATCTCTGCCGACCCTGCCAAGAATAATCCGGCTCCATCTTTCGGAATTCACGGCGGATAACTCAACGAGAGCACCCTCAACACTTGACGCTGCCAAATGGTACCGTGCCGGCAGTAGTGGGAATCCAGAGTATCCTTCTGGAACTGCAAGAATTGCGACACTGACGAGAGCGACGATTGCCTGATTAGCGGTTTGTAAAGAAGTGTCAGGAAAGATCTCAGTGGCTAATGTCTCAAGTTTCAGAAGCCCGCTTGCAGTTGCATTCAGTTGAAAAGCTATGCTTCGAACTTCTTTGTTTTTGGACAGGACATTCAATAATGCCTCGCCTAAATTGTCACCAGTCAAGGGCATCAAGGCACCAAGAGTATCATCTTGGTTCCAACTCTGCGTCTGCGAATTTACCTCTTGCGGGGCCAATATCCCTGAGGATCGAAGTTGGGTCAGTGCGGCTCCAATCCTTACCCATTCGTCAGGACTGAGTGAGGTGTCATACTCGCCTTCGCTGAGCTTAGGATGCAATTCCCTTCTACCGACTATGACACTGCTTTCTCCTGCGTCAAAAGGTTCACCGAATAGATCACTAGCAAACGACATTAGTTCAGATTTCCGGTCGGGATCTAAGCTTGCAGAGGTCCCAACACATCTCAATTCCCCTGTTTTTTTATTGAGAGCTGATTTTAACTTGCGCAGCAAAAATGCGACTTCGATTGCCTGCGCTCCAGTATAGGTATGTAATTCATCAAGAATGAGCCAGCGTAAGTCGGCTCCTTTCATAAGGCCGCGATTTCTTGGTAGTAGCAAGATATGCTCAAGCATCGCATAGTTTGTGATCAAGATGTCAGGGGGGTCTCGAAGCATCTCTTCACGAGAGAGCTTCCAGCCCTTTGGTGCTTCGGTAGCATCTGGAAAGGTGTGCTCGAATATCGGTGATGAGAGCATCTCATTTTCGATTTCGCTACGACTGGCTGACGGTTTTGTTTGTCCCGTATAACGCCCAACTGTAAGGCCAGGGTCGCCAAGGTCGTGAAAGAGCAATTGTGCCACACGAAACATTTGGTCTGTTGCTAAAGCGTTCAACGGATAAATCAAAATAGCTTTGACCCCAGCCTTTCCAAGTCCATGCCGGATGAGATCGTCAATTAACGGGAACAGGAAGGCTTCGGTTTTCCCAGAGCCAGTGCCCGTTGCAACAATATAATTTTTGCAATATTCAATGGCGGTCTGTTGGTGACGGTGCAGCGGCCGAGTCCATATTGTCGGCGTTCGTTCCGCCATTACCTTCCAAGCCTCAGACAAAACCCCCCGTGACACGAGTTCTTGAATTGAGCAGCCTTTTTCAAAGTCCGGTAAACTTTCCAAGAACGGGCCAACAACCAATTCTTCCTCAGTAATTTTCTCATTCAAGGCTGTGTACAGTTTTGGGGCCGCTAGTGGCGAAACTCCCGCTGCCGATGTCGTGAAATTCCTCAGACGCTCTTCAAGCCTATTGCGAAATAGCAAGGGATCTACATCATGGGCTGAATCGGTGTTCTGCTTCATGCTCTGCTCCTCCGTTCAATTTCCGTTGCAATGAGATGAAAAATAAACAACTCTCGGCCAAGAAAAATCATTTCGCCGATTGAACGCAAAATTACATATTCTGGTGCTTCCAGTTTCGCGGCAGCGCACTTGATAATAGCGTTCACCTGCTCAGCTCCATTCCGACTGGCGAATGCAAATCCTAGCAAAGCCTTTTCGACCAGAGGAACAAGTACATCATTTTCATCGTTTGCACTCAAACATCTATTACTCAGCTTATGATCATCCATCACACGTGCGGTTCGATTAATATCAAAATAACGGGGGTCCATCCTATCGGCTGTGGTTGCATCCAGAAGTCCGTGATCATCGATTCGATCACGCAGCAACTTAATTCCAGCTCTCATATGGTTTATGCTGAGAGCCTTTGCTCCAAGCCATTCTTTCGGTCTCGTCTGAACACTTGATAGGATTATCGGCAGTTTACTGGGATTAAAATTTCGTAACTTTTCCCCCAGCTTTTGCGCTGTGCTCGAATTTTCAAATGCCGCCAATGCGGGTAAATCGATATCAATATCCTCAAATGGTTGATCGACTTTTGCCAATAATCGAAGGGCCTTTTCTGGCCCGGAAGATTGTGAGAATGCGTGAAAGGTAAGAGGTGGTTCAGCAAAAAGTGTTGGGCACTCTTGGATGATATGGTGCATTGGAATCCAGTCGGGTTCGTCATCCCTCACGGCGAGCAGCAGCAATCGACTTTTCCCGCCCGGTCGATTTGCGATCATACGGATTAGTTCGCGCCAGCGAGCCTTGAGAGGTTGTCCCAACATATTGTTCCAACAACGAGAGGCATAGGATTGGGAAACCCAGCTATGAACCTTTTCGAGGTGTGCGAACGAATTATCTGCTTCTTCCTTTCCTTTCATCGGAAATACATATCGGTCTTTTTCAGCATCAACACCACATAGTTGGCTCCAGTCGGCTCTATTTGATGGGCGTATGCGTATTGATATCATGACCAAGCCGGCGAATGGCTTACCGTTGAGCACTATTTGGAATTTATTTTCTTGAATTCTATGCCGTTCGAGCCAAAATTGTTTTGGTTTTTCTGCTGGCAAGTTATCCTCAGAGATTTCGCTAAAGTCGACTTTGCCATCTTCGGTCTCAAGTCGAATGGAAAGGCCTCCGATAGGAAAACCCATTTCTCCTGAGAGATCGGTTTCTCCCTCCCATGATTGTAGGTCAAGATCTAAGGGTTCCGATGCGCTCTCAACGGTTGCTATCAGGGTGGGTAATTCTTGTGACGAATCATGGTAGATATCACCCCCATCCAGCGTTGAGATGGGAATAGGGAAAGACCTATGACGTAAAAACGGTGCATCGATTCTCTTGGTACCAATGCGTAGCTTGGCATTTCGATCAGGGGAGTTGATCACCAATGTGTCTCTGATTGTATTGGTTCCCTTGATGATCACATTACCTAATCGCCACGGCACGCGAGAACCATCTACCCGTTCTAGGACTGCCACTAAATTGGCAGACTTTAGCGAAAATAAGAAATCTTGTTTCGCTATTTCGAAGGCAACTGTCGCCTCAAAATAATCTCCGTGGCGGTCGAGGTGCAGCATACCTTGGTCATCTTGGTAAACGTGCTGCGAGTTTTTCATTGCGAAGTTTTGCGGGGCTTTGAGTGATCGTAGGTGTAAATTATCCTGTTCTTGAAAACCGAACCACACAATCACGGGCCGCTTAAAACGGGTCAAACCTATTTCGTTCTGGCTTCCGTGAGAGCGCATAAGCGTCAATGATAATAGAGCAGGATCGCACCCGAGTTGTAACTCGGAGTTTTGAGCTAACTCGGATAAGCAGAGTTCAGCTATTCCCTGTCCATTTGCCAACACTCTAATCTGTACAGTATAGTCGCCATGTTCGACTGCAACGAAAGCTTCTCGGTCGGAACCATCGGTATGGTCAGCTATCAACTCGCTCCGCCCGAAGTCTAACTCAGCGATGGTCTCGGGTCCGTAGAGATGCGGTCCATCTTTGCCCTTGGCAATCGGTTTTCCTACCAAGTTTATCTGCGGTCGTCTGGTTCCGTAAATTGACCAGATTTCACTCTTCTGCTCCAGTTCAACAGCGACCGTCCGGAGATCGACTTGAGCAAAATAAAGCCCAAGGTCATTTCTTTTTGCTTGGACGCCATCAACACTGAAATCTTCTTTGGAGACTATTACGGCAGTTGCCGCCGCAACCCTTATAGATTTCTTCCCAGCGGACGCTTTTTTGTGAGCGGCGGCATGCTCCCTCGTGTTCACATCAAAGATCATGAACTCGTCCTCTGTAAGGATCGCAAGTTCACCGGGATTCTCACCTTGCCACGAAATGATCGGCGGGATTGGATTAGGGAGTGGCCAAAGGCTCCCTGCCGGAACGCGATAGTCTTGTCCCTCAATAGAAAGTTTGTATCGTTGATCTTGCTTCGGAATGATTAGATGTGGTCGATCTTCCTCCCAAACAAGACGGGGGACCGCCACGCGCTTGGGAGGACCTTTGGACTTTTCTACCGCTTTGTGCAGTTCATGACCAAAGTGTCTCACATAATATACGGAATTCTCAGTCAGTAATTTGGGGTCATCTCGCCAGTCGACATAGAGCGACGCCATCCATGCTGAATGGTCCATGAGAATTGCTCTACGAAGTACATGAATTCCAATCGGCAAAAAGTTGAGAGAGGCATCTTCCCACCTATTCAACTCAACAATGTTGCTTGAATCGGGCGAACCAATCGCAGCTTCTTGCGCAAGGAAGGCTTCCGCTAAGTGGTTGAGTTGAGCTAATGCAACTCCTGAGTGAATCTGGAAAGCTTGTACCGGTCGATCAAACCCGTCGATGGCGAGCCCCAGTTTTTCGCAGGTCTGTCGAAATGCGGTAGAGATCTTAGCGCGATCTTCATTTAGAATTGGTCTGGCGAGTGTTTCTCCGATCAATGGCCATACTTTGAACGACTTGTTTTTACCGTACTCTTCCGACAAAGTTGCACAGATTGCCCAACTGGAGGCATAACTGAATCGCTTTAGAATGGCGTTTAGCGTCCAGTCGGATAGATGCGCAAATGCCATCTTTGCTTCGCGCAACTTGTCCTGCTCAAGCGAAAGTCCAAGAAACGGCGACGCGCTCGCAGACAGCTGGGATCGCCTGACCATGAAATCTAGTTTCGTGAGCTTAGTTTTGGACTGTTCAATTTTCGCTCTTAGTTTGGTGTCGTTTTCAGGTTTGATTGGATAAACTCCCTGCAAGAATTGTAACCGACTGATTATGTTAATATGTCATGATTGAGAGTTGGCGGCGATGAACCAATTTAATTCCTACTTGATTTAGCTTGATCCCGTCCTTGGACGAACACCTTGCGAGTAATCTAAGGTTGCCGCTTATACGCTAAACTTGAAGAATAGGCTGTAATCGCTTATTCAGATTGGCGAACGATGATAACAGTGCGCATTCTCCAACAGGGGGAATAAATGCAAGCCGAAATCCTCATAAATGGCGTGTCATGTCAATGCGCAACCGGTCTGGTGCGGGCGCAGGAACTCTACGATTTAGCCAGCTGCAGTAAAGAAAAACTCTTTATCAAGCTAACCAATGAAATCGACCTTCCCTTAGATCCAAATGACGTGCTTGTCATTCGCGACGGCATCTCCATTGTGACCGACAGTTCTTCGATTGAAAATAACCCCCAACTGCCAAATGAAATTCAAATTCGCTTTAATGGCGAAATCAACCTCTCCCTCGAACAAGCAAAAATCACTGGCAGCAAGCTGAAGAATTTCGACAACGAACACCCAGAAGGGCGATTGTTCGTTGATATCAGCAACGGTTCCGACGCCGAAATCTCCAATGACATGACGGTCGTGGTGCAAAAAGATGATTCCTTCTTCATAATTCCAACAGATTCAAATGCCAAAATCGGGGATCCAATTGACATTGAGAGTTGCGGTCGTCACGGGCGCCGCCCTCCCAAGGGACATAAGTATCGAAACCGTATTGATCGTAGAACTTACGTTGTCGAACAAGAAACAATTACTGGGGCAAAGATTTTAAAATCTGTCGATAAATCGCCCGAAAACTGGATCCTAAATCAAAAAATGCGTGGCGGCGAAAGGAAACGAATAAACCCCGATGACACAGTGAACCTGTCGCAACCCGGTATCGAACGGTTCGAAACTGTCCTCCGTCAGGCGCAGCAAGGTTGTGTGTGAACCTTACGTATTATTGCGAGAAGACGTTGAGTATCTTGACGCTCATTTCCCCGAGAGGTGGCACAAGCTCAGCGAAGGAAGCGGCAAGCACGCACTTCTGATCGAGGAATTTGAAATTCCCAACGGTTTTGCGCAAGAGAAAGCCGACCTAATGATTTTGATTCCATCGGGCTATCCCGGTGTTGGCTTGGATATGTTTTATTTTAATCCGTCACTTCAAAAACCAAACAACCAAGAAGTGGAGGCTATTGCCTTAGAAGAACATTTTAATCGGTCTTGGCAGCGATGGTCTCGGCATTACACTTGGATCCCCGGCGAACATAACCTCTACCTGCATATTGAATTTGTAAGAAACGAGTTGGAGACCGCTGGGTCAAAATGAAATCCCTCATTCTAGCAATGACAAAAAAGACGCATGAAACGGCGTTTCAACAGTTGTTTCCTGGCGATGGCTTGGAAGCGGCGGGGGTTTTTATCTGCAACCAAGGTTCAGGAGCCTATTGTCAGCGCCTTGTGGTTACGGAGTTTATCAAAATTTCGCACGAACTCTGTGATCAAGCGGCAGATCGTGTAAACTAGCCGTTCGAGACTCATTTCGATTCTGAAACAATTACTAATATTGATCACGCGCGCCAATCCATCGTGACCATTCATTCTCACCCCGGCGGCGACCTTGAGTTTTCACAAATTGATAACGACAATGATCGCAAATTGTTTGCCTCGATAAACGCTTGGTTCGACGATAACAGGTCAAATGGCGCAGCAATAATGACACCCGACGGAACAATTACGGCAAGAAGAGTTGCCGAGGACAGTTCATTCTTGCCGTTTCGATCCGTTAATGTAGTCGGCGAAACCATTTCCATCTGGCAAGAGGAAGAGGATTACTCTCACGCCCCACAGGCAAAAAAGATATGCCAGACCCTCGGAACAGGAACGTTAGACCGACTACGCAAAATACGTGTGGGAGTGGTGGGGTGCTCCGGAACCGGTAGCATTATCGTTGAATTGCTTGCCCGCAACTGCGTCGAGAAGCTCGTTCTAATTGATGATGATGTTGTTGAAGAGAAAAATCTCAACCGTTTGGTTAACGGTGCGACAATTGATGCCAAGAGTGGTACGCCAAAGGTTCAGGCTCTAGCAGCAGCCCTAGACCGTTTAGGATTGGGAACCAAAGTTGACATCTACAAAACACTGACCGACTCGCCGCAGGCTGCTGCGGCTCTAGTTGATTGCGACGTTATCTTCGGATGTGTGGACTCCGCCTTTGGGCGGTATCACCTCGACTGTTTAGCAAGTGCTTACCTCATTCCCTATTTTGATGTCGGTGTACATATTGACGCAGATGGCACCGGAGACATTAAAGCCGCCGATGCGGTCGCGCATTATATCCACCCTGAAGGTCGTGACTTATTGTCTCGCGGAGGGTACAATCTAGAACAAGTGAAAGCAGAAAATTACCAGCGAACAGACCCAGCAGCCTACACGAGACAACGAGAACAAGGATATCTCGTGTCGGTAGGAGACGAACAACCAGCGGTGATGTCAGTCAATATGCAAGCGGCTTGCATGGCCTTCAATGACTTTCTCGCACGAATTCATGGGTTTCGTTTAGATCCGAATTGCGAATTTGCAACTCAACGTTTTCGACTTACGCACGGAAGCTATGAACGCGAGACGGACGACGGTGAACCGTGTTGGTTGTTTGCGAAATACCGAGGTATGGGTGATGCCAGCCCGCTAGTACGAAACAATCTCCGCAATGATTAGATGGCTCTTTAATCAATGGGCTAATCGCCATCCGTACAAAACGGAATGGGTAGAAGGCCTGCCTGATCCCGTTTCCAAAAACACAGTTTATGTTATCGGAGAAACGGCGAGACCTTTTCAGGTTGCGGTGGTTTGTCCTCGAAAGTACTTCCAGCAAGTCATTCATTTGGATGTTGCGCCAGAGTTGCCAAATCAATGGCGCATCACAGTTCATCCCGACGAGACACTTTCGTTACATCCCTCAATTCACGTGACGGGGTGCCGATGTCGGTGTCACTATTGGTTCTTGCGCGGAAAAATTTATTGGAGTGAAGCCCCGCTTTTCTTTGTTCCGAAGGAAAACAGACATGTTTCCCAAGGTTGAGCTCAGTTCTTTCAAGAGGTTTGCAACGCTAGAAGTTGACCTCAAGAAAGAAGGTCTTGTTGTCGGGCCAAACAACTCCGGGAAGACCACGGTCTTGCAGGCAGTGGCATTTGCATCGGAAGTCGCGGAGGTTTGGTATAAAAGGATTACCGAAGAAGACTTAGACTATCGCAATGCCGATGCTATAGAAGTCGATCTTCTTTCATATTTTAGTATAGCACTCGAACGATCCGACCAACTATGGTACAATCAAGATACGCAAGAGCCAATCACTATCAGAATTGTCACAGACAGTTTCGATGTCGGTTTTTCCGTAACATACAAGAATACTAATGTAGCAAGTATTAGACCCTCCAGCAAGACGCGCACGAGAGATCTTGAGAAGTACGCGCAAGCACCATTTACGGCAATTTATATTCCATCGCTGTCCGGTCTGGATGTCGAAGAGGCAAAATATGCCGCCGCTGCGGTTCGCGCACGACTGGCGCGAGGGCAGGGCGGTTCTGTTCTACGTAGTATGCTCTCAGCAATAAGTAGCGATGAAGAGAAGTGGGCAAAACTACAACAAACTGTGAAAACTCTATTCGATGGTACCGAGATCTCACAGCCAACCGGCGTTGATCCCATTCAAATTCGATACCGCGATTCCAAAACAAACCCTTGGTATAGCTTGATCAATGCTTCCGCCGGGCTCTTGCAGACTGTTCTAATTCAGTCGGCGCTATTGTATTCAGAAGCGCAGTACTTGCTCATTGATGAACCGGATGCCCATCTCCATGAGTTACTAACGGAATCAATTTATCAAATCATCAGAGAGCATTGTGATTCAAATAATTCTTCCGCGTTGATTGCGACTCATTCAAATCGCCTTATTGATGCATCAACGAAGGAAGGTGATGGCAACCTTTCTCTTATATCGTCAGAAGGTCTGCGCCATGTAAAGAAGGGGGACGCTAAAGAGTTACTCAATATTCCATTCAGTGAGATTGTTCTCGCGGAAACCAGCCAGCGAATTTTGTACGTGGAAGGTTCAACCGATTTGAATTTTCTCCGAGCATGGGCCGCAGTTTTGGATCATCCAGCTAGTCAATATCTAAAGGCGCCGTACTGTATCGAAACTGCAAAGCGCCCGGGTCGAGGGTTTTCAAAAAACCACTATCATGCGTTAAGGGCACAGGTGCCGACCTTACGGGCACTTGAGATAAAAGACCCTAACGGTGACGAAAAGAAAGCTGGGCAAGGTTTGAGCCGGGAACGGTTTCGGCACAAACAAGGAAAGGCCTTGCCAATCGTATATTGGGGTCGTCGAGAAATTGAAAGTTACTTGTACCATCCAACAACATTACAAAGATTTATAGCACCCCAACTCGGCAATGAAAGGGCAACTGAAATTGTAAATGATCAATTTCCGCCAGCAGTTATTCGCAAGCCATTCGACGACGCAAACTCGCCGCAACCAGACAAAGACACAATCAAAGGGTTTTTGAACAGGGCTGGCGTTAATCTAAGGGAAGCAGAATACTACAAAATAGCTCGCTGCATGATTCCTGAGGAGGTTCATCCAGATATCGTTACCATGCTTGGAATAATTCAATTGGGGCTAATGAATGAGCGTTGAAAGAATAAGCAAAAATTTCCCTTTTCGGTCAATATCCCCGTATAGGGAAATGGGCGCCTACGAAAGTCTTTGGACTAACCCCCAAACCACATTCAAATCACTTGCAAAACGTTTTGCTCAACAGCCAGAAAGCAAACCATCGGACTTTGTACCAGAGGATGAAGCCCAAACCTGTGCTCAAACCGTCACAGAGCGATTAAACAGCGCAGGAATCGAACGGTTTGGCATCATGGTTCACGGCTCCCATGAATACCCGCGCACACTACGCGACCCCGACTATCCGGTGGAATGTCTTTATTATCAGGGGTGGTGGAACCTAGTAGAATCCCCTTCGGTTGCCGTCATTGGTGCACGTAAAGCTTCGCAAAATAGCCTCGCTAGAACACGCCGTCTTGTGCGTGAACTTGTCAAAAATGATTATACAGTGGTTTCAGGATTGGCCGCAGGAATTGATCGCGTTGCCCATGAAACCGCTCTTAATGCGGGCGGACGAACAATTGCCGTTCTCGGCACTCCGTTGTCACATGTTTACCCGAAAGAGAATGCGGACCTCCAAAGGACAATCGCGAGAGAGTTCCTTGTGCTCAGTCAGATTCCGGTCCTTCGTTATGAGGCCCAAGACTACCGCCGCAATCGCCTTTTCTTTCCAGAAAGAAACATTACCATGGCCGCCCTCACACAAGCGACTATTATTGTCGAAGCTAGCGATACATCGGGTACATTGATTCAGGCCCGAAGCGCTTTAGCACAAGGCCGCAAACTCTTCATTCTTGACAGTTGTTTCCAATATCCGCATCTGCGCTGGCCTGCCCGACTTGCCAAACAGGGTGCAATCCGCGTTCGGGACTATCATGATATCCAAAGACACCTTCCCAAAACTATTCACTGAAATTGATGCGTCAATACGACACCATTATTGGTTCCTCAACGAAGAGGACGTTTGCTACTCTATAGGCGAGCATACTGCGAGGAAAGGATATCAACACAGTACAACAAACCAACTAATATCCAATTTCAAAAAGCTGATAGATCGACAAGCAAATGCTGAATGGAGATACAAGCAGCAAGCTATTTCTGCGGCTGCGGAAGCGTTTTGATTGGCACTAAAAGATAGCGATTTTGGCACCGTCCCGTTTATACCAATTCCGTCGTCAAAAGCCAAAGGTGATCCACTCTATGACGACAGGATTGTTCAGATGCTCGGTGCCGTTTATCCGCAATCTCCTCTGGATTGTCGCGAAATAATCGTCCAAACAAAGACTCTTCCATCATCACACGGACGAGAAATAAGACGGCCTAGACCAAGTAATATCAAAGAACATTACAGCATCAATCAGTCATTAACTCAGAACCTAAAACCGACAATCGCCCTGGTGGATGACGTTTTATTTACGGGTGCTCATTTCCAAGCAGCAAAGTCAGTCCTTCAGTGCAACCTGCCAAACCAGACAATAATTGATCTGTTTTTAACAAGAAGACGATTTGGCCTGTCAGATGATTTGTCGTACTTCTCGTCCCCCATTTGATGTTGATTTTTGCGACTTTGCATGATTGAGAACGAGATTATCAAAGTTACGTCCGATCACAGCGAGCGTTGGTGAATAATCGGGTCTTGGTCACAAGGTCGAAGTCTGCGTGAAGTTATCGGCGCATACCGCAATCGCTTTTCCTATTAACGTGTTCAAGAGTGGCTGTTCGGTATAGCTGAACCAAGGCGACGATCTGACGACATAAGGAATAGAAGAGGGACGGTAATCCGATGTCATGGAGTGTTTGGAAAAGAGATAACGAGATGTAAGGATCGTTGGTCGAGAGCGCTTTGCTTGAGTTGCGTATTTCTTGAGCACGGTGTAGGCTCCTTGAGCGCGTTTCACTTGGGAGAAAAAAAGCGTAAGCCAGGATATGTTTGCAAGAGAAGCTCTCTCAAAATTTGCTAAGCGTGAGGAAAAATCCGCACCGCCAGTTTTTGTTGGGCGCAAAGCGATTATCAACGATATTATTGAACGGGCGAACGAAGGTTGGCAGAATAATCGAAAAGGTGAACCGGGCCAAACCCGAATTGTTCAGGGTGCGCCAGGGGCGGGAAAGAGTTCACTCATTGCCGAGCTTGAAAAGAAGATCAACAAAGGTGCCCACGCAACGACGTCGTGGTTAAAGGATGAACCTCGGATTCTGACACTATCAAATTCTGAGGCGCGTAGTCCCCAGATTGTGTTACGAAAATTGGCTCGCTTGGTGGACAGAGATAAAGCGCGAGACCTATTCGCAGAGAAGAGTAAGTTTTGGAATGTTGCGATAAAGGTGGGCGTTCCTGAGTTTGGCGCCGAGGTGTCGCACTCCAGCGAAACAATATCAAAAGTGCCATCGGCGACCCTGTCTCTTTTTAAGGAATGGTTGGGTTTCAATAGCAGTCGGCTGCAGGGTCCAATAATCATTGCGATTGATGAAGCGCAAAATTTGCCGAGTGACAAGGATCTGCCCAGTAGCCAGTTTCTTCAAGATATCCATGAAAATAATTCCAAATTGCCGATCTCACTGTTGTTAGCAGGGTTGGGCGACACCCGAACGCATATAGCATCTCTTGGTCTAACGCGGAGTTTAACTGTTCATTCCATTGGTCGCTTTGAACGCCAAGAGAGTACCGAGTTGATGCGAGAGTGGTGTGAGCACTTTGACCTCGCAATTGGTGCTCAGCGGAAGCGTTTGGACGGATATTGTAAACTGGCGGATGATTGGCCACGGCATCTGCATTGCGCCCAAAAAGCCTTAGCGCAAGTAGTTGTCGATAAGAGTGAAGCACAATCGAAATTCAACGGTGAGTTGGATGCGATGAATGAACAGGATTGGATGCGGGTTACAGATCGGTTTGCGCAGTATCGGGTCGAGTATTATCGAGACCGCGTAAGTCAAACAATGAAATTTAACGGCGACCTTATAGCACCCCTAATGCAGTCGCTGAATGGTCAAAGCACGTTCGTTACAATGAGGAAATCTGTCCAACGTATTTCAGAAGAGCTTTCGGATACGCGCACGCGGCAGGAAGCAGTGGATTTCTGTAAACACCTAATTCATCAAGGTGCCATACAAGAACTTCCTAACAAAAGCATTATTCACTGCCCCATTCCCTTTTTTCGCACCTATTTAATTGAGACGGCAAAATTTCCCGAGAAAGACGAAACGTATTCTATTCGTTGCGGTGGTGAAATCTATAGCGAAGGAGAATTTGACAGCTTGAGCGATGCACGTGATTGGGCAACGAAGCAACTTGATGGTCTGAAATCTGATCAAGAGGTTTTTCTTTGGCAAGGTGCGGTCGCTGTCGACATCATAACCCAAGTTTAAGGACTAGCAAAATGGCAAAATTTCGCCAAAATCTGAAAAGGTTTTACTGTTGTCAATCACCATCGAAATGTTTCCAGATAGTGACCAAAGAGCGAATACATCGGGTGTGATCCTGACGTGGAATCCTTGCCGCGAAAAATTAAGTCGCGTTACGGATAAGATTACTCCTGTTTGATTGGTTTTGGCTGCGTTTCTTCGATGCCGTGACGAAATCCTTAATTTTGGCCTAAAATCGAACGTCATGTCGGGTTTAACGGCTTCTTAACTTCTTGAGACAAAAGAAAGAGATCACCGAGTTTCTAGAGTTTAGGAACAGAGTACGACTTGCTATCGGAATAGTTAACGTTAAAAGGATCTTTCCAAGCGATCGTTGACTTCGTTTGCCCACAGCCAAGTGGTAACAGTTTCTAGCCCCTCATCCGAGTTTGCAGAGAGGCGACCATGACGCACTACTGTTCGATGTTCATCTTGTTTTTCTAACACGAAAGTCGGAGTCTCTGTCGATAAATTGATCTGACTGACTATATCAGCAGGAATTTGATGTGTTCGTGTCAGGCACAATACAAAATTCTCCGAAAATTTTTCTCGGGTTTCGTTGAATTCAAAGAAGTACCTTAGAGCATGGTTCAATTTTTCATTAGCGCGGGAGTTTCATCTGAAAAATAATCAGAACATTCTTCTCTAATTTAGCTTCGAGATTTCTTGCCTCTTCAATCCCTTTCACGCTTATTTGTTCTGCCCATGCGCCACCTTCAATCCACTTATCAGAGATTCCGCTTGGAGGCCGGCTAGTATCACTGTCTTCCATTTGGGCACGGAGCGTCGAGCCCGTGTTTGCCACATCTACGAGATCTTGCTCCTGTTGGGCGATTTTCCGGCGCTTCTTGTTAGTTTCAATTTGCTCATCCAGCGTCGCGTTCTCTGCTGCCTTAAGCGTTAGAGCATCCATTCTAGCTTTGCCATAGATTGCCTTGCGGGTGATCACGGAAATTAACCACCTGAGATAAGGTAAACCGCAAATCAAAAATAAACCAATCAAAACAGGAAAAAGGAGCAAGCTGGCGCACGAAACATGGCTCTCAAATTCAGTAGTTCGTTCTTGAATCGTACCGTCGTGGAAGGTCAAGAATAAGAGCGCCTTCCAATTGACGGCGACAAATGCGAAGATAAAGGGGAAGAAAATTGGTCCAGCAAGACGGGACTTCAGAGTGCCTGTGAGGTCTTAGACATCCATAGGTGAATATGTTGTTTAGCCGTTTCTTGTGTTTATGCCAGACTTTGATGGGCGGCACGACTCGTAAGCGGCACTCTTAATTGATTGTTCATCAAGACTCGATTCCTGTCAATTAGACCTCGATTAGGTTAGCACTTTTCTGTATCTAGTTCTCCCGAATACGACGAAACACATCGGTTTGGTGGAAGCGTCAGAATTAGTATGCGCACACTGCTTCCTGACTCATGATAACACTTAGGATTAACATAACCCCCGAGAACCAGTGTTCTCGTAGCAATTGCAAAGTAATCAAGAACGAGGAACCAAGCTTGATCCGCTAAGCAACAAACTTCAAAGTTTTGGCGAATCGGTCTTTCTAAATTGCCAGTGCTTTGTTTGATAGTTTCAAAGAAAAGTAAGAGTTTCCAAGAATTTTGGAAAAACTTCCACACAGCCTGTGGATAAATCTGAAGATAAAAATGCTAAAAACTCAATTCCCATTGGCTTTCTCAGGACTCAGCAAAAACGATGAAAAATTAGGCACTTTACTAAGTCATTGATTTATCAAGATTTAGCTAGTAGCTCACAGCAAGTATTTGAAAAAACGAACTTTTTGTAACAGTTTCGCAACGCAATCGACAAACAGTGCAAAACTTAGTGTAATTGCAAGCACTTAGACGAACTACTCGGTCCCAAGAACATCAGGAGTTTGCCAAGCTAGATGTTGTCCACCATCTACGCAAAGTAACTGGCCGGTGACACCGTGCGCATCAATAAAATATCCCAAGGCGGCAGTAATTTCGTCTGGACCAGAACCGCGCTTGAGGATTGTACTTGCACGTTGATCGACAAAATGTTGTTCGGTTTGACGAGCGCCCTTCAACGTCGGTCCGGGTGCGATACCATTAACACGGATCGCGGGTCCTAGTGCTTGCGCTGCGGTTCTTGTTAGTGCCCAAAGCCCCATCTTAGCAATGGTATAGGTGCAGAATTGTGGCGTCAATTTGTGTACACGCTGATCAATCATATTGATGATCAGGCCGGTCGCTCGCGCTTCGCCGTTAGAATCTGTTTCTGGCGGCAGCTCTTGTGCGGCCATCGCTTGAGTTAGCAAAAACGGTGCCCGTAAGTTGCTGTTCAGATGTCGATCCCAGCTTTCCGCAGTCGCTGATTGAATCGTATCGTACTCGAAGATTGAGGCGTTATTTACCAAACACGAAATTGGGGCCGCTAAAGCGCTGCTAGCTCGCGGCAATAGCTCTGTGGCTGCCGATCTATCTAGAAGATCTGCTTGGAGAGCGACTGCCGCTCTTCCCGCATCAATGATCTCGGACACGACAGCATCCGCAGCTGCCTTCGAAGACGCATAATGAACCGCCACATCAAAACCGCGATGTGCCAGATACAGAGCCATCGCACGCCCAAGCCGCTTTCCAGCGCCGGTCACTAATGCTGCTGTCATTATCGACTCCGTTATTGGTTCTGATCAACTCAAAATGACAAAAATATACCCGACGTAGGCCGTTGTCAGCACCAAGCCCCAAAGGCGTGACACTGGTTGCCGCCAGAACACGAAAGGGATGAGCGCTAAGGATACCCCAAGCATCACCCATAAATCTAAACGCAAGAATTCCAGATCAACAGGGATATTGCCAAAAAAAACAGCGATCCCAGTAATGGCAAGAAGATTAAACATATTCGAACCGATGATATTACCTAGAGCGACATCGGCGTGTCGACGGATCGCAGCCATCATGGTTGTCGCAAGTTCTGGAAGCGAAGTTCCGACAGCGACGAGTGTCAGTCCAATAATCGTATCGCTTAGGCCGTAGTCCGCGGCGATGACTCGAGCGTTGTCGACAAGCAAACTAGCCCCAATCGGCAACCCAATCAGACCAAATGCTAACGCTGCCGTCAGCCGAAGAGCTGACATGTTCGTATCAATTTCCGATGTTCCAGAAGTTAGTCGCTGGTTATTCTTTACTTTGTTATGCGAGCGAGCGTCTCTTAGAGCGTCTGCCAGGACACAAACCAAAGCGAGAAGCAGAATGACTCCGCTGAGTATGTCAAAATATCCCCTAAACGCCAGACCAATAAATAAACACGTTGCGATTAACATGAAGACATAGGTTTTTCGACTATCGCTTGTCGAAGGGGGGAGGGTCGAAATTAAGGCCGGAACCCCAAGTACCAGCATTATATTCGCGATATTAGATCCGACCACATTACCGAGTGCGAGCCCAGGTGCTGCATCAAGGATGGCGTTGACCGCAATCAGTAGTTCCGGCGCAGAAGTTCCAAAAGCGACGATCGTTAAACTCACGATCAGCGCCGGTACGCCAAATCGTATACTGAGATTGACGGCTCCCTTTACCAGCAAATCTCCGGCCAACAAAAGAATTATTAGTCCTGATGATGCCAGCAGCCATGAGTTCATCTGCCGTGCCCTTGCCCATCACATGTGCAGCGATCCGATCCAATCCGATAGCGTCCGCATGACGGGCATCGAATTGGCATTCGTCGGCGAAGATCGTGCAGCCGCAATTTACCAAACATTGCCAAAACTGCGACAAAGATGAGGAAAAGAAGAACGATTTTGACGATCACATTAAAGGCCGTAGTGCGCAAAAGCGGCGCGTTCTTCAATGCCGAATAACATATCGTCGACGACTCGCGAACCGAGACGCCGCCATATAGGTCCCCGACTCGAATAACATTTGAATGTTACCTTATCTCCAAACAACTCCACCATTTTGGGTTGAAGATGACCGATACCGTCGATGAGCCCCAGTTCTCTAGCGCGTTCAGCAAGCCAAATCTCCCCCGTAAATACGTCCGTTTCAGTCGTGAGACTTTCTCCTCTGCGCTGCTTTACGTGTTCGATGAAATTTTGGTGTAAATCGTCTAATATAACCCGCAGCCGAGCTACATCTTGCTTGGTCGCAGGACGAAAAGGATCAAGCATACTCTTTGACTTTCCCGCGGTATACACCCGTCGTTCAAATCCTTGGCGCACGAGAAATTCGTGTGCCCCAAAGCCTGAGGAAATCACACCAATGGAGCCAACTACGGAACTTGGATCGGCCCATATTTCATCGGCGGCCGTAGCTAGCCAATAGCCACCCGAGGCGGCGACGTCCTCAACGAAGGCATAAACGGGCACGTTCTTTTCTTCTGAAAGCCTTCGGATGGTTGCGCCGATAAGAGACGATTGCACGGGCGAGCCGCCTGGCGAATTGATCTCTAACGCGACGGCGGCAGGTTTTCCCTTTTGAAAAGCTTTCTCGAATATAGGTCGCAATGAAGCGTCATTGAGCGCTCCTCGGCTGGTGCTGGCGATAACGCCTGATAAGCGCACCACCGCAACGGTCGGTTTTGTTTTGAGGAAGGGCAACCAGCGAGTCATAATGGCTAAATGTAGGTGCCGATACGCCGTTGAACAAGGTACAGATAGCAATTCATATGGAGTTTTCGGCCATTTTCGAGAATCGAGAATTGCCGAAAGTGCGCGGACAAGGACGCGGCGGACTTGCTTTAACCAAAATCACACAAAGCAGCGTTCGACTAATTCGATGGGCGCTACGAAAGCAGGAAAAACAACCGAATACGCACTTACGAATCCTTGCCTAAACCCCGCAATGAATAAAGGTGCCATCGCCACCCACAGTGGCAATGATATCAATGGTCGCGCGGCATGGGTCAGCAGGCAATCCATCCCCAATATAGTCAGAAATGAAGATATTGCGCGGGTCGTGAACTCTGATTTCATGCGTCAAAGGGGGCACATGAGAAACCCATCGCCGCCAAAAATTGCCGGCAATGTAGAAACGATACAGTATCGCTTGTGACCCTTGTTCTAGGGTGAAAAGAGGGTGCTGCCAGCAGAGATGAAACTCAGGCGTCCGCAGCTATGCGTGATCAAGCCTTCAGCCGCCAGCCCGTACGAAAAATCCACCAGATAACCGCAAGGCAACTTGAGCCAATAATCCCAAAGGCTATTAAGCTGAAAATGACGGGCACATCAGCCTGACCAAAGAACGTCCAGCGAAATCCTGAAATCAAATACACTACGGGGTTAAATAGGGTCACGGTTTGCCAAAAGGGCGGAAGCACCGAAAGCGAGTAAAAGGATCCGCCCAAAATTACTAATGGGGTTACCAGCATCAGCGGGATGACCTGCAATTGTTCAAAATTCTCAGCCCAAACGCCGATAATAAAGCCCATCAGAGCAAAGCAAACGCTCGTCAACAGCAAGAAAGCTAGCATGTATAGGGGATACTCTATTCGGTAATCGACAATTAACTCTGCTAATAGCAAGATAAAAATCCCCACAATCAGGGCCTTTGTGACCGACGCACTGACAAATCCGCAAACGATCTCAAAGACGCTGATCGGTGCCGACAGCAGTTCGTAGGTTGTGCGGATAAATTTAGGAAAGTAGATGCCAAAAGATGCCGCTGAAATTGATTGAGTCATGACACTGAGCATAACCAGACCCGGCACGATAAAGGCACCATAGTCGGTACCTTGCATTGCCTCCATTTGGTTGCCAATTGCCGCGCCGAACACCACAAAATACAGCGATGTCGAGACCACAGGAGATAAAAAACTCTGTGTGAGCGTGCGAAAAAAGCGCAACATCTCATTGCGATAGATGGTTACCATGGCCCTAGTATTCATGCCAGATCTCGTGTTTCTGCTGCGGCAATTAAATCAACGAATATATCTTCCAAGCTTGACTGCCGCGTTTTCAAATCTTGCATAACAAGCCCGGCAGCGCTGACATCGGCTAAGAGTTTACGAATTCCTTTGCGGGTTCGATTTCTATCGTAACGATAAACCAAGCTTCGACCATTGTTGATTAATTCCAAACCATATTCTACGAGATCTGACGGTATAGTCGCAATCGGCTCGTTAAGTTGAATCTCTAGTTCCTTTTGTCCCATTTGTTGCATGAGCTGATTTTTTTCCTGCACCAGTAGCAGACGACCATTCATGATGACGCCGACACGATCAGCCATCGCTTCGGCTTCTTCAATAAAATGAGTGGTCAGAATGATCGTAACACCAGTCGCTTTTAAGGCCGCGACTGTCTTCCACATATCGCGACGCAATTCGACATCAACTCCTGCTGTCGGTTCGTCGAGGAATAAGATTCTTGGCTCATGACTCAGGGCCTTAGCGATCATAACTCGCCGTCGCATGCCGCCCGATAGGGTATTCAATTGGCTAGAGCGTTTGTCCCAGAGCGATAGCTTCTTGAGAAGCTCCTCGAGATAGGCATCGTTTTTGCGCTTTCCAAAGACGCCGCGGGTAAATCTGACCGCGTGCATAACGCGAGCAAACGGATCTAAGGCGATTTCTTGCGGTACCAGTCCGATGAGTGATCGGGCCTTGCGATATTGTGATATGATATCGAAGCCGCCAACAGTGACTGAACCGGACGAGAGCCTCGCGATGCCGCAGATTGCCGAGATCAAGGTCGTCTTGCCAGCGCCATTCGGCCCAAGCAAAGCGAGAATCTCACCTTCCTTGATGTTGAGCGAGATTCCCTTTAGTGCCTCAAAGCCGTCCGCATAGGTCTTGCGCACATCTTTAATAGTAACGATGTCTTCCATTCGCCTTGAGCCAATAGATTCCAGGGATTTGCCACAGTTGTATGTTGGTTGGGTTAGTTACGAGCCAGTATCAGTCGTTTTTGGGGCAACTTACGCCTTGCCAATCATTCGCTTGTACCACTTCGCTCGCCCTTCGTTAGCCGTCGTGTTGTCTTCAGTTAAGTCGTCTTTCTCGGTCTCCTCCTCGACCTCTAACTCTAAGTAGTCTTGAAGTTGCGTGAAGAACTTGTCTGCCATCTTTTTGGCGAAGGCTTCAATGATTCGACTGCCAATCTGCGCGAGCTTACCTCCGATTTTCACCTCAATTTCATAGGATAGTTTTGTGACCGCATCGCCCAGATCGGAAAGAGTGACCACCGCACTGCCGTTGGCAAAGCCTGCTGCGCCACCTTTACCTGAGCCCGTAATTGTGAGAGCCTCCGATCCGACAATATCAGAAATGGTCACCTGTCCCTTAAAGGTTGCTTTTACTGGGCCAACCTTTTGCGTCACCACGGCTTCATAGCCGTCATCTACGTTACCATTAACGCTTTCCGCACCAGCAATACATTCTTTGAGAACCTCGGGATCCACAATTGCGTTAAAAACGACCTCTCTCGCTGCTCTAATCTCGCGGCTATCTTGCATTTTCATGGTTGTTTTTCCAATGTTCAGGCCGCGATTGCCAGCGGCAGATTTGCGAATTGAGCCGAAGCACTATCTAAGCTGTATCGTATGATAATGGGTTGCTGTTGGTAAAGAACCACTTGCGAATGCCGACTTCGTTATTGGTGAAGAGATGAACGGCAATCAACCAATAAGTTCATTAAATGTCGGCGAGGATCGCATCACGGTTTTCACCTTTTCAGGATCGGGGTGATAATAACCGCCGAGGTCAACGGGTTCTCCTTGGGCCGCAGCCAATTCGCTGACAATGGCTTGTTCGGCCGATGCTAGCTGCGCGGCAAGATCGCTAAATTCAGCCGCAAGTGCCGCGTCATCGCTTTGTTCAGAGAGCGCCTCTGCCCAATACCGAGCGAACCAGTAATGACTGTCACGATTATCGGTCTGGCCAACTTTGCGCTTTGGCGATCGATCATGATTCAAAACACCCTGCGTTGCCACTTCAATAGCCTCGCCAAGAACGATTGCCTTTTTGTTGTTCGTCCTTTGACCAAGAAACTTGAAACTCTCTGCGAGCGCGCAAAACTCACCCAGACTATCCCATCGCAGATGATTTTCCTCAAGCAATTGCTGTACATGCTTTGGAGCTGACCCACCGGCCCCGGTCTCAAACAAGCCCCCGCCTTTCATTAACTTGACGATTGATAGCATTTTAGCCGAGGTTGCAAGTTCAAGGATTGGGAACAGGTCTGTTAAGTAATCGCGCAAGACATTTCCGGTGATCGCGATAGAATTCTTACCGGCGGTGATCGTTTCCAACGTCTTTCGGGTAGCTTCACGCGGTGCCATGATTTGAAAGTTTGCCGTGGCATTCTGTTCGGCGAGGATTTTGTCGACATACTTGATCAGTTCGGCGTCGTGAGCGCGGCTCGCGTCAAGCCAGAATATTGCTTCGTAGCCTTCCGCTTTTTGGCGCTCAATGGCGAGATTGACCCAATCTTCGATGGCAGCTTTACGGGTTGATGCCATCCGCCAGATATCGCCAGCGTTAACGCTGTGTTCGATTAGAATACTATTGTCAGCAAGAACAAACTCTACCACACCGGCTGAAGACAGCAAAAATGTCGTCGGATGCGATCCATATTCTTCTGCCTTCTGGGCCATCAGGCCGATGTTTTGGACGGTGCCGGCCGCGGCAGGGTTGAGTTTTCCGTTTTCTTTAAAAAACGCGATCGTTTCATCATAAACTGGCGCATAGGAACTATCAGGAATGACGCACACGGCGTCGGCGGCTTGTCCGTCAGGCCCCCAACCCTTGCCGCCGGAGCGGATGAGCGCGGGCATGGATGCGTCAATGATCACGTCGGAGGGCACATGCAGATTTGTGATGCCTCGATCTGAATCGACCATATACATTGCCGGTCTCATATTGAGGACCCGATCAATTTCGGCAAGGATATCGGGACGCTCCTTGACGCGATCAAGCAAATCCCCAAGCCCTGAATTTGGATTGACGCCAAGGGCCGCGAGGTCTGTCTCAAACCTTTCAAAGACGGGTGCAAGAAAGGCTCTGACCGCGCGACCAAAAATAATCGGGTCCGAGACCTTCATCATCGTGGCTTTCATATGCAGCGAGAACAAAAGGCCGTCCGCTCGGGTCTTTTCGATCTCGGACATCAAAAAGTTGTCGAGATCTATTGACGACATGAATGTTGCGTCGACGACTGTACCCGCAGGCAGGTGCAGGTTGTCTTTGAGCACAATTGAAGCGCCTTCTACTGTGTGGTGAACGACTCGGACGGTACAATCTTCCGCTAGAGTTATTGATTTCTCGTTGTTGCGAAAGTCACCTTTGGACATCGTCGCAACCCGAGTTCGAGAGTCAGGCTTCCACTCACCCATGTGATGGGGATTAGTCTTCGCGAACGCCTTTACGGCCTTCGCTGCTCGACGGTCCGAATTCCCTTCACGCAATACCGGATTGACAGCGGAGCCTTTGATTTGGTCATATTTGGCACGGATTTCTTCCTCAGCTTCTGACTTGGGGACCTCTGGATAGTCGGGGACTGCGTATCCCTGCCCTTGGAGTTCATCAATAGCCGATAACAGCTGCGGCATTGACGCCGAGATGTTCGGTAATTTGATTACATTTGCTTCTGAGGTTTGAACGAGTTGCGCCAATTCTCCGAGGTCATCACGCTGTATCTGTTCTGCCGGCAATGCATCACCGAAGGCGGCGAGGATGCGACCAGCGAGGGAGATATCACGCGAGGCAACTGTTACTTGAGCGGAGCGAGCAAATCGCTGGATGATCGGTAGTAAAGACGCTGAGGCGAGTTCTGGGGCCTCGTCGACTTTTGTATAGATAATGTCAGCGCGCGGATGGTCAGTCATTATTCTCCCTTCTCATCAAGTCATCGGAGCATTTCTGTCGGTATCGAAAGTTTAGCGCCTAAATTTATTGTCGTTCCAACGCAAAGATTATGGACCGAGGGTGGCTGAAGCCATTTCAGAACAATTCCTGTCTTCCGCTGTCTCTATTGGAAGAGTGGCGGACCGGAGAGGATTCGAACCCCTGACCCCTTGATTCGTAGTCAAGTACTCTATCCAACTGAGCTACCGGTCCGTGACGTTCACCACTTAAAGATAAGAAAGATAGATTGCAATGCTTCAAGCAACCCGCTTTAGCGGTGATGAAATTGGGTGGGCCTCTAGATCAGACATTTGAGAGACCCGTTGCGGCCTTGCTCGTTTTGGCACTAACTCTTCACAAAAAACAGATAAAGCATAGTTCTCTCGCCAAAAAATTGCACACCATTGAGTAATCCCCGTGCGAATTCCAAGAGGAAACCAAAGCGTGAACGAGCGGCGAATAGATAAAATCCGCGCAGTTCAATTCACACCTTGCTTCCAGCCGACGCTATTGATCTACACAAGACTCCGTACTTGTCGGTCAGTCTTAAAGTGCGAATGATTTTGCAACTGAGCAGGTAAGAAGAATAGTTTATCATGTGCGCATAGGCGGCAATCAATTTGTTGCGGCAAATAGCTATAGCACGCCAAAATTGGGCGAGTATAATCGAATAAGATTACTCGGTTGCTTTTGTTTTTCAAAAGGGCATCGGATGCGCTTGGTGTACTTGATTAATTTCCTCCAAGACTTCGTCTGATAACTCGACATCTGCTGAGTTTATGACAGTCTCAAGCTGAGTAAGAGAGGTCGCGCCAAAAATTGCTGACGCCATAAAGGGTCGGGTTCGGCAGAACGCGAGCGAGAGATGTACGGGATCAATTTGATGACGACCGGCGATTTCGAGGTAGGCTTGAACGGCAGCAAAAGATTGAGGAGTTGCCCGTCCTCCCAAGTTCGCTCCCATTTCCATCCTTGACCCTTTCGGCACGGCTCCATCTTGATATTTTCCCGTCAACAGACCAGTTGCCAGTGGTGAAAAAGCCAGCAGTCCCACATTTTCGTTGACACTCAATTCTGCAAGATCAGTGTCATAGAGTCGGCATAAGAGGGAGTATTCGTTCTGAATGGAGACGACTTGGGGGCCTACTCCTGCCTCCGAAATCTGAAGCCACTGCGAAGTTCCCCAGCAACTCTCATTCGATAAACCAAAATGTCGGATTGTACCGCGTTGAACCTCAGTTTCCAAAGCTTGCAAACACTCACGCATATTGTCGAGAGTTTCTGATTTGACTTGATGCGACGGATCATACGCCCAGTTTTGCCTGAACATGTAACTTCCGCGGTTAGGCCAATGAAACTGGTAGAGATCAATATAGTCAGTTTTTAATCTCCTTAACGAACCTTCAATTGCGAGCGGTATAGATTCAGCCGTAATGGGTGCGCCGTCCCGCGCAGCTCTCAAGCCAGCCCCCGAATGTTTGGTGGCTAGAATATACTCTGATCGGCGCTTGGATTTGGCATTCCAATCGCCAATAATTTGTTCAGTTCTTCCCAAAAATTCACCAATATTGGGACAAAACGGATACATCTCTGCCGTGTCGATAAAATTTATGCCTCGGTCAAGAGCAAATTCTATCTGCGCGAAGGCTTCATCGGCAGAATTTCGATACCCCCAAGTCATTGAGCCTAGACATAACTCTGGGACCCGTAAATCAGTATTGCCAAGTACGTTTCGTTTCATCCTAATTGCCTCTCATGCAGACGGTCATGATCCATCACCAGCGCCCGAATAGGCTAATCCCAGCATACAGAGATCGTTTCAAGTTGATTTTAGATCTGCCGAGCCAAACCTATTCGATTCCGAGAGCCTCAAACACTGACAAGAAAATAGCCAAGGTCTTATTTTGATCCCGATTCGCGACGCAGACAGCGTCAGTCTGCTTTGGGTGCAGAAGACGAAAGAGCACCTCTTGTTGGCCCAGAATTCATGTTATTGAGCAGAAGATCAAAGGCGACAACCAAAAGGATCGGATTTTTGAAATTCGTGGCTGTCTTACTTTATGGCGGACCGAGGAGGACTCGAACCCCCGACCCCTTGATTCGAAGTCAAGTGCTCTATCCAACTGAGCTATCGGTCCGACGAGACCATCACTTAACGACCTCTTTGCATAATTGCAACCGTTGCCATTAGTGAAAGGTTAAACTTTTTCACGGGGTGAATTACTCTCGTTTGATCTCAATTGCGGAATCGGTCAGAATGATCCCACGATTAACAAAAAATATTCAGGGTGCAGGAAATATTTCGGTCCGTTACAATTGGTTTGATTTGACGTCGCAATTGCTCGGTGGTCGTGCGACCTAAACGTTGGCTTAAATCGTGGCATCTCCCTTCGGCAATTGGATCAAAAAGGCCGTTCCCTCTGATCCCGAATGTCGTAAGGATAGGGTTCCGCCATGACCTCGAATCAGTTCTTGCGAGATCGCAAGTCCCAAACCTGTCCCGCCTTGATGTGCGCTGCCTTGAAACGGCGAAAACAGATGCTCTCTCGCTCGAGCCGGCAAACCGGGTCCGCTGTCAGAAACTTCAATCCACCAAGCATCCCGATCATCCCAAGCCGAAATCTTCACGGCTCCTGGCGCTTCTGTGCTGTCAATCGCCTGCCGCGCATTCCGCACGAGGTTTGATAATACGCGAAAGAGTTGCTCCTGGTCGACACGAAGGACTAGCTGCGTCGGAACATCCTCAACAAGTGAAATAGAATTATTCGTCTCGGCCAATTGTTCGCTGTCGAGAACATCGACAACGATCTCCTTGAGTGGGATCAAGGATAGCGTTGGTGGCGGTTCCTCAGCACGACCGAAGGCAAGGGTACTTTCGCATAAAGAAACAGCGCGACGAATCGAATTTTCGATTTTCGGAACAAAACGCCGCACCATGGGATCTTTGGACGATTCTATTCGATCTGCAAAAAGTTGCGCCGAGGTTAGAATGTTGCGCAGATCATGACTAATTTTTGCGACGGCTTCCCCAAGCTGTGCAAGACGCTCCTTTTGCCGCAGCGATCTCGTCAGCTCCGTTTGAAGTTGATTCAGGGTATCTTCGGCTTCGCGAAGTTCTGTGACTTTCGCTCTCGGTTGAATGATGCGGCGTGAGTCCTCGGGCGAAGTTGAATAAAGCTTCATCGCTCGAATTAAGTTGCGAATGGGCTTAACCATCAGCAACCGCACAGCCGCAAACAGCAAAATCGCAGTTGATATTGAGATGATTGCTGAAACGATCAGAATACGCCCCCCGTGTTCAATCATGGCCTGACGAAGCGGACCCGTTTTCAAGGTTAACTCAATCAGAATACCAGCGCGACGGACTGGGGCACCGATTACGCGAACCACCTCGTTTTCCGTCGAGAAAACTTGCAGGGCGGCATCACGGATGAGGAGTATCGGATTTGGGTCGCGCATATCGAAAGTTTTTGCGATTGGTTGCAATTCTCCTGAGGACAATATGACTTGCCGCAACTCATTGCGCAAAAAGGCAATGTTTGTGACTTCCGCATTCTCAAGCAATTCGGTCTCAAGATCATCCGAAAAGGTTCCCTCTGAGAGCAAGGCGAGTGAGGCAATTTGGGCCCGTTCGAGACGATCGTGCAGGTAGTCTTCGCGAAAGCGCGAAACCAGCAGAACCAGGATGATAATCTCAGCCAGAATTACAAAAATGATCGTGAGTGCCAAAAAGCGTCCAGACAATGAGCTGAACATAACTCCTCTCCTAATCAAGGAACCCAGCGCTGAATGAAGGTAACAAGCCCTTTTACATGCGGATTCTCAAAGAGTTTCGGCGCAAAATATGCGCTAGCTACGCTCTTGTTGAGTTCGCCAAGAGTGGGGTAGGGCGTTACAATATCAACAAGCTGACGCATTCTTAACCGATTTTTTAGGGCAAGGCACCAGAAGTTAATTAATTCGGCCGCCTGCTGGCCGACGATTGTGACGCCCACGGGGCGACCTCGAACAATTAGGACTTCAATGAACCCAACAGTATTTCTGTTAGTGATCGCCCGATCATTGTGACACAGATCAAAGCGGCTTGTGGCTAACTTTGAGCCATAGCGTTTTTGGGCTTCCTGCTGGCTCATCCCAACCCTGGCGATTTCTGGGTCGGTGTATACTGCTAATGGAAGTCCCGTTGGCGTAACCCGTGCCGGCAGCAGGAACATCAATGCCCGTAACACCAGACCGGCGTGATATCCAGCAACATGGGTGAATTGAGCGCCGCCCGCAACATCACCAATCGCATACACCCTTCGATTTGAGGTTCGTAGCCTCGCGTTTGTCGTTATTCCCGCGGACGATGCTTTTATTCCTGCAGCTTCTAAATTGAGCCGCTCGAGGTTTGGCTTGCGCCCGACGGCAACCAATACATGCGATCCTTTAACCTTATCGCCTCGGTCGGTATCAACCAAAATGCCACCTTCATGCTGACTGAGATTCGATACCTTTGCACCCTCAATGATCCTTATACCCTCGCTGATCAAGGCATCACGGACCGCGGCGGCAGGCTCGGCGTCGAAGGCATTCAAAATCCGGTCCGCCTCAAAAACCGTCACCATACTGCCAAGCCGCCGATGCGCTTGCGCCATCTCTATTCCGACCGCGCCACCGCCCACAACCAATAGGTGATCGGGTCGCTCGTCCAAGTCGAAAATGCTATCATTTGTGTCAAAAGGAATTTGATCAAGGCCCGCAATAGGCGGCACCATGGGCCGGGAGCCTGTAGCAATAACAATCCGACGGGCTGAAATCGTAAACGGGCCAGCCTTTACCGTTGATGGTGAGACGAAGGTCCCAAATTCTCGAATAAGCTGCACCCCTAAGCTTGCGAGGCGCTCTGCGCTGTCTTTTGGGGCAATCTCGGCTATGATTTCCTGTACCGAATTCTTAACTGCCGGAAAGTCAATATTGGGATTGACTGCCGATACTCCAAAGCGTGCCGACGAGGCCTGGCTGTGAGCGACATGACCGCACGCGAGCAGAGCTTTTGAGGGAATGCAGCCGCTGTTCAGGCAATCCCCACCCATTTTGTGTCCCTCCAACAAAACAACATCCTCGCCCATCTGGACGGCACCAACTGCCACCACTAGTCCGCCAGAACCGGCGCCAATAACCAGAATGTCCGTCTTGATGTTTGGCAATTTCAGTCCTCACTTCGGTTCGAAAATAGGTCGATCAGAAGGGGCAACGAAACGAGTAAACACAAGCCAATAATGGGAAGGACGACTTGCGGTTCGCGCAATAACCCGAAGTCTGGTTCTTGACCGCGATCAAAAACCTCGCCGAGCCCGACCCCGATGGCGGTGTAAATGAGTGCGGCGGGAATGATCCCAACTGCGGTGGTCCAAAAAAACCGAAAGAAACTCACCCCGACAATAGCCGGGAGCAGGTTAGCAAGAAAAAAGGGAACTACTGGTACGAGTCGCAGCAGCAGCAAAACCGAAACTTCATTTTTGCGCAGGCGGGCGTTTAAGCGTTTGATCCGATCTGGCGCGGCATTGACCTTAGCGATCCAAAAATCGCCGAGACCAGCCCTTACAACACCAAACAGCAGGCACGCACCCGCTGTGGCTGAAAACACATTGAGCGTCGTCCCAAAGCCCTGGCCGAACAAAAAGCCGCCAGCGACTGACGCAACCGTTGCACCGGGTAAGGAGAAGGTGACAACAGCAAGATAGAACAGAACAAAGCTTACCACGAGTCCCCCGAAGTTATCGTCGCGAAACGCTAAGAGTTCGTCACGGTTGTCCCGCAATGCGGCAAAACTCAAATTATCACCGAACAGGGCAAAGGCACTAACCGCGAGAAACACGACTATGAGCATAGAAATGATGCGATTGCGCCGTGACAAATTTTAGATCCTCTGTCGGATAGTTCTGATTGGTATCGGCTTGCGATCATCGAAGCCCGTTTGCCCGATGATAGCGGCCAAAGCGCAAAGAGTCATCGCCATTGGCCTATCGTACGACGCTCTTGAGTTGTTCAAACTTGTGCAATAACGCAATTCTCATAATGCATTCAATCTTGATATGTTTGCCGCTGGTTCTTTCTTGGCAGTCCAGTTGTCGCATTATACGCTTCCAATCAGCAGTGGCGCGGTATCATTGATTGGCGACTTGAATCAGCGTGTGACTCCGACCCCGACTGACGGTCAATCCCCGCGATGATCTGCCAAAAATCCCATTCCTTCAAATCACCATCGGTCGCAACAACCAAATCAGGCGGATCCCACGCTAAAAAAATATTTCTTATGACCGCGAGAATCATACGACTTAGCACCCGATGTCGTAAAAACTATGAATTTGTGACAACATACGGGCAACGAAACGGCGAATCGTGCTAAGAGAAATTTCAAAAATTAGCGTGGGATCACCCTGCAACCAAATGTTTGCCATTTGACATTGATTGATCGGATGATTATGCCTAGTCTTTGGTTCTCTTTCTAACGTAAAAATCGGCAACGGGAAATTTCAGTTATGAAACGTACATTCCAGCCCTCGAATCGTGTTCGCAAGCGGCGTCATGGGTTTCGTGTCCGAATGTCAATTCGGTCTGGGCAAAAGATTCTGAGTTCCCGTCGGGCGAAGGGGCGCAAGAGACTTAGTGCTTAGCTGGGCGCTTCGCAGATGAGTCGCCGAAACTGGTTTTACAAGAAGTACAATAAATGCCTACAGTTTGCCGGTCGTTGATAGTACTCAAACAACGATCAGACTTTCTCAAGGCTGCGAAAGGGCGCTATAAACTGACTCCTGGACTGACGTTGCAAGCCCGAAAGCGCGAAAACGGAGAAGTCGAGGGAATACGTGTCGGGTTCACTTGCTCAAAAAAAGTCGGTAATGCTGTTACCCGCAATCGTGCGAAAAGACGTCTGCGCGCTGTCGCTTATCAAGTCCTGCCGGAGCATGGACGTCAGAATTGGGACTATGTGCTAATTGGTCGAGCTAAACAGACGATATCGTTGCCGTTTTCTCAACTCGTTGATAATCTGATATGGGCATTGCGACGGGTGCATAACCCAACCAAGAACTGATTGATCAAGAAAGTGCCCAATTACGCACTAGGCATAACCAAACCCTAGCAAAAAGTCTCGGCCTCTCTGGCTTGGGTATGAGCGGGTGATGGCTAAACTCTTGTAACAAATGATGTAAAATATTCCTTTCTTTTTGAGTTCATTCACGGAGTTTCGAAAGTGAGCTTGGCTGCTCGTATTCTTGCTGTTCCGGTGCACCTGTATCGGCTTGTGTTGAGTCCTTGGGTTGGCTTTAACTGCCGCTATCAGCCGACGTGCAGTGCGTATGCCCTTGAGAGTCTCAAACGTCATGGAGCCATAAAGGGGAGTTGGCTTGCGCTTAAGCGAATTGGCCGCTGCCATCCATGGGGAGGCTGCGGTTATGATCCTGTTCCCGAGCGAGATTCGAACGCCTGAATTCAAGTCACTCTTGATAATCTTGTCAATTTTGCCCAAAACCCAATCTTTCTTTATTGGCGCGGAAGATGATTCGCCGTTGCGCGGTTATTTTATGCCAAAACTTATCGAAACGTTGGCAGTGCCGATGCCTAACTCTTGAAGTAAGAACACATGATGGATGATCAGAGCAAAAACCTTATCTTGGCCACAGCACTTAGCTTTGCTGTGATCTTGATATGGTTGGTATTGTTCCCGCCACCAGAGCCGCAGCCACGGACGCCCGCTGAGAATCAGGCTGCCACTGACACGCCTTTACCAAACACAGATGTGGCAACCGTACCTTTAACGGTGGAAACTGGTGATAGTGTTGTCACTGATCCGGTGACGGCGGCTGACGACGCTCCTCGAGTACGCATCGAAACCCCGCGTCTAACGGGTTCAATTTCTTTGGTTGGTGGTCGAGTTGATGACTTGTCGCTGAAGGATTACCGCACCGATCTCTCGGATGATGCGCCGATCGTCAATGTCTTACGTCCGATTGATGTCGATCAATCCTATTATGCCTTGTATGGATGGGCCGCGGGCAGCGGCCTAACTTCCGATCAGGTTCCGGGCCCGAATACGCGCTGGGAAGTTGGTGCCCAAGACATGCTCACGCCAGAAACGCCGATTATATTGTCATGGACCAACGACACTGGGGTCGTCTTTAACCGTCAGATTTCCGTCGATCAGAACTTTATGTTTACGATTACCCAAACGGTTAGAAACAACACCAACAGGACGATCGCGCTTGCCCCCTATGGTATCATCGCACGCCACGGAGAACCGGAAGGCCTGAGAAATTTCTTCATTCTGCATGAAGGCGCGGTCGCGATGGCCGATGGGGAACTCATAGAGACTGACTACGATGATTTCGAACCAGCGCGAAGCCAAACGATGCAGACTGTCATAGCCAACGGTTGGGTTGGCTTCACCGACCACTTCTGGATGACGACGTTGGTGCCATCTCCGGGCATGGCTTTTGAGTTCGGAACCTTCTTTGATCAGACGAGAAACATCTATCAAACAACGGCAAGACTGCCGGTTGTAACCGTTGGTGCGCTGCAGACGGCCGAGACGACGACCCAGCTCTTTGCCGGTGCGAAAGAGTGGGAGGCGATTCTAACCTACCAATCGGAAGGGATTGATCGGTTCATCGACTCTATCGACTGGGGATGGTTCTTTTTTCTGACCAAACCCATTTTCTGGATGCTGCATGAGTTGAATTTGATCATTGGCAATATGGGCTGGTCAATTATTGCGCTGACATTGATCATCAAAGCTGTTTTGTTTCCGCTGGCTTATAAGTCATATGTCTCGATGGCAAAGATGAAGGAATTACAGCCCCTAATGGAGGAACTGAAGGAACGAGCAGGCGATGATCGCAAAAAAATGCAGCAAGGCATGATGGAGATCTACAAGAAAGAAAAGGTTAATCCGGCTGCGGGATGTTTGCCAATTCTTCTGCAAATTCCGATTTTCTTCTCGCTCTACAAGGTTATTTTTGTCACGATTGAACTACGGCATGCTCCGTGGTTTGGACCGTTTCGGGATTTATCTGCGCCTGACCCGACATCAATTCTTAATCTATTTGGTCTCTTGGGTTTTGCGGGCCCGCCGCCTGGTTCGATTATGGCGCTGATCTTTATCGGCATTCTACCGCTGCTGTTGGGCGTATCTATGTGGCTACAGCAGAAGTTGAATCCAGCGCCGACAGATCCGACGCAAAAGATGATTTTTGCGTGGCTGCCTTGGGTCTTTATGTTCATGCTGGGTAGTTTCGCCTCTGGTCTTGTGGTCTATTGGATCGCGAACAACGCGATTACATTTGCGCAGCAGTATACGATTATGCGAACCCAGGGTTATCGGCCAGATGTTTTCGGTAATATCTTGGACGGCTTTAAGCGTGACAAAAAGGCGGTCGTTGCCCCGAAGGACAAAATTCAAAGTCACGGTAAGAAACGCCGAAACAAGGATGGTAAAGACAAGTGACGCAATCGCAGGTTACTCACCTTTGGCGTTACCCCATCAAGAGCCACGGACGAGAATGTCTTCATGCGGTTGATCTGCAGGTAGGCAAAGTATTTCCGTGGGATCGGTACTGGGCCGTGCAGCATGATCATTCGGATCATGAAGTCGATGGTTGGATCCCCTGCCAGAACTTCATGCGCGGCGCGATCACGCCGGGGCTTGCTGGTCTTTCCGCAACGCTTGATGAGGCCAACAGACGCGTCACAGTGTCTCATAATGATCTGGGTAACTTCTCCTTTAGACCTGATGATGCGACACAGGCGACAGAATTTTTGGACTGGATTGTGCCATTGATTGACGTCAAGCGATCAAAGCCCCGTCGAATTGTCACAGCCCGTCATATCGGCCTTACGGATACAGATTTTGCCTCCATCTCAGTCATGAATTTAGCCACCAACCAAGTTATTTCGGAGACTGTGAAGTGCCCCGTCGAAATTGAGCGCTGGCGTGGAAACATCTGGTTAGAGGGGGTTGAGCCTTGGCAGGAGTTTGAATGGGTGGGTAGGCACATCAGGGTGGGCGGCGCCATTTTGAAGGTTCGTGAGCTGATTGGGCGCTGTTTGCACACTGCTGCCAACCCGAGGACGGGCAAGCGCGATCTTGATCTTCCCCGGCTTTTGCAGGAACATTGGGGCCATACGGATTTTGGAATTTATGCCGAGGTAACTGAGGCGGGGAGGGTTTCTGTCGGAGATCGCGCCGAACTTATCTGATGCAGCAATTTGTCTATTCGCAAGCCTATTCGTGTTCGGACGAATTAGCCGAAGCAGGACGAAAATTATTTGCCGGTCCGTGTGAGTTTATCAAGGGGGTCGTTTCGATTTCAAATCTGCCGATCGCGGATCGCCCCGAAGTTTGCTTTGCTGGTCGATCAAATGTCGGAAAGTCATCGTTGATCAATGCGTTGACTGGTCGTCGTAGCCTTTCTCGCACCTCAAACACACCAGGTCGCACTCAAGAAATTAACTTTTTTGCCTTGGGAAACAGCCACTATCTTGTCGACCTGCCGGGCTATGGTTTCGCCGCCTCGCCGCCGCAAGTGGTCAAGAGATGGCAGCAACTCGTGAGAAAATACTTAATCGGACGATCAAACCTGCGTCGTGCATTTGTGTTGATTGACTCTCGTCATGGAATAAAGGCGATAGACCGAGAGATATTCTCGTTGCTTGATGCCGCTGCAGTATCTTTTCAGGTTATTCTTACCAAGATTGATAAGGTTAAGGAGTCGGCCATTGGCGAATTATTGTATGAAGTTCACGGCAAGTTATCCACGCATCCTGCGGCCTTTCCGAAAGTTGTGGTGACCTCAAGTGCAAAAAACGTCGGTATCGTTGACTTGCGTTCGATTATCGCCGAGTTTGAAGAAACTAGCGTCGGGTAATAGTGTAAAATATGGTATGATAAGGAATTGTGCCCATATAAGCGACCAATCCGCGCTTGGGTCTCAATATAGACCTAGCGGCATAGACATCATTCAATTGAGACTGCTCCGGCACATGGAGAACTAAACTTGTCTTGATCGAATTAATCACTGCAACGCACCTTTATTTCGCTTAGAGCCATGAATGATAATCTAAAGGCCTCCGCCCGAACGCTGTCAGAAGCGTTACCCTTTATGCAGCGCTACGCTGGTGCGATCGTTGTTGTTAAGCTTGGCGGGCATGTGCTCGGAAATGAGGCGGCTTTAACGAACTTTGCCCGTGATATTGTGTTACTACGACAGGTTGGCGTCAATCCTGTAGTGGTGCATGGTGGCGCACCGATGATCAACGCAATGCTTGACCGCTTATCGATTTCTTCTCGGGTTATTGATGGAATACGTGTGACTGATGAGCACACCATTCAGATTGTTGAGATGGTGTTATCTGGATCCGTCAACAAGCAAATTGTGAGTGCGATTGGTCGTCAGGGCGGCAAGGCGGTCGGCCTCTCAGGCAAAGATGCGCGACTGATAATCTGTCGACAAACCGATACATCCTTAGGCTTTGTTGGAACTCCTGAGGTGGTTGATTCATCAATTTTATGTGCCTTGTTTGATGATAACATCATTCCGGTCATTGCCCCTATTGGTCTTGGTGAGGACGGAGAGACGTATAATGTGAACGGCGATACTGCTGCCGGGGCTGTTGCCGCAGCTTTGAAAGCCGACAGACTGCTATTGCTCACGGACGTTGTTGGCGTGAGGGATGCGAATGGCGAACTCTTGTCGGACTTGACGACGGCAGAGATTGCAACCCTGACGTCATCGGGGGTCATTCTGGGCGGCATGATTCCGAAAACAGAAACGGCACTCAACGCGATTGATCATGGGGTGCGGGCGGTCGCGATTCTTGATGGTCGTGTCCCCAATGCTGTGTTGCTCGAATTGTTTACAGAAGAGGGAGCGGGCACGTTGATTCGCTCAGACTGTGAACGAGAGAGAAAATGACTTTAATCCTCTTACCGATTAGCGGGCTGGCGTAATGGAAGGGGAGGTTTTCATCCGCATCATTTTTTTTGTCGCTATTTTTGCGTTGTTTGCCTCGTTAGAGGTTCTCGCTCCTCATCGCAATCGAACACAGCCGCGCCGAGCCCGCTGGTTTACAAATTTCAGCATTACGGTGCTCAATACGATTTCGCTCCGAATCTTTGCCCTTATTCTACCGTTTCTCGCAATCGGTGCGGCGCTTGACGCCACACAAAAGGGTTGGGGTTTGTTTAACGTTCTTTCTTGGCCGCTGTGGGTGGAATTGCTACTGAGCATTGTGTTTCTTGATTTTGCCGTGTGGCTTCAGCATGTCGTGATGCACAAAGTCCCTGTCTTCTGGCGCATCCATCGTGTTCATCATGCCGATCGAGATATGGATGTCACCACTGCGATCCGCTTTCATCCGCTTGAAATTTTACTCTCTATGTTCCTGAAGATTGGGCTTGTTTACCTTCTTGGCCCTTCGGCATTAGCGGTGGTGATATTCGAAATACTTTTGAATGGTTTCGCTATTTTCAACCACGCCAACCTCAAGTTGTCGTTTGGTTTTGATCGTGTGTTAAGGCTTGTTTTGGTTACCCCGGACATGCATCGTGTTCATCATTCGAATTGCCGACGTGAGCATGATAGTAATTACGGATTTTTTCTGTCGATCTGGGATCGTATTTTTGGCACCTATTTATCGCAACCAGAGGCGGGTCACAAAGACATGACCATCGGCCTTGAGTGGCAGAATGACCAACCGAGTAAATTGGGCTGGAGTCTCACTCTCCCTTTTATTCAAGATAAGGTGGAGCGGAATTGAGTGTCGCCGATAATCGAAATATTCGTGTCGAGGCCTGTTAATATTATGTTGGTCCAGCAATTATTTCCGCCGAATCGGGCGGCCGCCCTTGGTTCGATGAAACCGGCTCCCGGGTCGCCGGCAAGTTACCTATCTTTTCTATAAAGAGCGACATCGTCAAGACAACAAGCAGAGGCTTGCTACCAGTTATGCTCGGGATACATCAAATTGCGATAACAATAAAAAATCACCTGCTCACAGCAAGCATATTTACGCCATAGCTACGACAGAAAACGTTATTTTATTCTTTCGCCGACCCTTAGCACACCTGCCCGGATAGACAGCGCAAAGCCTTGTTACGATATTTTATAGAGGCCTCATTAAACTTTTCAAATTCGGTGAAAGCTCGCATCCGCACTTCCATCGGAAAAGTCTTGAATTGCGCATTCGCAAACCCTGAGAGTGCTTTGGATACGAAACGATCATAAGTATAGACAAGAACGACATAGTTCAGCGTTTCTTTGTCGAGAAGCGACAGATCCCTAGAACATCCGTCAAAAACCGGCTGAGCACTTTCAAGCACGATTAAGGGTTCCGCACATTTTTCAATCTTTTGCCGCAAAAGCTCGATTTCGTCATCAGATACAACGCGCATCCTGCTGATTTCTGTCTCCAACGCTTTCATAAGACCTTTTCGTTTACGAAGATCAATATAGTACAACCTTATCGCAAAAAAAGCTAATCCCAAAATCAGCAATATGCCGCCGGTTACCGTGTTTTCCAATATTACTGAGATCCGCATCGCGGTTCCCAACTGTTACCTTTCGATTAACCACAAAACACCGATGCAAGCCAATAATAGCTTGCGATCAGATTAGGTACTCTCCATGGTTTACATGATAGGTATGATAGGACCTGGCAACGTTTAGTCTCCTCGCAAAGTTGAAGTATCCATACATCACAACATGCCAATGAAAGATTGTCAATACCAAACGGACTTGCCGGTAGGACAAACTTGTTTTCGCAATATTTTTCAAAGTTTTTCGTCATTTTTTGACGATTTGACTGGCGGAGGCTGTCATCTGGCCGCCGCTGTTCGAATTGTTGCTCTTCTTGGTGGCTATCAAGGCCGTAAGGGGGATCTAGAACCGGATCACGAGATCATGTGGAGCGGACAAGAACGGATGACCACTGCTACTCTCGGACATAAGTTCGGCTTTGAAGCCAGATATCAGGCCGGATTGCAAGGCCTCGGGGACTGCCAGTCTAACCGAGTTATGTGTACTCGGTAGGGCTAACCTTCTTTCGTTGTTCGGCTTTTTCGAAGCTTTCCCTTTTCCATCGTTTTCTTAGCAGGCTTAACCTCTTCCTCGGCATCATCCACCAAGTTGCCATCGTCATCAAGTTCATCAAGATCAAAAGAACCCACTTCGCTCGCTCTAACGACCAATGCCTGCCACTTTCGCTCTTGAATCTTATTGTCGAGGTATGCCCGTTTCACGACGTGATAGGGATTAAAGAAAACTGCATAGGATAAATCGCCCAACGGACCGGGCTTAACGCCTATAAAACCAAGATTGGCAAGACGTTGGACCCGATCTTTCCATGTTCGCAAGGCGCGTTGTCCTTCAAAGCCAGCGTGGAACGCCATCTCTTCAGGACGGTTGAGGGTGAGGAACTGCTCATGTCGCAGGCGAGCCCACATCTCAAAATACGTTCGGCTGACGGGGAAACCTTTGCCCGATAGGTCATCCATAACGCTCATTATCAAAGGCATCAGCCGAGGAACTGCTACCCAACCATCGCTATCCATGGCCCAAAGCATTTTGGGGTTTAGTTCAGGCCAAAGCTTGGCTCTGATCTCCAGTTGCTTCTTGAGGATTTCCCTATGTTTGCGATTTGTCATGGATCCTTCCTCACAATCAATCGGGCCCAAGATTGGACACTGGGCTCTTCGCTAGCCTCGTCAAGCAGACACCCCGTTGGTCTGTGACATCAGTTATTCGACTGGGTATGGACCCGCAGTCAGCACACTGTGGCTTAACGATACTCCAAAGTAGCAAGGCCTAAGCGCAAAGTCAAGTACCAAGTTCTGCATTCTCAGCGTGAGTATGACTTGAAAAAGTAAATTTTAGACGCTATGACGGATATAATGTGTCAAGCTCAGTATTGGAGTTGGAATTTATATGCAAAATAAATGCTCTAAGCCCTTGAGAACATATCAAAATTTTGTCGGGCGATGGTGTGGGGGTGTGGTGTTTCGCTGGGTCGGGCTATCGTGGTGCCGGGGTGGGGGGGAGGTGGGGGGGGGGGGTGAAAAATTTCTATCGGTCGACACTGGGTGTCCTTATCTTTTGAACCGAGTAAGTTCGCGCTTCTTGATTTTTTAAGAAAAAGCGATCAAGGGTCGGATATTGAATCAGCGGCACTCCTCAACCGAGCAATTCATATCGTTGCCACTAATCGGGAATCACCGCTAGTGCCCCAGAATCTGGCTTAAGAACAGTTGCGTACGCGGAGATTTGGGATTGTTGAAAAACTCCTCCGGCTCGTTTTGTTCCACAATTTGGCCCTCATCCATGAAGATGACACGATCCGCAACTTGACGGGCGAACCCCATCTCGTGAGAGACGCATAGCATCGTCATCCCATCTTCGGCAAGTTCAACCATCGTATCCAAGACTTCCTTGATCATCTCGGGATCAAGAGCGGACGTCGGTTCGTCAAATAACATGATCCGAGGACGCATGCAGAGTGATCGTGCGATAGCGACACGCTGCTGCTGTCCACCCGACAGTTGCCCCGGATATTTGTCCGCTTGCTCAGGGATTTTGACTTTCTCGAGAAAATGCATCGCCGTTTCCTCTGCTTCATGCTTCGGAATTTTTCGCACCCAGATCGGTGCGAGCGTACAATTGTCGAGAATCGTCAAATGCGGGAATAGATTGAAATGTTGAAAGACCATACCAACCTCAGACCGGATGGTATCAATATTTTTGATATCAGAACTAAGTAGGGTACCATCGACAGTGATTGAGCCTTTCTGATGATCCTCTAAAGCATTAATGCATCGGATTAGGGTTGATTTGCCGGAACCAGACGGCCCAGCAATAACAATCCGTTCGCCCCGATAGACAGTGAGATCAATTTCGCGCAGAACGTGAAAGCTGCCGAACCATTTATCCATCTTTTGAATCGAAATAGCGACTTCATCCGATAGGTCTCGAGCAGAGTGTTCCGATCTTTGTTTCTCTTCGTTCATAACGGCCCTCCTAACGATGATCCGTTGCAAGCTGACGCTCTAGCCACTGCGAATACTGCGAAATGCCGTAGCAGACGGTGAAGAATAATAGCGAAGCGAACAACCATAGTTCCCAATAAACGCCGTTCCAATCGGTCGATGCCAAAATGGGACCCCTGATCATTCCCACAAGATCGAACATCGAAATAACAGAAACCAAGGTCGTGTCCTTAAATAACGAAACGGCGATGTTCACAATTCCAGGGATCGAAATCTTGAGGGCTTGTGGTAAGATAATCAGACGCATCGCTTGCGAGTAATCCAATCCCACGCTGTCTGCGGCTTCGTACTGGCCCCTCGGCAAAGCGGCCAAACCGCCACGAATGACCTCCGCGATATAGGCCGAGGCAAACAAGGTAATCATGATAATTACCCTTAATATGAGGTCAAAGTTGCTGCCCGGAGGGAGAAAGTACGCGAGCACAACATTCGCAACAAACAGTAGCGTTATCAGCGGAACGCCACGGATAAACTCAATGAACATCACGCAGATCCATTTGATGATGGGCATTGAACTTTGACGACCGAGGGCGAGAACGATTCCAAGCGGGAATGATAGTGAGACGCAAACCACCCCGAGAATCATGTTTAACATAAATCCGCCCATATTGCGGGAGGGAACTGGCTCGAGGGCGATGACAGAGGCGGCGGCTTCGGTAATGTAGCCGCCCAGCCACCAGACAATCACGGCAGTACATAATCCGCCAAGCGATCCAGCTGCAAAGCTGGCACTCACCAAGCGTCGATATACGAGATAGGCGGCAATAAATCCTGCCAGCGCAATGAGCGGTGCGATTATTGTGCCACCCCAAATTAGCCAAAAGGCGGCAAACGGATATAGCACCGTCGAAATCAGAAGTTTCCGCGGTAGGTGTGAGAAGAGGACGGGTGCTAACGCGGGAAACATCAAAACAAAGGCAAGGGCCGGTCGCCAGTATTGGTCTGCGGGGTAGGTCACCCCGAACAGTAGTTGATTCCATCTCTCGGTCAGAACTGAGAAACAACCGCCGGCCGCGCCGTCAAGAATCACACGGCATTCTCTGATGCTATTCGCATTCCATATGCCATTGAGGACCCAGGGCAGAACCATCGATAGTGCAAGATAAATTGCATATACCGACGCCACCGTTAAAAATGTGCTCGTAACCCCTTTGAACAGATTCTGCCGCATCCACTTAATGGGACCCGTTTCAAAGGTTGGCGGCGGAAGCTCTGGTAATTGCGTTTCACGGACGAACGCAACACCTGATGATTTTGAAGGCATTTAGCGTTCCTTAAGACTAATACTTTTGTTGTAGATATTCATCAGGGCGGAAATCGATAACGAAATCAGCAGATAAAATAACATCAACAGCAAGATGGCTTCTATTGCCCTACCGGTCTGATTTAAGGTGATCCCACCGAGCGTACCAGTAACGTCCATATAACCCACCGCGATCGCCAACGAACTATTCTTGGTGATATTGAGATATTGAGAAATCAAGGGGGGAATGATTACCCGCAGGGCTTGTGGTAATATTACGAGGCTCATGATGCGATTGGGACGCAGTCCAAGAGAAGCCGCAGCCTCGGTTTGGCCCTTGGAGATTGCCAAGATGCCCGCTCGGACATTCTCGGCGATAAACGCAGCTGTGTATATCGCCAATGCTAACCATAGAGCAATCAAAGAGCCGCGTATCGTCCAGCCACCGCTAAAGTTAAAACCCTTGAGAACGGGATAATCCAAGCTAATGGGTTTTCCCAAAAGATAGAAAGCCATCACGGTCGGCAAAACCAAAATCGCGAAAGAGGGCCAAAATGTTGGCAATAATGTGCCAGTCGCATAGAGCCTGTTTTTCGCATAGTTGCGGTACCAGAAAATCGCCAGAATCGATGCCAGCAATACGAAAAAAACGTATATCGCCTGCGGTTGAAATTCGGGGCTTGGCACATAGACCCCGCGATTCGTAAATGCAACGGCATCAAGCACCAGTGATGCCGACGGTTCGTCGCCGCGAAACTCTCTCGGCGCGGGAAGTACAGCGGTCATTATCGTGAAGACGATGATAATCCAGATTAACACCGGCACATTGCGAAAGGCCTCAACATAAACTGCCATCAATTTGGAGACGAGCCAATTTTCTGAGAGCCGCAGTACGCCGCCAAGAATCCCGAGGATCGTCGCAGTAAAGCAAGCCAAAAACGCGACAAGCAGGGTGTTCAACACACCAACAATAGTCGCCCGCATATGAGTTGATTGGCTGGTATACTCAATCAGACGCTGATTGATGTCGTACCCAGCGGGCTCACCGAGAAATGAATAGGAGATGTTGAGTCCCGCCTCGGCGAGATTACGGATAAGATTACTTCCCAGATAGGCAATTAAGACGATCAGGATGAGAAGTGAAAAGAATTGAAAAGTATAAGAGCGGTACCGTGTATCATTCAATAGCATTGACAGCTTGAACGACTGTGACTGAGGAGTAGTTTCGGTTACCATCTTGGATTGCTCTTGGGCACCTTATATATCAAAGCCATTACCGGAATCATACAATACCATCCGCAATTAATTTCGGATACAAAAAATGATCTGGGCGCAGCGTGATTTCCGCGCCCAGACACATAACTATTGTTACCGGAAAGGCGGGGCGTAGAGCAGACCACCGTCTGTCCACTGCGCATTTAGTCCTCGAGACAGTCCAATGGGCGTTGATTCACCAATGTATGCATCAAAGATTTCACCGTAGTTTCCAGCAACGCTGATTGCGCGTTTTGCCCAATCGGCATCCAATCCTAGCATTTCACCTAAGTTGCCCTCGCTGCCAAGCAGGCGATTGATTTCTGGATTGTTTGTGCCCGCAGACAGTTCTGCAATGTTGGCAGAGGTAACGCCGAGTTCTTCCGCCGAAATTAGCGCATTCAATGTCCAGCGGACAATATCGCCCCACTGATTGTCACCATGGCGAACGAGCGGACCGAGAGGCTCTTTGGAAATGATTTCGGGCAAAAGCACGTGGTCATCTGGATTTTCGAACGTCGCACGTGTGGCGGCCAAGCCAGATGCGTCTGTTGTGTAGACATCGCACGAACCGGCGAGGTACTGCTGACGGGCCTCGGCGTTTGTCTCAATGGGGACAGGTTCGTAGCTTATGTTGTTCGAGCGAAAAAAGTCAGCGAGGTTAAGTTCCGTGGTTGTACCTGTCTGGATGCAGACTGTTGCGCCATCCAGATCTCCTGCTGAGGAGACACCCAGATCACGGTTTACCATGAATCCCTGACCATCATAGTAGTTGACGCCAGTAAATTCGAATTTTAGGTCGACGTCTCGTGAGAAAGTCCAAGTGGTATTACGAGACAGCATATCAACTTCGCCGGATGCAAGCGCGGTAAAGCGAGTCTTGCCTGTTTGCGGCAGGAACTCGACAGCGGAAGCATCGTTCAGCACGGCCGCAGCGACGGCTCGGCATACCGCGACGTCAAACCCAGCCCATTCACCGTTAGCATCAGGAGCCGCGAAGCCCACAAGACCGGTGTTCACGCCGCAATTTAATTTCCCGCGCGCTTGCACATCATCTAAGGTTGCTGCGGTCACGGTACTAGCGATCATTCCTAGCCCGGTAACCGCTGCCATTAGGTAGCGTTTAAGCATATTTATTTCCTTTCGTTAACATCAAATATGGAAGCGATCCGTGAGTCTCCTATCCGAGACATCTCTCATTAGACCGCTTTTCAGGTGGACAACAGTGTCCTCACCTTTCGGTGTTATTTGGTAACATAAGCGATATGGTTTCCATTGGCAAGACGTTAGCGATTTTTGGGCTAACTCCTCTTTGTCAGGGTATTCTTCCATCAAGGTTTACTCGAAATTCAGGCAATTTGCTTCCTAGCACGTAAGTCTGTCGTCGTCGCAAGCCACGCCTATCTACTTTTGGTGATGACCTTGATTTCGGTCGGGGATTGGAACACCAGCCCTACCGGCGTCTTTCCTGTTGCGGCTGCTGACGTGCGGCGTACGTCATATGTATTGCGTTTCACAGCGTCATGATTCGAGAAATGTCGCCGACAAAAATGCTGGTGCGTATGCCATAGCGGTAAGCTTGATGAAGTGCGACATTAGATGCGCATTGATAGCAGTTGATCTAGTAAAGTGAGGATTCATCAAAGTCGGGTGGCGCGTAAAATTTATTCGATTGCGGATCAAGCATTGAATCAAGGTCACTTGCTTTATCAATATCCGTTAGTCGAGCAGTTTGCGCTATGCTCAGACCTGAAAGTATAGTCATCGTGTCTTCAAGCGCATATTCGGTACTCCATCGTACACCGCGAAAGATATGATTTGCGACTGGACGATTTTTGTTGAGACCGATCAGCCAAAATCCACCATCAGTTGAGGGCCCGATGACAGCGTCTGCCGCGCCGAGGGCGCGGAAGGCAGACCAAATACTGTCGCGACTGATGGCAGGGATATCAGAACCGATTATGCAGACCGGCATTTGTGGCATTGACCGCAGCAAGCGCTTCAGGCGGTCGCCTAAATTTCCGTTTCCCTGAGGAATTCGGATTAGATCACGCGGCCAAATTTGGACATTCATGGCGGCTTGATCGGGAGATATCGCCAATACAATACGCCATCTCGAATCTCTCAGATTTCGAATAAGACGACCCACTTGGTGCCGGTACCACCATGCAGCTGCAACCATCCCAATATCACGACCGAGGCGCGTTTTGACACGACCTGAACGCGGTTCCTTGACCATAATAACGAGGCTTCGCTGTCTATTTTGAAAAACACGCTGTAAGGCTTTTTGGCGATGCTTCGATGTCAGAACGTTACCCACGAGCGACACCTCTTGAACTACGGTTCATGGGAATTTGCGCTTCCCGTGTCTTGGTCACGATGATATCGCAAACTTTGGCTCTGACCAGATCTGGATGAGTTGCGAAATGCAGCGACATGGTCAAACTCTTTAGCCGGTAATTGGAATGTGAGATCGTCGCTCAGACGGTTAGAATTTGCTTTCGAACTGATGATTGTGAGCATTCCCGACGTGTTTGGAGGTACGCTACTGCTTAACGCAACGTTCAGCCAAAGTACATTTGCAAGATACGCTCGTAGATAGATTTGAGTTGTTGGATCTGACTTACGCTCACGCACTCATCAATCTGATGCATCGTCTTTCCCACAAGGCCAAACTCAACGACGGGGCAATGTGCTTTGATAAAGCGAGCATCCGATGTACCACCTGAGGTTGATAGTTTTGGTTTGATTCCGACTTCAGCAGCAACGGCGTTTGCGACTAGCTCGGTCAGCCAACCCGGCGGCGTCAAGAAGCTCTCACCGGAAACTGTCACTTCCGTGTTTACGTCAATGTTAAAGCTATGCGCGATTGTGCCTGCCTTTTGTTGTAACCACCGGGTTAGGCAACTCGCGGAATGCTGATCATTAAAGCGAATATTTACTGAAGCGCTGCATCTTGCAGGAATTACATTTGTCGCTTTGTTTCCAGTGTCAATCGTGGTTGCTTCGATAGTCGAAGGACCAAAATGCTCGGAGCCGTCATCTAATTTATGGTTGCTGAGTTCTGTGATCAATTGTGCCAAGGCTGGTATCGGATTGCGGGCTAGATGCGGATAGGCGGAATGACCTTGTGTTCCGATTGCGGTGAATTTTGCCGATATCGAACCGCGTCGTCCGATCTTCAGAGCGTCACCTAAATTTTCTGGACAAGTCGGTTCTCCAACCAAACAAGCGGTCATTCGTTCATTGTGTTGCTCCATGTAGTCTAGCAGAGCCAGCGTGCCGTCTTCCGCAACCCCTTCTTCATCGCCAGTAATGGCAAGGATTATTGCTCCATCGGGCGGAGAGTTCGTTACAAAGTCGATGGCCGCTGATGCAAATGCCGCTACACCCGACTTCATGTCTGAGGCTCCGCGGCCGTATAAAATACCGTTTACGATCTTTGCGGAGAATGGTTCATATGTCCAAGCTGTTTCCTCTCCGACTGGCACAACATCCGTGTGACCATTAAATCCAAAGCTGCTCGGATGTCCTTTTTTGCCCCATCTTGCAAACAAGTTTATGATCCCGCCGCGTTCAACCCGACGACATGAAAATTGAGCCGCAGTTAGAAAGTCTTGAAGCAGGGTTAGGGCGCCAGCATCATTCGGCGTGACCGACGGGCACCGAACTAACTTTGCGGTTAGTTGAACAGGGTCAGTCGTAAGCACCGAAATTCCCTTCGCGAGACATGTGCGAGTAGTTGAACGGCGTCGGGTGAATCATTGCACTCTATCAAAAGCTTTTTCGCTGCTGAAAAATATCTTATCCAAGATTGATCGAGGGAAAACTTTGGTCGCGTTGTCGGAGTAACTTTTGCCCATGTCACAACAATCTGTTTGGCACAGACTGCTGCACAACTTTTGATCTTCGAGATTTCGTTGCTTATGAAGCAAAGTCGTGCGGTAGCAACTGTCAAGACGTTATCGAATTCATCAAAGACTGATGGTCTGAGTCGTACAGCATCGTCTCAATCCCGAAGTAAGTTGTTTATTGCGGTCTTTGCTCGCGTTCGGGCATCGACGCGTTTTACGATCACCGCGCAATAGAGCTGAATTTCGTTTTTGGATGGTAATGAACCGGCGACGACCACGGAATAAGGGGGAACTTCGCCGTAGGTCACTTCTGCGGTCTCGCGATCTACAATTTTAGTAGATTGTCCGATAAAGACCCCCATTCCGAGCACCGATCCTTCGCGCACAATCACGCCTTCCACCACCTCAGATCTTGCGCCAATAAAACAATTATCTTCAATAATGGTTGGACCCGCTTGCATGGGTTCGAGAACGCCCCCAATTCCCACCCCGCCGGATAAATGTACTCCCTTGCCAATTTGGGCGCAGGAACCAACCGTCGCCCAGGTATCGACCATAGTGCCTTCGTCGATGTAAGCTCCGAGATTTACAAAAGATGGCATTAACACGACACCACGACCAATAAACGCCGACTTACGAACTACGCAATTCGGTACTGCACGAAATCCAGCGGCTTGCCATTGGTTTTTATCCCAACCTCGGAACTTGCTATCGATCTTGTCCCACCAAGAACTGGCTTGCGCGCCGCCTGAATGGAGCTCCATATCATGCAGTCTAAATCCTAGCAAAACCGCTTTTTTTGCCCATTGATTAACAACCCAGTCGCCATCTTGGCTTTTTTCGGCGACGCGCAGGCTGCCATTATCAAGAGCCTCAAGTGTTTCCTCAATTGCTTCGCGAACAGCACCGTGTGTGTTTGACGTGATTGTTTCTCGTTGATCCCAAGCGGTTTCAATGGTTGTCTGCAGTTGTTCAGTTGACATCAGCGTTCCTCTAATAGGCGGTATTTATTTCTCTATTTTATCTCTATATTGTTTGTCCGAAGGCGGAGCAACGATCAGTCGGATGCGAACAGATCTCTGTTTGGGTTTCCACCGCAAATCAGCACAGCAACGCGCTCATTTATACTTGGTTGATAGGCACCGCTTGTCAGGGCTGCGAGTGCGGTGGCACCAGCAGGTTCCACATATTGCCGCAACTGTTGCCACAGGAGTTCTTGTGCTGAGGCAATAGCGTCATCGGTAACCAGCACCGAGTGAGTATCATTGTCTTTTACTAACTCAAAGCAAATCTGTCCAATTCGCTTTGCACCGAGAGCATTTGCTGCAATGCCAGAAACTGCAACGTCAATGGGATTATTTGCCTTGAGTGCCGAATTGAGTGAAGAACATTGAACGGGCTCGACCGCAACAATCCGTCGTTTTTGCCCCCACCAGGCGAGCGCACCGGCAAGCAAACCTCCACCGCCGACGGCAATCAGAATCGTATCGGCATCAAGGCCTTGTTGATCCCATTCTGCCGCTAGAGTACCCTGTCCAATAACGGTCGTTTCCGCATCGTAGGCGTGAATTGACAGGGCCGAATGTTTTTCTTCAAAGGCTTCCGCTTGCTGCAGAGCGTCAGCATATGCTCCCGGCACAAGATGGCATTCGGCGCCCTGTTGGCGAATCAGCTTTAGCTTCGCCGCGCCGGCGATTTCGGGCACGAAAATCGTTGCGTTGTGGCCAAGCGCTTGGGCTGCAAAAGCGACTGCCGCGCCATGATTGCCGCCAGAAGCTGCAACCACGGAGCGATCATTTGATGACTCAGTCAACAGAGAGAAGAAAGCCCCACGAGGTTTGAAACTGCCGGTATGCTGCAGGTGTTCTAACTTGAGGTCAATCGGTATTCCAATGCCAAGGTCGCAGCCGGCGATGACGGGTGTTTTTCGCACAAATGCTTTAATTTTCTGTGATGCCGCATTGATGTCCGATTGCCACTGCACGCTGGTCACCTCAAATAAAAAGCCCGCGTCTGATCAAATTGACCCATTTGGTTCTCAATGGCTTCATTGCAAACTATCTCGTCAATGACCATGTTTGCAGCTTGTGCTCGTGAACGGACTCGTTCAGGCAAAGGCCGCAACTGTTCAAAATCATGTTAACGCCGAGTTTAGCGGTCAATATATAGCAACTCAGTTGCTAATTTTCTTGTCATCCGAAGGTCCTGCAGGTGACGAGAGCCCCCAACAAATTTAGAACTCTTGGGTATCAATGTACAGATTGAAGTTCAATCGACTAACGAGCTGAGTCTCATTCAGGATTCCCGAATGTGGCAGATTTGGGCCGTTAGAACGTTCGAGAATCGCTCAGCGCTCGCGACGATAGACGGCACTGTGGTCAGACGGTTTGGCGCAGAAAACTATTCCCGAGGAATGAGATTGATTGTGAGCCTTGTGACCTCCTCGTCCGCAAATTCATCTCTGGTGAGTTGGAAATCTCGGGCTTGGACATCGGTTTTAGTAGGGCGACATGAGCTTAAGGGTCACGGTCAATCCTGATCTACTTCACGGGGCATTAGAACGCGAGATATACGTGCTGATGCGCTTGCGAAGAGATTTCCGACACTGAACGACTGGTTATGGGGCGAACTCTCACCCACCCGGAAGCAACTGGAAGCCTTTGCCAACACAACCCATACCGCCATCGGTCTTCTGACCCCCCCCCCCCCGAAGAACCATTGCCAATTCATGATTTTCGGACGATCTCGAAATCGCGATCGTCCCGCCCGAGCGCGAATCTCTTGGATACTATCTATCTCTGTCAACAGCGTCAGGCGTGGTACCGTAACTATCAATGCCTATATTCTCTTGAAGCAGTTCCCCCACCAGTTCGCGCTGCTTCGCTAGCAGACAAGACCTCTATCGTGGCGGCCGAGATTGCCAAACTATTGGCTTCACTGTTGATCAGCGGTCGCAGGTGTCGAATTGGTTGGACGCTCTGCGCATCTTCATCGCCAAGCTTGAACAGGCTGGAATATTGGTTATGGTCAGCGGCGTGGTCGGCAGCAATACCCGCCGCCGCCTCAATGTGAAAGAATTTCGCGGCTTTGCTTTGGCAGATTCACTTGCGCCACTGATCTTCATCAACGGCAAAGACTTCAAAGCGGCACAGATGTTCACCTTAGCCCATGAACTGGCCCATCTATGGTTGGGCAAGAGCGGCGTATCCGATGTCGAGGCCGCCACGCAGCCAAAGCAGCAAATCGAGATCTGGTGCAACGCGGTGGCGGCGGAATTGCTGGTGGCCCCTCGAACAACTGCGCTCAGTTCATGCTTCGAAGAATGAACGGCGTCAGGAGATGCAACGCCTAGCCTGCCTTTTCAAAGTCAGTACGCTAGTCATTGTTCGACGTTTGTTTGATCTCGGGGTGTTTGACCGAGAGACACTCTCGGCAACTTATCATACGGAGCTTGAACACTTGATGGTGCTGTCTCCAAGAGGGAACGGTGGCGGTGACTTCTACAATTCGCTGTCTGCGAGAACGGGCAAGCGGTTTGAAAGAGCGCTTGTCGCCAGTACGCCGGAGGGTCAAACTCAGTTTGCCGACGCGTTCAGGATGTTGGGCATCAAGAAAAGCGCTACATTTTATGAGGCAGCTTGGCGTTTAGGATTGCACGGATGAAATATTGTTGGACGCTAATGTCTTTATAACGGCAAACAATCTTCATTATGGGCTATACTTCTGTCCCGCGTTTTGGGGATGGGCTGATCTTGGGCAATAGATAGGGCAAAGTGTTCAGTATTGAGAAGGCTGAGGATGAAATTTTGGCGGGTGACGATGCTTTGACTGAGTGGGTTAAGGGATTTGGTCAATATCTGTTTCTCAAACCAGATGCGGAAACACTGGAAAGCATGGCTCAGGTCAGCAAATGGGTGGCAAGAGACACTATGACCCTGCGGCAATAAGCAACTTCTTACAGGTAGCGGACTACTGGCTGGTTTCGCATCCGTTGGCACACGAATTTGTAACAGTCAACTATGAGAAGCCCGCAAACACGACCCGCAAGGTTAAAATTCCCGACGCTTGTGTCAGGCTGAGCATTAAGGTGATGACCCCATTCGAAATGCTGCGCCATGAGCGGGCGCGATTTATCTTGGAATCGGTGGCGTGAATACCCTGCTAACCCGCCGCAACCATGTCGCTACGAGTAGTATACTCTGTTCTGAAACTCATTGCGAGACGGTAAACGCCAGCTATTTCGATTTGATTAGTTCCCGATCTGCCAAAGATCAGAAGATTGAGAGCGTGCGGCTGGAAAACTTTACAATTGGCCTAAGCATCCCATATAATTGATGTGATTCGTCTTACGCACGAGAGCGACATCTTATCGGCGATGCCGATATCAGACAGAACTTTGGCGTTGGTGGAAGAAGCCAAGCAGTGTGTGGCTTTGGATTGTCGATAACGGGGATGACAATTGATCACAGGTCACGGGATGAATTTGCTTAAGCAGTTCGTGCGATGAAACACTTGCCGAGCAGGGGACCTATTCCTTGTCGCTAGCAGACAATTGGGGGGTATGTCATCGCTTTCTTGCTGACGCACAACTAGGGGTAGAGAGAAAAATGGAACTGACACGAAGACAAACAGTTGTTGGCGGTGCCGCCATCGCGATGCTCGGCTTGCCGCGTGGCGCGTTCGCGGTAAACTATCCTATGGTCGGCACACCCGATGAATTTACGCAGGGTGCGGAAGTTGGCGTCGGCAATATCACGTTAATGACGCCAGAAATTGCTGAAAATGGCAACAATGTTCCCATTCAGGTGGCAGCGCCGGGGGCTGTTGAAATCCGCATTTTTGCGACAGAAAATCCCGAACCAGCGGTCGCATCGTTCGCGTTTGGCGCACTAGCGGGTTCGCAAGCGGCATCAACCCGCGTGCGTTTAGCAAAATCACAAGACGTGGTTGCGATAGCCAAACTGGCCGACGGTAGCTTCATCGGCACCAGTAACAACGTGAAAGTCACAATTGGCGGTTGCGGCGGCTAGAGAATTTAGGAGATAAAGTCATGGCAAAAGGCGTTAAACCTCGCGTAAAGGTGCCGAAGTCGGCAAGTGCGGGCGAGACAATCACGATAAAGACCTTGATTTCTCATCCTATGGAGTCGGGACATCGCAAGGACAAAGAGGGGAATATTATCCCTCGTTCAATCATCCATCGCTTTACCTGCGAGTTTAACGGCCAAGGGATAATTGATGTCGTGCTTGCGCCCTCGGTTTCGACTAACCCTTACTTTCAGTTCAGTGCGATTGTGCCGGAAGCTGGGGAATTTCTTTTCCGGTGGTACGACGATGACGGCTCAATTTATGAAGAAACCAAGTCAATAACCTTAAGTTGAGTGGGTGTCCAAAAAAGTGTGAATTAGCGAGCGACCTTAGCAAATAGTATTTTGGTCATGGATGTCTGAGAATCGCAGACGCCAGGAGATAAGGGGACATTCTCGAAAGCTATTCAAAGTTAATTTAGAAAACGTTTCAAGTAGTTTATTCCAACGCTGACCATTGCATCGTTCAAAAGAGAACTTTTGGTATCAGATCATTGTTCTTGATCTAACCAAGTTCTGCTTTTTGACGCTGCCGCATGATAACCTAAACAAAATATCGCTGCTATAATAGCAAGTACAGCTGTCCAAAATAAGAAAAATGATCCCGAAAAGCATCTTTCCCGCAGTTAAGGGCATCACAAACTGAGTGGCTTTGCCAAGACGGACGTCATCGCCGCTCTTGCTGTTTCATTATCTGTGCTCTTGAGTTTGACCGCGGTGTCTGTCGGTTCCAAACACATCTCAGGTCCACCAACTCTTGATACTACCAATGCTTGAGCCTGCGGCGAATGATCACGCATTGTTTTCGTGCTTTCTTGAATGCGGATTCGTAGATGCTGCCCAATCATCAAGTTTGAGTGCGCAAGGTGAGTTGTGACGGCGGCAATTGATCATTCCAACATAGGGACGAGAGCGGTATCGGTGGATTGAAACCCTTCATCAATGAGAAATGCCGTCAGTATCGGGAGAAATTTTCCGAAAAAGCCAGACCCTACTATGGTCCATTGAACGAGCGCCAAAACCGACTTTTGGTCCCCGCCGCGTAAAAGAATTTGCTCGCTGTGGATATCATGTCGATGAAGGATGCTGCTAGAACCCACTGTTTAAGTGTTTGGCTCGTAACAAGCTTATCCACGGCATGCCAAAGCGATTGCTGCGAGCAAATTCTTCTCGACTAAGCTCAATGATAAGGTGTTGAGGAACCCACATCGGTGATTTTTATTACAGTTTGAGTTTAGGTTTGGAATTCTCTGCGAAGATCTCGCAAGTGCAATAAACTATTTCGATGATCAAAAAATTTGACTACAGTGATGGAGATAGGGGCGCGGGCGAGTCGGTCAGCCTTTGTGCGCTGACTAAGGTGGTCAATCAGTGGTTTTATCTGCGAGGTTAGGGTGTGACTGATCCAAATGCCGAGGTCAGCAAGTGATTTCCCGCCGTGAATTTCTTCAAGTCGGTCTAGCCGCTTCGGCAATTTTGGGCGCTTCCGGCCTTGGCAACTGGGCGCGAGTTTCGGCACAACAGTCGCTGACGCAGAATCAATTGCTGCAATTTGATACCCTTGGCAACGTGTCGCTTATTCATGTCACGGATATTCATGCGCAATTAAAACCGCTTTATTTTCGAGAACCATCAGTCAATCTCGGATCAGGTACGAATCGCGATTCTGTTCCCCATCTCTCAGGATCGGCGTTGCGTCGATTTTACGGCATTAGAGACGGTTCGCCTTCTCACTACGTACTAACAGCGGATGATTTCAGTGCACTAGCACAAACCTACGGCCGTGTTGGGGGACTAGATCGGGTCGCAACAGTTATCAATGCCATCCGGGAGGACCAACCTGAAGCCCTACTACTCGACGGTGGCGATACTTGGCATGGATCCTATACCTGCTACCATACCGAGGGCGCAGATATGGTTCGTGTGATGAATGCCCTTCGTCCAGATGCCATGACCTTGCATTGGGAATTTACGCTGGGGTCAGAGCGCGTGCGCGAACTCGTTGAAAGTCTCCCGTTTGTTGCGCTGGGTCAGAATATTTTTGATCAAGAATGGGACGAGCCCGCACTTGATCTCTTTCCGCCTTACAAAGTTTTCGAACGCGGGGGCGTTCGAATTGGCGTCATCGGCCAAGCATTTCCGTACTTGCCAATTGCCAACCCAAGGTGGATGTTTCCTGAATTCAGCTTCGGTATTCGACAAGAGAATATGGCTGCCACGGTAGAAGAATTAAGGCTTTCTGGGGTCGAATGCGTCGTTTTGCTTAGCCATAATGGCTTTGATGTTGATAAAAAAATTGCGCAAACCGTTTCCGGTATTGATGTCATTTTGTCAGGACATACTCATGATGCCCTACCTGAACCCGTAATTATCGAGAACACCTTGATCATTGCTTCCGGTTCTAATGGAAAATTCGTGTCACGGCTAGATTTGGATGTGCGTGACGGGCAAGTTAGAGATTTCCACCATCGGCTCATTCCGGTGTTTGCTGATGTGCTCGCGCCAGATCCGACGGTTGCGGCGTTGATTGAGAGCGAACGGGCACCTTTCGTTAAGGAAATCTCTGAGATTATCGGGATTACGGAGTCGCTACTTTACCGACGCGGAAATTTTAACGGCACTTGGGATGATTTAATTTGTGATGCATTAATTGCGCAACGCGACGCAGAGATTGCATTGTCGCCCGGCGTGAGATGGGGCCCCTCAATGCTGCCAGGGCAAGCGATAACGCGGGAGGATATTTGGGGCGTGACGGCAATGACCTATGGCCAAGCTTACCGCACGGTTATGAGCGGTGCGTTTCTCAAGGTGTTGTTGGAGGATGTGGCTGACAACATTTTTCATCCAGACCCGTTTTTTCAGCAGGGCGGCGATATGGTCCGCACCGGCGGTCTAGGGTATCGAATTGAGGTGCGCAAAGGATATGGTGAACGCATTTCAAATATGACACTCCTGTCGAGCGGGGAGCCAATCGACCCAAGCCGAGATTACGTGGTTGCCGGGTGGGCAAGTGTGAATGAGGGTACAGAAGGACCAATGATCTGGGATGTGTTAGAGAAACATATTGCGATCTTAGGCACAGTGCGTCTTGAGCCAAAGCCTTCGATTGATGTTATAATCTGAGGTGATTTGAGGCCACAAATTTCGCACCGATGACGAGGTGTTTGTTTGAAGAGAGGAGGAGTTGATGGCCGGTTTGACCCGCCGAAGGATGCTCGGAGGTGCGGCGGCAGCCACGGGCGGTCTGCTTTCGAGCAAGGCAGAAGCTCGTTCGCCAGATCCATTGATTACAGAGTTACAAGATTGGGCATCGCAAACGGGCGATGGGGTCGATGCGACCCCTTACGGTCTACCAATTGAATACGAAAGAGACGTGATTCGCCGAAATGTACCGTGGCTAACAGCCGATACGATCAGTTCGGTCAATTTCACCCCTATTCACGCCTTGGACGGAACAATCACGCCGCAAGGCTGCGCCTTTGAGCGGCATCATTCAGGTGCAATTGCACTGCGAAAGCAAGATTATCGACTCTTGATCAACGGTCTGGTTGAGAACCCAATAGTCTTGACCTACGGAGACATTGAGCGCTTTCCGAGAGAGACGCATGTTTATTTCTGTGAGTGCGCGGCCAATACCGGCATGGAGTGGGCTGGGGCGCAGCTTAATGGTGTCCAATTCACTCACGGAATGCTCCATAATATGGAGTATACGGGGGTGCCACTTCGAGTCTTGTTGGCAGAAGCTGGCGCTGACATGTCAGATCAGAACTGGTTGTATATTGAAGGTGCGGACGCGTCTTCCAATGGCCGCTCGCTCCCGATGGCGAAGGCACTTGATGATTGTTTGGTTGCATTTAAGGCGAACGGTGAGGCCTTACGAAAAGAGCATGGCTACCCGGTGCGATTAGTTGTTCCCGGTTGGGAGGGCAATCTATGGGTAAAGTGGCTGCGGCGGATTGAAGTTGTTGCGGAGGCGGTAGAAAGTCGCGAGGAAACTTCAAAATATACCGACCTGTTGGCTAATGGCACAGCGCGTAAGTGGAGTTGGGTTATGGATGCTAAGGCTGTCATCACATCGCCAAGTCCGCAAGCACCGATTTTTCACGGATACGGTCCGCTGGTGATATCAGGCCTTGCGTGGTCGGGCCACGGACGAATAACCCGCGTCGACGTGTCTCTTGATGGTGGCGTTTCATGGGAGATAGCGCGGTTAGGCTATCGCGGTAGCGACAAGGCGTTGACACGGTTTTATCATGATATTCACTGGAACGGTAATGAGATGTTGTTACAAGCCAGAGCAATTGATGAAACCGGTTACGTTCAGCCGACAAAGTCCCAATTACGAGCGGTTCGGGGGGAGAATTCAATCTACCATAACAACGGCGTTCAAACCTGGTATGTGGATTCTCAAGGGGTAGTTGAGAATGTCGAGATTACCTAATCTTTTTGTCCTGGCGCTAGGGATCACAACGCTCCTCCTCGGCGTCGCGTACGGTGTCGCGACCCGATATCAAATGGCGGCGGAGCGGCAGGTCATGCTTCAGCAAGTCGCGGCAGTTCGCCCGCAGTTTGACGAGGCAAAGTCCATTGACGAGGTGCCGACGACGACAAATCTGGCTGACGCTGAAGATATCGGCTCAGAGAATAGAATAGCTACTGATCGCGATGCAAAGGCGTCAGTGCCAGCACCGAACTCGTTGCGACGATTGGGAATTGGTCGTCCAGCACTGCCGGCGGAGATTGCCGCATGGGATGTCGATATCATGCCAGACGGTCATGGACTTCCCGAAGGACGAGGCGATGTCGAGACCGGGGAGGCCATTTTTTCTGATTACTGCGCATCATGTCATGGTGATTTTGCCGAGGGGGTAGACAATTGGCCAGTCTTGGCTGGAGGCTTCGATACTCTTGCTGAAGACAATCCGATAAAGACGATCGGTTCCTATTGGCCCCATCTATCGACTGTTTGGGATTATATTCAACGGTCCATGCCCTTCGGTTCAGCTCAGACGTTGGATGAAGATCAAGTTTATGCCATTGTCGCTTATCTTTTATACTCAAACGATCTGGTAGATGAGAGTTTTGCGTTAAGCCATGAAAACTTTGCCGACATCCTGATGCCTAACGTTGCCGGATTTGTGGTTGATGATCGGGCAGAAACTGAATACGCGCTTTGGCGAAAGAAACCTTGTATGCAAAATTGCAAAGAGTCTGTAAACATCACAATGCGGGCGTCAGATCTTGACGTAACCCCGGAACCGATCCGGCTCGAGACCTCAACAACCCACTCTGACGGAGAAGTGTCAGATAAAGACATCGTTAAGAACGGCCAAAAGGTTTTTAAGAAGTGCCAAACCTGTCATCAGGTCGGTGCTCAGGCGAAGCATCGGGTAGGGCCGCATCTGAACAAAATTTTTGGGCGAGTTATAGGCGGCCTCGAAGACTTTCGATACTCTCAGGTATTTGACGTTGCAGCCAAAGAAGGTCAAATCTGGGATGAAGAGAGTATGGCGGCTTTCTTATTGGAGCCAAGAACGTATTTTCAGGGAACAAAAATGGCGTTTTCGGGTTTGAGGACAGCAGACGAAATTGCGGGGGTCATTGCTTACTTAAAAACCTATTCAGACTGACAGAGTCAGCGTATTATCCGTTCAGATCGCAACCCAGAAAGTTGCGCCCAGAGTTTTGGCAAGCCTCAAGCACTGAGAAACTGCCCGCTGCAGGATCAATCACGACGTCACTGGGATTAGAAACAGCGGTGATCAATTCGCTTTGCATTCTTATCGGTTTTTTGTGCGTGTGACCGCCTCTTCGTACTTCTTCATACCAAACATCGGGAATATTGCGAACGCGCCAGACACCTTTCACTCTGCGCGGTTTCTTTTGTAAAATAACTAAATGTTCTGACGTTCGGCGGGTTCTGTATCCCATACCGATTCTGCCTTTGTACCACGTCATCATGTCTACAACATCAAGCGGTGTGCCCTCAAGCCAAGAGGTAAAGCCCGAACATAGATGAAACTTATCCATCCATAAGAACAAGTGACCGCTTGGAATAAGACGTTGCGAGATGCTCGTTATAAACTCTTGGATCGTGCTTTCGCGCATTTGCTCGAGGCTGCAACGGGCATTGCCGCGTCCGACGCCTTCATTACCGTAACCTAATTTATCTAGCACACCCCGGTATTGGGGATCAAAAAACGCAACTGGAATGGAGTTTTCTTCAAGCGTTGACAAAAAGTCCAATCCGTCCATTTGGATTCGGACATTAAAATTCAGGTTGGTCGGCACATCAAGTTTCGGCGGCGCTAAACTGAGATCTTTCGGAAACAACTCTGCGATCATCGAATCATTATTGGCACCAATCTTGAATTTAGACGCTGTATTCGACACTAATATACGCCCACCGAACTCGCTTCTAGATCTAACTGGATAAAGCTTGAGTAGTATTGAGGCGGAAAGGTGTCAATTGCGTTCAATTTAATAGGACAGAAAGCCTCATATATTTCTTGCTCGCGCAGAATTTCCGCCAGCGTTGTTGCGACGATTGTTACTCGACAAAATGACTCCGCGTAGCCGGTGTGCCAGCGACAGCACTGTTGCAGGCGTAGATTTACTGTCCTGTTAACAGCCAGTTTCTGGTGCTCAGTGGAGATTGGAAAGAAGCGGCCTCTAAAGTTACTGATTTATCAATTGCTCAATGAGCCAATGAGGTATTTGCCTTGTATACAATAATACGATAACCATAGTCCTGGTATTGATTTGAACCGGCAGTTTTTCGCCTTAGTACTGCTTTCCATTTTGAACAGACAAAGATAAGAGCGAATACTATCAAATCATTACGAAGAAGACGTCGAGAAATCCGTATAATTTCTTCGTTCAAGGGAAGGCGCAGGGGTAAGGATGAAACCGCAAGTCGTTGCAGTTTTCTCACAACTTGAAGATCGTCAACCAGCATATGCGCTCGTCGAAGGCGTTGATTTGGTTGTGATCAGGTGGGATGAAGCGATCTCAGTTTTCTATGGACGATGTCTGCACCGCGGTGCCTTAATGTCTGATGGCTTCGTGCGCGGCCATAACTTAATCTGCGGCGTTCACAATTGGGACTATCGGCTTGAGTCGGGGGTCTCGGAGTATGCTAACGAGGAACGTTTACCGAAATTCTCGTCGTGGGTTGCGGAAGACGAAGTTCTTGTCGACAGCGATGAGATTAAAGCTTGGGCGCAGGAAAATCCACAACCGTTTGATCGCGACGTCTACTTAGGACTTTATGCAGATACTGGGCACGCGACCGAAGAAGAACCAAAAAATGCCGAAATTCAGCATTATGCCAAGTTCGGACTGAACCGGACCGGTCATCACGGTTTTGTCGACTCGATGGGAGTGCCTCGCAATGATTTGCCGTTGTGGGATGATATTCAAATTGTCACGGGGCAACTCGCTCGCCCGCCACTTTTGGACGACGAGCCCGTCGAGACTAAAGTTGTAATCGGCGCCCGGGCGCAAAAGCCGCTCACTCTTGAGATACCGTTATTCGTATCGGATATGAGCTTTGGGGCACTTAGTGAACCGGCAAAAATCGCGTTAGCGCTTGGAGCCGAAAAAGCTGGTACCGGGATTTGTTCGGGTGAGGGTGGCATGTTGCCGGAGGAGCAGTCGAGCAACTCACGGTACTTTTATGAGTTGGCGTCGGGACGGTTTGGATTTTCTTGGGACAAAGTGGCCCTCGCTCAGGCGTTTCATTTCAAAGGCGGACAAGGAGCAAAAACTGGTACTGGCGGTCATCTTCCAGGCACAAAAGTTTCAGGAAAAATTGCGGAAGTTCGCGGTCTGCAAGAGGGGCAGGCGGCTATTTCACCGGCGCGATTTCCGCAATGGAGTGACGTGTCGCAAATTAAAGCCTTTGCTGATGAAGTAAGGGATCGCACTGGCGGCATTCCGATCGGCTATAAACTCTCGGCGCAGAATATTGAGAAAGATATCGAAGCCGCCCTGTCAGTTGGGGTTGATTACGTTATTCTTGACGGTCGTGGTGGCGGCACGGGGGCCGCGCCTACCCTTTTTCGAGACCATATCTCCGTACCCACAATCCCCGCCTTGGCTCGGGCGCGAAAATACTTGGATGAGTGCGAGCAACCACATGTTTCGCTGATTATAACGGGTGGTCTGCGCACGGCTCCGGACTTTATTAAAGCGTTGGCATTAGGGGCTGATGCCATAGCACTCTCGAATTCGGCGATGCAGGCCATCGGATGTTTGGCCATGCGGGCCTGTCATACGAATAATTGCCCAGTTGGAATAGCGACCCAAAAACCGCATTTGACGCAGCGTTTGTCGATAGAAAAGTCGGCGGAGCGATTATGTAATTTCCTGATGGCCTCCGTTGACTTGATGAAGGTCATGGCTCGCGCCTGCGGCCATGTTCATCTTGACCGATTCAGCAAGGACGATTTGGTTACTTGGAAGCCAGAAATGGAACGGCTGGCGGGGGTTCAGTACGGGGGTGTGCAGTGAACCTTGTCATCCTCTTTGTACAGGTTTGGGGAGGTATCGGGGCAGTTGTGGCGCTCGTGTTTTTGATCTTCGGAATCAGTCGAATTGATGAAGATGCTCGTGGGGCATTATCCTTTCGGCCGCTTTTGATTCCCGGCATTTTGATCATTTGGCCTCTCGTCATCTGGCGATGGTGGCAGCTGACTGGGACGACGACGACAAGTGTCACGCGCTCGGCGCCGAGAGAAAGTCATGCCATAGTTGCCGTTGTGCTCGCGGTTATCGTATCGGCAACATTGTTTACGACCGAAGCAATTCGGCAAGAGTGGCCGTCGCATCTTGCCCCGATCAGATTGGATCAGGCGCAATGAGCGTCAAGTACGTGCCGGTACAGTGGGGCCGGTTCAAGGTCATTTATGATGTCATCGCTATAACGATGATTATGGGATTTTTATGGATTTTCGTGAACGTAACGCCGGGAATTCTAAACCATGACCCCGCTATCAATCCTCAGATTCGCAATATGCGTGCGTTTGGAAGTTGCGCCTTTTTTCTACTGACGGCAATTCTAATGATTGGTCCGCTTGCGCGTCTTGACGATCGTTTTTTGCCACTTCTCTACAATCGTCGACATCTCGGTGTTCTGACCGGCTTTGTGGCCCTCAGTCATGCCAGTTTTGTAGTGCGGTGGTATTTCGTTTTTTCACCGACGGACCGGTACGAGGCTCTCCTCGGCACGAATACAGCCTACGATCAAATTTTAGGCTTTCCGTTTGAAGCTTTTGGGATATTTGCGCTACTTTGCCTTCTTGTTCTAGCCACAACAAGTCATGACTTTTGGCTAAAATTTCTCACCCCGCGGATTTGGAAGGATCTGCATTATCTGATCTATCCGGCGTATGCGGCGGTCATCGCGCATATCGGTCTAGGAGCTCTGCAGAGTACGGAAAATCCAACCTTCGGCGTTATTGTCTTTCTCTGCGCGAGTCTTGTGATTATTCTCCATCTGGCGGCAGCTCGCAAAGAGCATCGTACCGCCGACGCTGGGGTGAGCAGCGAAGAATATGCCTCTTGGCGAAAGTTGTTTCGCGCTGATACCGTAAAGGAGGGTTTTGCACGAGTAGCCCGACTTTCAAACGGAGAGCGTATCGCGGTTTTTCGACATGGCAACCGACTATCGGCAATTGCTAACGCTTGTGCGCATCAGAACGGTCCACTGGGCGAAGGGAGGATTGCGGACTGTATTGTTACGTGTCCTTGGCATGGGTTTCAGTATGACGTTACCACGGGACAATCGCCAGCTCCGTTCACTGAAAAGATTGCGACTTATAATCTTCGGCTGCGCGACGGGTATGTCGAGGTTGATGAGAGCCCTAACCCCTATGGAACTGTTGTCACGCCGTTGGCCATTCCGACACCGAGTATGTCATGAGCGATAAGCGTCCTTTTTTTGTTGGGTATTTACCCACCCCTCGTGAACTCCGCTTGTTGCTAATTTCAGTCGCGGTAGCCGCGATCACAGCATTCGTGGTGGCGGCTTGGGCGGTAGGTACCACACAAGACAATCCCGGCGATGGTCGATTGCGCTTCGACCTTGGTCGACAAACGATTGTGGGAGTATTGGAGACAAGTCCCTACCCAATGGTTCACGTCACCCATGGGACCGATGTGATTGCGACGGGCGAAACGCTGATGCTGGCGGGAGCCGGAAAATTTGGCGTTGAACCCCATGCCAGCAGAGTTGATAGTCCCGTTGTTGAGGTGACGGGGGTCCTTTTGAATCGCGGGGATATTCGAATGCTGCAGGTCCCAAACCCACGCCGCAATCTTAAAGCAATTGACGGAGAGGGTCCGTCAGTAAATTCAAAAAATTTGGGGCGCTGGCGGCTAGCAGGTGAGATTTGTGATGGCAAGTGTCTTGCGGGTGCGATGCGCCCAGGACGAGGCATCGCCCATAAGGCCTGCGCCGAACTTTGTATTGAGGGTGGTGTTCCGCCGGTCTTTGTAACCACGCAGCCGGTTGCGGATCACGAATTCATGCTGATTGCCAACGGCGACGGTGAACCCCTGAATTCCGAGTTGTTGGAGAAAGTTGGGGTGTATATTTCGCTTGAGGGGGAACTCATCCAACGCGGCAGTTTAGCCGTATTTTTGGCTAATCACGAAAGCATTGAGGTCCTTCCGTGAAACACTTTTTTGCCATCCTGGTGGTTTTGCTCGTCTCGATTTTTTTGTTATATATTTCGAGATTTTGGCCAGTTGAACTCTGGGGTCGTCGCAGCTTTCTTGGTGAATTAGGTCTTCGTCCCAATGGCGGTTTGCTCGCGCAGTGGCTGCGGGGATCCCCGCTGGCGCCGTTTGAACTACTGATCTGGGTGGTTCTCGGATTTTTATCGCTCACCGTGATTGAGAAAATCACGTCTTGGCTCACCCTAGATCAAGAAAAGAAATGAATAGTCGTGCGACAAAAAATTCCCGATCAAACTATTTGGCATGTTTGGGTCCGAAAAACTTGGAAAATGAACGGGCAACTTTTGGAGCATTTGGCATTTGAAAGACGGCCGAAAGGGACATAAACATATTGACTTCGAAACCGAAGTAATATTTTTTCCCCATTAGGGGATTGCAATCCAATTTGGAGGTAGACGAATGAATCGAGTGATCGCAGCCGTTTTGACTGCTTTCGTCACAGTGACTGCTCTGGCATCCGCCCTGAGCGCAGCAGACGCGGAAGCTGGCAAGAAAGTCTTTAACAAATGTAAATCCTGCCATGAAATTGTCGACGATAGCGGCAATACTATCGTGAAAGGCGGAAAAACAGGGCCCAACCTGTGGAATATTGTCAACCGCCCGATGGGTTCGAAGGAGGGCTTTAGATATTCAAAGTTGATGGTTGTCGCGAGCGAGCAAGGCTTGATGATTGATGAAGCCAATTTCGGGGCTTATCTCAGTGACCCAACTGGCTGGGTTGCTGAAGCTACCGGAGGGAGCGGCAAGAGCAAAATGCTGAAGCAACGCGTCAAGGATTCAGATTTACCAAATCTTTGGGCATTCTTAGCTTCGGCAAGTGAAGCATCAATGCCAGCGGCGGGCGATGAGGAAGTTACGCTCCAGCTGAAGTGGGTAACACAGGCCCAGTTCGCTGGATACTATGTCGCGCTCGACCAGGGTTTCTATGAGGAAGAGGGATTGTCGGTTACGGTACTTCCTGGCGGTCCCGATATTGCACCCACGCAAGTCTTGGCTGGCGGTGGCGCCGACATTACGGTTGAGTGGATGCCGGCCGCACTCGCAGCCCGCGAAAAGGGTTTGCCTATGGTCAATATTGCGCAGCCTTTCAAATCGTCAGGGATGATGTTGACCTGTTGGAAAGATGCAGGGATTTCCTCGCCAGCTGACTTGAAGAATAGAACTCTCGGCGTTTGGTTTTTTGGTAACGAATACCCGTTCTTGTCGTGGATGAGTCAACTAGGCATCATGACGGATGGCAAATCCGAGAACGGTGTCGAAGTCCTTAAGCAAGGCTTCAATGTGGATCCATTGTTGCAACGGCAAGCGGATTGCATCTCGACGATGACCTACAACGAGTACTGGCAAGTCATTGATGCGGGCGTTAGTCCCGATGAACTCGTGACTTTCAAGTACGAGGACCAAGGGGTCGCAACGCTTGAGGATGGACTCTATGTCTTGGAAGACAACCTTGATGATCCGGCATTTGTGGACCGGATGACACGGTTTGTCCGCGCTTCAATGAAGGGTTGGAAGTATGCTGAGCAAAATCCCGATGAAGCGGCCTTAATCGTCCTTGATAATGATCAAACGGGGGCACAGACTGAGGTTCATCAGAAGCGCATGATGGGCGAAATTGCCAAGCTGACGGCAGGGTCAGATGGTGCTCTTGATCCGGCAGATTATGAACGCACCGTTGCGACGCTATTGGCGGGTGGTTCTGATCCGGTCATTTCTGCCCCACCCGAGGGCGCCTGGACGCATCAAATTACTGACGCTGCTCTGCAGTAACAGTTTTGGGCGAGGCTTTGGTTGGGCTGCCGTAAACGCTCAACCAATAGCCAGTCCTCTTGGGTGGTTTTTACTTTGACATCGCAATCAGCGGTTTTGTTTGGAACCGCCGCAAAACGCTACGAAGGTTTATAGACTCTCGTCCTTCTTGCTTTTTGCTAGGGCAACGAAGCGAGAATTTCTTGTGCGGCAATAGCGGGGTGAACAGAGGACAATATTGGGCGGCCAATCACGATGTGATCAGCGCCAGCGAGTAAAGCCTCCTTTGGCGTGGCTACACGCTTTTGGTCATTGGCACCTTGACCTTCGGGGCGAACGCCGGGGGTAACAATCAGACAGTCTTGAGCCAGCGGGAGTTGACGAATTTTTGCAGCTTCTTGCGGCGAAGAAATAATGCCATCAGCACCCGCTTGAAGGGCTCTTGCAGTTCGCTCCAAAACAATGTCATGTACGCTGCCGGGGCGCATTAAGCTGGCGTCAAGATCGTCGCGATCAAGCGAGGTGAGGATCGTAACCGCTAGAATTTTGAGTTTGCTACCGCTTGCTCCCCGCACGGCGGCTTCGACGACATGCGGGTCGCCATGGACCGTTAAGAAATCAAATTCAAGGTTCGAAAGTTGTCTTACGGCGTTTTCGATCGTTGCCGAAATGTCGAACAGCTTTAGATCAAGAAAGACCCTCTTTTCAAAATCCTTCTTGAGTTTAGTCGCTAGCGTCAAGCCGTCCCCGGACAAGGTGCCGAGACCCACTTTGTAGAAAGAGACAACATCGCCAATCTCGGTTGCGAGATCGCACCCGGCCGAGAAATCGGGGACGTCAAGTGCTACAATTAGGCGGTCATCGGACATCGCACTCATTGGCGGCGATCCTTCAACGATAATGCAAAGCCGTCACAGGCAAAATTAAACAGCGCGTACCGCACAACCAGGCGACCTGAGTTCGCTTCTCACAACTATTTGTTCGTCTTAATTAGGCCGCTCTCGGCAATTTACCCGTTTCGGTCAGAACTTTCTGGTGTTGTGGAAGACGGATAGGTTAGGCGCACGAGAACTCTAAAGGGGTGCTACCTCGAATAAAGCAGCGGCGGAACTGACTCTTTTTAAAAATGCCCGGAACACGGCAGTTTTAGGTCTAACGACTCATTTCGAGATGCGCCAGCTATTCCAAGGCGGGCATATTGGAGTACTATATCGTCTTGTACCGATTGGCAATCATTGCGATCACAGGTATGCCCGAAGGTCTGCAACTGAAACCGTTTGATTCAGCAGTCTTGAACAGCATTGGGTCAAGTGCGACCACGTTACATTCCTGATTTTTGCTGTTCCGATTGATTTCAGACACATTAATGTTTTTGATTCTCGTCCAGACTTGCCTCGGTGCCAGATTGATATCGCTGCGGAAATTTATTTCTGGAGTTTGTGTTCACCCTAGTATCCCGAAATCATTACATTGCGGGGTATAATGATTTTAATTTAATTCGCGCCTTCTCGGTTGTGAAGCACCAGTCAACGGATTTTGTCGCTTCGTTCCGCCGGTTCTGCCAAGCTGTCACCTCCTGGACCATCGTCTCTCGGTCCGGGAGCCGACAGGCAAGACAGTGTTTCGAGAGGACATTGATTGCGATCGCAGCGATGTTCAGCCAAGAGCCATGTTTCGGCGTCTAGTGTACCTCAATTTGTCGGGCAATGCGAGCCGCCTCCGCCGGTTCATAGCGATCATACAAGACCGAGAGTTTGTGGGTATTGAGATGATCCATGACGAAGACAATCTTTTTATTCGGAAAGTAATCATCCACCAGATCTTGCAACAACTCGGCAAAGTCTTGCCGCGTTCGCCGGCCCGTGACTGTCACCGGTCGCCAGCCGGCAAGGGGTGCACAAACCATCAACCGATTGGCAGTACCGTTCCGCTCGTATTCAAAGTAATATAGTGCCGGCTGGCCTGAACGCACGGCGTTCGGGTTTCCTTCGTCTGTTGCCTCAAGGTCTCATCCATACAGACTAGAACCGTGTCGGCGGCAAAATCCTGTTGGTATACCGACAGCACATCCTCTATTGCATAGACGAAATCCGCATTGGCCTCGGGCGGAAGGCACCATATCGGCTTCAACCAAGCATCCATGCAGTTTTTTTTAACGTGCGCCGGACCTATCAATTTAACATACTTGACTCCTGCACTTTGATTTTCTTCTGCCTAGCGGGAGTTTAACAAGAGTTCCGCGAAAATAGCAATATTTGCCATTTTCGCGATTCCTTAAATTTTTTTATGACGTTTCAATGGGTTAGTCATCGTTGACTGCCTGATCGCCGCTTGTAGTGACACGAAATGCTTGGTGCCCCTTGCCACCCAAGGCCTCACGCTCTACCGTCAACGCCAGGTGCATTCGAAAAGCCAGAACCAGCACCGCCAAAAACCGGCAGCCCTATTTCGCCTATCGCCTCGTGAAAAGTCAGCGCGTCGGGGAGCAGGTGAAGCAGATCACGCTGCTCAACCGCGGTCGAAACTTCGCCATTGCCAAAAGCGACTGGCCGTTGCGGTGCCAGCGCATCGAAGAACTCCTCGTCGGGCAAGCGACCCTCAATTTCCGCACCATCCCCACTGAAATCGAAGCCAGTGCCCGACGCCTGGCGCAACAACTGCTCAAACGCGCGGAACAAAAGCCAGAATTGTCAGATCGGCAAACGATCGATATCAACACAACACAAGATCATGACGGGCGCTCCCATCGGGATTGAACATGCGGCCCTTGAAGCCCTCAGGCTACTTGCGCTGCCAGACAAGCTGCGGGAGTTGGGTCTCAATCAACGGCAGCAAACCTGTGCTTTGGCGACTATTATCGGTCGGATGGCCCAGCCGGGCTCCGAACGCGCCACCAATAAATGGCTCCGAAAATCCAGTTCCATTGGTGAGCTGTTCAGGATCGATTTTGGAGCACTCAGCGATATGGCCCTATACCGTGCGTCCGATCAACTTTGCCGGCATAAACGCGTCCTTGAGACACCTATCTTCACCATGGCTAAAACGCTGTTTGATCTCCAACCGGTCGTTCACCTTATACGATCTCACGAACACCTATTTTGAAGGTCAAGCGGCGGCGCAACCGAAAGCAAAGCGAGGGCATTCAAAAGAAAAACGCCAAGACGCGCCGCTATTGACCTTGGGGGTGGTGGTCGATGGCAGTGGTTTTCTCAAGCGCACCGAGATCTTTCCTGGCAATGTTGTCGCAGCGAAAACCTTGGCCACGATGCTCGCGGCCCTCAAAGCCCCAAACGGCGGGATTGTGGTGATGGATCGTGGCATTGCGACCGACGCCAATCTGGCGTGGATGCGATCACAAGGGTGTGATTATTTGGTGGTCTCTCGCTCGCCAACGCGCGTCTTTGACCCGCCCGCCGCCGACCCCACCATCATCACCGCTGGCAAGGGTGAGATCGCGGCGTATCTTGAGCAGCAGGACCGTACCGAAGACGACGGGACGGCGTATCAGGAGGTTATGTTGCGGTGTTTCTCCGACGCCCGTCAGCCGAAAGAGAGCGGGATGATGGCGCGTTTCCAAGAATGGTTCGAGACCGGATTACTGGCGTTGCCTGCGGTCGCGCCAAACCCCGCACCCAAAAAACGCTGGCGACAGTTGAGCGCCGGATTGGACGCTTGCAAAAAGCCAATGCCCTCGTTGCCCGACACTATACGGCCAAGGTTATCGCCGATCAGGCCCAGCAAAAAGCCGTTGCCATTACTTGAGAACTGCAGCCGTCGGCGGGGTCAATGATGGACCTTCCTGGCGCCGATAGCTTACGGTCGAAGGTGCTCAATTGGGATGCCGAAACCATGTGGCAAACATACGCCCTGCTGAACGACGTGGAAGCGGTTTTCCGGAGCCTCAAGAGCGAACTTGGCGTGCGGCCGATTTTTCATCACAAGGAAGTGCGGGCCGATGGTCATTTATTCATTTCGGTCTTGGCTTATCGGGCAATTCACGTCCTTTGCAAGCGCCTGAAGCACACCGGCAACGGGGCGAGTTAGTCGACTATCCGTAACGCTTTGCGGCCCCTACAGTGCACCACGACGAGTTTTACACGGCCGGACGGTCGGCACCCTACATGTGCGCAAAACCGCAGTTGTTGATGCGGATCAGGCGTACTTCTATCAGGGTATGGGAATCGCCCTATCGGCGCGGAATTTACGCCAGAAGATCGTATAAAACCTTACCCGTCAGTGCTGTTGCACGAAAACCACCAAATCAAAGTTTGTAGTGCCACTGGCTTTTTAAGTCATTGACGTTACGCTGTTTAGATCATAGAATGTTAAACTTCCGCTAACTGCACCGATGCTGACGGCACTTCTTGCTCGGCAAAAAGATGGTTGGTTTGTGATTGCCACGCCGGAATCCGAACTGCCTAGCAGCACCCCCGAAGCAAAGGTAGTAATTGTGCGTGGTGGTAGTTGGCGTGCGGCCGCAGTTACTGGCTGGGATATTGAGATACTGTTGCTGGGGGCTGTAATCTCTAACGATATAAGCCGCGCCCTTTTGGCTCGCGACGACAGATAGGGTTTGTTGACGGGAAAACGTAAAGCTGGGAAGTTTTGTGAGTCACGGCCTTGTTTCCCAACCTTGCTGGCATCTCGCGCGGGAGTTGTCTCGAAGTCGAATGATCCGTCATCGGCCGCGTGCGCTCCAAAGGATTGCCTGGCTCAACCCTATCGGGTTGCTTGATCAAGATGATTGGACGACAGCAGAAGTTACTGATCGGGCGACCAATACCATTACCGCACTATTCTACTCGTCGCAAGCCATTGCTTGACTTTCTGGCGGGCAAGCCGAGATTTTCGATGGTGATGCCAGACAACTGACCAGCGCAGCGACTGCCGCGGCGTTGGCGGTACTTGACCAAGGCACGAAGGATGCACCGGCTGCTCGGCGGGCGGAGAAAACCGTTCGAAACAAACTCTTGAGTCATTGATCGGACTGGCGGACGAGCAAGCAAATAAGGGGTAAGAAACCGGCGATTGCAGTTAACTGAATCTTCAAGGAAGAGCTGAAAAATTGGGAATTATATACTGGGGTTGGCAAAGCCATTTCGACTGCCGATATACCGGCGCCGGCGAATGAGGAGCTTCGAAATGGCAACCGCACCCGGCAAATCCTTCCGCAAAGG
>JAPORY010000108.1 GCA_026709985.1 Aestuariivita sp. | reverse complement strand
AAAAAAAATCGCTTGTTTTCAGGAAAAAATCGCTCGCCAGATGAATTTTGCAAGAGGCTCACTTGGTCGTCCTCAAAACTTGCTCCTTATGGTTTCATAATTTGTCGGCCTTTGGTAAACAGATTTACAGATTTTATTGAGCTTATTCTCTTTGGAAATCAGCCGCACTGAATCACTTTTTTGAAAGGACCCGCTACTGTTTTTCGCGCCCTCGTTTCAACCAGGAGATACACCGCTGGTATCTTTAACTTTCCCTTCGCGTCTTTCTACGGATTGAATTGAAACGGCAGTGAAAGAGGACAGTTCGCTGTATTGTAAGCGGTCAACGGCGGTCGCGATCTCATAAATTGAGGCTCGTTCAATAATAACCGATAAATGTTGTGGTTTTAGGGAAGCAGCCCTTAATTCCATTCGCCACGGAAGGAATTTCGAACCAGCTTGAGGGATTCCATGACCTTATCGCTCACGACCTTTCCTTTTTCGTAGTGGTTCTGATCATGAACGCAATAGACTTTCAGACCAGTATCAGTCGTGGTTGATTTAATGCGGTTGATAATCGTTGCCAGATCACGGAGCGGTTTGCCACGCCAATTGATGCTCACGAAGGAAAACAGACGGAGCTCGATTTGATTCCACTTGCTAGTTCCGGGTGGTCGGTGGCAGACCGAAATCTCAAGGTTCAATTCGGTCGCCAGCTTCGGCAATTCGACCTTCCACAACCGGACACGAGCACCATTTGACCCGCCGCAATCGGCGGGTAATCAGCAGTCGTCGAGCCTTGGGAAAGTGTTTGTGTCCGAGCTTGGCCCACCAGCGCCGAATGCTCGCAACCGCAAAGGTGGCAGTATCATGACTGATACCAAGGTTGAACCAGCCTTCATTGTGGGTCAAATCATAAACTCCGTACGGAGCGGCCTTCCCCAGTTTTTGGTCGGCAAAGTCATGGACATTGACGGCCTCCGGTTGCCCTTTCGGTCGCCAAATGCGACCCGCATTCTTGCAGTTGCCCACCAACTCCCGTTTCGATAGTTCGTCCGTCAACGTTTTGCCACCCTTTGCGGTCCAGAGCAACGGCTTTTCGGGATCGCCACGCGTGACCGGCGCGACTAAATCTTGCCAGGCTTGGCGAAGCGATGGTTGTCGTTCAAGAACAGTTTTCGTCCCACCGCCTTGAAGATGGACGCGGCCATCGATCGTGATCCGTCAAGTTCTTGCAAGCCGCGTCGAATCGTTGACTGTGCGACACCCGTGATCTTTGCAACCGTTACAATACCGCCCCGAAGCCGATGCTTCAGTTGCCGCCAATAATTGATGGCTGCGTTCATCTAGGGGCGGCGAAAGGCGTTTATACCGGTACCGAATACTTTGAACAACCGCGTCTGCCGCACGCTCCTCTTGTTGGCGCTCGGACATATCTACCGGCTACTTTTGACTCAAACCGTTGGCTTAAACCACTTCTTCAGAAGGGAACTTTAACGCCAAGCCCGAGCGTCGTAACCGATCGCTGGCAGTAGGAAAGAGAAGACATTATCGACATGAAAACCGCATCAAACGTCGCAACAGTAGCCCAAAAATAGACAAAATGACCTTATCGATATACCCAACTTTGAAGGCGTTATGACTTAATGCGCCTTTAGACTGGCGCACCCAAACAGGGCTATCGAGTCGCCGACCGTGACATCAAGCTAGGGATACGATTTATCGCCAACCGTCAGTGTTGGTCCGTGACCGTCGAGAGCCGCAAACGCCGGCTTCAGCACCAGGCGAGAGCAACCAGCAACCATCGCTTGAAACGTGGGTTCGGCTTCGAATGCGTCCGGTCGATACCGTTCCGCGACAACGGCCGATAAACCAAGCTCTTCGGCATCATCGAAAACCGGTTGCCGCCATTCCTCAAGGTGCTGCACCGGCGAGCGGCCGACGTATTTCGGCTCTTTTGACTTCCATACATCGGTTTCGTGTCGCATAATATCCCTGTGAGTGTTCCGTTCTTGTCTCCCATTGAAGACAGTTGTTACGGCACTATTGGAACACGCTACCACATTCTCAAGACAAGCAAATAGCAGCGGCGATAAGTGCCAGATCTGGAAAAATTTGGCTCGGCAGGGCGAAGTTTCGCCAAAAAAGGCGAATCTTGCGGGATGAGTAAAATCCGATAAAAATTATCGCGCAATAGCAATGGCTTAAAAAATTCACCCCGCACCATACGGGAACCACACCCGTTGAGGTTCGGCAATTGTATCGGCTTCGATGGCAGGTTGAACGGGTCTTCAAACGCTTCAAGTCGATCGCCCAACTCGGTCATCTTCCCAAGCACAATCCAGAAAGTGCGAAAGCTTGGCTTTACGGAAAACTCTTCACGGCACTGTTAACCGAAAGACTGATCCACCAGGTGGTGGCCATTTCCCCCTAGGGATATGAACTGCGCCCGACGTAACACCCCGAGCCGGTGGCGGGAATTCCGCTTCATGTTCCATCAGGTTTGTCGAGCCATTGATCCGCACATCCGAATGACCGAGGTGATGGAAGATTGGTCATCTATCGCGGCGGAACTGGCTGAGCCGAATCGGAAGTGAAGACCGCAGATTGAACGATACGGATGGATGAGCACGGCGAGGCGAAACGCTGTCCAAAAAGTTAATGCTTATGGCGGCGTGTGACCTTGTGAATTATTTTGGAAATATAGCGACCCAGCGGTCGGATGACGCAGCCATTCGTGCCGAAGGGACTCTGAGCGGCCGGACGCATTATCGTCATGGGAATGGTGGGGTGACAGTTAAGGGGAAGTACCATCCACCCGAACCTAGACCTCCCGGTTACGAAGACGATGATCCCTCTAAATTCCTTAGCCCAAGTTTAACAGATCAAGCATGATCTGTTAAAGATTCGGGCAACCAAGAGATCGTCCCCAATCGCTCACAGACTTGAAGTTGCGCACAATTTCCGCTATCACTTATGATGATAGTAAGTGACAATTCGACGGCAAATTTCAAACGTCAGAATTACAGCACTTTGCAGACGCTTTGTGATGACGACACAATGGAAATTCTACGGACGGCAGAAGGAACTCCGGAGTCTGGAGGAGTTCTTTCAGACGCGCGGACGGTTTGACGTCCTCGCCATTCGTGGGCGACGAAGAGTCGGCAAGAGCGATCTCGTCCAGACCTTTCTTGAGGGTCTGGCCGACCGGCGGCGTATCCTGTGTCAACTCGAAGACACCGACATAACGCACGATGCCTTCTTCGAGCGACTCGCCGCGGCCGTCACGACCACCGATCCACGTCTTCTCGTCGGGTTCACGGTGGGGGAATACGAACATAACAACCGCTTCAGCAATCTGACGGCGCATCTCCTGCAGCAGGGGTGTGTGGTCGTCCTGGACGAGTTCCAGAACATCGGCAACACCGGCAATCGAAACATGCAGAGCCAGTTCCAGCATCTGATTGATCGGCTCCAGCGTCGCGGGGATCGGGATTTTTCCCAGCCGCATTGCCGTTTGATTCTCCTCGGGTCCGAACAGCAGCGGTTCTGGGAGATGCTCAGTCACCCGCGTGCGCCCATGTACCAACGTGTAGACTCATCCATCCATGTCCAGCCATGGACCTTTCCCGAATTCAGGGAGATGGCGCGGGACCAGGGCTGGGACCGCAATCCCCACCGCCTCCTGACGCTCTGGACGGCCTACAACGGGTTGCCGGGACATTGGCGACGGTTCTGGGCAAATCCCGCGCTCAGCGACTTCTCCCGCATCCCCGATGACACGGCGTGGACCCGTGAGTTCCTCGAACGCGAAGAGGCCCATCGGCAGACGCGCGACGGGGCCTTCCATCGGCAAATGGAGATCGAACTGCGCGAGTCCGACCGTGCGATCGTCCGCTGGCTGGCCGCGAAGCCCGAGGGCCGGAACATGGCCACCGATCTCGCCGCGCCCGCGGAGCGCGCGGCGGTCCAGGCGATCCAAACGGCGTTGCAAAAAGACCATCCCGAAACCGATGTTTCTGATCACGCGACAGCACGAACGCTCATAGAAGAAGCGATTGAGCGGCGACTCTCTGGAGCGCATCTCGGGTTGTTGCAGGCGTGCGCTCCACTCGATTCAGCGGATCAGATCAAATGGTCGGTGGTCGACAACTTCGCGCGTTTCCAGTTGCAGGGGCTCGAACCGTTCGCCCAAGGGGTCCGCGCGGCCGAAAGCGAACACCAAATTCTGGCCAAGGACCGTGTCTCGGCCCTCCAGCATCTTGAGGGCTATGGTCTGGAGCAGTTCGCGGCCCGCGCTCTGCGTCATCTCTTTGAGACAGGGGCGGATCACCTGCCCGCGGGGCAGGCGGGCCGCACGCGGCTGTATACCCGCTTCGAGCGGACCGATGTGCCCGGGGATCTCGACATCGTCCTCATTCATCACAAGGAGCATCCGACCTCTCCAAAGAATTATGACGGAGAGCGGGACTTCTGGATCGGCTCCGCCAAGCGGGCCGCAGGGGCGTTCAGCGCGACACAGACCCGTCGGCCGGTCTCTTCGATGACCCCGCTCCAGCAAGACATCGCGCGGATTCCGGCGTTTCTCGCCCCGCTCTCCGGTGAAGATACGCTCACGCAAACACATTTTTCTGAAGAGTGGCGCGGGCGTGTGAATTATATTCTCATCGCACGCATCTTCACCGACACGGAGAAAGCGCAGGCGGCACGGGCGCTCGCGGAGACCTTCGCCGCGCATCCAGACCCGGGCATTGACCAGGTTTACAGCCTGGACATTGCCGACATCATGTCGGGGCGTGGCCCCCAGCCGCTTCCCGAACCGCGCGCCAAACAAAAGATCGGAACAAGTAGTTAGAGGCTGTTGTTCTATTGGCCAATCTTCTTAAAGAGGGCGACCAAAGCCGCCCTGACCCATTCTTCAGTTGCCGCAGCCCAAGCTTGTCCCCGTTGCGTTGTTTCTGGACGTATTTTGCTCGGAATTGCCCGAGGCCCCGAAACTGGTTCTGCCATAAAGACAGTTGCGGATATCCTGCCCGCTTAAGCCGGAGATCGAGAAGCATCCAGTGCTGCCGTTAGCAATAACCGTATTCGTCGGCGTGTACGTGCCGCCCGTCATGAAGCATCGTCTGGAAAGGGGCCGACCACGACCAAGAGAATGCATTTTTACAAAGGCCGCTACCGGTTTCATGTCAAGGAACGTGACAAAACGCTGGTGGTTCGCAGTCAGCGGACCGAGATTTTGGGCCAAGTTGGGAAATAATTCCGCTTGAAATCGCTTCCAGATATCGGCTATCATATTCGCTAAGGGAATGGGACAATCCCCTCTGTATCTTGTGTTGGTCACAAATTAATATACAGTCGGTTGTCTCATGTCCACCGTTTTCAAAAAAATGCCTGTTTTCAGGAAAAAATCGCTCGCCTAATGAATTTTGCAAGCGGCTCTAAATTTGTCGGATTCTTGGAAATATAGGCAAGAATATAGTCACCCTCTTTTGCTATAAAGGATTGTACAAAGATCAGAACCTTGCTCGAATGCAAGGCTACACCGCTGTGCATTTCCAAAAGTGCATCTTGGTGATCTTGTCCACTTTCATCTCGAAAGAAAAGCCAATTCTTTAACTTGTAATGACCTCCGCTAGCCTTTAACTCAGCTATGAGAATAAAAGGAACATGATCAGTGGACTTTCTACGTATCTGAGTTTGATTCGCAGCATGGCCGCAGACTTCACGAATATCCATCTTTTTGCCAATTCCCACGCTGTGGAGGTCATGACCTTCAGCGTAATCTTGGGCATCCCCATCGACCATGCCGACATTCGTCGGTTTGAAGAGGGAATCTAGAGGGTCAAAAAGGTCTACCCTTCAATAACAAGCCCAGAAACAATCCAATTTAATATTGGCCCGTCAGGACAAAATCCACCTCCGCCAGGGGTTCCGGTAAAGGAACTCAAATTTTATTCACCCGATGGAAATCCAGAGTGGGTAGGGTTGTATGATAATGACATCATTAAGGTTTCTTGTCACAAGTATCAGGGATGGAAAAAGACTGGCCGAAGGCCAAGGAGAGTCTCGAATTGCTGCTGAGTTTCATCAATCCTGACAAGCCAATTCTGTCCGTCGATTACAGCGTTACCAACTCTTTCAAGGCCAAGAAGAGCGATGGCGTCCTTAATCCATCCATTCTATTTGAAAAATCCAATGGCTTTATTGCGCCACAGATTTCGCAACTTACCGACCCTCGATGGCACTTTGACCAAGGGTGGTTTGATGCTTCAACCGATCCCCGCCCCGAGACCTTGGTACGAGTCAATGGTCATGGCAGGATAGAGGAGAATTGGGTCATTGCAACTGTTGGAAGCCTCTACGCCCGTCTTTATGGAGCAAGTTTCAGTTGCAATATCGGGACGCTGCTTGGGCCCTCAGGTAGCAAGTCGCTGACCGATGAGATTTTTGACGATTTCCATAGCAAGAGCAAGAAATTGCTTGGGTGCTTGTTGGTGCCTGATCTTGTTGAGCGGATGGGCCTAGATGCTGCTTGAGAGTACGCTTGAACATACTGAAACCCCAGACCCAGGATTTGGTGGGCTCAACCATACGGGATTCGCAAGAGTTAAAGTAGTGCCAGATGAACCCAGCGTACGGAAAAGGGTCCGAGGCACCTTCCAACTTGTGGATCAAAGCCAGTCAGATTGGGTTTGGTCTGATGGCAAATTCAGGCAAATAAATGCTCTTGATGCAATAGATTGGTATAGAATTCATTATCCATACTTGCTTGACCGTGAAATTATTGCGAGCCTAGGGGATGGCGAAACAGTCCACAACTCGATCCATAACACGCTCTTCGGTGAAGTGCGCCGTGTATGGGAGGCAGTCCAAGGCACCTTTCATGATTGGGACAACGAGCATGTGAAGCAGGCTTTTTACGAAGCCATTGCACTGATACGCAGTCGACTGTTCAGCGCGGAAATCAACCCTGATATCTGCATTGATGTCTATGGGGAATTTACGTTTAGCCACAAGTCCCCCGCGGGCTACGTCGATATTGGCGTTCGGGGTACCGGGGAACTCTCTTACCATGTTCGTAACGATATTGATCCTACCAAGACAGCATTTGCTGACTGCGAGTGGGATCTCCGTTCCTTGCCAACATCTCTCTCCATAGCCATTGAGAATCTACAGAACGCCATCAGAATGCAGGATTCGGCTTGCCCCAGGTAGATGACGTCGAACAGGTCGCACGACTCCCGTTTTCCCTCAGATGGTCAATGCTGACGGCCAGCTTAGTTCGGCTGCTTTCCCGACAGAGGAGTTGTTGGCTGTGAAGGGCAAGACGGGCGCGTCGGTTGATCGCTGTGGCCTGCTGGAAGATCCAAAGAGATTGCTTTGCCAGAAAATCGAGGAAGGGGCCAATCCCGCCGTCGGCCGCAATCCTTGGGGTTATTGCACTGGGGAGGTTGGAAAAATCAGATCCATTGGGATAGCAGGCAATGGATCCCGACAAGCTCTCAAGATTTGCCCAGACCCGGTCGTGGGCAACAGTAATCCGAAGCCATGGGACCAAGCTCACGCGCTGATACTCAAATTTGATAACGCCTATACAAGGTCGCAGATCCGGGGTGTCCGTGATCAACTCATTGAGGCATTTTCGTGCAAGGTGCGGACGCATGCGACCGACTAATATCAGGGCAGAATTAAGTTCAAATTTCAAAGTTAGTAGAGCATCAGACATTTCCAAGACTTGATAAATTCCTATGGCTCTCAACAAGCATACCATAATATGACTTCAGCACGTAGGTGCTAGGACAAATGCGACGAGAGATATCCCGCCGGTGCCGTCAGAGACGATCGTCGCATCCGATGCAACGGCCTTTCCAGTGCCCCCAGTTGGCAGGAGTTGGGGCAGAGAGAGCTGGTCGCGATCAAAGAGACCTTCGACCCCGGCAAATGCAAAAGTGACGTGGCGCCCGCGACGAACGGCTGCTGCCCCATCAGTCCCCGGACTCCATTGGGCTTGGAGAACTGCCTGTGCGGGCGGGGCACGACGGGAACCGTCGGCGGGTAGTCGTTCAATTACACCTCAGAGCGAACTTCCTGGGGTTGCAAGTAGCAGTGATAGACACAAGGGGTGGTCTTCGGCTCGCCCTGATTTTGTAACGGCGCCCTACCGTTACTTTCGTATATAATTCCCTTAAATTATACATCAGATACATGGATAGACCGGCCGCCGGCGCCATACCACCAGTCGTCAACCCGAGAGGGCTCGCGGTCGGAATCATCGCCGCGCCGTTGCCCAACGGGCGATAGCGTGACTGACCAAAGTCAACCGGTCCAAACAGGTTCATCGCACCGCTGTGCGTGACATCCACCCGGTGAGACGCTTTGCCTTCGACCGTTAGCGGGGGCTCTTGGTCGTCAAGAGCCGCAAACGCCGGCTGCAGCATGGCGCGAGCGACGTCAAGAAGCATCTCGCGAACCGTCTGTTCGGCTGCCAGTGGGGTCTCTCGAAACAGCTCGGCGACATCTTCCGATAAACCCAGTTCTTCGCCACCCGCGACAAAGTTCTGACCCGCTGCCTCTAGGTCTTGCGCGGGCGACTGGTCGACGGCCGTCGGCGTTCTTGACTTGGAAAGATCTGTTTCGTGTGGCATGATTGTCATCAGAGTGCTCCTTTCTGGTCTTTAATCAAAGACATTGGGCTTAGTTTTTGGAGCACGCTACCACGTGCGCCAAAAAAGCAAATAGCAGCGGTGCAAAAGGCCAGATATGGAAAGATTTGGCTCGACAGGGCGAAGTTTCGCTAAATCAGGCGAATTGGGAACAATCAGTAAAATCCGACAAAAATTATCTATTAATATCAGTCCCGTGAAAAAATCTTCCCGCGCCATATCAGAACGACACCCGTCATTGAGTGTTTTCAGATTGGCGCAGGTGGTCAGGCGTGAGTCGAAAATCAATTCACGTGGCCATGTTCCATGTCTTGTTTCCAGTCGTCGGCAAAGTAGAGGATCTCTTCGGTTTCGGTGTGCAGACGATCGCATTGACATAGCAGAAGAGGCGTGCGATGCCGCCACGTGCGATGAACGTCAGAATGCCTTTCTGGCGGCTGGAGTGTTTGGACCGGCAATGTTTTTCCAGCAGGCTGTCTTTGCCGAGATACGGGATGGTATGAAAGCCAAGGTCGAAACTGTCTCCACGGGGTATGTCGGCTCGTTGCTGTTTGGGGCACTCAATCGCTCAATTGTTGCGGCGACGGATCGAGTACTTTAATCGGCAATAAATCGTGCTTCTACACTGGACCTCGGAGTGGTTTTTGACCAATAATCATGTGTCGCTTACGGCCAAAACCATCACTTCGTCTAACCGCAAAACCCGCAGTTTCCAAATGGTCACGAACCGCACGTGCTGCAGAATAGGTGGTAACCGTGCCGCCAGCTTTCGTTTGAGCAAATACCGCTTTTATCAAACCCGCTTCCCACAGTTCCGGATTTTTTGCTGGTGAGAAGCCATCAAGAAACCAAGCATCCGCCACCGCAACCGACCGCGAAACAGTCTGCCGTGCGTCGCCAATAACGACATAAAGTCGCACATTGCCAAAATCAAATAGTCCGCCTGCCGTTCGCCATTGCGACAAAAATGCCGTTGCCCGATCTTGCAACTGAGAAAAAGAGGCTAAGGCACGAGCGATGTCTTTCCCAAGCATCGGGAACGCCTCAAAGGACGTGTAGGTCAATGTACCATTTGGACGAGCGGCCTCCCAAGCCTCCCAAGTCGCCAAGAAGTTTAATCCGGTGCCAAAACCGAGTTCGGCGATACGAAAGTCAGGGCCAAATCGTTCCGGTAAATTGCTCGCACGAATAAAGACATGTTGAGCTTCTGCTAAACCGTCATCAAGGGAGAAATACGGGTCGTCAAAGCGTTTGGAAATGGGAACTTTATTATTGCTCCAGATGATTTCTGACGATAATAAAGGCACAATTTTTCCTGAACAAGAAATCACAATTACATGCTGTTTATCACGCGATCATAGGACATTTTAATGGAAAAGATAACCGTTCGCGGTGCGGGAATTCTAGGTCTGTCGGTGGCTTGGGAATGTGTTCGACGCGGGGCTCAAGTTAAAGTGGTTGACCCGATGGGGGTCGGCAACGGTGCAACCGGAGCATCAGTCGGTAGTATAGCACCGCATGCGCCAGATAATTGGAACGCAACAAAACAGATACAGCTAGACGGGCTCCTAGCTGCCGCAGACTTTTGGACAGCCGTTGAAGAACGAAGTGGCCTAGCGACTGGGTTTGCGCGAACGGGGCGCTTACAACCAATCGCCGACCAGCGGGCATTGGACTTAGCAACAGCCCGCATAAAGACAGTCGAAACCGCTTGGCAAGGTCGGGCGACTTGGCAGGTTATTCCCGCAAAGATTGACGACGAGTGGCAACCTAAGTCAGACACAGGGTTTTTGGTATTTGACGATCTCAGTGCGCGGATTCATCCGAAAATGGCTTGTAACTCCCTAGCAGTCGCTTTGCAAAATTCAGGCGTCGATTTTCTTGCCGAAGCATCGGAATACGGCAGCTGCAATATTTGGGCCACAGGAGTCGCAGGATTAAACCAATTATATCAGGATATTGGTTCCCCAGTTGTTAACGGCGTCAAGGGACAGGCGGTATTGCTGCGTCCGAAAAGAGCTGCCCCATCTCATTCCCCACTGGTATATGCCGACGATGTTTACATTGTTCCACATGAAAATGGTTGCGTCGCAGTTGGTTCGACAGCCGAAAAAACTTTCGACTATGCCTATTCAACTGACAAGCTGCTAGACGATGTTATAGCGAAAGCGCATGCGATCTTACCGGGGTTAGCCGCAGCTGAAGTCATTGATCGCTGGGCTAGCCTGCGGCCCCGAACTAATTCGCGTCGTCCAATTCTTGGGCCGTGGCCCGATAGACAGCATCACTATATTGCGAACGGAAGTTTTAGGATAGGTTTCTCAATCGCGCCGGCTGTCGCCAAACTCATGGCTGATTTGGTGCTGGAGCGGCGCAATCGCATTCCACCAGAACTGAGTGTGCCTGACAAGGCGGAAGCATGAGTTGCCAGCCTACCGTTACGCTCAAATACAGTTGGAAACTGAGATCACAGCTTCCTATGCAACGCGGGCTGTTTCTGTCATCTTGACCAGATCAACTTCCTGTCGCAGTATTTGCATCAATTCTCGCAAGCAATCAATATAGAGCGGATTGCACAGTTCATCATTGTCGTCAAACTCATTGGTACACGATGCAACGTGTAGTTCGGGTCCCTGAAGGATTCGGGGTCGAAAAGGTACGAGAAAATTGCGAAGGATAGTCTGCGCTCGTTCGCCACCAGCGCGACCAGCCGATGCCGACATAACGGCAACGGGCTTGCCCTTTAAGGGGCTACCTTGCGCACGGCTCAACCAATCAAACGCGTTTTTGAGAGCGCCCGAAGGACCTTTATTATACTCAGGCGTAGAAACAACCACGGCATCGGCAGCGGCGATTTGCTTCGAGAGCAAGGTAACTTCCGACGGGATGCCATGACGTTCTTCGGCGTCCGCGTTATATAGAGGCATTTGTATATCAGCCTCAACGTAGTCGGCCGGTGCAAAAAACCGAGAGGCCTCTCGAATCAACTTGCGATTGGTTGCATCAGACCGCAAAGATCCCGATATGCCGAGTAGGCTATAGTCTTTCATTCGAACTCCATCAAGATTTGTCCCATCCGTCCAAAGGACTGTGTGTCGGCAAACGTCAATTTACCTCAAAAAATAAAGGCCGCGATACTCGTATTGAATCTTCCAATCCAAGTAATCTCTTGAGCACGCCCCGAGGCTTGGCCTCTTCGACCGTTAGCAGAAATTTTCCTTTCATTGAGCCGATAAATGGTCAATGACCACGAGGCAAAGCAATTTGGGTAGACGAGACTGTTCGCGCCTATTCAACACGGTATTGAATTGCCCTTGGAGTTAGCGTGATCGCACCCCCAGTCATCGCAAACTCATCCTCCCCATTTGGAATTTCCACACCGCGTAGCCAGAGATGAAAATCACCATCCCAATGTGCCGTCCTCGCTTATTCGAGTGCACGGGCTTCATCAACAAGCATGACAGGAATACCATCACGGATAGGAAAGGCAAGATTAGCACTGCGCGATATCAATTCTTGCTTCTCAGCATCATACTCCAAGCGACTATGGGTGCAGGGACACACCAGTGCTTCAAGCATTCGTCGATCAAATTTCAATAACTGAGGCTCGGTCATTGTATCCGTTCGTCTTTCATTCCGCCATGCAGAGCAAACTCAATTAACGTGACAAGAGTTTTGCGTCGTGCGGTGAGATCAGGCGCCTCAAGTAAGGCTTGCCGATCCTCGGTATCAAAATCCAAAAGCGTCGCCAGCGAGTTGATTAACAACTCATCATCTGCCGCCTTCATTGTTTCCCAGTCGGTTGATAGCCCACGAGCAGAAAAATACTTTTCCAACAGTTGGATCAACGCCGCTCGGTCAAAATATTCGTCTTGATCTGCCGTTCCAAGATCGCCATCAAAGTGTTCCCAGCAGACGATACACTTCCGGTAAGGCAAAAAACTGGCGACTTCTTGCGTTATCCTGTAGCGGGAAACGCCAGTCAGGGTGATGAGATAACGACCGTCTTCTGTTTCCGAAAATTGGGTTATTTTGCCAGCGCAGCCAATTGAATACAGGGCGTTGTCTGCCTTTGCGTGCGCATCTGGCTGTACCATTCCGATCAGCCGCGTCGACGTCTTCAAGGAATCATCGAACATCTGCAGATATCGAGGCTCAAAAATATGAAGAGGGAGCCGCGAGCGCGGTAACAGCAGGGCCCCGGGCAATGGAAAGACGGCGAGCGTCTGTGGCAGATTGGCAGCGTTGATCATCGTCATCGGACTGTTCTAAAACCTTCTCAAGCAAAAATCATCGAACTCAGCTTCCTTCGTCCATTCAAAACCACTGGGTCATTCGGTTTGAGTGCTTCAAAAATCGTAAGGAGCTCGGCTTTCGCGGCTCCATCATTCCATCGTTGATCGCGGCGATAGATTTCCAACAGTTGCTCCACCGCTTGTTCTCCTTCGCCTTTGGCAAAAAGTGCTTGCGCAAGGTCGTATCGCGCCTGATGATCATTTGGATCGGTATCAAGCCTCGCCTTTAAATCATCAACTGGCGCGACATTTCTCGCCTTTTTCGCCAAATTCAGTTGGGCGTATATCGACTCGATTTCGGCCGCCTCGGAGATTTCCTCCGGTACCCCATTCAATATAGCCTCAGCTTGATCTAAATCATGCATGGCGATGTGGGCTCTGATGAGCCCGGCATAGGCCCCCGCGTGATTGGGTTGCTGGCTCAAGACACGAGCAAATAGTTGGGCGGCGTCAACAGTAGCCCCTTGGGCCAATAATTCCTCGGCCTTGGTGACCGCATCTGCGAGGGCATCTTTGGCATCACCGCCGCCGCCAGCAGCGATAACTCGCTGGACAAATTCCTTAATTTGTGAGGCTGGAACTGCCCCTTGGAAGCCGTCTGCGGGCTGGCCTGCAATAAAAGCGTATACCGTCGGGATTGACTGGATTTGCAGTTGCCCAGCCAGAACTTTAGCCTGATCAACATTAACTTTGACCATGCGGACGGCACCTTTGGCTGCTTTGACCGCATCTTCGAGGATCGGCCCAATTGTCTTGCATGGTCCACACCAAGGTGCCCAGAAGTCGACAATTATTGGGGTCTCCCGTGACGCCTCAATGACGTCAGCCATAAACGAAGCTTCGGTACCGTCTTTGATTAATTCGGTCGTATCCGGCGGCGATGAGAGTCCAAGGTCAACCATGCTGCGTCCCTTTCTAAACCTCTTTCCAAACTATGAGGTAATTGCGAATTTTCAAAGGTCAAAGCTTGCAAAAACTGGCGCATGATCGCTTGGTGACGGCCAGTCGCGTGCTGCCTTCAGAATAAATGAAGAATGGGCGTTGACTGCAAGGTCTGGTGTTGCCCAAATGTGGTCAAGTCTTCGACCACGATTTGACGCCTGCCAATCTCGTGCGCGATAGGACCACCATGAGAACAGCGGCCCCGTTGGCCTGTCTTGTCGAATGATATCAACCCAGTCACCCGCAGCTTGCATATTCGAAAGATGCTCGACTTCAATCGGCGTGTGACTGACTACCGACAGCAGTTGCTTATGCGACCAGACATCTTCTGCACCGGGAGCGATATTTAGATCACCGACCAGCACAGAACGGGTCGGTTTATCGCTTTCGAACCGATCTCGCATAGCTTCGACATAGTCAAGTTTTTGTTTAAACTTTGGATTTCTGTGGCAGTCTGGAATATCGCCGCCCGCAGGCACATAGACATTATGAACACAAATGCCGTTTGTGAGTTGCACCTTAATATGTCGAGCGTCTCCGAGATTGGCAAAATCAATACTCTCAGTATTTGCAAACTGCTTTTTCGATAAAATTGCGACCCCATTGTAACTCTTTTGCCCGCAGGCGGCCAAAAAGTTATATCCCAACGAACTAAAGCTTTCAGTCGGTATTTGTTCGACCAGAGCTTTGCACTCTTGTAGGCAAAGAATATCGGGGTCTTGTTCGCGCAGTAACTGGCAGACCAAGGACTCCCTTAGCCTGACTGAGTTGATATTCCATGTACCGATAACAAACGCCATTATTTTCCGATCGTTATGCGTTAACTCTCCGTGTCGAGAGAAGATTAGGTCAATTCTGATGGTCGGAAGGGAACTTCTCTCTACAGGATGTATCTGACCGTGTTGCCACGATCACCTATTTTCTTTTCGGACCTAGATGAAATTGAGATTGTGAGCAGCGACATTTCTACAATCAATTCATGAGTTATTTGTCGTGGTGAATAATTTATGGTTAGCATCAATAATGGCATGATCGAAAAACGAACTGTTCATTACACGAAACAAACCTTCATCCGCACCGCAGAGGTACTCGACTTTCTTCTGTCGCCGTTTGGCACCCATCTTGTTTCCTTATGACCAGCAGTGTTTCCGATTGACATGTGCGCTCTTGGGGGAGTGTATAGCGAGTGATCGGCTTTATCAATAAACCCGACAAGGGATCACTGAGCAATTTCACGCCACAACCTCATATGATCCACAAACCAAATTTATGTCAGAAGGAGGGTGTGGGTCACTTTTGTTGGTAGCTTAGCAAGTTTCGCGCATTATGGAAGTCGAGAATATTAAGCTTTTTCTTGCTTTTTGGCGATTTATCAATCCGATGAGAAATAGTCCGAGATATCTAAAGACCGAGCCATTGAGAGTTTCATAAGCTTTAGGAGCAGCACTACCCAAACAAACTGTCATGCATCCCCAGAAGGACTCCGTGCTCAGGGTTCGATAGGGTTAAGGCTTCGCAAGGATGGCTATTATCGAAGCGGGACTCTCGGTAGGTGCCGCATCAATCCGTATGACAAGTCGTAGGAATATTTGCTCGCAGAGGGGCGAAGAGTTTGCGTTCGCCGCGGCCATTACCGGATCGGAAAAGCTTTATGGGATGCGAATGAATACGCTCTCCCCGTCGGTATTCTTGAAGTAAGGAACGGATTTCGGAGGTGCTGTGCAGGGCAAGCGGCTTTCGACTTCCGAAAGGACAACCTCGGTAATGAACGGTAGATCAAAACGACGAGCGGCGGCAAGAGGGATCCACTGCAACTGCCGGAGTTCGTCAGACGCATTCGAAAAATCATCCAAATTTCCGGCGATATGCTCAGCATCAAGCAAAAAGAATCGAGCGTCGAAGCGGCGCGTTCGACCGGGCGGGGTTATGGCACGAAAAACGAACTGTAGTGGTGCCGCAATCGGCAGCTTTCCACGATTTGCAAATCCCCTCCAGTCTGCCGGTACCGGTTTCGACCAGTGTCCGTCACAGCCAAGAATAAGGCCAGTTTCCTCCCAGAGTTCACGAACTGCGGCCGCACACAGGGCCCGTCGCAAACCTAAGTCAGCGTCTTCAGCAAGTCGACTGAAGCAAGGTTCTGATATCTCGGAGGCCATGGGAATTTCGGCATCACTCGAATCGACGGCGCCACCAGGAAAGACGAACTTACTGGGCATGAAAGCGGCTTTTTCGCCACGTTGACCCATCAACACGCATGGGACCTCCGCGGCATTCCGAAGAACAATGACGGTAGCCGCATTCCGAATGATGACATGTTCAATGGAAGTCATTATGGATCAAGGAATATCACGGGTGGTGATCCGCAGCGACTCAGACGATAACCGTTGTACTTGGTTAGAAAGTTGCTTTGGTTGGTGGAAGGTGGCAATGACGGCATAGGCGGCGATGAATCAATCAGATTTGAGTTGTGACAGTAGTTAAGATCGCTTGGACCCATTCGACTCACTAGCGCTGTGAAGGTAATTATACGTTACTTCTATCGAATAAACGCAACCGAAAACAATGGGAGCTATTTTGCGTGAGTAGAAACGCAACGATGACGACAGAAAACGCTGAGGCGATGGCAATTAGGGTGCTTAGCTGGCTGCTCAGCAATCCAGAGCTATTGCCAACTTTTCTGGGAACAACGGGTGCGTCCGAATCGGATCTGCGGCAGCGTCTGAGCGACGCCGAATTTTTGGCTTCGGTTTTGGATTTCTTAACCAGCGACGACTCTTGGTTAAAGAAGTGTTGTGACGCTCTGGAATTGGAGTATGAGGCACCGATGAATGCGCGTCGTCTGCTGCCCGGCGGGGCGTCGGTGCATTGGACTTGAGGACGATGCATCGCGCCATAATTTTTGACAAGGACGGAACCCTTTTTGATTTTCATGCGACTTGGACAGGTTGGGCGAAGGCCCTGTTACTGCGGTTGGCTGGGGATAATCAAACCCGTGCAGCTGAGATGGGTAAGGCGATTGGGTTTGATTTTGTCGGGCGGTATTTTAGGAGCGACAGCATAGCTATTGCTGGCACCACAGCCGACATAGCCCGACGCTTGTTGCCATTCTTGGTCGATGAAACCCTCGACTCGTTGTTGGCGACGATCAACTCAGATGCCCGTGAAGCGGCGCAGGCAGAGGTTGTGCCACTGGCGCCATTTCTCGACCTTCTTTTGCGGCGTGGGCTGAAGTTAGGGGTGGTGACCAATGATAGCGAGCAATCGGCGCGCGTTCATCTTCAGCGCGCGGGCGTTTTGGATCGCTTCGCTTACATTGCTGGTTATGACAGCGGCTTAGGAATCAAGCCAGACGAAGGCCCGCTTTTATCCTGTTGCGCGGCTTTGGGCGTATCAGCAAGGGAAACAATTATGGTCGGCGACAGTTGGTTTGATTTAGAGCCGGCTCGCCGCACCGGAATGATGGCGGTCGGCGTTCTTACCGGGATGGCAGAGGCGGCTGAGTTAAAGAGGTACGCAGATGTTGTCCTAACCCATATCGGGGACATTCCAACTTGGTTGGACAAAGAGACGGTGACGCTCAATTAGCTTCGATAAAGGCTTGTCTTCGCGTTTTGTTTGGTCCACCGAGCCCATACAGAGATCGCCCGACAAGGGGCCGCGCCGCAATTTTGCCAGAGGGTTTATCGCCAAGCAACAGCGAATTCTGCTTAGTTGCGCTCAGGCTTGCAGTTCAATAGAATGATTTGGGCATATTTTCTGCTTGAAAATCATCTTACTTGTCGTATCGTGGAGCCGCAACAAGGAGGGTGGCGTAGCGGCCTGTGAAGCACTTGGTGAGTATTGCCGCAGAGACGCCAGACTAGCCACGTTCCTTGGGATGATTCCTGATGACAAAACGTTGACGAGATGGTGCGAGAGCAGGGTTTGGTCTAAAGTGTTGCGTGGTCAGCACTGCCCATCTGATAGCATCAAAGACAAGATGTGGCACGGGATCGTGACACGCTGTTACCGTGCGCGTACCAAGCAACTCATGTTTAGTTACGGAAGCGACTATAGCAATGAAATCAATGAAGGTACCCGTCTCAGCTACCGGATTGGGGCAATAGCAATTTGCCTATTCGCCAAGAGACCGGAAGGCGTATCTTAGAACAAGCACCCAAGAATTTGTATCAAAAGGTATGTTGACAGGCAAAACGCACGGATCCGCAACACCACCAACCGAAGGCTCGGTATCGACCCGCAAATGGTCGGGGAACTCCTGAAATACGGGAGCCAGTTCGGCGATAACAGACTATCAAGTGGGACGTGGACATGACTGAGATGGCATTCTCACCGCATGGCGGTTCCGTTGCAGCGCGGCACGAACTTTCCCGGCGTTTCGCTCCGCGATTAGTGGATGATAATTCCTTTTGCCGCAAAATTGTATCCTATCAAGGAAACCGTGTGGCGCCGGGCTTGCGCTGGATGAAGTATAAAGAAGGTTTTTCCAGCGAACTTGTCTTAGATTTTATCAAACAGGAAAATCCTAATGACGTGTTGGATCCGTTCGCGGGGATATGCACGGCACCGCTAGTTGCTGCGGGAAGGGGAGTCAGGGCAACGGGCATTGAGATTATGCCCGTGGGCGTTTCTGCTGGTACCGCCATTGCCGAGACCGCTAACGGGTTATCGAAACGCGAATTCGACAGACAATCCGCAGCGCTGTTGCGGGAAGTCAGGACGCTGCGAACCCCCAATCAATTCGCGTTTCCGCATGTCAGGATCACCGAAGGCGCGTTTTCTAACGATACGGAGAAACAAATTGCCTCAGCGCGGCAGTTCCTTTCGAATATTGATAATGATGGCGTCCGAACCATACTAGATTTGGCTTGCATGTCTGTTTTGGAGGAAGCTAGCTACACGAGAAAAGACGGTCAGTACCTTCGATGGGATAGTCGGTCGCAACGGCGATTGAAATCCTCGTTCAACATCGGGCCCATAGCGGATTTTAGTGATGCCTTGGAACGGCGGCTGGGTGAGATTGCCGAAGACATTCCCGCAATCAAAAGACAGTTCGGGACGGGATATCCGACCTTACTAACGGGATCATGCCTTGATATCCTTAGGACCATTGATGACGGGGCGTTTGACATGGTGGTGACGTCTCCACCCTACGCGAACCGTTATGACTACACACGAACATACGTACTCGAACTGGCATGGATGGGCTTCGACCAAGAGGGCTTTTCCGCGCTTCGTCAACGGATGCTATCTGCGACCGTAGAAAACAAGGCGAAAACGGAAAGTCTCAATAAAGCCTATGGAAATAGTCGGAAAACCTTAGACCGCTCTATCACGATTTACGAGGAGCAAAGTGCCGTCCACGAAGTGCTGGGCATTCTTCGTGACCGGCAGGGTGAGCTCAGCAATCGAAATGTAATTCGATTGGTCGGTCAGTATTTCTTCGCGATGGCTCTACCATCACTGAACTCGGGCGGGTCGTTCGACCCGGCGGCGTTGTCATTATGGTTAACGACAATGTACAGTATCACGGCGAGGAATTGCCGGTGGACTTCATTTTGGCCGACTTTGCGGAACGGTCAGGCTTCCATTGTGATAAAATATGGAAGCTAACCAGAGGCAAAGGCAACTCGAGTCAACAGATGGCTCGGTTCGGACGGCGTGAGCTTCGAAAATGCGTATACAGATGGGTCCGAAATCGTGACTGACGACGCGCTCAGATCCCGCCTATTTTCTGAAATTTTGCGACAGCGCAAAGATAGAAAGTTACGTCAAACATGCGGTCATTTTGTAGTTCGTCTGGGTTGTCTAATCGAAATCACTTTCGCTAAGTTAAGTAGGGGAGACATTGAATCTGGGTCTTTTCTGAAGATCTAATTCGCCAGCCGGTCTTTCTGGAGCTAACGGATGTCCAGGTCGAGAAGGTTCAAGAAACGTAATGGAATCGTAATAATCGTCAAGAGCAATGAATACGCCATTGTTCTCTGCCCATTCGCGCATCCGTCGTTTGCAAGAATGTCGCCACGATAAAACTTCAACCCCCCATCCTCTATTGTGTAGAAGTTCTAGAGTTGTATGAAATCCCTGCCCCTCGCTATAACCGGCTCCATCGCCAGTCAGTAGAACAACAATGCCGGGAGTTTCAAGATATCGTAAGCAATCATGTGTCATGCGATTTTGCAACAAGAGGTCCGGAACCTCTTGTTCCCCTCTTTCGAGGTTGCCTCGATCAAACAGATGAACCTCTACTCCTGAATTCTCCATGCGATTCCACAAGTTTCTCATCTCTGGCGGGATTGATCCTGCGGCTAACGCTGATTTCAGTGTTCTATCTGCTGTTGCGAGTTTCAATAAGTTATCGAAATGAAGACGCACTCGATAACGTGCGCTAGGAGAGTTATTTTTTTCTTCTGCAATTCGTTGCGCTTCGTGAAAAATATTCGAGTTGTCCCAATATACAAATATGTTATCCATAGATTATAAATCCATTTACATAAAGATTGAACAGGTACATTAGCAGCAGATAGTATGTATTTTTTACTGATTCAACGTCTCTGTTTTGTCTATCGTTACTGCTGATTCTGGTTCGCTAAGTTAAGTATCTAAGACACTTCGCGTTCACACAACTCTTTCGCAATCGAAGAACGCGTGCGGGTAGAAGCCGTCAGAACGACCGTTAATCAGTCGTAACTACTCCCATTTTCACATTTTCGTGCGGTAATCAACGGTTTCCCCTGTTCCTGAGCCCTACTCAGCATCAAAGTCAGCGACGCTGGGGGTGCTAAGCGTCGTGATCCTGCCGGTGCCCTTGAACGCCTTGGTGCCATGACCAAGAGCTTTGCGGAAACGCCATCTAGTTGCGTGAATTTTCTGGTAGCGGGGGTCATCACACCAGAAATACAAGCTCGGCTCAATGAAATGGGAAACGTCAAAGCTTACTTGCTGGATGACCTTTCGCAGGATGGTGAGAGTTGGGATGATTTTACGAATGAGGTCTTTCACCACGCGTTGCGGGTGATATAGAAATAGTGATGGTAACAAGGGAAGGTCGAGACCCGCCGTAACCACGACCAAGTTTTAGCTGTGAAGCTACCATCCGACTGGGCGCAGTTTTCTAGAAGAGATGAGAATTGACGCGACGGACCAGCTGAATACGTCTGCCGTTAGCAATTAGCGAGCGTTGAGAAAGGCGTCTTCAAGGCGTTGAAACGGTCGAGGCCAACCTGCCCACAAAACTATCGAAATCGGCAGAATTGTGTCATTTACGTCGTACAGGCGGGCTTCAAGGCCGTTAAATTAAGAGTGTAGAATTTCGAGATAAGACTAGGTCAGATAACTCAGACCTATCAAAAGTCTATTTTGAAATTAACATTGGTGACATGGTTCACAATTCTACAATATCTCTTGACCCCGAGACTGACGATAACATTCGTAAAATTCTGTCTGAGAAAATTCTAAAGATTGTGGGTGCTCAGTTGGATTTTGCGGAGGTCAATATGACAGAGGTTGATTAAAATTTGAACTTTTCTTTTTGAAATAGACACGTTATCAAAAATTTGTCTAAGGACTTGAAAAGGAGAAAGTGTAATGAATTCTAAGCAACTCGAATTCGAGGTAACGTTGTTCAGAAATAAAGACGGAACATTTTCGGCTCATGGTAAAAATCTACAAGGATTATTTCTAGAAACCGAAAGTCTTGTAGAAATGAAAGAAGAACTTCTACGTCTTACTCCAAGATTGTTGCGCTCTAATCACGGATTGAGTGATGATGAAATTAAGAAGGTAAAGATTAACGTTGTGAACGATGATCATAACTCACTTTCTAAGTCTCTAGACTGTGCTCCCAGATTAATGTGGGAGAATAATCTTCCTGCTCAAGCGGTTGTGTGAACATTGGCAGGATATCAAAGAAAAGTTGAAAAATTGCTCAAAGAAGCAGGGTATGAAAAGAACGTGAACCAAGAGGAAGCCATACTATCTGGAGCAAAAATGGGAAAGCAGTTAGTGTTCCCGCCAAACTTAAAAATCGTCATACTGCTAATGGCATCCTTAAGTATATTGGAATTTCTGATAAAGTATAGACAGTGCTAAATTGCCTGGGATGCAATGTAATCCAGAATAAGAATATAGTGCATCTTTACAAGAACAAGGAGCCGCTCTAGAGTGGCTCTTTGCTTATTATCATGGAGATTTAAAATGAGTAATGTTTGGTGATTATATGGCGTACTATTTTTAAAGAATGTCTGGGATCTTAGCAATCCGGACAAGAAAAGTAAAGTTAAAAAGAAAGGCGACAGGCGACAAAGTGTTTAACTAGTGTCCGCGCGGAAACCTCTTTTGTGATGTAAAGTATTGATCACGCTCAAGAA
>JAPORY010000075.1 GCA_026709985.1 Aestuariivita sp. | reverse complement strand
AAAAAAAATCGCTTGTTTTCAGGAAAAAATCGCTCGCCAGATGAATTTTGCAAGAGGCTCCTAGTATTTGAATTTGGGTCATATAATGGATTTAATAGCGGAGATCTATGGGAGTGGTTAGGCAAGGTGAAACATGAGCAGTAATGTTTCTAAATTGAGTACTCCTGAACAATATCCAATACAAACTCCGACTGGAGGTAATGGTAATGGAAAAGATACTCATGCCAGAATCTCTGTAATTGAAGCAGAACTGAAGCACTTAGCTACAAAAGAGGATATTCAAGAAATAAAAACATTGATTGCCAGTACAGAATCTAGAACACAACGTTGGCTTGTGGGGATTTTGCTAACTGCTATAGTTACTGTATCGGTCGCTTTATTCAGAACTTTCTGGAGCCCATAAAGCAAATTTTAACAAAAAGTAGAAATTGATTTTAAGTGTGTCTTGAAGCCCGTATTCTATTTTTTGAATGAAGCAGCTTAAGAGGATCGGTAGATTTATAAACGTTTGGTACGTTTCTTGTTGGACTAACTTGCGCGATAATTTTGATAAGACGTACAGTTTGGTTTTGATTCAATTTACGATTTAGATTTGCGTAACGCTGGCAAACCAACACCAGCCGCCTCAAAACCACCGTCGGCTGCGAGAACTTGACCAGTTACATAGCGAGCATTTTTAGAGCAAAGAAAGGTAATGACATTGGCAATTTCATTTTCTGTACCGTAGCGGCCAAGCGGTATCGCGTCGTGATAGGCATCAATGATTTCTTGTGTGTGTACTGCCAAAGATAATTGAGTTCGCACAGGCCCTGGGCAAATGCAATTAGCGCGAATACCGTACTGGCCTAATTCTACTGACTGTTGAAGAGTGAGTTGAATAACGCCAGCTTTTGAAGTGCCATAAGCGACACGGAGTGTTGAGGCACGTAGACCACTTATTGACGCGACATTGACAATCGAACCCTTCGTTTGCTTGAGTGCGGGAATTGCTGCTTGGCTCACAAGGAATGTTCCATCAAGATTAACAGACATAATCTTTCGCCAGGTGGCGAAATCAGTGGTTTCGATGGAACTAAAGTCTGCGATACCGGCATTGTTGACGACGGCGTCGACTCGCCCAAATGTTGCTAATGTATCGGCAATGATTTGGTTTGCTTGATCAGGTTGCGATATATCAAGTGGTAATATTAAGGTGTTCTTGAGTGAACCTGCTGCCTGTTTTAGTTCTGACTCGTCCCAATCAACCATTGAAACGAATTGATCAAGCGCTAAGAATTGCTTTGCTGTTGCCAATCCAATGCCGCGCGCGGCACCCGTCACAATGACAGTTCTCATGGTTTATTTCTCGTATATTTATAATGCATCACAACGCCGAGGGCTTCTGAATTTTCTGCAATCCAATGCCATAGCATTAAATGACCTAATTTCTAAGGCAACAATATTCCAAAGTGTCAAACTTAAGGTGTTACCCGACCAACACCAAGGGCGCGGTAACTGATCGCGACTAGGTGCGCCTGGAAACCACTAGCTGGATACGGGCAGGTCTTGCGGGCCAGCCAACTTCGGTCAGCACCGCCATCCCAGCACCGCCATTCCAGCACCGCCATTCCAGCACCGCCATCCCAGCACCGCCATTCCAGCACCGCCATTCCAGCACCGGCGACAACGCCACCTTGGGATGCTGAAAAGCAAGCCCCGATCCTAACCCTACCATAATGAGCGTTTTCTTGCTTGCCGCAGACATCCTGCCATCAAGAGGTTTCCATCGTCTCAAGGTGACGCTGATTCGCAAAATTTCAGAGCTAATTTTAGGAATTCATACACCATTCGAGAACAGAGCGTCGCCGAACTGCTCTGCTTTTGGAGTCTGAAATGGCAGCGGAATTGATTTCGGGTTCATCGCTTTTCAATTCTTGAGGCAGGCCGCACTTTATTCTTTGCAAGAACGTCAAATAACTAAGCCCTCAAGCTAATTTGCAGGAACATGAGGGTTCTTTAGGCGAGTTATTAACATTAGTGCCTGTTAAATCCCATGAAAAAGGGCGGCCGAGGCCGCCCTGTGTGTGTCGATATGTCGATATACGGCGCCACTCGGTTTAGCTACCGGGTCCTTGATAGGGCGATTCCTGGCAGTATCTGGATTGGTCGTTGCTGGAGCGCAACGAACGGTTACCGTTGATCGTGACATAGTAATCGCTTAAGGAGTGATCCCAGTCCGAACCGTCGTTCTGCTGAACCGATCCCGGGTACAGTTCCGCCGCCTTCGCACGGGTTCGGCAGACGCAGGTGTTGTTCATGTTGCCGCCTATCGGCATGTAGAGAGTGTCGGAGCCCGGATTGGCGCAATCATCATCCTCGGTGATGGTCATGGTAAAGCTGTTCGCCGCAGGATTGACCTGATAACCGGCGCCGCCGACAATTACG
>JAPORY010000112.1 GCA_026709985.1 Aestuariivita sp. | reverse complement strand
ATCATCTCAATACCCACAAACTCTCGGTCTTGTATGATCGCTATGAACCGGCGGCGGCTCGCATTGCGCGACAAATTGCGGTGCACTAGACGCCGAAACCTGGCTCTTGGTTGCACATCGCCGAGACCGAAATCAATGTGCTCTCGAAACAATGTCTTGCCCGTCGGATCCCGGATTGAGAGACGATGGTTCGTGCGGTGACGGCTTGGCAGAACCGGCGGAACGAAGCGACAAAATCCGTTGACTGGCGCTTCACAACCGAGAAAGCGCGCCTCAAGCTAAAATCATTGTACCCCGCAATGTAATGATTTTGGGATACTAGATATCGGTTCGAAAATGTGACCGCTTGGCACAGCTAGACGATTTTCCAATCCCCACTGGCCGTACGGCAGGCAACGCCGTAAGCTTGTTCCTTGCGTCCGCCGATGACGACCGTGTTGAGAAACTCCCGACACTCTCGTCCATCTCCGGTTCTACCGCGGTTGGTAATCCGACTGGAGCCGTATGCAGGACCGCCAGAGTTTGTTTGATTTTCCCACGCTATTTCGTTACCGGTATGAATAGCATCATAGGTTGCTTGCCCGACTCTTTGCCGTGACGTTTGATCAAGCGATGCACCGATGCTGCGTCCGACATTGGCACCAATAATTGCCCCTAGTGCTATTGCTGCTTTGTTACCGCTCCCTGATCCAAATTGATCACCGATAACTGCGCCCGCAGCGCCTCCGATCAAGGTACCAGCTAGTTCATTAGAGGATTGGCAAGCAGATAAGGTCAGTATTAACGCCAAGCTGGTTCCGAGGCGTGCTGATCGTCCAATATGTGTCATTGTTGGTGACCCTCGCTGAGGTGATTGGCAGACTTTCCCGAAGCTACGCCGCGCAATATCGGCACAGTTCCGCAGCGTAGTCGGGCAAACTAGTTTATATTCGGCACTAGTGCAACCCATTTCTTGCGATAGTCATCGGGTGCGAGGCTTCTGTCGGTGGGACAGATAATTCTTTTGATTTGGTCTTATTTTGTAATCTTACAAGATTTCCAAAGAGTGTTATCAAAGGCAGACTAGAGGTCCAAACCTTCGTACTTTTGCTTAAAGCGTGACACTCTTCCACCGGTATCAATTAGGCGCGAAGCACCTCCAGTCCAAGCGGGATGAGCCGAAGGATCAACGTCTAATGCCAGAGTATCTCCCTCAGACCCCCAGGTTGATTTCATCGGCACAACTGTTCCGTCAACCAGTTTAACGTTGATGTGGTGGGAGGCAGGATGAATATCTTTCTTCATTCTTGCTTTCCTTTGTTCTCAGCGGTCGAAGCGGGTTTGTAGTTCGTGTTCTCAGCAATCCTTGCCGATTTACCCCGGCGGGAACGGAGGTAATAGAGTTTTGCCCGACGCACCCGGCCACGACGCACCACTTCAATGCGCTCAATGTTTGTGGAGTGTAGTGGAAATATCCTTTCTACTCCTTCGCCGAACGATACTTTGCGGACGGTGAAGGAGCCACTTATTCCGTCACCGTTTTTGCGAGCAATGCAGACTCCTTCATAGTTTTGCACGCGGTTTCGGGTGCCCTCTGTCACCTTATAGCCGACCCGCACTGTGTCACCCGCCTTGAAGTCTGGTATTGTTTTTGCCAACGCGGTTACTTGTTCCGCCTCAATCTTCGCGATTAAGTTCATGGCTCCTACTCCAGTCATTGTTCAGGAATTACATGCAGTACTAGCCTAGAATGCTCTGATGAGACATTGGGATCTCAAATAAGAGCGTCCCTAATCATTTACCTACGCGAAACCATATAGTTCGAGGCAATTGCTGCCTAGAGCAGTAGAACACGTAGATCGATTCTTCGAAATGAGCAGTGGCAAGATCGAATGTAGTTCCTCGTTGTTCTATCTACGCAAGCAAACTATACGCACCAATCGCGATCGTTGCCTAACTATTCCTAAGACCGCAAACCAATTGGCGAGTCAGCAACAACGTTCTAATGCAGCCAAAGCTCGTTGGACGGCGATTCACAGTAGTTATTTCGAGATCAATTGAGTTTCAAGCTTGAAATTAGATTTATTAAATTGTACACTATTTAAGAATACTTTGGGAAGACAATTTAAATTCCACTCCATTTTATTAAATAAATTGCCGTGCAGGACAAAAACGAGCGTCAGAACTTAGGAAAGTTAGCATGAAAAAAGTTTCGTCAGTATCGTCTTTGCCACTGCCTCCTGGACCGTTGCGATTACCAGTTATTGGTTCACTATATAAGCTGTCTCCTGTGCAACCTATACATATCGCTGTTAGTCGTCTTGGTGCAAAATTTGGCGATATTAGTTTCTGTTACCTCGGTCGTATTCCCACCGTAACTGTAACACATCCAGAAATTATGCGTGACCTCTTCACCAAACCCGAAACTGCTGATCGTTATCCGTATGCTGTGTTCTCACGATTATCCAAGTCTGAAGGCCTGATTTATTCGGGTTACAACAGTAATTGGCAGAACTTGAGCAAGTTTGCAGAACATAAACTTTGGAGCTATGAAGATGTATTGTCGCTTGCTGAAAGGCATTTTACACCTGAGATCGACAATGCGATTGAGATCATTAGCGAACTGGTTCAAAGCAAAAAACAATTTGATGTACATGATTTCTTAATGGACAGCGTTTACAGATTGACCATGAGGACACTATTCGGTCAACCCGAACAGACGCCCGTCCATTATCACGAAATGATGAAGACATTGCGCGGCTATGTTGAATGGTTCAATAATGCTGCATTTGCAAAGTTTTCTGATTTTTTTCCATGGGCACGAGTTCTTTCAACCGGAACGATTAGAAAGATTATTAGTCAACGGAATTTGCGAGATGAAATAATCGCTAAGTTTGTGGAATCCGTTGATGATCGGCGTAAGTCAAATTTACCAGGCGTACCTGGTTTGGTAGATAGTATGCTTGACAGGGAAGAGGAAGGCGGGATTCAAAGAGATACAATACATGCAGTTTGCATGGATCTACTAGGGGCGGTTCCTTCTGGAGTAGCTGCCACGGTTTCTTGGCTTTTGTTGATTTTGGCGAACCGACCCGAGATTCAAGGCAAAGTACACAAAGAGATCGACCAAGTTATGGGCCAAGAAGGGTCTGCTCCGATAGCCACTGATAGAGATCGCCTCCCTTACACATTTTCTTGCGTTGCAGAATCAGCGCGCTACCGTTCAGTTGCACCGATGGCGATTCCCCATAGATCACTCGAAGAGACGAGTGTGGCTGGCTATCGGATACCTGCTATGACGCAGTTGATTTGTAGCATTTATGCAGTCCATCATGATGAGCGGTTCTGGAGTTCGCCTAACGAGTTTGTCCCAGAAAGGTTTATGCCCCAAGCAATCGGCACTCCTTCGAAAGCACTTTCTAGTCTCGCCTATATGCCCTATGGAATTGGAGTTCGGAAATGCACTGGTGAGAACTTTGCAAAAATTGTTTCATGGCTCTATGTGGCAAGATTCTTGCAGCGTCTTAAATTCACCACTCATGGTGGGTTAAAATTGTGCGAAGACGAGGTGTTTGGCTTATCTGTTAGACCAAAGCCTTTCATGCTGAACGCAACTATTAGATCAACCTAAATCTGATAATTGCTAAGATTTTGATTCTTTCAATAACATTGCATGTCTGGACGAAAATTATATGGATTCAACGTCTTACCTTGACAAGCACATAGGATTTGTCATTGGTCACCGAAATTTAACCATTCTTCTCTGCCTAATCGTAATTTTGATTTGCATGGTCAAAATCGGCTCCTTGACTAATTCCAATAACTTCCGAGATTTAGTTGATAAAAATAATCCTGAGCTGATCGCGTATGATACACTGGACAATATTTACGCACATTCGTCAGCAAATTCGATTTTGATTGCTATCGCTCCCCAAACCAGAAATATCTTTAACCGCGAAACTCTTGCGATTATTGAAGAGTTGACCGAAAGAGCATGGCTTTTGCCATATGCGAGTCGTGTTGAATCTCTGACAAATTATTCTCACAGCAGCGCTGACGGGGATGATCTTATCATTGAACCACTAATTCAGGATTCCAGAGCACTCACGAACGATGATCTGCAGCGTGTATCTGAGATTGCTTTAACAACTCCAGAACTAAAGAGCCGGCTTGTGTCCGAGAACGGGCGTGTCGGTGGCTTGCTGATCAACTTTGCGATTCCAAACAGTAGAACTAAGCCAGTTGATGAAGTAAATGATAGTTTGGAAGATCTGACTAGTGAGATGCAAGAGAAATACACGGGGGTGGAATTCTATGCGTTAGGAGAGATGGTTACCAATCGTGCTTTGTCACAAACTACGGAAAGTGAGCTCAAAATTCTGGTTCCGGTAGCTCTATTCGTTATTTTGATGGCTTCATGGCTATTTTCTCGTTCAGCATTATTAACTTCCGCGGTGTTTTTACTGATGGTCTTCACCGTTGGGGCGGCAATGGGGGTAGCTGGTTGGTTCCAAATCGTGTTGACTCCAATTAGCGCATATATCCCGATTGTGCTTATGGCTTTTTCCGTGGCTTATTCAATTCACATAATCACGGGAACTACCGCTGGCCTGCAACGTGGATTACAGAAAGCAGAAGCAATTGCGGGCTCGGTCAAAGAAAACGCATATCCAGTTTTCTTGACATCTGCTACGACAACTATCGGCTTCATTAGCTTAAACTTCTCGGATTTGCCTCCTTTCAGAACCTTAGGAAATTTTGTTGCAATCGGCGTCGGATTAAATTTTCTTTTTTCAATGACTTTCTTACCTGCATTCTTGGCAATCTTGCCACTACGTACCTCTAAAATACGGACAAGTATCCTTGATGCTGCACTTTTGCATCTTGGAAATTTTGTTGTACTTAGAAGAAAATTATTTCTGGTGGTAATGTGTATCATTTCAATTACTTTTTCAGTAGGTATTTTCAGAATCGAGTTGTCGGACAACTTTGTCGAATATTATGGCGAGAGGCACGAGTATCGCCGCAATATGGAATTTGTCATTGACAACTTTACTGGTCTAGATACTCAAGAATATTCGCTCGATTCTAAACAAGAAGGCGGAATTACTGATCCTAGTTACCTAGAGAAAATTGATATGTTTGCTCAATGGTATCGACAACAACCTGGAGTTCATCATGTTTGGTCATTTTCCGACACAATGAAAAGACTAAATCAAAATCTAAACGGTGATGATCCAGAATACTATCGACTCCCAAATGATCGCGCTTTGGCAACACAATATCTACTACTATATGAATTGTCCTTACCTTTTGGGCAGGACTTGAGTAATAGTATTAATGTCGCAAAGTCGGCTACACGAATGGTGGTTACCCTTCGTAATTTGACAAGTCGAGAACAGCGTGAGTTAGCGGAACGTGGGTATAGCTGGCTGGAGGCTAATGCACCTGACTTGCTTACGAAAGCAGCGGGGTTTTCAGTTGTGATTTCAAATCTATCTGAACGAAGTGTTAGATCAATGCTATCAGGCACGGCAATTGCTGCAGCCATTGTATCACTCTTGTTATTGCTAGTGTTTCGTAGCATCCGTTATGGGCTCGTATCTTTGGTACCAAATTTCTTGCCTGGCATTGTTGCCCTAGGTTTGTGGGGGTATTTTGTAGGGAATATTGGGATAGCAGCAGCTGTATTTGTGGTTATTTCATTTGGTATAATCGTGGACGATACGATTCACTTTATGTCAAGATACTTGAATGCGAGGAGGATAAGCGGCGCGTCACCTCAAGAAGCGGTTTGTGCTGCGTTTACGAAAACGGGGAGGGCACTCTTTACAACTACTGTAGTACTGGCTTTGGGATTTGGTGTCTTTGTTTACTCTAGTTTCCAACCGAACTGGTCTTTAGGTGGTTTGGTAACTGCTTCAATAGTTTTGGCTCTACTCATGGATTTTCTCTTGCTTCCTCCGCTATTAATACTGTTAGATCGAAAAAAAGACGTCGCTAGTTAATTTATGTCCAACTAGAAACTCAAAAAATTGTAACTATTCAGGTATAACTCAATCTATATATAGTATTTAATTTATAATGATATGCAGTATGTAGCTGTCTTATTTCGTTAAGTTGAATTTCTGCATAAGAACGATTATGAATAAACAGATAAAATAACTCAATGTGGTATATCAGGATATCGGAATTACTATATTTAGTAACTGAATAGTTACGAAAAAAGAAGCAACAACATAGAGAGGAAATCACAACATGCCCTTATATTTATCAATATCACATCTCTGGAACCGATGTTAAAGGGAATTAGGCCCCGCGTTGAGGACGGGACTCGGTTCCCTTGAACGAAAAACACCAGCGCTTTGTCGCCGCCCTTGATCGGTAACCGGTGAACATGTTTTTTCGTACTGAACGCCATCAGCACGGGCGTCCACAAAAAGACCGGTATGCATTAACACGATCCTTTATCGCCAAGGCCATTAGGGACATGCCCACCACCCGGGACTTGATTGATCGGTTATCGTGTGACCCTCCCTTGCCTCATCTCATGTGGTGGGAGCGTGTCTCGGCTCTTCCGAGTGAATCACCCTTTTCACGGGCGTACGAGACGGTTGTTGGACATCTATCTCGCGATTGAAGCCCGTGAGAAGCCGTTGAAGACATCGGCGTCAAAACTGAAGATAAAGGGCGGGGCGCTCGCGCAAAGGGGAGAAACGCCACGCCAAGGTTCATCCTATGAGCTGGCATGGCTATAAACTCCCTATTGATGCGGCAGAAGGGGATATTCCGGTGAATTGTCTGTTGTCTTTTGCGTCCCTGCATGACAGTTAAGTGGCGCTTCCGTTGGTGCAGATGAGTGCCAGTCAGGTTTCTTATTGTTATGAACTGATGGAGGCCGCCTATGATTGCACGGAGATTCTTCAGTATGCTTCTCAATCAGAGCCTGTGGCCATCATTGACCCGAACCCCCGTCGGAATGTGGTCCTTGCTTGACGGTCAGCAGGTCATATTGACCCATCAAAAGAGCGGTTCAAGCAACGCTCCAGTGTTGAGCGGGTGAACGCGGCGTTAAAGGATAGCTATCGGGGTCGTCAGCTCCAGGTTCGGGGTGCGGCGAACGTCGCCTATCATTTGCTGTTCGGTACCTTCGCTCTGACTGTTGATCAGTGACGAAGACTGCGCACCTGACAGCATCCTCCATTCTGTTTTTGGCGGGGGCGTGCAAGCCCACGAGTTCCGCTTGCGCGGATGTTCGCATGGATGCCCACTATGGTGATGATGTGAGCTGGTTTTATCGAAAAGTCGGCTTCTGAGGGCTTATATCTATTGAGTGGTTACTGAAATCTTGTCTCATCTCTTCTTCCGCCATTACAATCGAAATCCGCCGCCAACTTTTACAAGTGGCTCAAAATTCTGATTTTATTTGAAAATAACTATATTCCAAAAATTGAAGATTTTGCAAATACTCAGGAATTTGCTCAGTTTTTTCCAAGTTCACAGGGTTTGGAGGAATCTTCGGAAAGTAAGAAGCGGGAAAATAAATTTTCGACTTGAATTCTGTTTAATTTCAGTACTATATTTTATCAAAATTGATTTTAAGAATTTCCACACAGACACTAGTTACTTTAGTGTTTATGTTACTCTGAGTAGCGTCGATTGCCAATAGGGCGGGATATAAAATGCTTGAGTAAGGAGACATGCAATGGGAAATAAACGTGTAATTATAGTAGGCGGTGGTACGTCCGGCTTGACAGCCGCCTATTATTTAAAAAAGAAAGGTATTGAATCTATCGTTCTAGAAGCAAATGAGTGTGCGGGAGGGCGATTGGGCGGAGATCGTGTCGGTGACTTCTATATAGATCAAGGAGCAGACTGGTTTACTTTGTCCTGTGATGCCGTTCTTGAACTCTGTGACGAATTGGAATTACGAATGGTTAGAGCTGCGCTGAAGGCAGCTTGGCATCGCAGAGGTAAATATTTTATCACTCGCCATGCCGATATAAAGCCGTTAACTATGGCACGTAACATGGTTTCAGCGGCACAGCTGGGCTTGCTATCACCAAGCTCAATTATCGCCATGACAAAGTTAGTCCGTCAAATTTCTAAATGGAAGAACTCTGCCAGTTTTGCAAGCGATGCGAGGCCAGAGGAAGCAGACACGGGTGAGTTGTTTGTAGATTACATGGACAAAATCGGGGCACCAGAGGATCTGTTTCTCGTTATCCGTTGCTTTATGGAAGGAACCACGTGCGATTTAAAGAACATGAGTTCTGTACAGGTGTTGGCATATTTGGGAGAAATACTGACAAAAGGTCACCGCTTGAGCGTTCCTGAGAAAGGAATTGGGTCTATTGCACATACTTTATCTGATCGTATTGGAGACAGTTTACGGCTTTCTTCTCCTGTTCATAAGATAGGAATTCAAGATGGGCTAGCTTCAACTGTAGATGTGGATGGCGAGACAATAAAGGCAGATGCGGTGATTTGCGCGACGACGAGCACGATTGCCTCTAGGATCATTCCCGATTTACCAAAACCAATTCTTGATGCAATAGGCAAGATTGAATATTCTGTCGGATGCCGAGTGGTCATCGGCCTTAAGAAACGTCCGCTTCCTTCAGGCTTGACGGCCGTCATGTTTCCAGAAGATGAAACGCCGTTGATACTAGATCGATCTTCATACTTGCAGGCTTGTGTTCCACCTGGTACTGCAACTCTTGACTTAATGGTGGGCAAAGATCGTGCTAGGGAGCTTCTTCCACTTGACGATGATGAAATCAAGAGCCAGATGCTCAGAGACGTGCGCCAGAAGGCACCACCTGGATCAAATATTCCTCAGGATGACGAAGGAATATTTACCCGTGTATACCGTTGGTCAGAAGCAGTAGGAATAACGCCTCCCGGCGCACTCAAGGCAGTCTCAAGTGCCTTAAGAATGCATGGTAGTTATATACCTAATCTGTTCCTTGCAGGTGATTACACACGCATGCCTTCCGTCAATGGTGCCGTTGCTAGTGGTAGAGATGCTGCGAATGAAGCGGCGGCTTATGTTATGTCATCGTCACATCATTAAGCACCAAGCATTATGCCGTGATTGTTCGTCGGTAACTCAATCTCGTTAACACTGGTGAACGATTTCCGATAATGAAATATTAGACTGATGCGACTACTTGCCCTAAATTTAAACATATTTCATTAACTGTTTAACGGTCGCTCCTTTCTTAGAACTCTCGTTAAAATAAATTACTCAGCTCTGATATTTTAATTAGCCCTTATCTTCAGTAATTCCCGCTAGAATATTTTTTCTTTTATTCATATAGTTATGCAATTTTAAAAAATTATTTTTCATAAAATTTCTGCACCAAAATTGAGAATTTAAGTTATTCTTGGAAAATTTTTTCTAGTTTTCTCAAAGACTTAGAGTTCGAATGACACTCGTTACTATTCACCCGAGTTAGCGGGAATTGCTGCCTTACCATGGTTGCGACTTGTCATGTTTTACGTGGTCTGGCAAATTATACGTAAGTCCTTTTTTATCATATGTTGAGATTCGCAATAGTTGATTGAGATTTTCTGATCGGACTCCATCTCCGCCCTTTGACCAACGTTGAACATATTGTTGCAGTCGGAAACTGAATAGGGTACCAAAAGTCCGTGTCTTTGGGTATTGGAAGTGCCCGGCCAACTCGTTTCCTATAAGTGCTCTGGACAATTTATAAGCAAGTCCAATGACTTTTCGCTTCTCTTTGTCGTCTTTAATGTCGACAATTCCCGGAACTGATTGAATCAAAGCGTTTGCCATCGCGGCTGAATCTGAATCAGGCGGAGGTTCGCACATCTTAGTAATCCAGCGCATACTAGTCGCTTCTGCTGCGTTTTTGTAAAGGATCGACTCAGGAATTCCCATGACGTATCCAGTGTAACGCCAGACATCAAGAATGCTTGATTTCTCCTCGTTAGTAAAGGAAGCTCCAACTAGTGTGGAGTAGTCCAATAACCGTTGGGAAAAGACTGAAATGGCGTATCCAAGATGAGCCGCGCTTAATGGTATGCCCCAAGCTGCGGTGTTCCATTCTTCGTGCCTTTTAAGCAGATATCTGATTCGGGCATGAACGAAACGTACCCTGCAAGAGAGTTTCCATCCATCCCCGTCGCGATGTAATCCGAGTGGGAAAAATATCTCAACTAACTGGCGATTGTTTTGCTTTAAACGTCTTTTAGTAGCGGCAACGCGGCCAGTCATATTGAACGATTTGGCTATGAGAGTTGAAAATCCTTCTACTAGTACTCCAGAAACGAACGCAACCAGCATTAGGTCTGCATTTGCATGAAAGGCCTGTATTCCCGCATCGAAAGAACTATGATCTAACCATTCTGGTTCATGGAAATCATTGAAGAAATCGCGCAATGGTTCTGGTGCTGAACGCAGTTCTGCTTTTTTTTGGTCTATTCCAGCCGCTATGAATTTTTGGAGTTTTGCAGGATGCAACGACTGGATTTCTTCTAGTATTGGATCAATTTCTGGATCGCCGAGCATCGTGTGTTGGATATAATTTTCAGCAAGTGCACTGTTATAAAATCGGGCTTTTTCGTAGCCTTTGATATAAGCTGACGGTATTTCAAGCATGCTGGTTACTCTTACTTGAGAATTTGGTTTCTTTTGGAACTAGGAAATTGCATGTGGAAATTGGAATCATTTGGGTGTACTGCGAATCAACCTTTTCAAATTTATTTTTTTACAGATTGCCAATCACTCCAAGTGCTGTTTGATAGTCATTTTCCGTCGTGAATAGTAAGCTACCATCTTGAGAAAAAACGCCATGTCCGTAGAAATACCTTCCGGGTGCTGCGTTTAGTTTGTGTAATTCGTGACCGTTGGCGCAATCAATTACAACGGCGTATTTCCCGATCGTCTTGCGAATACACAAATATGAAATACATAAATTAAAGGCATAATTAACCAATCGCAACATTAATCGCATTTCATCTAGAATACAATAGATAGTGCAGGAATAAGATAGTCAATTAAGGGCTCGTGGACATCTGCTCTTGACCGTTTCTTAATTTTCACTAAATTAACGTTCAGATTCGCTCGGAAAAGAGGCGATGTGGGAGCGAATTGAACCGCTTCTTTCAGGAAAGGCGACCGATCCTAGCAGGACAGCTGACAACAGGTTGTTTCTTAAGGCCGTGCTTTGATGGTTTCGCACAGGATCGCCATGGCGGGATCTTCCTGCGCAATTTTGGCAACCGGAACTCATGAAAGGCCTGTAGGTCGCGCTTGTCGAGAGCCTTGCCTATGGCGGCAACCGAGACCGAACTGACTTGAGACAGCGGGATATCGTCGGTCTGGTCCTAGTGCCAGAGCTGTGATCGTGTGGTAGCATCGCCCTGCCGGTGAGGAGCGATCACCAGACGAAAGACGAAGAGCAGGATCAGCGTCTGCAAAGAGCGTGTGATGGTATCATTGATCTCTGCGCCGGCGTGCGAGGCACCGTCCGCAAGATGGAGGGGACATCGGGGGCAGCAGCCTCTGGGCGAAGTCCTTTCGGGGCGTGCTCGCCCAATGCGGAATGGTGCCAGCCCGCCACCTTGTAAGCACTGCTCTGAAAGGGCACGGTACCGACAAAGGTCTAGATTAGGACCGGGCGGCAGGTGTCTTTCTGCTCCCCTTCATCGGCCAGATGCCATGCCGCTAGGCCCGGGACGGTTGAGGCGAGGTGGGGCACCCGCACGCTGTCGAAGATCACGCAACGGGAGTGAACCACCACCCCATGCCGTGTCTTATTCTTCCGGTCGGACTCCTGACGACCCGCTGTTGACCATCCCGGATAACATCCTTCACCTGACAGCCGAACGGGTGCGTGTCACTCCGGTCATGAGGGACGTCCACCAACTCGTTCCATATCCCCACCCCCAATACCATTAACTTAAGGAATGATTCTCATTTAAGGCGTAACTTTGGCGGGGAAAGAGGATAGAATTGGCTGAAAAATCCGTTAAAATATTTCACAAATCATCAAGTTCATCGCTCATTCGAGACCGAAAATACTCAAATTAATGGTAGGGGGGGGGGGATAAACACGAATTATCATTTTTAATATTTTTCTTTCGCCATAAAACCATCACCTATTCTACTTTCGATTTGAAATAACGATTGTATTATGAAATGTTCATCGCCTAACCGGATTTTTACTTATTGTTTTATTAAGTTAGCGGGAATTGCTTGTAAAACGATTGGCGACGGGTAGGAGTGGGAGTATAAGCGATGTAACCGAAAAAGGAGCAGTTTTGGACGAATGGTGAATGATATGTGCGACTGTGTATCAAGCGTAATGAGTGTATCTGGTTTCATGACTTTGTTTGTTATTGAATATGCTTTGTTATATCAGACGAGTTGTGCATCAGGCTCATATTTACCTGGATCTCAACTTTTTTCAAGCAGTCCTGAAAGTGTAGCTTGAGTTTGGTATTTGATATACTCGTCGAGATTGACCACTTCTTTGATTTCTCTCGTATGGAGAGTTAACGCGTGTGCGCGTTGAACATGATTTGTAAAGCGGCCATTCGCGGAGGTACTTTTTTAAAAACCTGTTGGCGAATTCCGTCTTCGACTATATTCTCAAAAAAGTTTGTGACATCGGCGACAGTGCCAAGGACGTTACTTCTCATCTCGGGCGGCAGTCTTCCAACCTCTCGGTAAAGCAGACGAATCTGACGACGCCATCAATCCACAATGTAACAATAATTTTGAAATCCTAGTTCTAGGGACTTACGCGGAGAGGAGCTCAATAGTTTGGTTTTCGATAGTTCTTCAGCAATATTGGTCATCAGACCTTATGCAACCAGAAAAAAGATGTCTTCTTTTGACGATACATACATATAAAAGCTAGCAAGATTAAAAGAAAATGCACGTACAATCTCGCGAATCGATGTGTTGTGGAAACCATTTTCCAAGAATAATTGGGTCGCGACTTTAATCGGTTCCGCTCGACGTTGCATCAAACGTTCGCGGCTTTTTTTTCGTTGTTGGGATAGTCTCAGCACCCAGCGGTAATTTATCTTTTTTTCCAATGTGTGCTTGGACAATTGATTACTCCTTTGACCATCTACTGGCGTTATCATGACATTAACAGTTCTGGACAAAATTATTTCGCCCCCGCAAAAGTGAATTCTGCCCTAAATCATGTCTATGAGATTAGTTGTGTTTTGCAATGAGATCAGGCGATTTCATGGGTTACAGCAATGCTATCATAAGAAGAATTCAAGACAAGCTGTAACGCCTTGTTCTTTATATCAATCCACTGCCGCCCCAATGTTTAAAACCCAATCATTGATAAGCTATTGATAACAATAGAATATATGCCTATTTCAGGGTTTTAGAGGCTTGAGCGAACCTAAGCATAGTTTCGATCCCTCAACTCCCTGGTTCTTTGCAACAATTATATCGGCCTTATCAATAGGTATCACGGTCAACTGGTATTCTCACAACGCATGAATTTCATCCCATGGCATATTATGCGGCGGTTTATTGATCGCTATGATGGCAACCGCAAGGTCAAATCCTTCAGTTGTACCCAGCAATACCGGTGTATGGCATTGGCACAACGAACAGGGCGCGAAAGTCTACATGATATCGAAACCTGTCTCAGGGCACAAGCCAACAAACTCCCCCACATGGGTATTCAAAACGGCGTCTCCCGAAATACCTTGGCCAATGCCAACCAACAACGCGACTGGCGAGTCTATTCCGATTTCACTCAGAAACTCATCTAATCAGCACGAGAATTATATCGTGATGACGAATGGCGTGAGGAACCGAATGCGACGGTATACGCCCTAGATTCTTCGACGATCGACCGATGTTTGTCGTGATTCCCTTGGGCGCCATTTCGTCGGACCAAGGCGGCCGTCAAGTTACACACCCTGCTCGACTTGAAAGGGAACATTCCCGCATTCAGCCACATTTCCGACGGCAAACTCCATGACGTGAATATTCTGGCTCACCTGCTTCCGGAAAGTGGGGCCTTCGATATCATGGCTCGGGCTTATCTGGATTTCGCCCGTCTGAAGGTCCCTGATATGGTCGGCAGTTATTTCGTCTTGCGATCCAAAAAGAATACCCGGTGCCAGCGCGTCTATTCGTATCCGGTCGACCGCTCCACGGGACTGATTTGTGACCAACGGGTCCGATTGACCGGCACCGACACCCGGCATCATTATCCTGAATTATTGCGGAGAATTCGCTATTGAGACCCAGAGCGTGACAAAAACTTGGTATACCTAACCAACAACCTGGAACTGCCACCACTGGTCATTGCTGAACTATATAAGAGCCGCTGGCAGGTGGAACTGTTCTGCAAGTGGATCAAGCAGCACTTGCGAGTCAAGTCGTTTTTCGGCCATTCAGAGAATGCCATCAAGAGCCAGCTATGGGTCGCCATTTCAGTGTACGTGCGGTAAGTTGCATTCCGACCTCACTCTCTACACAATTATACCGACATTGGGCCTAACCTTGTTCGAGAAAATATCATTATATCAATTACTTACAGAACTGGAATACAGATGCGAACCGGACAGTTTATCTAACCAATTGAATTTATTCGATAAAACGTTGGGACACTAGTGGATTCTACTAAGATTTAGCCGCAATAAATTCGGCGCTGAATTCCCGCCATTCACGAGCGCTCATCCCCGATGTCTCGCGGGACACGTCCTCACCCTGCAGCATACTTTTTAATGCGGTAACCATCTGAGCGGACAAGACTACGGCACCGAGTTGATAGTCCTGAAAAGCGCGAAAAGCGACCGGTACCCAGTCAGCAACAATGTTACAAAGCTCATCAGCGTAGGCTCGTATCTCAAACTGCGCATGGGAGTCGGCCCGCAATTTGAGAAAATGGAATAAATTATGCAAGTCTATCTTCCAGTACCACTGCGTGTAGATGTTTGCGGGTAAATTCATTCGTGCGAGCTCTCGGGCGATACCAAATTGGTCATCTTGCGACACCATCACCTCGTAGTTGTCATAGCAGCGACTTGCATCCGTCTTTAAGATTTCCAAGACCCGCTCGGCATCAACTGCGGCCAGTGGCTCGCCACGACCTTGGTTGTTGGTCGCAGACTGCGTACTGATATTTTCGGGTTTTGGAAAGTAGAATTCTCGATCAAGGATTGAATATCTCGCAGAATACTCGTTCACATTTGCGGTGCGGTGTCTGATCCATTGTCGTGCTACGAAAACAGGTAATTTGACGTGAAGCTTTACTTCACACATTTCAAAGGGCGTCGTATGGGCATGACGCATCAAATAACGAATTAATCCCTCGTCATTTTGAACGCTCTTGGTACCGATGCCGTATGAAACACGGGCGGCCTGAGCAATGGCGCCGTCGTCGCCCATGTAGTCAATAACGCGAATGAAACCGTGATCTAAAACTGGCTTGGGATCAAATAGGTGATGTTCCATGCCTTTTGAGACGACCCGTCGTGTTGAAGAACTCCGACTCTGCTGCTGCTCAATCTCAGACGCTTGATCGCTAGACAAAACCATTGCTAAATCCGTTTTCTTGCCAGTTGACGCTGCACTTGCCCACTTACGCGTTATTCAAGCCCTTGGCCCTGTCGCTGTTTAGAAATCCGTTCTGAAAAGGGGCAACAGGTCGAGAGATGAAGGTATGAGTTCTGCACATGGCCAAGACTAGACATTGTGTGTCGCCCGGCCCGGCATGATCCGAAAGAAATTATCAACGACGTCGCTACTAGGACCGCACGCCTCGTTAGCTTTCGACACGAAAAACAGCAACTACGATCCAGTAGCCACACACTTTGGTAAGCATATGAGATCCTGTCTTCTTCTGTTGAAAACTATCGTGCGCTCAAAACCCATTAGCATATAGAGCCAAGAATGGCGCTTTGAAAGGCATTATTCGGTCATCAAGTAACGACAGGTCACACTAATGTGTACCGAAAATAGCCTAGGGAAGGTCAAGAGCGACGAAAAACCGACGCGTTTTCTTGAGCCTACTACTTTGAATGTTTAGCCTTAGCGGATGAAGTCGTCCACATCTGTTCGATTTCGGCTCGGCTCGCTTTGCGAGTTCATCGCGTTTACAACCATCGACTTAGGCCACTCTGAGCAAGAAAGCCCAAAATTCAAAACCAACGACATGATCCGCGTCGCAAAATTTGTCAACATCGGAGAAGTCGACATAACGCGTATAGTGCTGAAATTGAACTGGGAAGGCGCTATTCTATGGATAGAACAGAACCACGCACGGATACGACCTCACCTTTCAGCTCGCGGCAAGTTTTGAGTATGTCACCCCCATCAATCGTTTGTCCATTGTGAAGAGTGGCCGCTAAATGACTGCCAACTTTTCCTAAAAAAGTAAAAGCTCTATTTTTAGCGCAACGGCGAACTTATGCTTGTCGGCCGAGCATTCGTGCATGTCCCGCTTTTTGCTTCAATAGCGGCGTTGATTTATCGGTCCTAGTGATTGCTCAGTCGAATGTACCGAGACTTTATGTTCAATCAATTGCTTAGGCTGTCGAGATAGGCAATCAAATTGGCCCGATCTTCAATCTTTCGCATGCCAGAGTAACTCATGGATGTCCCCGGAACATACTCTCTTGGGTTTTCAATAAAGGCGCTGAGGTTCTCTGGAGACCAATCCCCCTCCATAGCCGCAAGTGAGGCAGAGTAGCCGAAAGCAGCAACGGAGCCCTTTGGACGATTGACAATATTAAATAAGTGCGGGCCCGTACCATTCGCACCGTTGTCAAGTTTGTGGCAGGCACTACACTGTCGGAATAGTCGACCACCTTTATCAACCTCGGCTGCCGCTAGCAGCGTTGCAAAGTCTATTTCAACAGTCTCAATCGGTTCGCTATCAGCTTCACCAGTATCAACGACATACGATTGCGTTCCGTCAAATGCGACGTGATAAATTCCGCTTGCAACCCAGTTTCCCAACAATAAAACCAGGGCTGCCCCGCAAAGGGCGCTAGCGGTCTTGGTGACGGTCATGGTGTCGAGCATTGCATTTCCATTCCAATATGTGACTCTTTCATGTACCTATTGCGTCAAACTCAACAAGGCAAGATATAGTTGCACATAACGAACAAAATAAACAGTGATTTAGGCGAGCGACAGCACGATCATGACACAGCAAATTGCCTTTCAAGGTGAGCCAGGAGCCTATAGTCATCAGGCTTGCCAGCAGGCGCGCCCTGACATGCAAGTGATCGCCTGCCGCACTTTCGAAGACGCGATTGAGGCAGTCCGACAGGGCCACGCGCAGCTCGCGATGCTACCGGTCGAGAATTCTATCTACGGCCGAGTCGCAGATATTCACCATCTGCTTCCGCAATCAGGTTTGCATATCGTTGATGAAGTCTTCGTGCGGGTCTGTATTAATTTGCTGGCGTTGCCAGGAAGCCAACTCTCCCAAATCCGTACCGCTATGAGTCATTCGGTTTTACTTGGTCAATGCCGCACGTTTCTCGCCCGACATAGCATTCAACGCCGGATTGGGCCGGATACAGCCGGTTCAGCCCGACGAGTCGCCGAACTTGCCAAACCCGAACTTGCCGCTCTGGCCAGCGACTTGGCAGGAGAAATCTACGGATTGGAAAGTTTGGCAACCAATATTGAAGATCATCCAAATAATACCACCCGCTTTCTTATTATGGGACCAGAGGCAAATCACGAGCGCCGCGGCGCGAGTCAAATGATAACAACATTTGTGTTTCAGGTCCGCAATATTCCCGCTGCGCTTTATAAGGCGATGGGCGGTTTTGCCACCAATGGCGTAAACATGACCAAACTTGAAAGTTATATGGTCGATGGCAACTTCGCCGCAACTCAGTTCTACGCCGATATTGAGGGACACCCGGACGACGCTCCGGTTCGGCGAGCACTTGAGGAACTTGAGTACTTTACGACTATGCTGAGAATCCTCGGCGTCTACCCCTCTGATGAGCAGCGCTATAGCCGGCGAGGAACTCACCTCCGGGACACTGACTAAATCGGGATATTGTCCAAGTCGTAAACGAACGACGCCAGCAGTTTCTTTTGCCCTGATTTCTCAAAGTTTACTTCGACCTTATCACCGTCGATAGCGAAGATCGAACCGTACCCGAACTTCTGATGGAAGATGCGTTGCCCGACAGCGAATTGCGACGAGTCGTCGGCGATCATGCGTGATTTGTTCTTTTTGGGGGGCGGGGCCATGTCGTTGACGCCGCCACGTGAAGCTAAACGCCGCCAACCGGGCGAATTATAAACATTCGCACTGGCGGCTTGAACCTCTAGTTGACTGTCCCAGCTCGTTTCATCTTGGTCATAATCGACCGCGTTCGAATCGGAGACCACTTTAATATTCGCATCAGGCAAGTCATTGATAAATCGCGAGGGAATACGCGCTTCCCATTCACCAAATTTCAAGCGATTGTCGGCATATGAAATCGTACAAATTTTTTCAGCGCGCGTGACTCCGACATAGGCAAGCCGACGCTCTTCCTCAATCCCAAGAGTACCACTTTCCTTGGCGACGCGCTGCAACGGAAACAAATCTTCCTCCCAACCGGGCAAGAAAACAACCGGAAACTCTAAACCTTTGGCGGCATGAAGCGTCATGATTGTGACTTTATCCTCTTCTCTGTCGGAATCATTATCGATCACAAGACTAACATGATCCAAAAAGTCTTGTAGGAACTGGAACTCTCCGACAGAATTTACCAACTCCTCAAGATTTTCAACGCGCCCAGGAGCTTCGGGTGTCAGGTCATTTTTCCACATCTGCACGTACCCACTCTCGTCCAATATTCGCTGGGTAAGTTCTACAGATGTCTCTCGGTTCTCGCGAACCAACTCGTTCCATTTTGAAATCATTTGGAGAAGAGAATTTAGGGCTTTGGCCTCTTTGCCTTTAATCTCACCAGTTTCAATCACAATCCTTGTACCCTCAAACAGGCTCACGTGGTTTGATCGCGCACATTGTTCAATCTTCTGTTTTCTAACATCGCCAATACCACGTTTGGGGGTATTGACTATTCGTTCGAACGCCAAATCATCCGTCGCCGAGAGTGCAAGTCGCAAATAGGCTATCGCGTCGCGAATTTCAGCTCGCTCAAAGAAACGCAGACCACCCACCACTCGATACGCGAGTTGATGTTGCAAGAATGCGTCTTCGAATGCTCGCATTTGATAGGTGGTCCGCACCAGGATGGCGATATCTTTGAGGGCAAACGGGGGCATCCCGCTAGCACCGAGATGCAACATGGCAATGTTTTCAGCAATCCAGTATGCTTCTTCGCTGCCGTCATAGTGAGCGACGAGACGCACTTTTTCGCCGAACTCCTCCGAAGTCCACAGTTCCTTCCCGAGCCGATTCTTATTCTGACGAATGACCGCTGCGGCAGCAGCAAGGATGTGAGGCGTTGAGCGGTAATTTTGCTCTAAGCGAACCACATGACAGCCAGGAAAATTTGCTTCAAAATTGAGAATATTCTCAAGGCGTGCACCACGCCACCCGTATATCGACTGATCATCATCGCCGACACAGCAAATGTTTTTATGTTTTGCCGCCAACAGGCGGAGCCACATATATTGAACGACATTTGTATCTTGGTATTCGTCAACCAAGATATAGCGAAACCAATGCTGATATTTTTGCAGTATTCTTGGCTGCGTTTGAAATATTTTCACCATATGCAGCAGCAGATCGCCAAAATCGACGGCATTCAACTCGATCAATCGTTGCTGATAAGCAGCGTAACACGCCGTTACTTCTTCAGGAAGACCAGCAACGTCACTTTCCGATACAGCGGCTGGGAGCACCGCACGATTCTTCCAGTTGTCGATATGTCGTAATAGTTCTTTAGCCGAGAGGAGTTGCGGGTCAATTCGCTTTTCAGCCAGTACCTGCCGCAATAATCGAATTTGATCCAAAGTATCAAGGATGGTGAAGTCCGACTTGAGATGAATGTTTGGTTTTGATGATTCTGTTTCCTCCACGGCGATCAGTTCGGCGTGTCGTCGCAGTAGTTTTGCGCAAATCGCATGGAAGGTGCCAAGCCAAGGTAAACCGCTGATTGAGGCATTGAGCATTGAGTCAACGCGTTCACGCATCTCTCGTGCGGCCTTGTTGGTAAAGGTCACGGCCAGAATCTGATTCGGTTTTGCGGTATCGGTCGCAATCAGATGGGCAATCCGGGAAGTCAGTGCTCGTGTCTTTCCGGTACCAGCGCCTGCCAGCATCAACAAAGGACCTTCAAGCGTCTCTACGGCTTCGACTTGAGCCTTATTTAAGCCTGTGAAAGCGTTATTTTGATACTGTATTGATGTGTTCGAGCTATTCATCTCTATTTTCTCGCTTGCAACCAAGTGCCAATACCTATCGGTAAGCATGCAGATTGCCAATTATCTATTTGTCGACATTCGTCGGGCGAGATACTCTGCTGCCGGAGTTACCACAGCTTTGTTGAACTGTTCATTGATACTCTCAAGGTATGGCAATGGTCTCGTTTGTCGGCCCCAGATTCTCAGCTGTGTTTGCAGGCTTTTTCGTCGTAAGTTCTGCAAGAACCCGACCAGTGTCATCATGCGTTTCTTTCGCAGATTTTATATGATCACGGTTTTTTTCATCCCTTTGATTAAGTTTTTTCCAGTGTATATGTCCGTTGCACTGGCATCGGTTTTTTGCTGCTGAGATGTTTTTCACACTAGTGTCCCGCTAAAAGTTGAATAAGGTCAACTGGTTAGCTGGGGTGTTAAGCTGATATTTGTAATCGGATTCATTAAGTAGCTGATTTAATGCAATTTTTTCAAATAATGCTACATCTAGAATCTGTAGAATTGCGCGGAGACTCGGCTCACATTGCAAGCGCTTCTTAATGATGGCACAAGCACAACATAAACGGTGACCGAGATCCAAATTTGTGTTTTCACGGCATTGGCGGATGTTCCCCAAAATGATTTTATTCGGAGATTTTGCTTGATCCATTTGAAGAACAATTCGACCTGCCATGGTGCCCGATACAGTTCCGCAATGGTGCGAGTTGATAACGTAAAGTTGTTGGTCCAGAACAAAGAGGTTTTTCCTTGATCCTGATCGTGACATTTGATGCGTCATACTTGATCGGGATACTCAATAGAAGTGCAATTGCCTGCCGGCCGGACAACCGGATCACAGATGAAGCCCCGGTCATGATTAACCGGCACGATTAACCGGATTTGAGTACCGACGGCGGAGATTTGTGTTCTTCTTGGCTCGCAGAACAACAAACCTGCCGTGGCGATGCCGGTGATGTCGCCGTTCGAAATCAAGATAAGCCCGATTCATAATGTCGAATTCCCCCGCCTTGGGCAACAACTGGTCTAGGATGTTCACAGCAGGCAGTTTTCCAGCCGAAATATCAATAAATGTGGGAATATTCCCGCGCAAAGCGAGTCGGGTATGAATTCTTACGGCCGCTTTCATGCGACGGAAATGCGCCCATGGAAAACCGATAGGCAGAGGTCAATCGTCGTTGAAGCAAACGCATAGACGGTATTGTCGAGATAGACTTGGAACGAATTATCGGCGTAGAGCCAGCGGGCGACCCGAATTAAGGATTTAGTAAAATCGGCATAAATCCGCCAATCGCGCCCTCATTCGCTTTAGTCAGGGTATTGCGATAGACGGGGCTCCGAAACCCATACGAAAGAGTTTCTTGCTATGAGCAGCAAGACAAACCGCTATGGCTCGCAAGCTCACACGGCCCGTCAACTGCGCGAAGGCCATGCTTTCAAACTGATCTTGGCAGCTGAAACGCTTAACGCCATGATGTCCGTAGTAACAGTCTATGTATCGGCAAAGATTCTGCATCGGCAAGTAATCAAGGACTTGTGCAAAAACAAATTTTCCTGTGTGCATAACGAGACTCGCGCAAAAAACCTGAGAGCCTGAATAACACAAATTAGAAGTTCAAATCGATAACATGCAAAATTGATTCTTTTCCCGGTAATATCGGCTATTTTCCACCGATATGTAATCCTTATGCGGGACAGCGACAGTGGTCGCCTATATGCTAACGGCAAATCTGAAAAGAATTTTTATTTGCTCATTGATGCATAGTTTGCGAATTAAGATTTCTTATTGAAAGTTCAAAATCTTGCTCGTTTTTTCCCTTTTGTGCTGCTAGGCCTATATGGTCTCTACTCTGGCTGCTATCCTGACAAAATTTCAACATCAACTCAAAATTGAGGTGTAACATAAGGTCAAATACTTGACCGCGATCGTTGAAAGTGACGGGGAGGGATATGTAGCGCTTTGCCCAGAGGTTGATGTGGCTAGCCAAGGAAAGAGTATTGCCGAAGCACGAAAAAATTTGGCCGAGGCTGTAGCGTTGTTTTTTGATACGGCCACGGACGAAGAAGTTGATCGGCGGATGCGCGAAGAAGTTTGTGTGACTCAAATTGAGGTCGCTATTGCCTAGATTGCGCGTTCTGTCGAGACGTTAGACCTGCCGAATTCTTTCGACATGTGGGTTTGTTGAAGTTCTTTGATGAGGCAGTCATATTGCAATGCAAAAGACTGATGTTCACGGCACCATTACGGTTCCTGTTCTGGATCATCCCGAATTGCGCAAAGGAACTCTATGCACAATCATCCGTCAGTTAGGTGTGCCACGTGCCATGTTTGAAGATGGATAACAATGATGGTGCTGTTTGAAACGGTTTCATTGATATCGCCGGGGAAAACCTCAAGTGACTCAAGTCGCGCCGATCGTGATGCAGGAATCCTTCCATAAGGTTTGTCGGGGCCTTTGATGGCAACTTTGCCAACGTTGAAGCCGCTGGAGTTTTTGCGACTCAATAAAGTTTAAGGGATCAAGTAATTTAAGGGCGGCTTCGATCGCCCTTTTTTGTGGCGTTTAGATGGTGATAAACATTTATCAGAACACCAATCAACTCAATCATGCTATCCGAATGTGTGGTCATGCGGGGATCGAAACACCTGACAACCTTTTGAAACATTTCTCTCCACTAGTATCCCGAAATCGTTAAATTGCTGGGTATAGTGATTTTAGTTTGATTCGTGCCTTCTCGGTTGTGAACCGCCAGTCTACGGATTTTTCTGTCTTGTTCCGCCTTTCCTGCCAAGCGTCCACCTCGCGGACCATCGTCTCTCAATCCGTTATCTGACGAGCCAGACATTGTTTCGAGAGAACATTAATTTCGATCTCAGCAATGTTCAGCCATGATCCATAAAATTCTGTCTGATTGTTCAAAAGGGCTCAGTTTAGTCAACAACGTTCCCGGCGGCTCCTTATGGAAGCCGTGCTTTGAAGTTGTGTTTCGCATCACCATCGGTGA
>JAPORY010000062.1 GCA_026709985.1 Aestuariivita sp. | reverse complement strand
AAATCGCTTGTTTTCAGGAAAAAATCGCTCGCCAGATGAATTTTGCAAGAGGCTCTAAAGTGATACAAATCCTATTCACCAAGAGGTTTTGAAGCAATTGATTTCTTGCACTAAACAGAAGGTTCTTGCATTTGTCTCTTTGAGCACTAGTGCGATTAGACTCGCACCACCTTTTATTATCGACTCAGTTTGTTGAATGAGTTGATGAGAGTGGTGCTTTGTCTTTTGCTCATGGTGCATTGAGAAGCGAATGAGGGAAATGATGAGAGTAAGCCCCTTAAATCCTGAACCAATCATGATAATTTCTAGCCTGACGCTGTACCAATTTCCGAGTAGAATGAGGTGAATAGATGACAGTGCAGTGGTGGAATGACGGCAAGAAAACGAGACAGTGCCTTGCTCAACACCGCTTCCCAAATCTTCTGTCTCTTGACCTCGAAGGTAGCAACCATATTCGTGCTATCGGTGCCATACATACTGGGAAGTCAACTGTTTACACTTGGAAAGGCAACAAAAAGTCACTGCCTTCTGCCCTAGCAGACCTTGATGATTTTGCTAAGGATGCAGAATTTTTGGTTGGTCACAACATTATTGAACACGACCTCAAACTTCTCTTGCAACAGGCTCCAAATCTGAAGCTGCTGGACTTACCTGCCATCGACACCCTGTATCTGAGTCCGCTGGCATTTCCAGAAAATCCGTATCATCATCTTGTCAAGCAGTATAAGGAGCCCGGATTAGCAAGCGTGCAGATCAATGACCCGCTATTGGACTCGGAACTAACACTTGAATTGCTTGCCGACGTTTTTGAAAAGCTCAAACGGAAGGAACCGAATGTCCTGAGGGTTTGGCACGCGCTGCTTGGCCTAGGAGTAAAAGGCCATGCTTTTGACAGGTTATTTAAAGTGCTGCGAGGAGTTGACCCGACCCCTCTTATTGACGAAGTCGTGCCATTAATTTCAGACACTCTGTCAAGGAGTGGCTGTCCCCGACAGGCGGCTCGGATTGCGCACGATGCACGCTCTCATTCCCTTGCACTGACCTATCTTCTAGCTTGGTTACCGGTAGCCGGCGGAAACTCAATAATTCCGCCTTACATTGAATACCGTTTTCAAGCCAGTATTCTTGCCAGCAAGCTGAGATCAACCCATTGTGGAGATGATCAGTGCCAATGGTGCTCGAAGCGTTTGGACTCCCGCGCGGCGCTGTCGCGTTGGTTCGGTTATTCGGACTTTCGAGCCCAACCTCAAAACAAGGATGGCAAAAGCTTGCAGCGTGCTATCGTCGAAAAACACTTGGCGCAAGAAAATGTTCTCGGAATCCTGCCGACGGGTACAGGCAAGTCTCTCTGCTATCAACTTCCAGCCCTGATCCGCTATGAAGCAGCCGGAGCGCTTACGGTTGTGATCTCACCTTTGGTCGCCTTGATGGCCGACCAAGTTGAGTCTATGCAACGCAATAACATTATGTGTGCCAGCACCATCAATGGCCTGATTCCAATGGCAGAGCGTGCCGACGCTCTTGCAAGAATTCGTCACGGCGATACAGGAATTGTGCTTGTTGCACCTGAACAGTTGCGTAACAGCACATTTAGAAATGCACTGTCGGGGCGTCGGATCGGAGCTTGGGTGATTGACGAGGCGCACTGTTTATCAAAGTGGGGACACGATTTTCGCCCAGACTATCGCTATGTTGCCCGCTATATTGCCGAGCATCACGGAGAGGGAGACAAGGCGCCAGTCTTATGTCTGACAGCAACCGCCCGACAAGACGTCGTTCGTGACATTTGTCAGCACTTCGAGAACATTCTCCAAACGCCGATTGCGATAGTTGACGGTGGAGCAGAGCGAAGGAATCTCAGTTTTGTCGTCATGCCAACGACGACATCGCAGAGAATCGAACATATTCATCAAGCGGTCACGGACTCACTCAAAAAAGCCAGTTCGGGCGGCGCAATCGTCTACTGTACAACAAGGCGCAGCACCGAGGAAACAGCACAAGCCCTCGCTGATAGAGGGCTTATAGCCGACCACTTTCACGCTGGTCTGTCACCTGAACGCAAGCGGGAGGTACAGCGCGGTTTCCGCGAGGGTGAGGTCACTGTAGTGGTCGCGACTAATGCCTTCGGTATGGGGATCGACAAACCAGATGTCAGAACAGTTGTGCACGCTGAGATACCAGGATCGCTCGAAAGTTACCTTCAAGAAGCGGGGCGGGCTGGACGAGATGGCGCAAGAGCACAATGTTTGTTGCTTTTTGAGCCCGATGATGCCGAGCAGCAGTTCTCGCTGACCGCGAACTCAAGACTAGATCGGCGTGATATACAAGTAGTTTTGCGGGCGATACGTCGACTTGACGACCGTCGCCGTCGCCACCAACGTGCGGCAGAGGATTCGGTTATTGCAACAGCAGGGGAAATCCTCCTCGAAGATGCTGACGAAGAATTCACTCGCGACCGTATGACTGACGATGATCGTGTGCGGACCGCAATCGCTTGGCTAGAAGAAGCAAAACTCGCACAGCGTGACGAGAACCACACAACCGTTTTCCCTTCATCCCTCAAAACCTCAAGCATCGCTGCAGCCTGCGACCGAATCAAAATTGAAGCCAAAAGACGCGAGATTCAACCAAAGATTGAATCGCTCATGATGCGAGTCGTAAGGACGTTGGCGCATTCAAAGCCCGATATTGGCGTGTCTACTGATGTGCTAATGAACGAGTGTGGTTGCTCAATGCAGGAACTGCGCAAAGTCTTCAGCACACTTGAAGCGATCGGTGTCGCATCAAATGATATGCGGATTACCGTTTATGTGCACGCCGGCGTGGAAAATTCGTCATTGCGGCGTCTCTTGTTAGCGCGTGAACTCGAAGAGAGTCTCATTGCAGAACTTCGTGAGGAAGCACCAGATCAAGAGATCGGAGTATGGACCCGTCTTTCGCTTCGACCTCTCGCACAACGGCTGCGAGAAAAAGAAATCGTAAATCCACTTCCAGAAAGGCTTGTGCGACTGCTTCGTAGTCTCTCAGTTGATGGTCGAGACGAACCCAATTCTAGACGAAGCCTCGAATTGCGTGCCCGTGACATGGAGACTATTGGAATCTGTCTTCGTCGTGACTGGCATTCGATCAGCCGCATTGCCAAGCTTCGGCAAGACGGAGCGGCCCGAATACTCGACCATCTCCTTAGCCAAGTCCCTAATGGAAACCGTGGGGTCGATCTCTTGGTAGAAACTACATACGGAGCTCTGGAACAAGCAGTGAGAGACGATCTCGCGCTAAGGTCATCACTCAGAAATCAAGCTACTCAACCGCTAGTCGACCGTGCACTTTTGTGGATGCATGAGCAGGAAGTCTTGACACTCAACCGGGGTCTCACGGTTTTTCGCCCCGCGATGTCGCTAAAAGTAAATCGCGATGGAAGAACGTTCACGGTTACTGATTTTAAGCCGTTGCAGCAGCATTATGCGGAACAAACGGCACAGGTACATGTTGTCAGTGAGTATGCCAAACTTGGAATCAACGACATCAATCTCGCCTTGAGACTCGCTGCTGATTATTTCCAGCTTGAGAGTGAAGAGTTTGTCAAAGGATGGTTTTCGGGAAAAGAAAAAGTCATCAAACGAGAAACGTTGCCCGAAAACTATGAAACGATTGTCGACCGACTCAATAATCCAACTCAGGAACGAATCGTCGGTGATACCCGTGAGCGCACCAGCGTGCTTGTCTTGGCCGGCCCTGGATCAGGAAAGACCAGGGTTCTGGTTCACCGCATCGCCTACCTCATCAAGGTGCGACGAGAGAAACCAGCAAGTATTTTGGCATTGACCTATAATCGCCATGCTGCAGTAGAGGCGCGCAGACGCCTTAATGATCTCATCGGTAGAGAAGCGCACGGGGTTAATGTGATGACGTGCCACGCACTAGCCTTGCGGATTTTAGGGATTTCATTTTCGGCAACCGATAAAGTGCTAGACCAAGAAACCTTCGACGCCATCCTTCGTGATGCTGCCAAACTATTACGCAATGACGATGCGAACGCATTGGTTAGTCGCGATCAAATGTTGGGCCGCCTTAATTGGATTCTGGTCGACGAATACCAAGATATTGCTGAGTATGAGTACGAGTTGATTGCCGCACTGGCGGGGAAAAATCGCACTGAAGACGATGGTCGGCTCAACTTGTTTGCCGTTGGGGATGATGACCAAAATATATACGCTTGGAAAGGAGCCTCCGTTCAATTTATTCGTCGTTTCACTAAAGAATATCAGGCACGAGAGGAATATCTCGTCGAGAATCATCGTTCGACCGGCTGCATTATTGACGCAGCGAGCCGGTGTATAGAGGCGGCGGCGGATCGGCTTAAGCGTAATCATCGCTTACGAATTGATGTGCGGCGAGAGTCAGACTTGCAAGGTGGGGCGTGGGCAACCCGAGACCCTATTGCTCAGGGCAACGTTCAGATCTTGCGTCTTGCGGGAGGGCAGCTGTCGCAAGGAGTAGCCGCAATTTCTGAACTTCAGCGGCTTGCCGCACTCGACCCGAATTGGCAATGGAGTCGGTGTGCAGTCATCGCTAGGAGATGGGCTGACCTTGATGCAGTCCGAAGTGCTTGCCTAGCCGCAGGTATACCGGCGCAAAGTGCACGCGAAGAAACATCTTCGCTCTGGCGGGCACGGGAGACTCAACAGTTTCTTCGGGCAATCGAATCGGACAACGCAAAAACAATTGCGATGCAAACACTCAAGCGGCATCGTGACGACGCTAGCGGGAATCACTGGCAGGATCTGTTGGCTCAAGCCCTTGATGATCTCATACTTGATGAAGGGCACGCGAAAGTCCTCCCTGTCACATTCGTTCGAAACTGGTTGGGAGAATGGAGTAGAGAAGCACGACGCACACAGCAGGGGTTACTTCTAACGAGTGCCCACCGTGCGAAAGGTTTGGAATTTGATCATGTGGTCATATTGGATGGGGAATGGAGGACGGCAACAGCTACTCAGGATTCCGATGCTGATCGCCGTCTTTACTATGTTGCGATGACGCGAGCACGCGAAACTTTAGCACTCTTTCAACTCACCGACGCCGGTCAGCCGAACAGTCGGGATTCGGAACTCTTGGCTCCAATGCAGCAGCGTGCTGCATCCCTTCTGCACAACTTGAATAATGCCTCATCTGTACTGACCCGTAAGATCCCAAGTCCTGATCTCTCTGACTCACGATTGGATACACAAGTGCTCGACTGCACTCTGAAACACGTTGTTTTGTCATTCGCTGGTTGGAGATCGGATCGTAGCCGTTGTCATCGGGCAATTTCGGCCCTATCGGTTGGAGATCCGTTAGTTGTATCTTACGCAGATGAACAGTGGAAAATCTTCGATCGCAAGGGCTGTCAGATCGGTCGTATGGCAAAGAGTTGGTCTCTACCGTCAGGAATGATTGTCGCCTCCGCGCAGGTGCATGGGATTTTCACAAGATGGTCAGGAGACGATTCAGGCATAACCAAATTACGCTCAAATACATGGGAGGTTGTGTTGCCACAACTGTTTTTATCGCGAGCCTCAAGGCACGAAACATCAAAAACACACAGGGGTTAATCTGCTTAATCAATCGGTATCCTTTGCGCGATGCCCGCCGTTGCGAAGTTTTCTGAGCGGCCTTATGAATCAGCCCCGCATCTGTGGCTGGGACTTGAACTCACGAGAGATATCCTCAATGCCCAAAAACGCGAGCAGAGAACGGATATTTTTCTGAGAAAACCTCTCCAAATGTTGGCAGCAGAATCGAGGGCGATACCAAGTTATGATACGCGTGTCATTGGACTAAGTCGCCTGCTGCACTTCAGCCCGCCACTCTCAAATTAATGACTCGTCAGTCTTCTTCCATCTATCTGCGTACGACTTTCTTTGACGGGCGTTCACTGTTTGCGTCACCGCCCGGTGTGACAAACCTATCCGATTGCCGTGAGGAAACGGGAGTAAATTAGCGCATACGCCTCAAAACTCTAATATATTGGTATATCTTCTTGCGCAAAAGACATCCAACGAAACCCTGAATTCAACTAAATAATAGGATCGAATAGGGAGACGGTCTGGCAAAACGGTGGGAGTGCCGTCAACCAATAGAATGACCTTCCCAAAATGAGCAAGGGTGTGACGAATATCAAAGGTGCAACTTGTAGCAGTTCGAAATTTTCTGCCCGTACCCCAACGATGAAGCCCAACAGGACAAAGCACACGCTTGTCGATATCAAGAATATAATATAACTACTCGCCCGCATTGTTATTGGCTTTTTGGTGCTGTGTTCGAAGGCAGCGGCGGTACTATCTTGGAAGGTGGTTTGAATAGCGGTGAGCGGATTATGCCCCGAAGCTATCATAGATGTCAGGTAGCTTACGATCTGTCAGCAATAGGTTCCGCCATGTTCTGTGTGAAAGCACCCCTGACACTTGTATGACCTTTGGTATTCTCAACCCGTTTGCTCAGCAGCGTTATTGGTGAAGTATCTGATACGACAAAAAGCCCATATGCAAGTGTGTCGGGTTGATAAGCTTTTAGGGTAGGGAGTGGTCACGCTACGATTGCGGAAAATGGAGGCGCATCCTAATTCTACATGAACTAGCATTTGTCCCTAACCTTCGATGCGATTAAGACACCAAACATTATATCCGCAAGAAATGCTGTGACAGAAACGAATTTTGAAAGCGAAACACCTTGGAATATTTGGAAGTGAACGGAGAATTTTAAGCTTTTGTTTTGGCACGCTGCAATTGCTAGCGCTCACTAACTTAGCAATTGAAATTTGCTACACTTTGTTTAATACCCCGCTATAGCGCGAGGGATTGAGACCAACTCGTTTTATCTCTTCAGTCGGATATCGTATGTTCGATTTCCTAACCGCAAAAGAAAAACTACCGCACGAAAGTGTACTTTGAGCGCCTTCAAAGTTTAACAAAGAGGTCAAAAATGAGGTCAGGATTAGCTAGAATGATTAAATCGGCAATTGTATCTTCTTTTATCGCAAGCCCAGCAGCGGCAACCGGTATTCAAATTACGGTGAACGGCCAGCATACTCGGGGCGATATTGCGATTGACCTATTCGAGGATGTAGCACCAAACCACGTCAAGCAACTGACGGCTTTGGCAGAATCAGGATTCTATGACGGGGTATATTTCCATCGAGTAATTGACGGTTTCATGGCTCAGACTGGTGACGGCGAATTTGGAAAAAGTTCGCAAGATAGTCTGCAGCGAGCGGGCACCGGAGCCTCAAGCCTTCCGAATCTAGCGGCCGAATTCTCAGACATTCCTTTTGATCGCGGCGTCGTGGGTATGGCACGCAGTCAAGATGTCAATAGTGCCAATAGCCAATTCTTTATCATGTTTAATGATGGTCACTTTCTCAATGGTCAATATACAGTCGTTGGTCGGGTCGTTGATGGGCTCGAAGTTCTTGATCAAATAAAGCGCGGAGACGCTTCGACCTTCTCAGTCACAGGGCAACCCGACACGATGACAACAGTCACCGTATTGAAGTAATGGAATAACCCCGCGTCAGGCCGAATGGAGTATCACAATTGCGATTATGCGATTTTTCATAAGGACAGGTCGGACAATAAGTTGACCGACAATCAAAAGAGCAGATAGCTCACAATCAGACCTAGACTGACTCACAGAAGTAGCACAAAGTTCTAAATCTAGCCCTACATCGGAAAACAACAAACACGGGCGAAATCATGATTGCGCCTATCGGCTGACTTTCTGCCGACATAAAAACGCATAGTCCCTGCGCAGCCGATCACCGTGCGAAAACAGGTTGCGTCACGACGACTGGAATGCCCGGTTCTCTTTGAGAGTAAGACAACGCTGCCTAACTGATTGCCGTTAGCGTTGGTCAAGATGTCTTGATTTAAACCACTCTAATATCAATACTTACGCACAAAATTCAGAGAGCCGAGTCGAAACTGTTATTCAGATGAAGAAGCTTCTTGCTTAACCGGGTTCGTAACGACCCCTGGCTTGCCAGGCGAGGGTGGGGCGGTCTGTCGTATTGGCGTGGCAACCTTGGGCGGTTGTCTATTCTGCTGCTTGCCGGAGTTTAAAGGATCGTCTTGGCGCGTAACTGAACCGTCAAACTGGGCGCCACTCTCAATTGCGATAATTTTGTGAATAATATCGCCCTCAACTTTTGCGGTGGAACTCAAGCGTACTTTCAGGCCTCTAACGCTGCCAGTAATACGACCGTTGATGACCACATCATCACCGATAATCTCACCCTTTATTATAGCATTCTCGCCAACCGTCAGTTGATGACCACGGACGTCCCCTTCGATTTTGCCTTCGATTTGAATATCGCCCGTTGATACCAAATCACCAGTAAAATGGAGATCCGAGGAGAGCGTCGACGCCGGAGGTTTTGGCTTGGGCGCGGTTTGGGAAATCGATTGGGTCGTTGCCGGAGTTGTAGTCGTTGATCCCGCCATTTGAGAGGGTGACGCCCCAGCCTCGTGTCGAGGCTCATTTGTTCTAGTTTTTGAAAACATCTTTCGCAGCCTTGATATATGTCATCGGGTTAATCGGTTTTCCACCGACGCGGATTTCGTAGTGAAGATGGGTGCCAGTAGACCGCCCAGTGTTCCCCATATCAGCAATATGATCTCCACGCGAGACCTTTTGCCCCTTTTTCACCAAAATTTTTGAATTATGTGCGTAGAGCGTTTCTATGCCAAAGTCATGACGAATTCGAACAAGTTTGCCAAAACCACTTCGCCAACCGACGTCAGTAACGACGCCATCTGCGGTTGCGAGTATATCGCTTCCATATGCCGCCGCCAAGTCGATCCCATTGTGCATTCTGCGGCGACCTGTCTTGGGATCGCGACGAAAGCCGAAGCCCGATGTGTGCCGAAATACGCCTTTCACCGGCATTGCAAAAGGAACCAACGTTGAGGCGATCGCAAAAAGATTGAGTCGATCAATTTGTGCAAGTAGTTCGCCGTTTCGCGGACTCAGTAACCGCCCATCTTCGCCTAAGACCGGCGTAATGTCGCTAACGAGGGGACCGCCTTTCCCTGAGTAGCCGCGCCGGACAAGTTCGATAATTCGATCAGGCTCAAGGCCAGCGTTGAGAAACATCTGTTCCAAAGGAACGAGAGAGATCGTTACGGCCTCCTCAATCTGACGAAGGATTTGATTATTTTTTTCTTGGAATAATGTCAGATCAAATTCTAGATCTTCAGCCCGATCGTGCGCCTCAAGAGCTCTCTTAGCGCTGTGATCACGCTCGCTCGCGGTTTCAGCCAACGCATCCGATAGGATTTCTTCAACTGTTGCATGCGCGTTTGGTTGGGAACTAGCAATCGGCGCGGTGACACTGGAGTCCTGAAGAGACGCGATCATGTCTCTCGCGTTCTGATGTTGCTTAATTTCACGGCGCAACGTCGATTGAATCCCGTCTATCCCCGCTTCGAGTTCCCGTTGGCGAGATTCCAGTTCAAGAATCTGCGACTGCATCACCGAAATATGGTCAAGGGCCGAATTAAATCGGCTCTGGGCAGCAATTGCCTCTCGTATTCTTGCATCCCGTTCCTCTGCGATGAACTGCAAACGTTCCTCGTATGTTTGATGGTCACGGATAGCGCGGTCTCTTAGGTTCCCGGCACTGATTGCATCCATGAGAAGAATAGCAGTCGCGAAAATTGTCCAAGCGACGACACAAGCACCCGTTGTAACGGCAACAAGTTGCAAACCCGGTCTGAGTCGAACAAAGCGAGTATCATCATCCGACTTCAAAAAGACTCGACGCTCCGGGAAACGTCGACCAATGAGGTAATTAAGTTTGGCTATGAAACGAGTAGGCAATAGTCAGTTTGTATTGAGTTGGAAGTCACGGATAGTTAATAAATTGTGGGTAAGTTGCTTGCAACCCCTTTATTGTTTCAGAATACAAAAAATGGTATTTTTTCGAAAACTCAGTCGAAATAGGCTTTCAGCAATCCACACACAACGTTTTTTGAAGATATGCGAACTAGTGGTAAGTGAGAGTCAAGAATTCTTTGATTGAATCATGAGGCAGTCAGGAGAAAATCCCCGATGGCGGGCGATCATATGCTCGCGGTCTCGTGTCTTCTGATTCATGAAGCAGAAGTTCAATAGAAAACAATCAACCGAGTGCTGTTTTCGTATATTCGTTGCCGGGCTGAATGACAAGTAAACAAACACCGCCGCCCAGCATGGAAATGCCAAGACGGCACTCATCGTAAATTCTACCCGAACTCTGAATTGCGGATTCCGGCGCCGCCAAGATGGACACGGTAATGCTGTCGGTATCCGAATTGCGATAGGTGACAATGGCAGGTTGCACGTCGTGCCTATTTGATGTTTGAACAGGGCGGTCACTAGCAAATTCTCGCAAGTAGGCGACTGTTTGGCTGTGGGCGAGTGAGCATTAATTCAATCACGGACGATTGATTGCATCGTCAGACAGCCTGTATTGCCAGATCTCGTCACAATGTGAGAAGGTGACGATTGTATCAATTGGGAAAAAACCCGCAAAATGGGAAATTTATTGGGTTAATGATTATAAATTCGTGGTGCGGTGCCGCGCATTGAGATCTCGCAGATACCTCTCTTGCGCCCTTTGTTGAGTTCTCTTCGCAATCGCGGACAAGATTAGCGAAGTTTGATGATTTTTGGTACTGAGTTGATGCGTGGTTGGTGGCCCAATAATCACGTTTTATGAGAAAAATTTGGCAGAGCCTCGCAACAAAAAACATCCCATGTATCGTCGTCTAGGATCGGTTACAGCTAAAGTTCTCAAGTACGCAGCTATCACGCTTTTCGTGATGTTCGTATTAGGTTTTATTATTGCGTATTACGCATCCCAGTCTGGTCATCGGGTTGATCTTCCAAAGCCGATCAGAGAACAAATCGAACAATTGGTTTCAAACTCAATCGGCACCGCCGAGATGCGCTTTGCGCAAGGCAAAATCGGCCTTACCCCTGCTTGGGATTTAACGATTTCGCTAACGGGCCTCAAAGTATCGAACGACTTTCGTTCTGACTTGTCGCTAGAGGAACTGAGTGCTGAGGTGGCATTTCTCCCGCTGTTTGCGTCTTTTGTTCAACCGAGCAAAGTCAATCTAAGGGGGCTGCGAGTAGAGATAACACAAACAAGACCGCGTGACCGATCAAGTTTGTTTGATTTAACTGACCCCGAATTTGAACTGCGGCTAAACGCGGGTGCGCAGCAGTGGCTCGCGTTAGATCGCCTTCTCGCGATCAAGGAACTATCCTCCCTGCAAGAAATTTCTCTTCAGGACGCTAAAATTCATTACCGAAGCGATGATTTTAGGCAAGAATGGGAGATTAGTTCGGGCACGGTGGAGGTGATTCGGTTTGAATCAAATTCCAAGGTAGCCGCAGAATTAGATGTTGCATCGCCGATGGGACACGCGGCAACTATCGCTGTCGATATTACGTCAGCAACAAATGATAACGCATCAGAGTTTGTAATTTCTGTCACCGATATCGCCACTAGTGATCTCGCCAACATTGATCGCCAACTAGCATGGCTAAGCCAATTCGATACATTATTATCGGTTGTGACACGCGGGCAAATCAACGCTGCCGGCGAAATTAGCACTGTCAATTCCAAGCTAATGCTGGGTTCTGGCCAGTTTCGATTTTCAAACTCCGACAGGCCAATCGAAATTCGCCAAGCGGAGGTAATTTTAGATTTTAACCCAACAGAGAATTCGGTTCATATTTCTCGAATGACCATCGCTTCGTCACTTATAATGGCCGAACTTGCGGGCGATCTTTTCTTAGAAGATACGCGAGGCACTGACAAATTGAGCCTGTTAGGGCAGCTTCATCTTAAACAAGCCGAAATCAAGTCACTTGAAATTTCTCAAGAGCCAGTCACGCTCAAGGAAGGTATCGCCGATATTCGAATGACATTTGATCCGTTACGGGTCGAGTTAGGTCAGTTGACAGTCATGTTAGGTGAAACAACATTTGCAATTGCTGGTCAAGTCATCGACTCGAAAGAAGGTCTCAATATCGCTCTCGATGCGACAGTTGATGCCATCACCGTCGGAAATTTAAAGAAAATATGGCCGCGGCGTGCGGTGGTTAATGTTCGCGATTGGGTGAACCGCAACTTGTCACACGGGCAGTTGGAAGCTTCGAACGTCGCGTTCAGAAAAATTGGAGAGCGGCCGCCGCAAGTTCATTTTTACTTCAATTATTCCGATGCCGAAATTCGCTTCATGGAGTCAATGCCGCCTCTGCGGCGGGCGAGCGGGCAGGCAAGCTTCTTTAATAACCGTTTTAGTGTGACCGCTAACACGGGATATGTTGATACCGACAATGGTGATGTGATCGACGTCGGTGGGACTTCATTTGTGGTTCTTGACGCTTCAATGGGCAAGGACACTCGCGCCCAAGTTGAATTAGAAGGCAAAGGCTCGCTGACAAGCGTGCTGACACTTCTCAATCAAAAACCATTGGAGGTGCTCAAAGGAACCAATCTGCTGCCGACGTCAGTCAGCGGTACGGGCAGTTTTGAAGGTCTGATAAAATTGCCGCTTCAACAGCAGATTAACCTTAGCGACTTATCATTTGATGTCCATGCAAGTGTGACGGATGTATCTAGCGATTCTCTGATTGCTGGTCAACTGTTTGAATCCCGGCAACTCAGCTTCATCGCCAACGAACATCAAGTAAAAGTTAGCGGCGAAGCGAGTATTTCAGATATTCCAATCAGTGGTGAGTGGACGAAGCCGATCGGTAAGCCAGAAGCGGGTAGTGCTGTAAAGGCACGAATTGCTCTGAATGAAACCTCCTTACGAGCGGCGGGTATCAATACGGAGATCAGCCCAATTGTGGGAGAGGCACAAGCCGATATACAGGTTGTTCTTATGCCGAATCGATCTCCTCGACTCACTGTGAAATCCGATCTCGTAGGGCTTAGTATTGATGCGCCAGCGGTAAAATGGAGCAAAACAAAAGAAGCTGAAGCTGAACTAACCCTCGAAGTAATGCTTGAACAGCCGTTGATCAGAGGTGACATCGCCTTCGAAGCGCCAAATTTGACCCTTGCTGGAACTTTTCAATCCGCAGGAAATGACGCAGATTTGGGCGTTAACCTTGAAAAGTTACAAATTGGGGATTGGCTTGATGCCGCTTTAGCAGTTGAATCACTTGAACCGGTAAGAATACGGCTCCATTCTGGACAACTAAATTTGAAAGAAGCTCCCGTTGACCCGTCTAGCGCGGGAAAACCCAATGCCGCTGGGGTAGAGATAATCGTCGATGGCCTTAACGAGTTGCAAATAACACCGCGGATTTCGCTAACGAATGTTCAAGGACAAATTAATACTGGTGGCGGCGTAAGGGGAACTCTGACTGGTCGCGTTAACGGTCAAACCCCAGTCAACAGCGAGATTGTGACTCGAAACGAACAAGCGATAATTATTGTCACATCTAAGGATGCTGGCGCAAGCCTTCGCGACGCAAATTTACTGAGCAAGGTACATCGGGGAGAACTTCGCTTAGAAATAAGAACAACTGATCGCCCGCAAGAAGTTGATGGGACTATTTTGATGCGAAACACTTTTGTTCGAGATGTGCCAGCCATCGCCGTTCTTCTCAACAGCATGTCACTTGTCGGCCTTTTGAGCGAATTGACTGGGCAGGGAATCTATTTCGGTCGTGTCGAAAGCGAATTTCGAATCGATTCGGAGAAAATAATCTTCATTAATGGTCGAGCGACGGGGCCATCGCTCGGATTTACGATGAACGGGGCCGTCTCCCAAGTAAAGAACTTCATGGACGTGGAGGGCGTGATTTCACCGTTCTACATGATCAATCAAGTGGGCGGCTTGTTATCTCCGAGACAAGGCGAAGGTCTTTTCGGTTTTAATTATCGACTTACCGGCGACCCAAATTCACCGCAAGTTTCCGTCAATCTCTTGTCGGGCTTAGCACCCGGTTTTTTGCGGGAGTTATTTCGTGTCGGCGGACCGTCCGCTCAACCAGAAGCCGAGAACTGAAATTTTGACTTGGAATGATTATTGTAGCCATGCCAATTTTTTGCGCCAAGGGCCATTCTGACCGAAAATGAATCTGCAAAAATTCGATTTTAATCTACCGGCAGAACTCATTGCTACTCGACCGGTCAAGCCAAGGTCGTCTGCTCGCCTTTTGGTAGCTGATCGTCATCGAATAGTAGACTCACGAGTTGCCGATCTGCCCAAGTTCTTAAATCCAGGTGATCGATTAGTTTTAAATGATACGCGGGTTCTTCCAACTCGTATGAACGGTCGGCGTAAGCGAGTGACGGCGTCCGATACAACTTATGCAAAGGTCGAAGTCACGCTAATTGACCACATAGGGGAGCGTGAATGGCACGCCCTAATGAAGCCGCTAAAGAAGATAAGAGTTGGAGAATCGATTTACTTTTCTTCAAAATACAGTGCGAGAGTGAAAGAAGTTATGGCGGGCAAAGCGCTATTAGAATTCAATTGTTCAGGTAAAGATTTCGACTCATTGCTTAGAGACTGCGGCATGATGCCGTTACCGCCATATATTCAATCTCGTCGAAAAGTTGATCAACAAGACTTGGTTGATTATCAATCAGTATTTGCGCGCCATTCTGGTGCTGTTGCCGCCCCAACAGCGTCCTTGCATTTTGATCAAGAATTGCTGACGAATTTGCAAACCCAAGGCGTTGAAATATCTTTCGTTACTCTGCATGTTGGCGCTGGTACCTTTCTACCGCTATCCTCGGAGCAAATCAGCAAACGAAAGATGTACTCGGAGTGGGGAAATATTTCTGAGCAAGCAGCAGAAGAGATCATGCAAACGAAGTCGGCGGGAAACCGAATTATTCCCGTGGGAACGACAGCGCTACGATTAATTGAAACTGTCGGCCATGACGGCATTGTCCGCCCGTGGAGTGGGAAAACCCGCATATTCATTTCGCCGGGCTTTAAGTTTCGCGTGGCTGACGCCTTGATGACAAATTTCCATTTGCCACAGTCGAGTTTGATTGTTTTGGTCTGCGCCTTAATGGGGAGACGGCGCCTTTTTGGCATATACGATCACGCGACGAATAGTGGCTATCGCTTTTTTTCTTATGGTGATAGTTCCTTACTTTGCCCGAACGGGCTCTAAAGGTCAAAAAACGTCATAAAGAATGTCGTTTCTTGCTGCGAAATGGCGATTTGCATTCTCTAGGTGACACTGCTGAAGGTCAAATCAAGAGGCGCAACTTAGGTGTTTCAGGTATTAAAGGCAGCGTGGGCCTTGCTTTTGGGCATGGGCTTATTGATGATTGGCAATGGCATGCAGGGAACATTGCTGGGGATACGCGGCGATATTGAGAATTTTTCAACGATACAACTCTCAATAATTGTTTCTTCCTATTTTGTCGGTTTTCTCGGTGGTAGTCGCCTTGCGCCATTGATGATCCGACGCGTGGGTCATGTGAGAGTTTTTGCGGCGCTCGCGTCCCTAATTTCTGCAATAATGATCTTTTATCCAACGGTCGTCGACCCATTAGCGTGGACGATGGCTCGCGTTGTCATCGGTTTTTGCTTCTCAGGAGTTTATGTGACGGCGGAAAGCTGGCTAAACAACGCCGCTAGCAATGCAACTCGTGGGCAAGCACTATCTCTTTATATGATCGTGCAGACGAGTGGTATTGTCATTGCTCAGGGATTGATTTTGATAGCCGATCCTTCGGGTTTCGTTTTGTTCGTCATTCCCTGTATTTTGGTGTCGATCGCGATAACGCCGATCCTGTTGTCAATTTCGCCGTCACCTGGTTTTGAAGCAACGAAACCGATGAGCTTAAAGGTGCTGTTCACTCAGGCACCCCTCAGTTGTGTCGGTATGTTGTTACTCGGTGGTGTATTCGCTGCGCAATTTGGTATGGCACCAGTCTATGGCGCTGAAGCGGGCTTAACTGTAACCGAGATATCGAGTTTTGTTTCCGCCTTTTTTATCGGTGCCATCATGACGCAGTTTCCGATCGGTTGGCTTTCAGATCGAATGGAGCGCCGGAAATTAATTGTCATTATCAGCTGTATCGGCACGGTAGGCGCAATCATCGGCGCCGTGTTTGGCGGAATTATTCCGCTATTGCTCTTGGCAGCATTCTTGATTGGGTCGACATCTAACCCTTTGTATTCTTTGCTCACAGCCCATGCTAACGACTACTTAGAACTTGAGGATATGGCTTCGGCATCTGGTGGATTGATTTTTCTCAATGGGTTAGGGGCTATCGCTGGACCGCTGATTATTGGCTCAAGTATGGATATTTTCGGTCCTAAAGGCTACTTCTTCTTTTTGGGCATATTGGTAACCGCAATCTCACTATATGGAATTTATCGCTCGACGAAGCGACCGGCGGTTGCAGCGGAAGATTCAGGAGCGTATGTCACTATGGCCCCGATAGTGAGTCCGGTGGCTGTTCAGATTGCACAGGAAATCGCCATTGATGACGCGAAGGAAAATTTGGCTCCGTGACTTTGCAATTGCACTGTCAGCTTCTTCCCCTTCAGACAAAAATAGTTGTTCGAACGAATGGTATAGCAATTGCTATATTTGCATTTTCAGGCGTTCTTGATATTGCAGTTGAGGTGTGCTCGTTTCAGTGATACCGTTTGCGACAAAGTACTCCGTGATTTTGTTGAAGGTAAGTTCCATATGCTTCGGTCTGCACTTGATTAAGACCTTTAGTCGGCTGGGATCCAATATGTTAGTGTTCTCCTAAAGAAAACAGACAATTACGAAAAAAGGAATATAGGTGGAATGACGGAAAAGAGTTTTGACGTGATTGTCATCGGATCGGGCCCTGGTGGATATGTAGCGGCAATTCGTTGTGCCCAGCTTGGCTTAAAGGCCGCCGTGGTCGAAAGAGAGCATCTTGGCGGAATCTGCCTCAACTGGGGCTGTATTCCGACAAAGGCGTTGTTGCGCTCCTCTGAGGTTTTTCACCTAATGCAACATGCGTCCGATTTTGGTCTGAAAGCTGATAAGATTACTTATGATCTTGACAAAATGGTGAAGCGCTCAAGAAACATTGCGGGCCAATTATCTGGTGGCGTTACGCACCTATTGAAAAAGAACAAAGTACAGGTATTTCTCGGCCATGGGGCAATTCGTTCTCCGACAAGTGTGTCAGTGAAGATTGAAAATGGGGAGGAAAGTCTTGCAGCAAAAAACATAATCATTGCGACTGGCGCTCGTGCCCGTGAGCTTCCGCAGATTCCGGCTGACGGTAAATCGATTTGGACATACAAGCACGCCCTTCAACCTGTTCGAATGCCAAAGAAGTTATTGGTTGTTGGTTCGGGAGCGATCGGTATTGAGTTTGCCAGTTTTTTTAACACTCTAGGCGCTGAAACAACAATCGTAGAGGTCTTGGATCGAATTTTACCGGTTGAAGACGAGGAGATTAGTGCGTTTGCAAGAAAGCAATTTGTCAAACAAGGCATGACAATCTTGGAGAAAGCGTCGGTTGAAAAGGTTGAGCTGAAGAAGAACACAGTCGTTGCTCAAATAAAAACGGCAGAGAAAACGCAAGAGTTGGAGTTTGACACGGTAATATCGGCCGTGGGCATTGTCGGAAATATAGAAAATCTGGGTCTCGAAACGTTGGGGGTGAAAGTTGACCGCTCGCACATCGTTACCGATGAATGGTGCCGTACGGGAGTAGATGGAGTTTTTGCTATTGGTGATGTGGTCGCACCCCCTTGGCTCGCGCATAAAGCAAGCCATGAAGGAGTTATGGTAGCCGAGTTGATCGCTGGCCTATCGACGCATCCTGTCAAACCCGAGAGTATCGCTGGCTGCACCTATTGTTACCCACAAGTTGCCTCAGTCGGTTATACGGAAGCGCAAGCAAAAGAACGCGGTTATCAAGTTAGAGTGGGTCGTTTTTCATTTATTGGTAATGGCAAGGCTATTGCTTTGGGCGAACCTGAGGGAATGATAAAAACGGTATTCGATTCCAAGACTGGAGAGTTATTGGGTGCGCATATGATTGGCGCTGAGGTAACCGAGTTAATTCAGGGCTATATCGTTGGTCGCCAGTTGGAGACGACCGAACAAGAGTTGATGCAGACAGTCTTCCCGCATCCAACCCTATCGGAAATGATGCACGAGAGTGTGCTTGACGCCTATGATCGCGTTATCCACCTCTAACGGCACCTAGAGTGAACGTGGACGACTTTCGAAAATGTATCGTGACGTCTTGGCAGGTTTCGCGAGGGTTGGAAGTAGCGATCATCGATTCAAGATCAAGAGGGTGTCTGATCTATTGTTGTCACCAATTCGGATCTGACAATCAACCTTATTGAAGATCCTAAATTTGATCTCTACACCGCTCGGTTTTCTCAGCGGCACGATACTCTTGATTGTTCCTAAATTGTCGCTGTAGTCCAGAGTGCGGAGCGGATTTCGGTAAGTTTGTGGCTCGCAGCGCGTTGGGAATTTTTCGCTTGCAGAAGTTCACCATTAGTCTCCTAATAGGATAATCAACGAGATCAGTTCGGCGGTTTATCTGATACGCCGTGTTGGATAGAAGGGTGACCTAAACGCTCCGCTTGCTAGTGATCAGATTTGTTGAAGTAAACCATTCCCTTTAGACGAAGAGGTTTAAGGAATTCGGTGGCCGAAGATTGGAATTCACGAACGAAGGCTGTTCATAGCGGTACCAGAAGAAGCCAATATGGTGAGATGAGTGAGGCTATTTTCCTCACCCAAGGGTTTGTCTATGAATCCGCTGAAGCGGCAGAGTCGCGCTTTATTGCGGCAGGTCCGGACGAGTATATTTATGCGCGATATAGCAATCCGACGGTCACGATGTTTGAGGAGCGCATTGCGAGTTTAGAAGGGTCGGAAGATGCTTTTGCCACGGCCTCTGGAATGGCGGCGGTATCCGGTGCCTTGCTTGCTATGTTACAAGCGGGCGATCACGTGGTCTCATCTCGTGCGCTATTTGGCTCATGTCTATATGTTCTAGAAGAAGTCTTACCTCGATTTGGGGTTGAGGTGACGTTCGTTGATGGGACGGCGCTTGATCAATGGCAGAATGCACTTCGTCCGACAACCAAAGCAATTTTCTGCGAGTCAATCGCCAATCCGACCCTAGAGATTATTGATATCGTTTCCGTTTCCAAAATGGCTCACGCGGTCGGTGCCACAGTTATCATTGATAATGTTTTTGTAACACCAGTCTTTTCGGATGCGGTCCGACAGGGTGCTGACGTCATTATATATTCGGCAACGAAGCATATTGATGGTCAAGGACGCGCCTTAGGTGGTGTGATTCTCGGCACTAGCGAATTTATTCGAGGGACCGTCGAGCCTTTCATGAAGCATACGGGCGGTGCAATGTCGCCATTCAATGCTTGGGTGATGTTGAAGGGCCTTGAAACGATAAACTTAAGAGTCAATGCGCAGGCCGATACGGCTCTTTTTTTGGCGAATCGTTTATGCAACCATGAGCGAATAAGGCGGGTAATTTATCCGGGACATCAGTCGCATCCACAACATGCGTTAGCCAAGAAGACGATGATGAAAGGTGGATCGGTGTTATCGATTGAAGTCACGGGTGGAAAAGAGGGGGCTTTTCGATTCTTAAACGACCTCAAAATTGCCAAGATTTCAAACAACCTAGGGGATGCAAAAACCATCGCCACGCATCCAGGGACGACAACGCATCAACGCCTCACTCAGGAGCAACGAGATCATCTTGGGATCTCGCCTGAACTGATTCGAATCTCAGTCGGACTTGAGGATCCGCAAGATATTCTTGACGACGTTCTCTCAGCGCTTGCTTAAGTTCAATCGTTCAATCGTGATTGATCGACGCTATGAAGCCGCATACTGTGTTGGGAGTTTTCTTGTCTGTTCTAGTTTTAGCTCACAAGTGGCATTTATTCCTCATTTGATCATAGTCGGATTTACGGTTCGAAAGCTGTCTTAGGCGCCGTGTCTGGTGGGCATGGGGTTTTGACGGTTCGTCAGCAGGCCGACAGCGGTATCATGGATTCCTGATGGGGTCTTGATGCAATTCCCCGTCAAGACATTCCTATCTTCACTACTATTGGTCTTGAGCGATAGTTTGAGCAACTATGGGGCGGGCAGACTGTGTTGACTCGTGCTAATTTAATGTGTCCTTTCGTGACTGTGATAGAAAAGTTTTGATTATCTTAATTTTTCTCTTGACATATTTATTATGCTATCATATAAAATATTTGTATATATGAAAACCTTCGTCTCAACAGCATTCTTGAAGTTAGTATCGGACGATTAAGAAGTAGACGCAGTCCATTTAAGAATATTGATGATCGGAGATAGATAGATAGATAGATAGATTGACATTCGCCACTCACATTGGCTTATGAAAGAACTCAAAGGAACCTAACATGGCAGACATTCTTACAATGAAAACAAACGATAGCTCAGATAAACAAAAAGCACTCGAAAGTGCGCTTGCCCAAATCGAACGTCAGTTCGGCAAGGGATCTATAATGAAGTTAGGTGACGACAGTGCTGTACAAGAAATTGCGGCGAGTTCGACGGGCTCACTTGGCTTAGATATTGCTTTGGGCATCGGGGGGTTGCCCATGGGTCGCATCGTTGAAGTATATGGACCCGAGAGTTCCGGAAAGACGACGCTGACGCTGCAGTGTGTTGCCGAGCAGCAAAGGTCTGGAGGTGTCTGCGCCTTTGTTGATGCCGAACATGCTCTTGATCCGCTCTATGCACAAAAGTTGGGTGTCGATATTGATGAACTGCTAATTTCCCAACCTGATACCGGTGAGCAAGCATTAGAAATTACCGACACGCTCGTTAGATCGGGTGCTGTGAATATTGTGGTCGTCGACTCAGTTGCGGCTTTAACACCGAAGTCTGAGCTTGAAGGCGACATGGGTGATTCGAGTGTCGGCGTGCAAGCCAGACTTATGTCGCAGGCGATGCGCAAGCTTACTGGCTCGATCTCTCGCTCAAATTGTATGGTAATATTTATCAACCAAATTCGCATGAAAATCGGAGTTATGTTTGGTTCACCTGAGACAACGACGGGCGGTAATGCGCTAAAATTCTACTCGTCGGTGCGACTTGATATTCGCCGAATCGGCGCAATCAAGGACCGCGACGAGGTCATTGGCAATCAAACGCGCGTCAAGGTTGTAAAGAACAAAGTTGCGCCACCGTTCAAGCAAGTGGAGTTCGATATCATGTATGGTGAGGGCATTTCCAAAACGGGAGAATTGCTTGATCTGGGTGTCAAGGTCGGAGTCATCGAGAAGTCGGGAGCGTGGTATTCGTACGCGGATGAACGGATTGGGCAGGGACGAGAGAACGCAAAGCAATTCCTCAAGGAGAATGAGTCAACCTCTGTCGAAATTGAGGAAAAAATTCGCAAGGCTCATGGGTTAGGCAGCGAAAGCGAGGCTGGTTCAGAAGGAGAGGGCGAAGCGGCTAAGGGTTAAATCGTTAGGGCGATCGTATAGGTTGTCGCATACGGCCAGCTACTGCCTCGGGATAGCTTCTGCATGACGGAAGGTTATTTTGGTGGTAGCTGTTTGCCCTGACAGATCAGTTAGGGATCCAGACGTCGCGGTTCTCGGGCGGCGGTTTCAACAAGCCAATTAGCGGGCTCTTGCGCAGTCAGCCAAACGCAAGCGGTGCGCGGACTCGCTCCTTGCTAACGGGAACGCAAAAGGAGACAACGATTCCGTCTCAGTACTTTTGGGCAGAAGGTCACAGGCTAACGCGAGTGATGTAACGAGTTGCGGACCTTTGAAACAGGCACAACAATGGTCGCAGCTGGTGCTCAATAATCTTAGTGGTTTTTCTTGATCTGATCCAATGAAATGTTTCTGACCACAGGCTCAGCGTACGGTGATGAACTGATAACACAAAGTAACAAAAATTATGGGTTGAGCGCATACTCTAACCCTAAGGTTAGAACGAATGAAAAATATTGTGCCAACAGCACAAACTTTATGTGAGAGCAATGCTGAGCAGCTATCAGATTATATATTCAACCAAAAAAGATACTAATGGCTATACAGAGGAGTAGGCAGATGCTACATTATCGCGTCAGTCGAAATCAAGATATAGTAAGACAGATGGATGAAGCTGTCACTATCGGTGAGGAACTGGTCTCGTGAGAGCCTTGGCGCTCGTTGATAGGGATCCTAAGCTGCTTCCCCGTTCAAACCGTTCCAATTCCCCCTTTCGGTATCCGGGCGGCAAATTTTATGCGCGGCGCTTAATCTTAGATGTCGAACCGAACCAACAATTTTTTCTTAGCAAAGGTTGCGCAGAACGACTGAACTGAAGATAGCGGAGAATAAGCGGTTGCCTACGCGAGAAAATAATCAGCACTCGTTTTCCACCTGCATACTCGGCTTTGGTTTTTCTTACGCAGATTAACGTGTCAGTTGATGATGTATGGACTATTTGCGTGCGATAGTGTTGTTCGACGGTCCAATTGGTAGCTAACCCGTCAAACCTCATAGATAAATCCAAATTCGATATAATAGACTCGCGATGGCGATATGTATTTGGCGGAGCGTCACAACAGGCTCAAAGCGCAACTTTTGCACCCGCCTCATTAAATTCGCCTGCTAGCTTTCCTCACATAAGGTATCAATTTTCTTCGTATCGGGGCATAAAAATTTAGACTCTATCGTTGGGAGTTCATATACATTACTTGACACAGGTTAATCCTCCCCAAAATATATATATCAATACAGTCAATCAACCCTCTAGTAGCATCCGAAACTTCAGTAACCATATTCATAACACGCTAAACTAATTCTATTCTATGAAGTTATTTGGTATGTTCACTGTATCAAAGAAGCGTGACCTATGAAATTCCGCAAACCGTTATCCTAACAGAAATCACCGCAATAATTTCACCTAATCTCAAAATAAATGGTTCATCCCCAAAAATCTCGGAGTTTGAGACCTATGGCAACGCCCTATGTTTTATACTACGCACCGGATAACGCTTCACTCATTGTCCGCCTTGCGTTAGAAGAGCTAAATGTGGACTATCGCAGTGTTTTGATCGACCGAAGAATTAATGCACATCTGAGCGATGCATATCGAAAGTTAAATCCAGCGGCGCGCATACCGACGCTTGAAACACCAGATGGGCCAATTTCCGAAACGGCTGCCATCCTACTTTGGTTAGCTGATCGCCATGGGCACCTTTTACCTTCTATAAATCACAAACTAAGAGGTGCTGCATTAAATTGGTTATTTTTTATTTCGAACACTATCCACGCCGAAATGACGATATTATTTTATTCTGATCGTTATGCACCAAATTCCGCGATACCGGCGTTACGAAAGGCACTAAAAAAACGGTTAAATTTACACTTAGAAATTTTGGAAAAGCAGGCCTCACCGCGTCTGTCCAGTTGGTTGGGAGGAGAAATTCCTTCAGCCTTAGATCTCTACATTGCTGCAATTATTCGTTGGTTACAAATTTATCCTACACCCGATGGTATTGGATTAAATCTAACCAAAATACCACGACTCAGAGATATCTGTTATAGGTTAGAGAGCCGCCCTAGCGTTTTGGCATTTTGCAAGGCTGAGAACATAAAGCAACAACCCTTTACTCAACCTGAGCTGCCATTCACGACCTAACCATGACCATTTTTTTACAAAATTCAGAAAATTCGCAATAAAATGAGCCTCTTGCAAAATTCATCTGGCGAGCGATTTTTTCCTGAAAACAAGCGATTTTTTTT
>JAPORY010000068.1 GCA_026709985.1 Aestuariivita sp. | reverse complement strand
ATTTTTTCCACAAAATCGGCTCGTTCCCACGAATTTCTCGCACTTTTTCCCGCCACCACGCACGCCAGCGCCGCGCTCGGGCAACGGCCAGAACGCGACGGACGACAGTGAGAGCGTCTAGATGTGAAGGCGGAGCCACTCTTGCGGGGTGTCTTCGGTTTTGAGGCTTTGGCCGTTGTCTTTTCTCGCACCTCAATGGCAGTCGATATGTCCGATGACTGCTTCCGTAAACGCGGTTTCGATCAGCGCCGCGGGCATCTGTTCCGGCAGCGCCATTTCGGCAAACTCGGCAAAGGCGCGGGAACAGGTGGCCTCACTTGGAATCGCACTGCGGCGCTCCCAACCGCAAAGGCGGCGCAACGTGGGGTCGCACCGCAGACGGTCGATCAACGCCCGCGTCGTTGGCAAGTCCCAGACCGCCTTGGCAATGAAGGACCGCGCTCATGCCCGGCGGTCTGCCAGTGGACGACCACGACCGGACGAATGCGTCTGAATAAAAGCCGCTACCGGTTTCAGATCAAGGACCTTGACAAAACGCTGGTGGTTCGCCGTCAGCGGACCGAGATCCTGAGCAAGGGTCGGAAATAATTCCTTTTGAAATCGCTTCCAGATATCGGCTATCGTGTTCGCTAAGGGCATGGGACAACCTCCTCTGTATTTTGTGTGGGTCACAATTTAATATACATCGGGTTGTTTCATATCCACCGTTTTCAAAACAAAATTGCCTGTTTTCAGGAAAAAGTCGCTCGCCTGATGAATTTTGCAAGAGGCTCATAATATATGATTTTTGATAATGTGTCAGGCATAAAGGTTCCAATGCCCGTAGGGGTATACTAAAAAGAATTAGTTAACGTTGCGCCCCAACCTGTTAAAAACGACCCTTCGCAACGCCATATTTCTTTACTTCAAAACAGTCCATCACAGTGCCTCTGCTTTGACAAGCGAGTGAACATCGTCGAACCTGGCAGCGGCGAGATCATCTTCGGTGATGTTAAAGTCTTGTCCCATGAGATTCTCAATGCCTCGGATCAGTGCCGAAGCATCAAGACCATAGAACTTCATGAGATACGGGCGTGAACCGCCATGGGCATAGGTATCTTTCAGGCCGAGACGAACGAGCCGTTTGCCGACGCCGGCGTCGGCCATGGTTTCGGCCACCAGCGACCCAATACCTCCGTCTATGACATGATTTTCTAGGGTTACAACACCATGCTTGACGCTACCAATATAATCAAGCAAAGCGTTGGCGTCGAACGGTTTGATGGTATGCAAGTGAAGGTGACGGATGGACAGGCCGGCCTGTGAAAATGCGGCGCGTGCGCGCAGAGCTTCTTCCGTGCAAATGCCAGAAGTTACCACGAGCACGTCGTCACCCTCGGACAACCCTCGGATTTCTCCAACCTTTATTGGAGTATCGAAGAGGCGGGGAACTGATCCGCGCAGGACACGGCACCATACGGGCCCGTCAATGCTATCGGCGGCTTCGCAGATGCTTTCCACCTCCGTAGCGTCGCCTGTCTCCAGGATGGTCATGTTCGGGATGGACCGCATGACGCTGATATCCTCAATGGACTGGTGCGTCATACCACCCGGAGTAGTCACCCCGGGAAGAAAGCCCATCAGGCGTACTTTGCGGCGCGGATAAGCGATGGATGCCATAAGCTGATCATACGGACGTCGGTACATAAACACCCCGAACGTATGAATGAAGGGGCGAAAGCCGGCAAGACCCAGACCACCGGCAAAGCTCATCATGTTTTGTTCCGCCATCCCGAGAGAGATAAACTGATCCGGATGACGATCTCGGAATCCATCAATCTCACAGGACGACGTCAGATCCGCCGACAGACATAAAATATTTGGATTGCCAGCTGCGAACTTCTCAAACGCCCGTGCATAAGGGCGCGAAACCATGTCGACCATTGTTATGCTCCCTAATTCGGGTAATTGACGGGGTCGACGCCCAGATCTGCGGCAATGGATCGGTTGAACCGCGCACGCTCTTCTTGAGATGTGAAACGCACATAGTGCAGACGCGGAAACCGCTCTTTAAGGACGGACATGGTGTGGAACGGATTGCTGCGGGCCAGGATGACAAGAGGCTTACCCGCGTGTGGCTCCTTCACAGCGTCGCGAATCGCGCTCAAATCATGACCATTAATCTCAATACAAGCAGCCCCGAAATTGATGAACTTGGAACGGATGTCCCCGACGTCCAGGACGCTCGACATGGCACCGTCACACTGCTGGCTGTTCACATCCATGATGGCCATTACATTATCAATACCGTGGTGCGAACAGGCCTGTACCGCCTCCCACGTCTGACCTTCTTGGATCTCGCCGTCCGACATAAAGACCCAAGTGCGACCAGGTTCACCCCGCAATCGTCGACCGTAGGCGAGACCGGAGGCTGTTGAAAGCCCGATCCCCAGGGTCCCGTTGTGCACCTCCATGCCCGGAGAATGTTCTGCGCCGATCATCTCGACCGAGGAGCCGTCCTTATTAAACATCTCTAGACCTTCTGGCGCCATGCGGCCCACTTCGATCAAGGTTGCATAAGCAACTAGCGCATAGTGGGCCGGCGCAATAAACAACCGATCAAACTGCGGTGCGCTGGGACCGTTATATCCTGCACCGGTATGATAGTCGGGATTAGAAGGCGACGGAACGCCCCAGAACGGTTCAGGAATCATCGGTAGTGTTGGTTCCCCCAGCTTCAGTTCCTCATTGTAAAGCCACGCTAGTTGCTCCGCCGCCGAACACGCCTGCGACAGATACCCACCATTGTTCCGCATCACATGTTCAAAAACACGGCGTCGAATGCCAAGCGCAACGTCTTCAGTCGATTTTTCATTTCTCAACGCGTTCTCCAATTTTATGCGGAAACATCCTGAGACTTTAAGAACCAAAAATATCAACTGTTTTTTAAATTTTATGGTGTGAGATGTATATAATTCCCTTAATTTATCAACCGAATTCTCAAACGAGTCGCTGGTTCACAGAGGATTTCGGAATGGCCCTACTCATGGCTATGCTTTTGGGAACGATGTCTCAATGAGTAGTTTTCCGTTTCTGCGGGGCACAAAGAAGTCAAATTAATTTGAACTTAATTGGCATCTGGGACGATGGGAGAATTATCGTCAGCGCGGGGCGGGAGTAAATCGTCGTCTGAAATTACGTTTGGTATTGACTGATTGGAATTAGTTTCTTCGGGATTGTATGTCGGGGTACCAAGCCGATCAATGACTGAACTTCCGGTGCCGCTTCTTGCCGCGAGAATAGTCAAAGTCATCGACGTTATAATGAAGGCAATTGCGAGAATCCAAGTAAGTTTCCCTAATGCGGTCGCGGCAGCGCGTCCCGTCATAACGCCTCCGCCACCACCACCAAGTCCCAGCCCGCCGCCTTCTGAGCGTTGTAACAGTACGACCCCAATTAGCCCGAGAGCCAAAAGGAGATGCAGGACCAAAACGACGTTTTCCATAAGTCTTAGTTTCTTTATTGTGGTGAAGGCGGGTGGGGTTTGCTGGCAAGTAACAAAACTAAATCGGCTTTCTTCGATTGCCGCGGTCGGTGTGACTGACAGTCCTATGAGTTTATACGGCTTGCCGCCTTAAAATGTTGACCAATTGACAGTATCCAATGGTTGCAAGATCGTCAGGCACGATTACGGGTTCATTCAGCAGATGTAGCGAAACTCTCGCGATAATTCAACCCGTTGCGATCCTGGAAAATAGGAAAAGAGATTTTCTGACAAGACTAAAGAGTTACAAATATTTTTTCTCATGTCGCTTGGGGGTTTACTTTCTAGGCAAATGGTAATTATAATGGGTAAGATAGGAATGCCGATAAACATTCTGTTTTTCATTTTTCTACCTCAAATAAAAATCAAATTAAAAGATAGAAGAATTATTCTTTGTTCTTGTAATTGACAAATCTTCTTATCAATTCATGTTAGCCAAAAATATCAATCCCAACATGCTTGCTTGGGCGAGACAAGAAATAGGAGTTTCTCTTGAACAAGCGTCAAAGAAAATTGGACTAAAAAACACAAAAAGTATATCCGCTGCTGAAAGATTACATGCATTTGAAAGCGGTGAAAAATTCCCCACAAGAAAACAATTATTTAAGATTGCCAAGGTTTTTCGTCGTCCTTTAGTAACTTTCTATTTAGAAACTCCTCCTGCTAAAGATAATAGAAATAAGGATTTTCGTTTAACTAATTACTACATGACGCAGCAAGATAGAGGTATATTAGAAGCTTTAGTAAGAAATATAAGAGCTCGGCAAGACATGGTTGCTCAGATTATAATAGAAGAAGACACCCCAGAATCTCTTGATTTTATTAAGTCTGTAAATATTTCTGAATCCCAAGACATAGCAGTAGAGAAAATACACAAAGTCTTAAATCTAAAAGAAAATCGACCAAAATTTATAAATGACCCGAGAAAACTTTTTAAAGAACTTCGCGATCGTATTGAAAAACTTGGCATTTTTGTCCTTCTAGCAGAAAACTATGGTCCACTTAGATCTAGCGTTAGCGAAAAAATATTTCGTGGATTAACTATCTCAGATCCTATTGCCCCATTTATCGTAATTAATCGACATGATATAGAACCTGCGTGGTCGTTTACCCTAATACACGAGCTAGTTCATCTTTTCCTTGGGTCTACGGGAATTAGCGGTGAACTAAATCCTGGAATCAGAAACCCTACTGAACGTTTTTGCGATGCTGTTGCCGGAAAAATATTAATTCCCGACAGCGATCTTAAGAATATTGAAATAGGAAAATCTTTACCTGAAATACGTCAGGTAATAAATGATATTTCAATTAATTATTCTGTAAGTAAAAATATGGTTGCTTACAGATTACAGCAGAGTCACTATATTTCAGCAAATCAGTATGGAACTCTTGCTGCAGAATTTACAAGAAAATGGCGTGAGCAAAAAGAACAAGAAAAAATCAGACGAAAGAAAAAAGAGACTGAAGGCGGCCCTTCTTATTATATAATACAAAACCATAGACTTGGCCCATCGCTTGTAGAATTAGTTGCAAGAAACTTGAGAGATGGAACTTTAAGTCATTCTAAAGCCGCTACAATTCTAGGAACGAAAATAGGTTCTGTCGAACCGTTATTGGCGAAAGTACCTTCTGTTTCTGGAACTTATCAGAATTCTAAAGTCTGATAAGATCTAATGCTTTATTTGTTAGACGCAAACGTTCTTATTGCAGCCAGCAGATATTACCCTCTTACCCTCTCGATTTATTACCGAAATATTGGGAATGGCTGTTAAGTTATGCAGAAAACAACGCAATAAAAGTACCATTAGAAATTTATGAAGAAATAGAAGATAAGAAGACAGATTTGCTTTCTGGCTGGATAAAACAAACAGACGTAAAAAAAGTTTTGCAGCTAAGAGAAGAAGCAGAACCAGATAACCTTAAAATGGTTAGAGCAACTTACGGAGAAAATTTATCAGAAGTTGAATTAGAGACGATAGGCGCAGATCTGTTTCTTATTTCATATGCAGTAGGTAATCCTAATCGCGTCATTGTCACTAACGAAATTTCTAGGTCAAGAAGAATCAGAGCGAATAGAACAATACCTGATATATGTAGAGATTTAAAAATAGAATGGATGCCCGACATTACTCTTTATCGTGAATTGAAAATCAGTTTTTAATATTCTTTCATTTATGCAATCAAATCGGAGCACTCGCCGAATGGCGAGAGTTTGAGGCGTTGCGAATTTGAAGATGGGAGTGCCGTTGTTTTCAGAGATTGCAGTTGGGCAATCGGATTTTCTGCCGCCGAGATCGAAAATCCCGACATCTGTTGGCGGTGGCAGACAAATCCCGACGTCGAATTACCGCTTCAGTATACAAACCGCAAAACAGTCTCGCTCTCTCAGCAAGTTCCCAGTACCGGGCTAGTAGGTTCATGATAAACATCGAACAAATTAAACGAAAGCGGAACAAAAGCTGATCGCGCATCAGCGGGGCTTGGGATATACACACGCAGAAAGAGTCCCGACGATACAGCTTTTGTCAGAATCAATACCCTTTTGAAGGTTTGGTAATCTGGTGGATGATTGGATTGTTGCCAGAGCTATCAAGCCCCAGAAACTGCGGGAAATGCCCATCAGAACTGAGCGGCTACGAACAAGAAGCGGTTGACACAAGGTGCGAAAACGTATTGTTGTACCCGCGCTGACATCTATGGACAGAGGTAAAAGCTGGATAGATTGCTCGTCTATTTTTGCCGATTTATCGCTGAATCATAGATGCGTTTGTTAAAACAGAAACGGTTTTCAAATTTTTTCGTCGGCGTTAGAACTTTGAATGTCGTTTGAAATTTAGGGAGGAATTCAATGAATAGCTTAAAGTTCATCGGCGGTGTTCTTACCACCGCCTTTCTTGCGACGAGTGTGATGGCGCAAGACAATTTGACGAAGCTACAAAATATGCAGCGAACAGATGCTACCTTCACGCGTATTGATCAGAGCGGAGACACGGCTGACGCCTTGCGAAGTATTTTGCCGCACATCAATCTGCCAGATGGGTTTGAAGTCAGTCTTTATGCGGTTGTTCCGAATGCTCGATCCATGGCAATGGCACCGCAGGGAACTGTTTTATTCGTGGGTACTCGTAAGGATAAGGTCTGGTCTGTCGTCGACCGTGACCGCAATCGCATCGCAGATGAGGTAAAGGATTTCGCGCCGTCGATCACATTTGATATTCCCAATGGCCCGTGTTTCTCGCCAGATGGTTTTTTATACATCGCCGAGCGAAACCGCGTGCTGGTTTTTCCGGCTGCCGAGTTCTTCTTTGAGAGCCCCGACATCGCTGTCGGAGAAGTAGTTCCGCAGGGTGGTCTGATTCCAGTTGAGGAAGAAAGCTTTAATCACTCCGCACGAGTTTGCGATATTGGGCCTGATGGAAAGCTTTATATTTCTCTGGGTCAGCCGCACAACGTACAGCCCGTCGATAAGCTCGAACTGTATGATCGAATCGGGATTGGTGGCATTATCCGTATGAATACGGATGGGTCAGATCGGCAGGTTTACACACGCGGGGTTCGTAATTCCGTCGGCCAGGACTTTAATCCCGCTACAGGGGAACTTTGGTGGACAGACAATCAAGTGGATGGTATGGGCGATGACATTCCGCCCGGTGAACTAAATCGCCAAACCGAAGCGGGTCAGCATTTTGGTTTCCCTTGGACAAATGCGCGTGTTGAAATCCCGCTCTACAAGGATGTTTCTCGTCCAGAAGGCGTCACCTTTGTTGAGCCGCAGTTGGAATTGACGGCGCACGCAGCGGATCTTGGGATGCGATTTTATCATGATGAGAGTTTTCCCGCCCGCTATCACGGCGGTATTTTCTGGGCCCAACATGGTTCATGGAATCGTACAACTCCCGTTGGCGCACGGGTGATGTTTACGGCTCTTGATGCCGATGGCAATGCCGTTGGGGCCGAGGTCTTCGCTGACGGTTGGTTGAACGACAGTACTGGCGAGTACCGTGGTCGGCCAATGGATATTGAGTTCTTGCCCGATGGGTCAATGTTGGTATCCGATGACTTCGCTGGCGCGATCTGGCGGATTGCCTACAAAGCTTCGAGTGAATGAAGCTACTTGCTCTCCTCGGCGGGCTCTTGCTCGCCGGGGGGCTTGACGCAGATGCCGGTGATATTCAAGCGGGGCGGGCTGCAGCTGGAATGTGCCGCACCTGTCACGGTCTTGATGGTATGGCGCGTATTCCCCTAGCACCACATATTGGAGGAGAACCACAGGCTTATCTGGAGGATCAACTTCTCGCCTTCAAGACCGGTTCGCGTCATCATGAAATGATGAGCATTGTTGTGAGCACTTTATCTATGAGCCAGATCGCTGATGTTGCTGCTTGGTATGCATCGCACACCGCAACTGCAGCATTACCGAAAAATGTTGATCCTGATGCCGCCCCAGACGCATGCGTATCTTGTCATGGAATAAGCGGAATTGCGACCACTCCTGATGTCCCTCATCTGGCCGGTGAGGCGAATATCTATCTTGACACACAGTTAAAGGCCTTTCGAAGCGGCAAGAGAAAACATGAAATTATGACGCCAATTGCGGCTGGATTGTCCAATGAGCAGATTCGGGAATATGCCAATTGGTATGCAAACAGCCTTCTTGATATAGTCGCCAATGAATAGCGGCGAGTTTTCTCGCAATTGATGTGGTTCGTCTCTCGCAACCGGCCGGAATCGCGTGCAGAAAATTATCGAGTCAATTGTTCCGTTAAAAAACAATAAGCAGGCGTTGATGCGGCGACTCCTTGAAATGTGTTGTTTGCTATGCGCTCAGGAAAGCTCAGCAATACTGAAAGGTAATTTGAGATAAGTTGATCATATGGCGTCAACGTTGCGGCAAGGACTTTGAAAGACCAACAGTTTTTTGGAGGATCCGACCCGTTTGAAATGATGTTTTGCGCACTGACCTGGCGCAAGTAATTCTCGGTTAGAGTCGATGGCTTTGCGGAGCAAGGAGGCTCTGAATAGCCCTCGTTAGCCAAGCCTGAGCGGTAAAGCGTTACGTTGCATTAGAACAATAGGGTTCACCCTACCGAAGCATTAGCGGTTCACTGCTCGGGACGAGAAAAATTAACTTAACCCAATCGCAGCGGCTGAATTCAGGGAATGATTGATGGCAAATGTCGTAGTAATTGGTGCTCAGTGGGGGGATGAAGGTAAAGGTAAGATTGTTGATTGGCTCGGTCGCCGTGCCGATGTGATCGTGCGCTTTCAAGGGGGGCACAATGCTGGGCATACGATCGTCGTTGATCGTCAAACATATAAACTACACATACTACCATCAAGCATTGTAAGAACCGATAAGTACAGTGTCATCGGGAGTGGTGTCGTTCTTGACCCTTGGAATCTCCTAACGGAGATTTCGAACTTGAGAGCCGAGGGCATTGAGGTTACCGCAGACAATTTGCTGATTGCAGAGAACACGTCCTTAATTCTACCCTACCATGGCGAGTTAGATCGCCTTCGAGAGAGTAAATCGGGCGATGGCAAAATCGGGACGACGGGGCGTGGGATTGGGCCAGCGTATGAAGATAAGGTTGGCCGCCGGGCTATTCGGATAGTCGATCTGGAGAATAAAGCCTTACTCACCAAGAGAATTCAGCACGCCGCTGAGCATCACGATCTATTGCGTGCTGGATACGGGATGCCACCGATTGAGCAAGAGGCGGTGATTGCGGCACTACTGAAAATCGCACCTGATATTTTGCCATTTTCGGGGCTCGCTTGGAGAGAAATTACTGAGCGGCACCGACTTGGTCAAAATATCTTGTTTGAAGGGGCGCAGGGCAGTCTTCTGGATGTCGATTTTGGTACCTATCCGTTTGTAACCTCGTCGAATGTCATTGCGGGACAAGCTGCTTCAGGCGTCGGGATCGGACCGAGCGCAATTGATTTTGTTCTTGGAATCGTCAAGGCCTACGCAACCCGTGTTGGCGAGGGACCGTTCCCAACTGAGTTATCCGACGAAATTGGACAAACACTAGGGGAAAAGGGTCACGAGTTCGGTACGACGACTGGTCGAAAGCGACGATGCGGTTGGTTAGATGCCGTCGCTGTTCGGCAGGCCTGTGCAATTTCGGGCATGGACGCAATCGCACTGACTAAGCTTGATGTTCTCGACGACTTTACGACAATTCGAATTTGTGTTGGCTATGATTTAAATGGAGAGCGCATTGATCATCTCCCTAGCCGTTCTGATCAACAAATGCATTGTCGCCCGATCTATGAGGATTTGCCCGGCTGGGAAGGTAGTGTTAAGGGAGTTCGTGATCGATCGAATTTACCAAGGAATGCACAAAATTATGTGCAAAAAATTGAAGAGTTAATCGACTGCCCCGTTACAGTCATTTCAACGTCACCCGAGCGCAACGATACTATCCTTATTAAAGATCTATTTTCTGACTGATGATGCCACGGATGCAGCGCCTTTCATACAGAACCCGAAAGCGGCTCTCTCTTTTGATCCTCGTTATCGGTTTGCCTTTCTATATCATTTTGGCCGTTAACATCGTTGATTTATTTGACCGTCCCTCCATCATCATTGAGTTTCTGGTGTATCTTATTTTGGGTGTTCTGTGGGCTTTACCTTTCAGGGCTATCTTCCGAGGGATCGGGGTTGCTGACCCCGATTCCAATGTTGGGTCGCGATGAAGACCGTCGCTTGCGTAGTTCTTTCTCGCGGCGATTACCCGCACTGGGCAATAGATCGCTGCAGACCCAGTTGGGAAAACTTACTGGGGACTCGGTTTAAATCTTTAGACGGCAGTTTCTTTGGTCGCGATATCAGTCGCAATCAATGAGGCACCTCGACGAGCGATACAACAAGCAAATTAGGTTTGGTCGTCGTTTGGGATCGCTGTTTGAATATCAATTCAGACGAAATATTGCGACTGTCCGTTGGTATGATAATGTAACTTCTCTTTTTTCTAACATTCGACAGTTTGCCGACAAAAATCAAATGGGTAGCGTAAATTCCTACAATCCAGACTATCGGCATAGATCGCGATGGAAAGTAATTCTGACTTGTCGAAAAAAGCGGTTATTTCAAAAACCCCAGTTACTCTAATTGGTGCGGGCAGGTCGTCAAGGTCGGACCTTGAAAAAGCACTTGAGTTTGCTCCGACGCTGGTAGCTGCTGATGGTGGTGCGCGTTACGCCATTAAGGCCAACAAAGAGCTGAAGGCCGTGATCGGCGATTTCGATAGTCTTTCAAGAAAATTACAGCAGTCGCTGTCCCCAGAGCAGATTTTTCGGGTTGATGAGCAGGACACTACTGACTTTGAAAAAGCACTTTCCCTTATTTCCGCTCCGCTTGTTGTTGCTCTTGGATTCATGTGGCCAAGGATTGACCATCAATTAGCATCATTCCACAGCTTGATCACACAATGTCAACAGCCCTGTATACTTGTTGGAAGCAAACAAGTGGCTTTTTTATGTCCGCCAATAGTCGAGTTGACGGGGCCAGCTGGAAGATTAATCTCACTTTTTCCCATAATGCCGACGATTATCAAATCAAAGGGTTTGCACTGGGAATTAAATGGAGTTCGACTGTCTGCTGGTGGAATGGTAGGAACGTCGAACTATGCCGTTACAGAAACCGTTCGGATAGAAACCGATACGCCCGGGCTTCTTGTTATTCTTAATCGTGCAGATGCCGATATGGCACGAGATGCGCTATTGAAACTTAAACAGTGCTGGAGCGGATTCGTGGTGAATGATTCGACGCATTTATTAGTCAATCGAAAGGGTAGTTCAACTGTTTAACATGGTTGTAGCAAAATTTTGCGCGAGATTAGGGATTCAGAATGCGTTCAGTATCGTCGGAATTGGCCTTAAGAGGAGATGGTAATTGATTATAAAAGCGGTGGATTTTCATAGGAGCCGCTAGTTTTGTGAGATATTCCCGCTGACATTGTCGGGGGAGTTGACCGCCCAAAATGTTTTCAGAGTTGAAACTGAATGCTACTACCAGCGGGGACACGAAACTGCCCTTCAGTTGGGCGCAGCAGCCAGTGACTGAAAGAGCCCTTTTGTGCGTCTCATCTGCACTTTACCAAACATGCAGCAGCGCTTGCTATCGGAAACAGCATAGCGCAACAATGGTTGTGGCACTTCATTTCCTCTTGATCCTGTGACGCTAAACCCTGAAACCCAATCTATTAGCCACTTGGAGGAAAACCTGTCTTTACATCGCTCTCTGAGTTTCATTCCTTGGAATGGAGCCCGAAGCCCGTCACGTGCAACATTATCAGTCAGCAGTTTGGGACGTTTACCGCCAACCCGCCTAGCGAAGTTTCTTTGTATTTGTGACTCATATCGACGCCAGTTTGCCGCAAAGTTTCAATGCAACTGTCTAAAGGCACCATATGCGTACCGTCGCCGCGCAGGCTTAAGGACGCCGCTGATACGGCCTTAATAGCTCCAAGGCCATTGCGCTCAATGCAGGGAACCTGGACCAATCCCTTTACCGGATCGCAAGTCATTCCCATATGGTGCTCAAGTGCAATTTCAGCAGCATTTTCGACTTGCTCGGGGGTTCCTCCCAATACTGCGCATAAACCTGCGGCAGCCATGGCACTCGCACTACCAACTTCCGCTTGGCACCCTGCCTCCGCACCCGAAATCGAGGCATTGGTTTTTACGAGGCCGCCAATCGCAGCGGCCGTGAGTAAGAAGTCAACGATCCGCTCCGCCGATGAATTTGGGACATGGTCAAGATAATATTTGAGTACAGCGGGAAGCACGCCCGCCGCGCCGTTGGTTGGGGCCGTTACGACTTGACCGCCGGCAGCATTCTCCTCGTTAACGGCCATGGCGTAAACACCGATCCAATCATTTATGACATGAGGGGCGGTCAGGTTATGGCCACGTTCGCTAATCAACGAAGCATGGATCGCTCGGGCACGACGCTTAACAGCTAGACCGCCGGGAAGTATCCCCTCAGCTTGAAGGCCTCGGTCGATACAATCGCTCATTACTTGCCATATCTGCGATAGCTTTGCCGTGACTTGGTTTGCCGGTAGATGAAGTAATTCGTTCGCAAATACCATTTGACTGATGGATTTATCTGATTGACTTGCCATATTGAGCATCTGACGTGCGGATTCAAAAGGGTAGGGAAGCTTTGTTTGCTCGGAAGTTGCGCTTGGCGACGCAAGTTCATCAGCGGTTACGACAAAGCCGCCGCCAATCGAATAATATGTTTCCCGCAGGATTGTATCGCCTTGAGCGTCAGTTGCGATCAGCATCATCCCATTAGCGTGCCCCGATAGAGCCGTTTCAAAGTCAAAAATTAGATCCTCTTTTGGACGAAAAGTTAAAATCCCCAATCCTTGAGCAGCAACCTGTCCGGTGCGATAAATCTCCGTAAGTTTTGCGTTGGCCTTATCGGCATCATAAGTTTCGGGAGTAAAACCAGCAAATCCCAAAATAATCGCCTTGTCGGTCGCATGGCCTACTCCGGTAAACGCCAACGAACCATGCAGGTAGGCTTTGACGCCGGCAAATGTATGGGGCGACGCACGCATTTGGGCAAGGAAGCGCGACGCGGCGATCATTGGCCCCATGGTATGTGAGGACGAGGGTCCAATCCCGATCTTAAGCAAGTCAAAAACCGACAGAAACACGACCTGTAATCCTTCCTTTTGCGGTACTACACAAACCCTCAGTTGCTTCATTCGGTTTGTATTTTTCTCAGGAAATCGGCCTATGGGTGCTCGTCCAAATGGGTTTGAAGCGAGCAAAGTTTTTTTCAGACTGCATTCCGCTTCTTGCGCGGTGTATAGAATTTGGCAAGCGAACGCGAATCAATCCACTTCAGCTTAATTCTACAGACCACCAGTCAACATCAACTTAGAGTGAAATCAAATAGTCAAAAACGTGTTAGCGTAAAGTGACTAGTTCCGCCCTAAAGGACGGGCTTTTTGCTCCTCAGGTGACCGCGGACAAGGTGCCTGTCTTGCGCAAGCCGCCACAAGCAGAGACGGATAACCCTGCCGCTTTGAGTTGCAAGATACCGTGCTGCCGAATATTCCGAGCCGAGTTAATATCGCGATCATGCTTGATGCCACCGGTCAAACAAATCCATTGTTGCACTGACAGGGTTAAGCTTTCGTCTTTCGAACCGCAGCAGGAACAGGTTTACTCGACGCATACCATTGGTCAATACATGCCATACTCAGGTTTCGCGAATTTCGTTTCGACGAGCAAATAAAGCATTGGCAAACTGCGTTTTGTGCTTCGCCAATGCTCGTTATTTCACTACGTTTTGCGTTCCGATAGATTTAGCGGGGAAAGAACTCGTTTTATAATTGTCGGATGTGTGGATTTTTCCAAAATAGGTTTTTTTCTGCAAGCACTACGCCAAGCGAGAGTCTGCCACAACCGCGCCCACCATTTTGAGTGTGGGGCGATACTAGATTTTTCTATATGGTCGATGAAAATTCGACCACTCACAAAAGCGTCGACGCAACTTTCCGTGACACGGCAAGAACGAATCTTACTAGTTCGGGTCACTCTGGAAACCTCTCGGACGATATGTGATAACTGATTCGCTAATAATAGGGTGCCTCATGAATTTTGATTATGATCTTTTTGTCATCGGTGGTGGCTCAGGCGGCGTTCGAGCGGCTCGAATTGCGGCTCAGGAAGCCCAGGCCAAAGTGGCTATAGCTGAAATGAGTCGCTATGGCGGTACGTGTGTTATTCGCGGCTGTGTCCCCAAAAAACTAATGGTGTTCGCCTCAAGCTTTAGTCGAGTTCCTAATGAAGCGGACGCATACGGCTGGGATCTCGCTGCTCGGGGTTTTAATTGGGCTCACTTTTCCGACAAGCTAGGATCCGAACTTGATCGACTTGAAAGCGTTTACTGTAGTTTCTTGCAAAACGCGGGGGTTCAGTCATTTAATGAGCGAGCCACCATAATCGACCCGCACACGGTGGAACTAGATTCGGGAAAACGCTTCACAGCAAGTTACATTCTGATTGCTACAGGCGGTCACCCGCAGAGACCCGACATTCCTAATGCTGACCTTGCCCTCGTCTCTGATGACCTCTTTAAACTCAACTGTCTGCCGAAAACGATCCTAATCGTCGGCGGTGGGTATATTGCATGCGAGTTTGCAGGTATTCTTAATGGTCTTGGGGTCCGAGTTACGCAATTCTACCGTGGCTCTCAAATCTTGAGAGGATTTGATCTTGAAGCAAGAGAACTCATTGCTGACCAGATGAAAGGAGCCGGGGTAGAATTGCATCTGGAAACCAATGTCAAGTCGCTAGAACCGAAAACAATCTCGGAAAATCTCTCCGATCAGACTGCGATACCGCCGCCACCAACACCATTCAAAGTCATGACCACATCTGGCGACGAACTCGAATTTGAGGCTGTGCTTTTTGCGACTGGTCGATCGCCAAACACGGCGATGATGGGATTAGAAAAAGCTGGCGTTGAGCGAGGGCAACGCGGTGAAATAAAAGTCGACGCCTTTAGTCAAACCAATATACCCTCAATCTTCGCCATCGGCGATGTGACCAATCGGGTAAATTTAACCCCCGTGGCAATCCGTGAGGCGATGGCGTTCGTGGAGACAGTATTTAAGTCTAATCCGACGGCTGTAGACCATCAACTCATTCCGAGTGCTGTTTTTACCCAGCCAGAGCTAGGGACGATCGGCCTAAGCGAGGAAGTGGCGCAACAGCAAGAGAAAATTGAAGTCTACGCAACATCGTTTGCCCCGATGCGATCAGCATTTGCTGATCAGCCGGATCGGGCTATGATGAAGTTGGTCGTATCGCAGTCGACGCGTAAAGTTCTCGGCTGCACAATCGTGGGTCCGGCAGCTGCCGAAATTATCCAACTTGCCGGGGTTGCAATAAAGATGGGGGCGACGAAAGAAGATTTTGATCGCACAGTTGCCGTGCACCCAACCATGGCTGAGGAAATGGTAACGATGCGATTTCCTACACGAATTGCTTGATATCTCACTCACGAGTGCACAGGTACAATGAACAACAGTACGGATTCAGGCGTACCTTCGATAGCGGCGCAGCAATAGGCGCACTCAACATTACGCAATGAGGCTAAAATGGCAGGAAAAAGTGGTGGCCCTTGGGGGCGCGGAGGATTCGACAGAGATGACGACGATTTAGAGTCAGATGGCGATCGCGGTCCTGATCGGAACGGTCCACAGATTCCCGAAATCGACGAGTTAGTACAAAAGGGTCGTGAGCAACTGCATCTGCTAATGGGCGGTGGTCGTGGGGCTGGTCGCGGCCGCGGTAATGGTATCGGCGGGGGATCATCAGGTGGACGACCGCGACTCTCGCGAGGCGTTGCTGGCATCATTGTTGTAGCCGGCGTTTTGTTTTGGGCATTGGCTAGCTTCTATACCGTGCGACCAGAAGAACAGTCGGTTGAATTGTTTCTCGGCGAGTTCTCGGAAATTGGAAATCCCGGCTTGAATTTTGCCCCCTGGCCCGTTGTCACCGCTGAAGTGATTCCCGTTACGCGTGAGCAGACCGAAGACATTGGTGTTGGCGGACGAGGTAGCGATGCGGGCCTGATGCTTACAGGTGATGAAAACATCGTTGACATCGACTTTCAGGTCGTTTGGAATATCAATGACCCGGCAAAGTTTCTCTTTAACTTGCGCGATGCGCGCCCAACGATCCGTGCAGTGTCTGAGTCGGCGATGCGCGAGATTATCGCCCAGTCGGAACTTGCCCCGATCTTGAACAGAGATCGCGGATCAATCGCAGGACGGTTGCAAGACCTTATTCAATCGACCCTTGATAGCTACAATTCCGGGGTCAACATTATTCGTGTGAACTTCGACCGTGCCGACCCTCCCGAGCCGGTTATTGATGCATTTCGGGACGTTCAGGCGGCTGAGCAAGAGCGAGACCGACTACAAAACGTTGCCGACGCTTACGCCAACCGTGTGCTTGCCGAGGCACGCGGTGAAGCCGCGCAGCTGCTTGAAGAAGCTGAAGGATATCGCGCTCGTGTCGTAAACGAAGCAGAGGGGGAAGCAAGCCGATTCCTCGCAGTCTTCCAAGAGTACGCCAAGGCACCAGAAGTCACGCGCAAGCGACTATATCTCGAAACAATGGAAGAAGTTCTCGGTCGCGTCGACAAAATAATTCTTGATGAAAACAGCGATGGTTCCGGTCAGGGCATTGTGCCGTATCTTCCGCTCAATGAACTGCGCCGCAACAGCGGACAAGGAGGTTAAAGGCAATGCGATATTTGATCCCCATCGTGGCAGTTGTCGCCTTTGGCCTTTTATCATCACTGTTTATTGTTGATGAACGGGAGAAGGCGCTCGTTCTTCAATTCGGGCGCGTTGTCGCCGTCAAAGAGGATCCAGGCCTAAACGTAAAGATTCCATTGATTCAAGAAGTGGTGCGCTATGACGACCGCATTCTGAGCCGAGATATTGATCCGCTGGAAATTACGCCGCTTGATGATCGACGACTGGTTGTTGATGCGTTTGCTCGCTACAGAATTGCAGATGTCAATCAGTTCCGGCAAGCGGTTGGAGTCGGGGGAGTTCAGGCTGCCGAGACGCGTTTAGATTCGATTTTACGCGCTGAGACCCGCGAGGTACTCGGATCGGTCAGTTCAAATGATATACTGTCGTCAGATCGTGCGGCGCTCATGCTTCGTATTAGAAACGGCGCTGTAGCAGAAGCGCGAGCCCTCGGTATCGAAATAGTTGATGTGCGATTGAAACGCACAGACTTGCCCGCGGAAAATTTGGATGCAACGTTTGAACGAATGCGAGCTGAGCGCGAGCGAGAGGCCACAGACGAACGGGCACGCGGTAACGAGGCCGCACAGCGCGTTAGAGCGCAAGCTGATCGAACGGTTGTAGAACTCGTGTCAGACTCGCAACGACAGGCCGAAATAATTCGTGGTGAGGCAGATGCACGTCGCAATGCCATTTTTGCCGAAGCCTTTGGGCAAGATCCGGAGTTTTTCGAATTCTACCGCTCGTTGACTGCGTATAGTCGGGCACTGCAAGGGGAAAATTCGTCCATGGTGCTGAGTCCAGACTCTGAATTTTTCAATTACCTCAAGTCTCCTGACGGAATTACATCGCCAAGCAGCCCGTAACTGTCATGTCTGCCGTAGCTATCACCTTTATGGCCGTTGGTCTGGTTTTGATTGTGGAAGGTCTTGCGTATGTCCTCGCCCCTTCAATGGTGGAAAGGATGCTAGTTGCGCTTCGTGCTTTGCCATTCGGGGCAAGACGCCAAATTGGTGCTTTGGCTACGGTGTTGGGTTTGATTTTCCTTTGGATAGCCTTCAATTTTGCCTGAATTTCGAAGCGCCTGATAGAATCGGGCGCAATTGTTCACGCAGGATTGAAAGTTTTGATGGCCACGGGGTTTGAAACACCGCCGTTGCCTTCCTAATTTAAAGGAAAGATCAGCCAGACGGCAAACGACTGGTAGCCAAATACAGGAGATATTTGTGATGAAATCTCGTTCGATTGCAAAAACCGCAACCCAATCCGTTGCTTCGGTAACCATTCAGATGGCGGCAGCCCTCTGGTTTTCCTTGTTTGTGCTTTTTGTCATGCTTCAGGCCATATCGGCGGAGGCAAGGCCAGAAAGCCTTGCACCACTGGCTGATCAGGTTAGTCCCTCGGTGGTCAATATTACCACCTCCGCTATTGTAGAAGGGCATACGGGACCTAGAGGTATCGTGCCGGAGGGGTCGCCCTTTGAAGAGTTCTTTCGGGAATTTCGAGATCGGAACCGACAGGGAAATCGGCCACGCCGATCATCTGCACTGGGATCGGGTTTTATCATTTCCGAGGACGGGTATGTTGTTACCAATAACCACGTGATTGATGGGGCTGACGAAATTTCGGTTGAATTTCTTGATGGTGAAGAACTTGAGGCAACCGTTGTTGGCACTGATCCAAATACGGATATTGCCCTCCTCAAAGTTGAGTCAGATTCACCGCTGCCTTTTGTCTCGTTTGGTGATAGCGACACGGCGCTGGTCGGGGATTGGGTAATCGCGGTCGGCAACCCTTTAGGGCAAGGCTTCTCTGTTTCGGTTGGTATTGTTTCCGCTCGAAACCGAGCGCTGAGCGGTAGCTATGATGACTACATCCAAACTGACGCCGCGATCAACCGAGGGAATTCTGGCGGGCCGCTCTTCGACCTCAACGGCGAAGTCATTGGCGTCAATACGGCAATCCTGAGTCCGAACGGCGGGTCCATCGGCATCGGCTTCTCGATGGCTTCAAACGTTGTCGCTCCGGTCGTTCAGCAGTTGCGCGAGTTTGGCGAAACGCGGAGAGGTTGGCTCGGTGTTCGAATTCAGGACGTCACGCCAGATGTTGCCGAAGCACTCGGTTTAGAGGATGCTACTGGTGCGCTCATTTCCGATGTACCAGCTGGGCCAGCCCGGGATGCGGGTTTTAGGGCTGGTGACGTCATACTCTCGTTCGATGGCAATGAAGTAGAGGATACCCGAGAGTTGGTGCGACAGGTGGGGGCCGCAGAAGTTGGACGAACTGTAGAGGTTGTCGTTCATCGCGGCAATAAATCCATGATTCTTGACGTTACCCTTGGTCGTCGTGAAGAAGCCGAAGGTGCTGTACCGGTGTCGACGACGGGTCCGAATAGCGAAGGTGAGACTAATGAGGCTGAGATTCTAGGGTTGTCGCTTTCGGTTGTGTCCCGCGAGGTTGCAGAGCGTTTTGACCTGTCAGAAGATGTTGAGGGTTTAGTAGTCACCGATGTTGAACCGACCTCAGAAGCTTATGAAAAGGGAATGCGTAGCGGCGATCTTATTACCGAAGCAGGTCAAGAGAAGGTCACGTCAATTGAAACTCTATCCGACCGAATTGCTGAGGCAAAGGACGCAGGGCGTAAGTCGCTATTGTTGCTCGTGGAACGGGCCGGTGACCCAAGATTCGTGGCAATTAACGTCGAAGAAGGATAATTTCGGCTTGGATTGATCGGACAAATAATCTGGGCGCATGGATAGGATCAGAAAATCCAACCATTGTTCGTGCGCCCACGCCGCTTCCCCTGATCGCAGGCGAGAATCCCATCGCAGTTAAATATGTTGCTTGGCGCACTTTGATCTTATTCAAGTCCTAAAGCCATTGTTCAAGCGGCGTCATTCTCGGCCAACGGGCCTTTGCCGCAGTTGTTGAACGCAACCATGCATTTGTGCCGCTGCAGAGGGAGAAGGGAAGTCCAGCAATTGATGCGGTTCACCTGAACCCAGAAAGCGGCGATCGGTCAACACAATGAAATCGTACGAACCTCGTCACGGCGAGTAGGTTTACTCATGGGATGCAAACTTTGTATTCTGATTTGTCGGATGAGCGATAATTCCTATTTCGAGTCGCTGTGATTGTTGGTTTCAAGTGATGCTATGTTGAATCAACGCGGTTCTAATGATTAAACCATAGTTCTTTGGCAAGGATGAGGCCTTCAACACTGAACTGATCATAAAACTAGGTTTGCCTAAGGTGATCAGTTCCACAAAGCGATAACGGGGGATCAACTTGCTATGAGACGATTTGCTGGGGGATTTTGATGGTGCAAAATCGAGTTGCACCATTCGTGGGTTATCGCTACTTAATCCGAAACATAGTCAGAAAATCTAATCGCTGTGAGATATCGACCCAAACAAATTGTCAATTGCGAGTTATCTCGTCGCAAAAACTGAAAAACCAAAGGTCAGAAACGAACAATCATCTAAAATGATCTTGTCGAGCGTTTGGGAAATTTTGCCGAACCAAAATTTGTGTGCCTAGCACGCAGGTGGGCATGTCGATTCACAGTGAAAGTGAGGAATTTTTCATCTGTAGTTCGGAAGCGGCACCCTAAGAGCAGAGCGTGAATGAAAGGAAAAAAACTTGGCGAAAATTACCTATATTGAGTACAACGGTACCGAGCATGTCGTTGATGTTCCAAACGGTCTAACCGTGATGGAGGGCGCGAGGGACAATAACATACCGGGTATTGAGGCGGATTGCGGCGGTGCTTGTGCGTGTTCCACCTGTCATGTGTATGTGCATCCTGAATGGGTTGAGCAATTGCCCCCAAAAGAAGACATGGAAGAAGACATGTTGGACTTCGCGTACGAACCGAATCCTGCACGCTCCCGCCTTACTTGCCAGCTAAAAGTTTCGGATAGTATTGACGGGCTCATTGTACAGATGCCTGAGAAACAGATATAGGTGTTTGGGAATATCCCCTATAGCGGGCGGGTATTAATCAGCTCGCCGCCGTCATGATTGTGTCGCTAACGCTCGCCGACCAATGTCTCGTCGACAAAAGCCCTCTGGCCAATCAATTGAATCAATCAAGCCGTAGGCTAAGGCGTGCGCTTCCTTGAGAGTGGCCGCTCTCGCTGTCGCATTCAACACGCGTCCACCGACTGCCACAACCTCCTCACCTCTTTTGGCGGTACCTGCATGGAAGCAGATCGCTTGCCGAGATCGTGGTAGCGTATCTAACCCGCGAATTACTGATCCCGGCGAAAAAGAGAGCGGGTATCCGCGGTTAGCAAGCACAACTGAAATCGCGTGGTCATCCGCCCAGTGCACTTGGGCGTTTTTGAGTTGATGACTTGCTGCAAGGAGCAATAGGTCGAGTATTTGACCGCCGAGTCGAAACATTAACACTTGTGCTTCGGGGTCGCCAAAACGAACGTTGTACTCGACGAGATGGACATCATCTTCATTGATCATCAGTCCAGCGTATAGGACTCCTTGATAGGTGATGCCTTGGCGCCGAAGTTCCGATATTGTTGGTTGTATAATTTTCCTGAGTACTTTTTCTTCGACGTCCGGGGTAATACTGGTGGCTGGCGAGAAGGCTCCCATACCCCCAGTGTTCGGACCACGGTCCCCGTCTCCAACGCGTTTGTGGTCTTGTGCAGTTCCAATTGGTAGCGTGTTCTCACCATCACAAAGAACAAAAAAAGACGCTTCTTCGCCCGGAAGAAATTCTTCTATCAGTAAACCACTCTTGTCGTCAGCTGCGCCGAAGCAGAATGCGGCCTCAATCGCCTCCTCTGCGGTTTTGTGATCGTGTGCAACAGTTACGCCCTTGCCGCCAGCGAGGCCGTCGGCCTTAATCACGAAGGGAGGGGATTTGTCTTGAAGAAAATATTTGGCAGTGTGGGTTTGATTGAAGTAGTCAAAGTTTGCGGTTGGCACGCCTGCCGAGCGACAAATCTTTTTAGCAAAATGTTTGGATGTCTCGAGCTTCGCCGCTGCAGCGGAGGGGCCAAATACGCAGAATCCCGCATGGCGAAGATAGTCGGAAACGCCTTTAGCGAGTGGCATCTCTGGCCCGATGATCACAAAATCAATCGATTTTTCTTTGGCAAGGTGAACAACGGCATCTGGGTTATTGATGTCAACTGGCACGCATGCGGCAATTTCCGAAATTCCGGCATTACCCGGAGCGACAAACAGAGTGCGGCATTTCGGGTTTTGCTTGACAGCACAAGCAATACTATGCTCGCGGCCGCCACTTCCGAGAATGAGAATGTTCATTAGGTTCTCCCCTATGGTGCCGTTACCAAATAGCGGACGGAGTCAGACTGTAAGGACATAGGACAAGAACTTCCTACCAACCTATTGCTTTGGTGTGGGTGAATCTAGGAAACTGGGTTACAACTCCGATTCGCGGTTCATCGTCGCTGCGGGACATATAATAACATAATAACGGTTAGGGCAATCTAGTCCACCAGCGGATACTAACGCGCCGTTGTTTCCTTGAGCGGATTGAAGCAAATTCATACGAATTGTGGCTGTTAGTTGAAGAGGTTACAACCGTGTCTTGCGTTATGGGATATTTTTTTCGCGTGATGCGTAGCGCCAAGCGTTACGACTCACTTGTAAGCCAGATGAATTGAGTGCGAAACTTGTATGGATGTTGATTAGAGATTTGGCTAGAATGTGCCAACCCGACCTTGAATGATAGAGTGTTCACGGGTCGGTGGCATAGCAAGAGCTTTGTCAGTTTAGCGATTGCTTAGAAACCGGAAAATTGGCTATTTCGGTGTGCTAGAGTTGTCGACGCAGTTCGGTGGCGAAGTTTGGTCAATGATGTTCAGAGTCTATCGAAGGACGACCATGTTTGGCGCATTCGACGCGGGGTGTTGTCGGCAAGTATAGTCTAACAAATCCGAAAGGTCGATTAATGGATTTATTCCAACCTTCGCGTATTGGTGAGAATACGCCTGAATTCTCGGTGTCGGAGATCTCCACCGCGATTAAGCGGGTGATAGAGGGCGAATTTGATCGCGTGCGGATCAAAGGGGAGGTTGGGCGCGTCTCTCGCCCTCGTTCTGGTCATGTCTATCTAGATTTGAAAGATGACAGATCGGTTTTGTCTGCCGTTATTTGGCGTCGTGCACTTCAAGAGATAGCCCTTGATCCTGAAGAAGGTCTAGAAGTCGTGGCGAGCGGGCGTCTCACCACATATGCAGGGCAGTCACGGTATCAACTCGTCATCGAAAAACTTCAGCTGGCTGGCGCCGGCGCCATGATGATGATGCTTGAGAAACGCAAAGCTAAATTGGCGGCGGAAGGGCTTTTTGCACAAGAACGCAAAAAGCCGCTACCTTATTTGCCGAATGTCATCGGCATTGTAACGTCGTCAACTGGTGCGGTGATCAGAGATATTCTACATCGCTTTCGTGATCGTTTCCCCAGACAAGTCTTGGTTTGGCCAGTTTCGGTTCAGGGCAGCACTTGCGCCAAGGAAGTCTCGCGAGCAATTGCTGGGTTTAATCAATTCTTGCCGAATGATGTTAGACTTCCTCGACCCGACCTGTTGATCGTAGCGCGCGGCGGCGGTTCTGTTGAGGATTTGTGGGGATTTAACGAAGAAAATGTCGCTCGGGCCGTTGCCAATTCAGAAATAGTCGTAATTTCTGCGGTCGGTCATGAAACCGACGTCACGCTTATTGACTTTGTTGCTGACGTTCGGGCACCGACCCCTACCGCGGCGGCGGAGTTGGCGGTGCCGGTGCGAGCAAACTTACTTTTTACCCTTGATGAGTTAGGGCTACGGAACAAAAGGGGTATCACCACAGGTCTTAAGCAGCGGCGACAAAGATTGAGAGATCTGGATCGCATATTGCCAAGAGCAAACAACATTTTCGACATGCGCCGGCAGCGTCTTGATATTACATCGGAAAAGTTTTTGCGCTCGCTGACCCATAATTCGCAAACCCGACGAGCAAAGCTCGAAGTGATGATAAGTGTATTGCGATCTCGAACGATTGTTCAAATTCTTCGTAATCATATGGATCGAACGGCTAGTCTCCGTGCCAGATTAAAGGGAATACCGCTGCGCATCATTCAAGATCGACGCGAGAATTTCGATCAGCAATTAAGGCGGTTGAATCATTCAAGGCCATCAAACGATATGACGCGGTATTTTGAAACCTTGATGGCGTTATCGAGTCGGCTGGATGCCGCGAAATGGACCCGCCTTAAGGCTTGTCGCACGCAATTGGACTCTGTTGGGCGAATGCATGCTTCTTTAGATTATCAAGCAACCTTAGAGCGCGGCTATGCGATTGTTAGAAAAGACGGCCGCTTGATTTCTTCCAAAGTTTTAGCGGAACGCGAGAAATCGTTAGAAATCGAGTTTGCCGATGGAAAAGTGGAGTTCCCGAAAAAGCCCATCGGTGGTTGAAACTAGTATCCCGAAATCATTAAATTGCGGGGTATAGTGACTTTAGTTTGATTCGCGCCTTCTCGGTTGTGAAGCGCCAGTCGATGGATTTTGTCGCTTCGTTCCGCCGGTTCTGCCAAGCCGTCACCTCGCTGATCATCGTCTCTCGGTCCGGGATCCGACGAGC
>JAPORY010000049.1 GCA_026709985.1 Aestuariivita sp. | reverse complement strand
TCAAGGCCTCACTCGCTTCACCAAGCCTTTCCTTAGGAATAATTTTTCTTTCCTTGAATAGCTTTTCTAGCGTTCCTTCCCGCGCCAGCGCGTCGACGATGAAGCCCAACCTTCGCTTCTTTTTTCTAATTTTTTCCTTTGCCTTTTGCTGAATCTGTCTAATGCGCTCTCTGGTTACGTTGTAGTCAGTTGCTAACTCCTCAAGGGTTTCCATCCGCTCTTGACCGATACCATACCGTCTTAGCAAAATGTCCCGTGGCCTTGTCTCAAGTTCGGAAATTATCTCGAAGATAATGTCCAAAATGCTGAGGTTCTCTGTTAACCAACGTAGGTACTCTCGTTGATGGCTGGTCTCGTTGATGGCTGGCGGTCGATTTTCTAATTCAATAATTTGGCGAAGATTATGTTGAGGTAAATTCGAACCTAGCATCAACTTTCTTAGAATCGGCCCAATTTCCTTCTTGGCACCACATGATTCCAACCGATACTCAATCAACTGAGAAACTATCCGGTCAAGCTCGCGTAGGCTCTTGCGTCCGAAATTCTTCTGAGAAAGCAATCGTGAGGTTGTTTGGTAATAGGTTTTCAAGAAGTCAGAAAAGTTAGTGGAGTGCTCTTCTCTTTCAGCCTGCAAGTGGTTCGCTAGCCTTTGTGGAGGAGACCATTCAAAAAGTTCATCTGGGTATTTTAGTCCACAAAAAAAGACTTCGGCTCTCCTGACCGCTTTTCCATAAAGCTCCGATGTGAGGCTTTCCGCAGCATCACACTTTTCCCATGATCTCGACAAAGAACTCGAACTAGCCGCGTGTTCAAAGTCGCGCTCAGCGGTGTCGAACCTTTCTGGATGATTCGACGCGAAGCGCCGAATTATCTGATCAAGTTCGTCAAAGGACTTTCGCCCAAGGTTAGGAAGTTTAATAAATTGTAATCGTGCATATTCTGGCGACTTCATATAGCCCTGAACAGTGTCTAATTGAAGCTCATCAGCGCGTGAAATGATCGCATTGTGAAGACGCACCGAACAGTCAGCCTCGTAGATAACATCAACGATTCGGTCGGCAGCGTCCCATTGCTCTTGATCAACATTGACCGCGCCGTCTTTCGTCCGATCATCAAGTTCTTTGGCCGAACTCTTGATGGGAGCGTTTTCATCAATTTGCTTCAAACTAGAAACAAGAGATTCAGAAGGCTGCCAAGCGCAATCTGTGTCTTTTTTCTGTTTGAAGTTGGCTTCCCGTGGGTTTTCGGTGTCGTGCTTCCCATGACTGCCTTGTCTAGATTCAGACCCGAGCTCAGCTTCAGAATTGGACCCTGAGTGAGTCTCCTGCGTATGATTGGGTGGTTGGGAATTGGCTGGATGCAAAGGTAGATATACGTTGGTACCTCGACCTTCGCGATATCTATCATGATCGGCGGCTCTATCCGTATGATTGTGCACTGAGTGATCTGGCTGGAGCCCCTCATCCATAGCAAACGCCGAAATCGTTTCAGTTTTTGCTTTGCGGATGATGTTCTTAAGTCTTTTTCTCAGCTTTGATAGCATCATATAGTGCTCTGATAGTTCTATAAATTATTCCAATTTTCCGATTGAACTTGCGTCGTAGAGTAATCACCCTAATAGTTCTGGCGCAAGAAGGTGAATTAGCTTGCTTTGAAGAGTAGAAGTTCTGATACAGCACCGTCGAAAAGATCCACAATCCGCCCGATATCCTGCTTTTTTGTTTGCCGGCCTAGTCCCAACCGAAAAGCATTACGAGATCTTGGTGTATTGCCGAACATGGCAAGCAACACATGTGAGGTTTCAACTCGGTCTGAGGAACAGGCGCTGGAGGCCGAAAAACATAGATCATCCCTTAGCTTTTGCATCAGGGCCTGCGGCGTCACTCCGTCAATGGTTAGAGATAGGGTGTTAGGAAGTCTTAGATCCTTGTCCCCATTTACCTGAGTTTTTAGCTTCGACTTTAACTTTCTTTCGAGGTCGTTCCTAAGTAACCCTATTCGCTCTCTGTCGTGATCGATTCTTTCCTTGATGAGTTCACAGGCGTGACCAAAACCAGCAATTGCGGGAGTATTCGAAGTTCCGGATCTTAAACCATTCTCTTGGCCTCCACCATGGATCAGCGGTGCCAGGTGTACTCTTGGCTTTCGACGGGAGCGATACAGAGCGCCCACACCCTTTGGTCCGTAGGCTTTGTGTCCAGAAAAACTTGCCATGTGAATCGGCGAATTACCAAGGTCTAGAGGAATGAGTGCTGAAGCCTGTGAATAATCTGTGTGAAACAGTGCACCTACCTCCTCAGCGAGACGACCTACCTCCAAAATTGGTTGCAACACCCCGGTTTCATTGTTTGCAGCCATAATAGAGATCAGGCCAGTCTCGTCCCGTAAAGCGTCAGCCAATTCATCCAGAGATATTCTACCGCTCTCGTCGACGTTCAATCTTGTAACCTCCGCGCCATCAGCTTCAAGAATTTTAAAGCACGCTAATACTGACGGATGTTCGATCTTGGAGGTAATAACGTGGCAGCGTCCCGCTGACTTTATCGTCGGATATACTCCAAGGATTGCCAAATTATTTGCCTCAGTCGATCCTGAGGTAAAGATAATCTCGGACTCTTTGCAGCGGATGAGTTCTGCAACCTGTGCACGGGCCCTCTCAACAATTCTCGCGGCTGCCGAACCTAGGCTGTGCTCAATGCTGGATGGATTCGCGCAGCAGTCTCGCATTACCCGAATCACCGTCTTCAGGACTTCCGAATCAATTGGTGTGGAAGCATTGTGGTCGAGATAGATTGGTCCCAACATGAGTTCAAACACTGCTTGAAAGCAATTCAGCAGCATCTTTTGGAGATTTAAGCCGAACGATCAGGAGCCGGGCTCCACGGTCAACATGCCGACCTAATCGCTCAAGTAGCTCACTATCGTTCACCTCCTTCTGGCTGTTGCCAAACTCAACATATCTTAAGAGATCTATAAACAATGGTTGCAAGTCTCCAAACAAAGTATAGGCATTGAATTCTTGGCCCTTGATCACTTCGTCAGGAGTGCCAGAAATTGGACCTGTTTCGAATGATAACAACATTGCCATTCGACACACGAGGTTCGGTGTTAAGCCAGTTCTCTGAGCTATAGTCTTTACTTGACTCGTTGACGTCGAAGAAATCCAGAACTTGTTAATGTGCATGGGACATCGGGAGGACTTTACCATTCGAATTAGCATCCACCACTTTGACTTCAGTATACTTTCCCTCCAGAACCGTCCTGATCTCAAATCGCCGACTGACGTATGGAACTATAGTCTCCAACAAGTCCTTCGTTAACTCCGTATCAGTGCACAACATTACAATTTGACCATTTTTTCTTGACACATAGTTTGACACTAGGTTGATTCGATGCTGCTGATCAAGACGTGAGAGCGGTGTATCGACAATCATTGGCAGTTCGCGTCCACTGGTTTTACCCAGTGCCAGTAACATTGAGATTGCAAAAAGCTGGCGCTCACCAGCGGATAATTCTGAGGGCATAATTTCTTTGCCGATCTCCCCTAAGAGCTTCAACTGAAATGAACTCGGCTCAAGAGTAATTTTGCGTACAAGGGATTTGCGGGATACCAAACTACTAAAAGCTTCGGTAAAGTGTTTGGAAAGCGATGATAAACGTAAATTTATAATTCGCTCTTCATAATCTTTTAGTGCCGCCTGCGTACGCGAGGCCAAATCCCTTCTCGCCTCTGATCGAGTCGATGCAAAGACAGCATCCTCGGACTTTCGCAATTCCCGTTCTAGTCGATCAATCAACGTGTGAAGACGATTTAACTCCACTTCTTTTTGATTAAGCTCGGCCTCAATTTTTCCTAACTCAAACTCTGCTTTCTTGAGTTTCTCAAACGCAGCAATTGCCGCACCAGGTTGAAAGTTTTTCAATTTTTCTTTCAGGGCAAGCCTTTGCCTCTGTAAAGTAGCTAGGGGCTCCGCAAGATTTGCGACCGCCAATCTTGCGTCGGTAACCTGAGACAGTTTTTCTAACACCCATTCAGGTTCTGCGCTTAGTATTTTCTTCGAGAATGATTTCCTACGACGGCGGGCAAAATCACGAAGGTCCGTAAAATGTGCGTTAGTCCATTCGCCAGCCATGTGCGTAACTATCGCCTTTTCAAAGTCCGAAACGAAATGCTCAATCGCTGGGCCAGATTGATAGCCACGTGATTGCTCGACGTCGACCGAGAATTTCGCCAAGAGCTTAGGAGCCAATGCAAAAGGAGCCATGCCATTTACAAGTGACTTAAGCGCATTGATTTGCTTTGACAGTTCGATTTCCACTCGCCTCAACTCGTCTGATAGCGTGTCGCGACTAAGGGCAATATCGCCGCCTTCTTTTCTAAAGGTTTTCTGAGATGCTTCACTTCGCATCGCGAATTCCGAACGCTTTGAAGACAACGACTCTATCTCCACCTCCATTGCCGCCATATTCGATCGAGCATCATTGAGGTCTCCTCGAATCGCCTCAAGATCAATTTCCATATTTCGGTCGACGCTGCGAGATTTATATAGAGCAAGATCACTCCGAAGTTGGTCAAGAATATCAATACCAAGCAAAGATTTAATGGCCTCAGTCAATCTGGCATTTTGTTGACTATCGGCGATATCTTGAATTTTTTCACCGTCGAAGAAAAAGAACTGCGAGACTCCAACTGGAACAATTTCCTCAAGATAATGGTTCCAATCCTCCTTCGGGATATCATCTACAGATTTGCCGTTCCGCTCAAACTTGAGGTTTTCGACAAACTCGGTACTATCAGCTTTCCATGTCCGGCGGACCAGATAGCTGTCTTCGGATCCTAGAAATCTGCTCTTAAATGCCAATTCAACGGATGCCTGCCGCTCCGCAGCGAAGTTATTAATGTATTTTATAAGGTGCTGCTCGTACTCAGCCTGCCCAATGCGAGGACCAAGAGCGCGTTTTCCGTAGAGTGCCAAACGCACAGATTCCAGAAAAGTGGTTTTCCCCGCCCCATTGTGGCCGACAATCAAAACTAACGGCCTATGATCCTCCGAGTAAGGCGTAAGATCAAAGTGATGCTCTCCGCAATAAAGTCCAAAGTTAAAAATACGCACGGAATTAAGAATCATATCATAGCTATCAAGTTAGTTCAGGACGATAAGCGTCTACGCCTTTTAAGATACTGTTTCCTTTCATCCAAAACCGTAGCCTCATCTCGCCACTCCTCTTCAAGAATTGAAGCAATCTTTCGGTGAATGAGTGTTCGTCGCTTAAACCCGTACATTGAGCGTTCGGCTTCAAGAAGCCTCGCCATTAATCGTGGTTGAAGGTCGTGCTTATTACAAACTTCTTCCAAGACCCTTGCATCCTCAATTTGGAACTCAAAATCATCAATCGCTTCAGTTGGCAGCGCTCGACCTGTCACCGTTTCGACAATTCTAGAAACGGAATCGCCCCAGTCACCCTCCTCACTGCGCCAGATACGGCGTATTTCACGAAGCTCTTCATCCAAAATAAGAACAACCTTCTCGCCCGGTGAAGCCTCGGCATTCACTTGCTCCTGTGCTTCAAGCAGTTTTCGAAGGAGCTCCTTTCGATAGCTGAACAGATACGGTCCTGGAATGGAAGTTTCGGAATCGCCAACAAAGGTCACAGACCCACTTCTTCGCTTGAAGTCTCGAAACTCTCGCTTCCTTTCGGGGTCCTGCGTCTCTGCTAACTCGTCTCTCAGGTCCAAAAGAGGTTCAAGCCATTCCTCGCCGTTGTCAACTAAAGCCTCCATAGCCTTGTCCTTTGTTACCACCGTGCACACCCAGCAGCCGAATCGAGAATTCCCACAACTTTCCGTTCTTGTATCGACCACAAGGGGACACTCTCCAGCTTGTGCGTTGCGATACATTGCTAGAAGGTCGCGATTATCAGATCCCCATGGTGATTGATTCTGCAATAGAAATGCCCAGACATCATCGACACTAAATGCTTCTATTGGCGTGAATACAAATGCTCCAGGCAAAGTGGAATGACGCGAAAGAGATGTTCCTCTAATTTTGTGCAATGACATTACTTGAGCGCGTGTTGCGCTCTCAGAATATCTAACACCCAAGACCATCACAACTTCACCGTACTCCGCTACACAGTTCTTGATAAATGCATTGGCCGGATTAATTTTCAGCCGTTCTGTGCACCATCGAAATCGTTTTGACGGCGCGGCATACCCTCGACCAATAAGATTCACCCAGAAGCTATCAGCTATCTCTGGAATAACCTTTTGAGCGGAAATCGGCATCTGCTGAATTTCCGCCGCCGAGTTGATTTTGGACAGGGTTTCGTCAATATAGTTGACGATTACTGGTGTCTCTACTAGCGTGTCCGAACTCAACACAAAGATAGGCTTGCGCCTTTTCTTGACCGATAAAGTGCCAACCGCAGCCCAAATTAGTTGCAGTGTGCAGGTTGAATCCTTCCCGCCACTATACCCGATTACCCAAGGCCGATCATCAGCCAAATATGCCTTGCGGATGTGTTCCTGAAGATCGCTGAGGTTTATGCTGCAAGCCTTAGTGCTACTATTTTTTTTGTTTCCTGACTTCATACAATGCACCCTTATCCAATCCTGAAGAACTAGCAATTACCGTCATTCTATTGTTCTTTTTTCGTATCTACTCACCCCGCGTTTGAGGTACTCGGGTCATTGAATTATCTGTTGATCACTCTAGCGGAGATTCCTCTCAGGGCGTTCCAGGTGGTGACGAAGGAATTGTCTCCGAGGGAAGCCTTGTAACTCAAGTGGCTGATAAGGCCATCAGCTTAGGCGAAGTGGTGTCCAACAGAAAAGCAAGAATGTGATCCGCGACACTAGCAGCATTTTCCTCGTGCGCAAGATGTCCCAAATCCGCCATTTCAATGACCGTTGCCGCTGGCATCTTTTCTGCCGCCATATGTGCGACCGTGTTCGGAACCGTGCGATCTCTTTTGCCGGCCAAAAACAGCGTCGGTGTCGCCAACGTTGACCACATTGTATTCAAACCACCAGCGGGCCACTGCGACATCATAAGCAATGTCCCATCAATATGCTCGCGGCTAGAAAATAGCTGCCGGTAAAACCCTACCGACTTTGCATCAAGTCTCGAGCCCGTGCGTTCAAGTAAGGACGCGACACGGTCGGTACGGTTGCCAGAATGGGCAACAAATCGTGTAACCCCCGGCGTGAGCGCCAGAAACTTTGCAATCGCCGGAAATAAAACGCCTGCAATCCCGCGAAAGTTTGACAACGCCGGATTGATTCCAACAACCTTCGGAGTGGGCTCAATGGCGCGTGACATCTCAAGGGCAAGGGCAGCACCCGCTGAATGTCCAATCAAGGCGGTCGGTTCCCACTCTTGTTGCTGACATAAGGACATAAGATCAGCGGCAACACTAGCAAGACCACATCGATGTCTGGCACCAAGTTGCGTAAATCCTTGTCCCGGCAAATCAACAGCTACGACACGATAATGTTGGTTCAAAATCGGAATCAAATTCCCAAAAGTGTGTAACGAACTTCCTGCCCCGTGGAGCAAGAGCAGCGTTTGTCCTTCACCCGCACTGTAAACATGCCACCGATGGGGGGAACAATACACTTGTTGGGACTCATCACGAAACGGCCAATCGGAAGGCGGCGGCCAAGGCATCAGCTTACTTCGAGAGAATTGGTTATCGCCTGACTCAGTTGCTGCGCATTAGCCCGTGGCAAGGGTAAATATGACGCCGCAAACTGCGCCGCTAATTCCCGCAATCCCTGCTGCGGGCGACTAGCAGTATCAATCAACAAACTGCCTATGTTCAACCGTCTCATAGCTTCCCCCTGTGCCACGCAATCTTGTAGTGCTTGCGATCGATCCGCCATCCCATCAAGGGCAATATTGGCACGACCGTCCGTCAAAACAATGATTCTTGGGGTAAGACCTCGCGCCTGCGACTGAAGCGAAATTTCCGTCGCTTGCCTTAATCCAGCAGCTAGCGGCGTGCCGCCGCCGCCGGGCAGTGATGCCAGCCGCCGCTTGGCCTGAACAAGACTACGCGTGGGCGGTAGCAAGAGTTCGGCGCCTGTCCCTCGAAAGGCAATCAGCGCGATGTGATCCCGGCTTGCGTAAGCGGCCGCTAAGAGAATCTCTACCGCGCCCTTGGCTTCATTGAGTCTCGCAACGGCTGATGAGCCAGACGCGTCAACCACAAAAATCAGCAACCGATCTGACTGCAATTGAAAGCGACGCAATCGTAAGTCACTCAAACGGATAATCACCGATTTTCGCGCACCTTGATCACCTTTACGTCGTATCGGTTGCCAAGGTGCGGCAGCGCGTAATGTTGCGACCAAATCTATTCGAGACTGTGTGCTCGGTCGTCCGATCTTCGACGGCAGCGGTCGACCGCGACGATTGCCCTTTCGCTTGCTGCCGGAACCGACCCCGAGAGCATTTCTCTGCCGCGACGGCGCCGGGAGTTGATCAAGTAGTTTTGATGGCAGAACTGCCCGAATCGAGTCAACCAAACGATCCTGTAGAGTTTGGACGTCAGAATTAATCTCTGTGTCCGAGGGTTCGTGCTCAATATCGGCCTCCTCAGGCTCCGGTACCGAGTCTGTCGATGGCAGTTGCGTCGCTCTTGCAGGATAAATCAACGCAACGGCATTCTGAATATCTGCTATGAGCACTTGCCTTCGGTGATTTAGCTTTGCGAGCGTTCGAGCACACCGCAGCGCGAACAAGGGAGCACGCAAACTATTGATTCCGAAATCAGCCGCGATTTGCAGCAGCAACGGAATAATTTCTTCCGTGTTCAGAGCCGGCGTTGTCGCCGACACCGCTACCGACTCTGCGGTATCAAAGTGGTCGGAGATACGAACCTCATTGCCAAGCGGTCCGATATCACGCAATCCAAGTCCCTCAAGATCAACGTGAAATGCGAGAATTTCTTTTAGGGAATCTGGAGGTCGCTCTTCCGGCGACGCCCCTTCGTCAAGCAAGATCAAGGATGCCGTTGGCATTTCGGCGAGATATCGCGCAAGCCTCGCGGCAAGCCCATCCTCACAACGCTCGGCCATCGCCACAACCAGCGTTTGAGAATCACGCAATATGCCGCGGGAAAAAACTTGCTGGCCCGCAGCCAAGGTCGCCGCAACATCGGTATCGCAATACAGTTGTGTATCGCTGATACTTGGATGAATACGCCGCAGCGGCTGAAGTTCCTGCTCAACAATTGTCATCAATCGGTCGCGCACGGGGCTTGGTCGCGCACGGATAATCATTCCACCAAGTGACGGCTCCTCCGATAGGCATGCGAGGGCGATCTGCGCGTGTCGCCAGACTTGGCCGAGTTCGCTCAAGATAGCACGCGATCAACGACTTGCTGCACTCGCGTTGTTGATCCCGACTCATCTAGTGGGTCACGTCGTAGTCGATGGGATAATGCAATGGGAGCCACGACCCGCAAGTGATTCCGAGATACGCGAGCATGTCCCCGATACGCCGCGAGTGCTCGGGCGGCGCGTAAGAGCGTTAATTCACCGCGCAGACCATCAGATCCCAAAGCGATACAGAGTTCGGCACAATCATGTAGTATCCTTTTTGATGTCCGTGGGCTGCGGTCACGCGCCGCCAAAATCTGCGACTGAATTTGCTTGTCGGCGATACCCCAAGTCTTCATGAATTCCTCTCGGGAATTATCAAATTGATCCCGGCGACGAATAACCTCGATTCTGTCATTTATTTCATGAGGAGATCGAACTTCGACTGATAATCCGAATCGATCTAACAATTGTGGCCGTAACTCCCCCTCTTCGGGGTTGCCAGAGCCCACAAGAACGAATTGAGCCGGATGTCGAATAGAAATTCCCTCCCGCTCGACAACGTTCTCACCAGATTGTGCAACATCAAGAAGGAGGTCAACGATGTGATCCTCCAGCAAATTGACCTCGTCAATATATAGGTATCCGCGATTTGCTCGTGCGAGCAAGCCAGGCTCAAAGGCCTTTTCACCACGCGTCAGTGCCCGCTCGATATCAAGCGAACCGACCACACGGTCTTCGGTGCAACCGAGGGGTAAATCAATAACGGGGGTCGGGCTTGCAACAATCTGATCTTCAACATTCTCCGCCCACGAGGGACAATCTGAAAATTGTTCGGAATTTACCGGACAGCCTCTTATGTGGCGGATCGGCGGTAGAAGAGCCGCGAGCCCCCGCACGGCGGTAGATTTACCAGTGCCGCGATCACCAAACACCAACACGCCACCGATTTGCGGATCAATGGCCGTCAGGAGCATTGCCGTCTTCATCGCCTGTTGACCGACGATTGCGGAGAAAGGATATGCGTTAGACATCGGCATGCATCCTTTTTTCCAAGGGGCTACCGCCGCCCCAACTGCCTGACTCTCCCGTCACGGTAAAGCGCGTAAATAGATCCTCGTGAAACCAGCCACCCTCCCGAACCGCATCAATCGCCGCTTGGTGAGGCCCCGATGGACTGCGCGCAAATTCGACCATCGTCTCAGTATCGGGCCAGATCGAAAACGTGATCGGATGCAAAAATGGCACTTCACCGAGGCCAATCTTGAAGATGACGTGCGGATTAGTTCCAATGGCTCGCGAAACATCTGGCATCTGCCGCCAAAACGGAATAGCCACTCGCGTTTTTATTGTGGCGCGCGTGAGTACTGCAAGTGGTCCGTGCGCTTTCATCTTTGTCGTCATGAATGGTGCCCTTCCAGACCATTTTCCTCGGCTCGCTATTGGCACCATGAAAACCGTCCAGTCCTCTTGCGATTTTCGCCGATAGCGTTGCCAGAGGCGTGAATTCCCAACCCGGTCATGGGCAACCTCGTCATTTTCCCAAGTGGCAACAATTGCGTACACAGCCGTATTGGGGATCGGCGTAAATCCTTCACCAGTTCCGGAACCACACAGTTTCCAAAAGCTAATCTCTCGCTCATGCAAGAGCGACAGGCGGGCGGCGCCCATCATGGTAAATGCCCAAGTCCGTGCGATGATCGTCGGAAAGCGAAAAAAGCTGATAGAAACGGTCTGCATGGGGAAATTATTTTCCGATCTCGGCTTAGGTCCGAAAGAAATTACAGATTTTTGCTTGCATTGGAAGTCAGAAACAGGGAATTGTAAACAAAACTAGACAGTTCGGCAGCATTGCTAATGGCCCCCTTTGATCGCAGCAATTCTTCTATCGCTCCGTTTGACGCAATAACCGTTGCGCCTCCTCAAGCTCAAGCCGTCGTCGTCGGTGCTGGCATGGGCGGGCTAGCGGCGGCGATGCGTCTCGGCACCAAAGGTTACCGTGTAACGCTATTAGATCGTCTTGATGTGCCCGGCGGTCGAGGATCGGCAATTTGGCAGGACGGTCATCGGTTTGACTTGGGCCCGACAATTGTCACTGTTCCACAAGTGTTTCAAGAGTTATGGGCCGCTTGCAGGCGTGACTTTGATCGTGAAGTCAACCTTCGTCCCCTTGATCCGTATTATCAAATCCGCTGGCCTGACGGCAGTACCTTCACTGCCTGCCCCGATCGCGAACGCATGATACAGGAAGTAAGGCGATTATCGCCGGACGACGTTCGGGGTTATCAGCGGTTTATGCGCGACGGCGAGGTCCGTTATGATTTCGGATTCGAAGAACTCGGTCGTCGCTCCATGCACGAGCTTTGGGAACTCATTAAGGTTTTGCCGACATTTGCGCGACTGCGAGCAGATCAATCAGTTTATCGACGAGCCTCACTCCGCGTGAGAGACGAGCGCCTTCGAATGGCACTCTCTTTTCACCCGCTCTTTATCGGGGGTGATCCTTTCCGCGTCACCTCAATATACGCGCTGGTTAATCACTTAGAAAGTCAGTTTGGCGTACACTATGCCACGGGTGGGATTGTCGCGATGGCTGACGCAATGACCAAGATCATTCGTGATCAAGGCGGCATTATTCGATTAAATTCTGAGGTCGACGAAATTCTCATCGAAAATGATCGCGCCGCTGGCGTTGCACTAAAGGATGGCACTGTGATTCCCGCCGATATCGTCGTATCCAATGCTGATGCCGCTCACACATACAGTCACTTGCTTCGAGGACGCCGCAAACGACGCTGGACCAAGCGGCGATTGGACCGAACACGCTGGTCAATGGGTTTGTTTGTTTGGTATTTTGGCACCAAAGGTACTCAAGAAAAATGGCCAGATGTGGGACATCATACGATTGTCAATGGGCCGAGGTATAAAGGCTTGGTTGATGATATTTTTATCAAGGGTGAACTAGCCGACGACATGAGTCTTTATGTCCACCGACCAACTGTCACCGATCCAAGTGCCGCACCCAACGGCGATGATACGTTTTACGCCCTCAGTCCGGTACCGCATTTAGGCCACGATCGTCCCATTGATTGGTCAACGATGGCCGAAACCTATCGCCAGCGGGTTCAAGCGACTCTGAGCCAACGGTTATTGCCCGGGTTGGATCAACATCTTAGCTCTTCGTTGGTATTTACGCCAGAAACGTTTCGTGATCGATATCTTAGTTGGCAAGGAACTGGCTTTTCGATTGAACCCCGAATATTCCAGAGTGCTTGGTTTCGTCCGCACAATGTTAGTGAGGAGTTATCGGGGCTTTTTCTGGTCGGCGCAGGAACACACCCGGGCGCTGGTTTACCAGGTGTTATAGCGGGTGCGGAGGTACTGGCAAAATTGGTACCTGATGTGGACTGCGTGTTGGCATGATCCCGCGTGAAGATTTGCGGGCCTGTCGAGAGGCAATTCGTCACGGTTCATTGTCATTCTTTGCTGCTTCCCGCCTATTGCCAGCATCAGTGCGTGATCCAGCGATTGCTCTTTACGCATTTTGTCGGATGGCGGATGACAATGTTGACCTCCACTCGGCGAAAGTCGATGCCGTACTAAAATTGCGGGATCGACTGGATCTTGTTTATCTCGGACGCCCTATGAATGCTGCGGCTGATCGTGCCTTCGCCTCAATTGTTGATTCTTTTGATTTACCTCGACAACTCCCAGACGCACTTTTGGAGGGGTTTGCATGGGATGCTGAAGAACGACGTTATCGAACCTTGTCAGATGTTCGCTCCTACTCAGCGCGGGTCGCTTCTTCAGTGGGTGCTATGATGACGATCTTAATGGGGGTGCGACGACGCGACGCGATGGCCCGAGCGTGCGACCTCGGGGTCGCAATGCAACTGACGAATATCGCCCGTGATATTGGGGAAGATGCCCGCGAGCGGCGATTGTATTTGCCCCTGGATTGGTTCGATGAGGCTGATATTGATCCTGAGGAATTTTTGCATTCGCCGCGTGCGAGCGATGCGATTCGCGCCATGGCAAAAAAACTTGTTCGTGAGGCAAATCGGCTATTTATCCGTTCCGAGGCGGGAATTGCCTCCCTCCCGCGTTCGGCGCGACCCGGTATATTTGCTGCCCGTTTCATTTATGCCGGCATCGGCGGCCGCATCGCCCGACTAAAGTTCGATAGCGTCAAAAAACGAGCACACACGACAACCGCACAGAAAATGGGCTGGTTAGGTCAATCAATATTGCGTGCCGGTGCCACCATGGTGATGCCGCAGTCAGCAGTGATTTATGCCAAGCCGCTGCCCGAGGTTGAATTTCTGGTTGACGCTGCGGCTCACGACTCTCCACCCACGCGCAGCGACACGCTGATTGCGGTTTTGGCGCAGCTAGAACAGCGCCGAGTCGGCGAGCGGGAGGCCGCGATTAGCCGCGCCTGAGAGTTATTACGTGAACCGCAACATTGCATATCTATACCTGAGTTGCTCACCGGGCAGGGTGCCTTCTGCACTTCGCTTACCAATGGCGCCGTTTTGATGGCGCCGAGGCCAAGCGTTTGAGTATTTGATCAGGTACGTCGGAGGGCCGATGATGTGGATATTATTTGCGATATTTTTGTGTGCCTGCGTTGGCGCCGGTGCAACGGGTGGATTATTTCCCCCCGATGAATGGTACCGGCGGCTTAAAAAACCTACTTGGACGCCACCGGACTGGGTGTTTCCAGTTACGTGGTTTGTTTTGTATGTTTGCATGTCCTTTGCGGCGTCGCGGGTTGCCCAATTGCCAGACAATGGTTTCGCGTTAGCCTTCTGGGCACTGCAGATCGCCTTGAATACCTTATGGACTCCAGTGTTTTTTGGCAGAAGAAAAATTCGAATGGGTATGGTAGTCATCATGATGTTATGGTTGTCCGTTGCCGGAACCCTAATCACGATGTGGCAGATAGATTTTATCGCCGGGATACTTTTTGTACCCTATCTGATCTGGGTCACAATTGCTTCGGCACTCAATGCCGAAGTCTGGCGCCTCAATCCATCCGAAGCGAGAATGGGCTGACCTGGTTTGCCATCGTTCTTCAGGCTGTGCTGTAGTTTCGTGGCAAGTAAGTTCGCGACCCTGTCGTAGAAGGAACTAATCTTTGCAAAACGTCCTTGTCACGTCATATCTGAATTGACCTCGTATTTCCTCGTGCGAACTGATCATTGTTCAGGTTTAGTACTTGCATCTCCCGCGAACCGGAGTTCTGGTGGCGAACGGCGCATTGTGGGAACCCTATGCGTACAATCGAATAGTAAACCGTTCGTCCTGCACAAGGATATCGGGCTGGGTACCATTATGCTCTTTCATGCCTTTGCGGATAATCCGCGGGATCCCCATGGGTGCGGTTCGTATATGGGGAAGGACAAAATTTAACCTGTTGCTATTACTAGACAATTTATTGTCGGATTGTACCGATTGTGCCAAATTCCCCTGATTTGGCGAACAATTGTTCGATCGCGCCAATATTTTCCATATTTGGCGTCTGGCGCCACGGTAATTTGCGGTTCTCGGGCGTGTGGTAGCTTGCTCCAAGTCAACCCAGAAAACATCGCCCATTGGAGATCAGAAAGGAATACTCTCCTGGAGATAATGTCACACGCAACGGCTCTTTGCCAGTCAAGACCGCAGACGGACGGCGACTGATCGCCTGCGCAACGCCTTCAGGCAACATTTCACAAGCTGCGCTGTTTGGCTTTGCTTGCTCAGCGCGGCAACCGGTGTTTGCAGCTCTCGACGATCACAGGCCATCGCTGACGGTTGCCAATAAAGCACCTCACCAGGTGGCTGTCACGAGATGCTGGGCGATGACCCGGTTTGGACCAGTTGATTTTGAGCGGTCACGCTATCGTCCATCGGGCACCGGCCCTTCAATTATTGCGGCTGCGAACCTTCTCGGGTTGACGACCGGTGGCATGACGCCAGTGACTGCCAGTCTCGCAAGGGATCTGATGAGCGGTCGAACGGCTCGTGAACGTGCCGAAGCGTGGCGCCAGTTCTGCGGCAAGGAGCCCGCTATCGACGCGCTGCGGCGGCGTTACTGGTCTCACGCGACGGCGTGATGATGCGGATGACGGCCGCAACCGTTGCGGCAACCGGGATTAATGCCGGATGGCTTCTGGCGGCGTGGTCGGCGTTGTCGATGCCGAAGGTAACAGGCTGGACGCTCGTTGTTTTGGCCACCTTACCGAGACGGGCAAAGCGACCTTGAAGGCGCCGTTGCCCGCCGAGTTGTTCCCCTGGCTAACGGTTGACCCGCCCCTGAAGGTCGCCGATGGTGCGGTGATAACGGGACGTTGTTGGCTGCGTTGAACCCTGCTCGGGCGCGATTGGAGTTTTGGCCGGCGGCGGAACCGTTCAAAGCCGTGGCGGAGGCCGCGTTCGGAACGGCTCTGGATGCAAGAACGGCTTGGTTTGAGCACTGGCGGCATGCTTTGCGCTACGACGCCAACGGGGCGGCCAAGGTCATTGACGCGTGGCGCCATCTCTTGCGCACGGAAAAGGGACGCCCCGTCAACAACCGAGAACGAGGGTACTTTCGTAATAACCGCCATCGTCTGGACGCCGCCGCGGCGGCAGTGGGATTGGCCATCGGGTTGGGTTCGGTAGAAGCCGCAAACAAAACTCTCGTGACATCGCACCTGAAACGCTTAGGACAGCGTTGGGGACCGGACGGTGGTCAAGGCGTTCTGAGCATCCGCGCCCGTTGCCAGTCCGGTCGCTTTGATCGGGCTTGGGAAGACCTTGTGCCACGCCGCAATCGCCAGAGTGAATGGGTTCCCGCGTCTCCGGCTAATGACAAGCGGACGCTTCGCCTGGCGCTGGTCGCATAAAGGTACAAGATATAGTGCCTCATACAAGATTAGCGCCCGTTGCTAAAAAACTAGTAAAGTCTAAAAAATTAAGTTATACTAAAGATTCTACGTCCGTCTAATAAATAGGCGCAAGTGTTTATAAACTAGAGCAGATGAAAATGGTTCCCACGCGAACTCGTATAATGTGATCTTACGGGCGAAAAGTATGAAAGGCCTTGAGAATTATGTGGATTGATTGTCTCGCAGTTGAGAGAAGCCCCGACAAAATGAGCGGAGCGTGGTTGTTTCGCGGCACGCGCGTGCCGATCTCCTCGCTGTTTGAAAACCTCAGAGACGGTGCAACAATCAATGAGTTTCTTGACTGGTTTCCCGGAGTTGAACGTTGGCACGTTGAGACCGTGCTTGATCATGAGACACTCAGTTTGAATAACATCACAGATTGATGATGATATTGTTCGACCAAGGGACACCCGTTCCGTTGCGCCGGTACTTATGTGATCATGACGTAGAAACCGCGTTCGAGAGAGGGTGGTCTCACCTTCGCAATGGGACGTTGCTTGATCGTCTAGAAGCGGAGGGTTTCGAGTTACTTATCACGACTGACCAGAGCCTGCATCACCAACAGAATCTTGCGAAGAGACCGTTCTCAGTATTGGTGTTAATGTCTACTTCTTGGCCACAGATTGAAAAGCAGGTCAAGAAAATCGTGGATGCAATTGAGCGAATTACGCCAAGCGAATATGTACAAATTCAAATATGAAAGAAACGGTCGGGTTTTATGTGTATAGGAGTCTCGATGACCGAGTCGTAGGTCGAGAACAACAGCAATAATTGTAATGAATCGCAAACATCCGGGGCTTGATTGTAGAAATGCGGGAGAAAAGTAATTGGCTTACGCAAAGATATATTTTGAAAACCCTCACTCGGGTCAAGTGAAAGAGGCACCCGTTGGGTTTTCTTGGACGGTTTTTTTCTTTGGGGTTTTTCCGCCGCTTTTCCGAAATCACTGGGGAGGTTTCGCTATCATTTTGATTATTTCGCTAATCACGTTCGGGCTATCAAACCTCGTTTTCATGTTCATATACAACCGGATGTACATCAAACATCTGATATCTGAAGGATATAAGGCGAAGGCCGCTTCGGCTGACTTGGATTTCATTCAACAGAAGTTTGGCTCCCCGATTCCCAAACTACCCTCGTCCGCACATAACCGTACAGGGTTCGACCTTTAGCAACCATAGCACAAGCTTAACATTTGGTGACAAAAATCCAGTAGCACTAAAAACTTTGGTTTCATTATATCCTTGAGTTTTTAAAGTTTCATTTTTATAAAAATTGGAGAAGCGATTGATTTAAAAAGAGACGTATCAAATAATGAACTTGCCGCGACCATTATTGGTGGAAAAGTTAAAAAAGGGGATTACTAAGATAACTTGACCGCATACAACATGATGACTTCGCATTACGATCGGAACACAATATAATGTGTCACGTCAAGTTATCTTGGTAATCCTTAAAAAAGCGTCTCTCAGCATTGCTTATCTTGTCGATGGAGAGTTATCTGAAAATACACTTACTAAAATTGCAGATGAAAAACGAAATGATCTTAGCAGAGCAATTGAATCTTCGAACGATGATTGGAAAAAAGTATTAAAGGGCCGAATATTCTAAAAAATTTGTTAATTCATATGCACCTAAAACTGGCTACGAAACTATTCGTAATATGATTGTAAATGAAATAGCGGATTCAGGCATTGAACCGCCAGGTATGTTAAAAGTACTACGTAAAATTGATGAAATTTAAAATTATAGAGCCACTTGCAAAAATCGTGCGTCAGACAATTTTTGCAAGTGGCTTATTTTGAGAAAGGGGAATAGGGCGCACGACCGCGACGTCTAATGACCCATCGGCGTCGCTGATTTTGATGCTCGTCAATCCGAAAACGGCTCAGACTCAGGAAGAGCTGTTTAACCGCTCACAGAAAAATAGTAAAATTAGAGAAGAGGAGGGATAAGTAGTTACACTAGATGTTCAAATTGCCCAAAATGGTAACCTTCGAACTCTCAGGGAAGGGTAAAGCGACCATCAAGACCTTGATTGGCCAATGATCCAGAAAATTGAAGATCTTTTTGCACCCACAAAAAATCAACTGTCGCCGCGTTTTCTGATCATCAGATTGCGCCGCTCTTTTTCCATGGCCGCTCAATTGAGTCTGCCATTGCCGGTAAAGAGAGACATCTTGAATTATCAATTATCAGTTTGAAATCACCTGAATGGACGGCATCATTGTCCTTACGTTAATTTTGTTTATGGTGGCGATCGCCACGACGGGTTGGCACACTTTTGCTCCAGATCAACACCATTGGATTGAGCCAGAAAAGATTCGGGAGATCAAAAATTTCTTGTTTAATGGAGCAACTGTCAGCGTGGCAATGACCTAGGCCCGCAAATATTTCTGACAAAGTGCAACGGACAGAATTTGGCTGAGTGCAGACCACCACTCCACCTGTTGTTTGTCACAAATAACTTCAGTGGTTGCCCTTGCTTTGTGTTCATCCCAATAAAGATGTACCCATAATTCGTTTGGGCCTAAGTAGTGACGATTTCGCCGACGGGTTTAGAGGTCACGGGAACACCATCAATGGCCGCCGGGATTTCGGTGGGAGGCTGTTCGATATCTACGAGCACTTCCAAAGTGTAGGTGTCTCGTGCTGAATTCAGTGCTATGCCGACACCCTTGACACCCTTGAAATGTTTGATCTTATCCAAAAGATGGCGTTGGGCGGTACGAACGTCATCAATAGGTTGCAAGGTCATATCAGATTACCAAATCAAGATTGAGATCATTTAACACGATATCAAGGGGATTCGCAAACGTTATTCCGTGGCCAAGGGAACCTCCAGTCTTCGTACCAGCGAAAAGGAGGCCCCCGGGTTTTCCGTTGGGAGTGAGGATAACGGAGCCACTATCACCACCATCAGAAAACTTATTGTGGGTCAGGGCTTCGATCTGAATGACTTCGTCAAAACGAGCAAAGACGCCACCACCCATATTAACTTTAAGATTAGCGGTTGATACTGCTGTAACTTCACCCTGAGTGTAGCCAGTTGTACGACCAATCTTGATGACGTGGTCACTTGGTTTTAGAGCGATTGGAGTGGCGCTGGAGATTGCGGAGACGGTCTGGTCTGCCCAACACTGTCAACTATGTCAGCGGGTTTGTGCTGGCGCGCATTTGTGAGTTTGGCCTAGGCACAGTCGGTGGTATTGGGAATGCCACCGAAGAATATCTGTTTGTAGGCGACGAGGGTGGCGACGACATGGGCGTTGGTTCCACCGTCGATGGAACCAGGCTGATAGATTTTGTCACCAATCTGCGCCGCATTGCCATTTGCGAGGACGTGATTGTTTGAAAGAACGCCAAGCCTGCCGGATTTTCCTCTTTCTTTAACAAAGCCACCAAGCGTGCCGGCACTGATCTTTGGATGGCCCAAACTGGCACCAGGCCGCAGCGGATTGGCCGCTTGCTTGTGCCAAGCCGGGAATGTGCGCGGTCGGCCGGAGTAGATTATGCGGATTTCGTTTCCGTACCTGTCATCAAGCTGACTTAGCAAGCCCCCATGCTTAAGATTGTGGTCTTGGTAAATCGCAAGCAAGTAGTGGTTTTCAGAAGAGTTATCGCTGGCAGAAACTCCGATAGCAATATTGTTGGCGGGTTTGGACATTGTCGATTCGAGTCGTGACCGAACACCCCGTGGCGATGTTATGTCCGCTTGGGTGGTCACGATCATAATCTCTGTTGGATCTTGAATTTCGGTGAACTCTTCGGATTCAGGATCGACATAAGCTCGTGGACCGTCTCCGTATGCCCGATTTTCTTGAAACTGAAAAAGGTCTTTAAGTATTCCGACTTGGGCGTTTTGGGCTCCATCAAGATTCATCTGTTTGTTTCTACTGTTGAAAAAAAGGCGTCAGACAGAGGTATCACTATCACAGTTAAAAACCCTATGCAAACAATTTGCAGTGACCATTATCACTATCGTGATGCGCGATACCGCTATAGGGAGCCATTCGCATTTGCACCGATCGCTAACACCGTGTACAGCAAAACGCAGCGATACGTGTGATCAATGCTCAGAGGGCCCATGAATGACCAAGGACGGGACAAACCAGATGTGGGGCGGACGCTTCGCAGCAAAACCTGCTCCGATCATGGAAACCCTGAATGCATCAATTGCGTTCGATCAGCGTCTGGCTGAACAAGATATCCGCGGCTCAATTGCACATGTGACAATGTTGGCGGCGCAAGGTATCATTTCAGATCACGACAGCCAATCTATCCAGCAAGGACTTACGACCATCCTGTCAGAAATCAGTCGCGGTGAGTTCAAATTCTCGGCAGAACTCGAAGATATTCACATGAATGTCGAGGCACGTCTGCAAGATCTCATTGGTGAGGTTGCTGGCAAGCTACACACGGCACGCTCACGCAATGATCAAGTTGCTACCGATTTCAAATTATGGGTACGCGAAGCACTTGAATCTGCCGATGCAGCGATTCGCACGGTCATTTGTTCCCTGTTAGAACAAGCTCGCGTCGGGGCTAACTGGGTCATGCCAGGATTTACGCACCTACAGTCGGCCCAACCCATAACTTGGGGCCATCATATGATGGCCTATGTCGAGATGTTTGGTCGAGATCTCTCGCGAGTCCAAGATGCGTGCGTGCGAATGAATGAATGCCCGCTTGGCGCGGCAGCTCTCGCGGGAACCTCATATCCGATTGATCGTCACACAACCGCTGCAGCGCTTGGATTTTCGTGTCCTAATGCCAATTCAATTGATGCCGTTAGCGACCGCGACTTTGCGCTTGAGTACCTCGCAATTGCCAGCATTAGCGCCATGCACCTCAGCCGACTCGCAGAAGAACTTGTAATTTGGTCATCAGCTCAATTTCGTTTTGTGACTCTAGGGGATCATTTCTCGACCGGATCTTCAATCATGCCACAAAAGAGAAATCCCGATGCTGCAGAACTCATTCGAGCTAAGGTCGGCCGCATTCTCGGAGCTACCGTTGGGTTGATGGTCGTCATGAAGGGGTTACCGCTCGCCTATTCGAAAGATATGCAAGAGGATAAAGAACAAGTCTTTGACGCCGCTGACAATTGGGCACTCGCACTTGCGGCGATGGCGGGAATTCTGCACGATATGAGTGTGAACCAACACGCCCTTGCAACCGCGGCCGGTACCGTCTTTGCAACCGCGACAGATTTAGCCGACTGGTTAGTTCGCACTCTTGATCTCCCGTTTCGACAGGCGCATCACATTACCGGACACCTTGTCGCCCTTGCTGAAAGCAAAGAATGCGACTTATCAGACCTATCACTCGCTGAGATGCGCTCAGTGCATAAAGAAATTACCGAAGATATCTTCGACGCCTTGACTGTCGAGAACTCGGTAAATTCACGCATGTCATATGGCGGTACCGCTCCAGTTCGAGTGCGTGAACAAATCGAACGATGGGAGAAAATGCTCACAGATGAATAGTCGAATTTCTTATCTCTCGTTCGCCAACTCTAAAGGCAACAGCTTCTCGCTCGTAAAATAGGGTACCAATGATTGCTTGATATTATAGCGCAGCAACCTACGACATTCGCGCAGGCGTTAATTTCCTCATCTCAGATAATGTCGCAAAGATCGGCGGGGAGGACCAACAAATGATAAAGACTGTGGTTTCGTTAATTTTCGGAATAAACCTCCTGCTGGTCTCAGCTTGCGGCATTGATGGTGAACCGAGGCAACCGCTTTCTAAGGATGGTAGTCCAGGAGTCTCCGTCACCGGTGATGCTCGCGGCGGCATGGTGATTAATTTACACTCAGCGACCCGTTCGGCGCCCGCCGCCCTTAGTTTAAGGAGTGCGCGATAATGTTGCGACTGCGCTGGCTTTATCTGATCCTCGCGGCCTGGGGCGCGATCCATCCGATGTCTTACTTTTTTCCATGGCTAATGGCCAATGGTTATGACTTTGTCGCGATGCTTAATGCCTGGCACGTCAATGCCGCTACCAGCGGCCTCGTTTGGGATTTGACGATCGCCGCGATCACCCTCACCTTGTTTATTTTGGTCGAATCGATAACCCGTCGGAACTGGATCGGATTGGCAGCAATCCCAGCAACATTTGGGATTGGCGTGAGTTGCGGTTTACCGCTCTACCTGTTCCTAAGGTCGCAAAGGCAGGCCGAATAAGGCTTCTTTCCGCGAGGTTATCGGTGCCGTGCTCTGGATCTACAGCGACATGAGTGGCGAGACATTCAGCCCAAAAATGTCACCGGGCATTGCTAGGTGCCGGGCAGGGACCTGATCACATGGATCACTTCAACTACCTAAATGGTCAACTCTATGCTGAGGAGGTAGCGGTATCAGAAATCGCTGATGCTGTGGGAACACCTTTCTATCTCTACTCCACCGCGACGCTATTACGACATTATGGTCTCGTCACGACCGCGCTTGACGGACTTGATCATCTTGTTTGTTACGCCGTTAAAGCCGCATCAAACCAAGCAATCTTAAGAACTTTGGTCAATGCTGGTGCCGGCATGGATGTCGTCTCGGCCGGTGAGTATCTACGTGCGCAGGCAGCAGGAGTGGCGTCCCAGAAAATCGTTTTTTCCGGGGTTGGGAAGACTGCAGCGGAAATTGCCACCGCCCTCGACGGCGGCCTGCGTCAGTTTAATGTTGAGTCGGAACCGGAGCTAGAACTTATCTCAACAATTGCGGCCTCTAAAGGCCTGACTGTGCCAATTACAATTCGGGTCAATCCAGACGTCGACGCGAAAACCCATGCCAAGATCTCAACTGGCAAAGCCGAAAATAAATTTGGAGTCCCGATCTCACAATCGCGCGAAGTATACGCCCGTGCGGCGAAAATGCCGGGCCTAAAAATTGTCGGCGTTGATGTTCACATTGGTAGTCAACTTACGGATCTAGCACCTTTTGAGAAGGCTTATCGAAAAGTCTCGGAATTAACGGGGGTTTTGCGCAGCGATGGTCACGAAATTACTCGGCTCGATTTGGGCGGAGGGTTGGGCATTCCCTATGCACCATCCGATGAAGCTCCGCCGCACCCGTCGGAGTACGGCAAGTTAATTAAGGACATCTTTAAACGTTTGAACTGTGAGATTCAGGTTGAGCCTGGTCGATTGATTGTCGGCAATGCCGCCATTCTTGTGGCGAGTGTCATTTCATGCAAATCAACCGACGCCAAAAACTTCTTGGTGCTTGATGCGGCAATGAATGACTTCCTGCGTCCGGCTATGTATAACGCCTGGCACGAAATCATTCCGATCCAGCAACCAGAGGAACACGCTGAGGAAATACGCTACGACGTCGTTGGTCCGGTTTGTGAAACCAGCGATTCCTTTGCTTGCGACCGAGTATTGCCATCTTTATGCTCGGGAGATTTAGTCGCCTTTCGTTCCACTGGTGCCTACGGCGCGGTGATGGCCAGTGAGTATAACTCTCGTCCCCTGATCCCCGAAGTTTTAGTCAACGGAAAAAACTATGCGGTTGTTCGGCCGAGACCATCTATTGAAGACATGATTGATCGTGACATCATTCCGCAATGGTTATGCAGTTCATCTTCAGATTGAGGCGCCAAACTCTGCAAAGCTCAATCATTCTACAACGTGCGACCAATCTCAAACTGCGTACCGGTGCGGATACACTGGCGATCTGCCGCTAGGGCTTTGGCCAGTGGGAGGCGGGATCGTGTCCAACGATGGACAACGTCTTTGAGGGCCACTGGGTCAATCGATTGCAACACCCGGTAAGGGTGGATATAGAAACCACGCGATACCGGCCAGTCTTCGGATCTCGCCAAGCGCCTACGGCTGGCCATTGCTCTGGCGTCAGCGATTGGGCAAACACGGCGGTCGCGATACAGCCCTTCATATTCGACCGTTCCGCCAACCCCTGGATCGTGGGGATGCTGGCAACCGTATGGTGTTCGCAATCAGATCTAAGCGGTCAAACGGCTGCTGTTGCTACCAACGAATCTACCGCTCTCGCGGGCGACATTTGAACGCGCCGTTCTGCCCCGTTGCCAAGTCAATCTCCCTTAACGGTTGCGACATCGCGCGATCCCCGGCCCGCCAGCCGCCGGAATCCTAGGTAATGAGGTTAATTCAGCAACGCATCAAACCGCGGCCGCTCGGTCGGCTAGACTAAACGCACCGCGACCTTGGACAAAGCAAAGCCCTCTGAGATGGTGTCTGAAATCGAAGCAGTCTTGGAATTTTGAGCCATCATGCTGGGTGCTTAGGCGATCCAATTCCGGAATGTCAGCAAAAATGACCCGCCAGTCATTTTTGTGCCCGCCGACCCAAAAAACATCTAACGGGTTGGGACCGGGGTCGATCTTCGGGCAAAGCCTCGCGCACGGGCAACACGATAGGCCACCGTATCAACAAAAAGCGACAAGAAATAGCGTCGATCTGCCTTGAGGGGTAAATTAACATTGACATTTTTGTGCAGGGCGCCTATTATCACTCTATGGAACACGCTTAATTATTCCAAGTTGGAGATCTCTAATGAAACCAATTGCCCCCCCCCAAAAAAAATTTAGGTAACCTTCTGGCCACCGCGCTGGCGGCGATGGTGATGGCCGGACCCGCCGCGGCTCAGGGCGTGCCAACGGCCGAATTCGGTCCTATTAACCCAATTGCGCTAACGAATAACTGCGCTGGCAATACATGTCAGGAAGACAGTACAAATAG
>JAPORY010000101.1 GCA_026709985.1 Aestuariivita sp. | reverse complement strand
AATCTGCCAATAACGCGAGCCTGGTTCAAAACCCCCGCCGATCCGAACCCGCCCGCCGCCAGTCCAACGGGCTACTTCACCGGATGCTTACAGCCCTTCTTTGCGGGAGGCTACTCGGCCTGCGTTTCAACGCGAACGGCTTGCATCTCGGGCGGCGGAACTTGGAACAATAATACTCTAACGTGTTCGGGTGGCGGTAGGAGCTAACGCACTCAACAGACACACACCGGGCGGTCTTCGGATCGCCCGCTTTTCACCGGGAGATTTTTGCAAAGGATATAATCTCCAAAAGATAAGTCCACACTGCCAGTTCTTGAAACCGCGATCAAACTTCTACCGAAACCCGAGACTTAGAGTTCGTCTATTTTGATCGCTGGTTTCTTACGGTCACGGACCCAAGAAACTTTCTATGTGATCCCAATCCGGCGGAAAAAACGGGGAACATCAATATCAACACCTTTCATACTGATGTTAAGCCCCCCGCGAAGCGCGTATATCTGTGAAAGAATATCGCGGGCACTCATATGCTGTCAAGCTCGAAACCCCTGTAGAATATCGATAATGGATGGATCAACTGTCCAGGATATATTCAGATCATCCACCGTAAACGCACTGACCTCTTTTTTATCATACTCTTGAGCATCTATGTCTACGGTCAAGCAAAATTTTGTTGTTTTTGGCATTTTTTTGGGGGTCGAAATTTGGGTTATCCATGCGTTTTCCATCGGGTTATCCACCCGCAGAGAGTCGGCGAAGGACCGCGTTGACGGCCGTTAGGCGACGGTTATCGTTCGGTCCTCCCATAACGGTTCTCACGAAGCAAAGTATTCGCAAGCACGATTAATTTGCGCATGACGGCGACCAGAGCCACTTGATGGGGCTTACCACTATGTCGAAGGCGTTGATACCATTCCTGTAAGTCAGCATTGTGCAAACAGACCGTCATGGCAGCCATATACTCTAGGTTTCGTGGTCGACGCCGGCCGCCAGCAATATGACGACTGCCTGACAACCGCCCGCTGTTGCGTGCGACGGGAGCGACGCCTAACAAAGACGCCGCTTGCCGCGGTCCGATGCTGCCAAGTTCGGGCATCCAAGCGACGAGGCTTGCGGCATTAACGGGCCCAATACCGGGCACTGATTGCCGGATCTCATCGCGTGTTGCCAAGGTCTGCGAACGCGTAATGAGTTTTGATCTCAGCCGCATAGCCGGCGATCTGCTCAAGCAATGCCTGGTGAACAGTCAACAGTCGTGGGCAATCGCTTGGGATTGCATCGTTATCGTTGCCGCCTGTTGCACCCGTAGGGAACGCGGTACCAAGAGATCCCGCACAGCGGCAATCTCGGGTGCTTCTGGTAGCGCTAGTGGCGTCTCTGGAAAGGCTTTGCCAACGGCCCCAGTATCTGGGCATCGACGCGATCAGTCTTCGCCAACTGGCCCATTGCCTTCGCAAAGTCCCGTGCTTGGCGCGGGATGAGCACCGAGACCGCGTACCCGCGTGACAGCCGGGAAGCGACTAGGCTGCGATGATAGCGACCCGTGGCTTCCAAGATGACCCGGGTCGCTCCCGCTTGACGGCGTAATCAATCAATTTTGCGATAACCATTGCGGTCGTTCCCGACCGTGCAATCGCGGCCCGCAACGTGCAGAAAAAGAGCCGCCTTGCTGACATCAATGCCAGCGAGTATCGTCGTCATTATGGTCTCCCGTTCCTAATCTCGCGATCATGCGGTGCTGAATATCCAGGCATCCATTCAGGTCCCGGGAGATGAATGGGCGGATGAGCCGATCAAGCTAAACAACGGACCTTCAGTCCGAGATTAAAACGATCCAACTCATCCAGCGATGCCGTCAATGACGATTTCGCAATGTAACCGTCGGCCACGGCCGACGGTTACATTGCCACTCCCGAACCTACCAAAAAAAGAGGTGTCGACAACGTAAGAGTTATCCACAGGGAAAAACCGGCAACTTATCCACTCCACAACCTCATCCCTTTAAAGGATTCTGTTTGGTGGTTCATACGAGATTGTATGTCATCATAGAATGATATTTTCCAATCATGACCGTCGAAACATTTTGAATGAGAATAACGTCTGGAGAAATCGCGTCAGCACATTGAATGAAATATTCCATTCAATGAACACAATCATCCGCACGGTGAGTGCGCTACGAATAAGATGAAAAAGGCTGACATGGCCGAAAACCAATTAAAAGTAATGGAAAATGGCCTCAAAAACATTCTGTGTCATGAAAGGTGCTTGGTTGTTTGTTTCAAAAGCAAATTGACAACGTTCAGCCACATCAAAACCTGCTTGTTTAAGGCCTTAACGAAACCCACCTATTCCACAGAATAAATCAATGACTTCACCATAAGAACGACTCATCTTTGCCTGCTTTCTTCTATACAGACGGGGTGCTCGAATCCCGATGCGCCACCGCACAGTAATCCTCATAATGGCAATGAATGTGATGGCGAATCTGTTGACAAAATTCATCAACATCATTCTTTTGTACCGCCAATGGCCGCGACGCATTCGTCAAGCGAACCGAAGACCGAAGCCACCGAACTGCGGCCACAGCTTGTCAATGGTATAGACCGCACCAAATGTATTAGGATTGGACTGACAATACGAGCAAAATTTCGAGGTGATTGACCGCAGCCAATCACCTCTCCTGTATCTCTTTTCAGCGTTCCTCGGTGCGCAGTGCCGCATAGACGCACCAGCACATCAGTAGCACCACAATCGTGAACGGAATACCAGTAGAGACCGCCGCTCCTTGGAGCGCAGCAAGCCCGCCACCAAGAAGCAGAGCAATCGCAACTAATCCCTCAAGCGTGCACCAAAAGACTCGCTGTGACACCGGCGCATCCATCTTGCCGCCAGCCGTAATGGTGTCAATGACTAGGCTGCCGCTATCGGATGACGTAACAAAGAAGATCACAATTAATACCAGAGCAATGGGTGCAACGATACTATAGAGGGGCAATTCCTTGAGAAACCCGAACAGTGCCCCCTCCGGTTTATAACTCTCAATCACAGTCGCCCGAACGCCCTCTGCGCCGCCCACATTCAACATATCAATTGCCGCCCCGCCAAATGTCGACATCCACAGGGCGCAAACCAATGTTGGCGCAATCAACGCACACAAGACGAATTCGCGTACCGTCCGCCCTCTTGAAATCCGAGCAATAAACATTCCGACGAACGGCGACCAAGCGATCCACCAAGCCCAGTAAAACGTCGTCCAACCGTGAAAGAAACTGGTATCCTCGCGGCCAAAGGGATTCGACAAGGCAGGCAACAACGTCACATAATCAACCATCACACCAAAGTAGCGAGTAATCGCCGTAACAGCGCCAGTCACGAAGAATACAAAAATAAACAGCGCGACCGCCATTAACATATTGATCTCGGATAACCGTTTAACGCCCTTATCCATCCCTAGTAAAACCGAACCGAGCGCAATAGCGGTGATTCCAATAATCAACAGGACAACCACCGTATTGCTAGTTTCAATACCAAACACTTCATTGAGACCAAAAGCCACCTGTTGTGCGCCGAGCCCTAGTGAAGTCGTCAGTCCGAACAGCGTTGCGAAAACAGCTAGCGTATCAATTGCATGACCCCACCAACCCCAAACGCGTTCGCCAAGAAGTGGGTAGAAGGCCGAACGCAGTGTCATCGGCATGCCCTTGTTGTAGGCAAAGATTGCCAGCGTCAATCCGACAACAGCATACACACACCAGCCGCCAAGGCCCCAGTGATGAATGGTTCCGACAATCCCGATATACTCATTGCCCGGCTGAGTGATATCAATATTGAGCGGCCGTGCGTTTCCGCCTTCAGAGAAGTTGTAGTATGTCGGTTCTAGCACGCCAAAGAAAAGTAGCCCAATGCCTATACCAGCCGCAAACATCATCGCGATCCAGCCCGCATAGGAATAGTCTGGCCGAGCATCCTTTCCCCCGATCCGCACTGATCCGACGGGAAGGAATATAAGTGCGAGGCAAAACAACAGCATGATGTCGATTGCAATCACGAGAAACCAGTCAAACTCACTCGTTAAGAATGGCCGCAACCAACCAAAAAATGCCGCCGATGCATCTTGGTTAGCGAGCGCCAGTAGGACGAATGCGATAATTAATAGACTAGAAATCAAAAAAACTGGATTATGAATATCCAGACCCAACGGGCGGATATTGTCTTGCCCAATTTCAAATTCTGTCTGAAACTTTGGATCTTGCGAGGTACTCGCTTCCATTGTCTGCGTCATGATGTCCTCCAAAATTCATCAAGCACTTTAATCAACCCGACGCCGTTTGGCTTGCAAACAATCTCGTTGGGATGAGTATAGCATGCCGTTTCTGTGAATTATTGCAAGCAAGATTTTGATCAAGAATCCGTTGCCCACAGACTGTCCCAAAAAATCGCTAAGAATCGAGCGGAGCAGGCATGATCTGCTTAATTCGCTGGCAAGGTCGTCGATTTACGAATCACGATCAAATGGCCGACGAAAAAAACACCAAAGCCCGCGGTGATGTTCGCCGCAAACCGGCTTCAAATTGACCTTGCAGTTCCTTCCAAACTAGCGGTCGTTTCCCAGGATACTCCGTAATCCAATGCGATAGTTGGGATGCTTGAGCGTAACGCCAAGTTCGCGCTTCGTTTTGTCATTACGTACCCTCTTGTTATCGGCAAAGAAGGATTTCGCCATCGCTGACAAGTTAGCTTCCGAAAAAGGAATGTCCGGTGGCACGGGCAGGTTAATCAGCCTTGCGGCGTATTCGATGACATCCTGCGGGGGTGCTGGTTCATCGTCGCACACATTATAAATGGCGGTCGGACTTGGTCGCTTCATTGACGCAACCAACACCGCTGCGATGTCGTCAACATGAACACGGTTGAATTGTTGGTGTGGCTTGATTACTCGTTGTGCGGTGCCGTTTCGTAATCGGTTGAATGGGTTACGATCCGGTCCATAAATTCCAGCTAGGCGGAAAATGTGCACGGGTAAATCTGGTATCGAATGCCACTCCGTCTCGGCACATCGCCGCTGCTCTGCGCGCTCAGATGTCGGTGCAGTCGGGGTTGTTTCATCCACCCACCCGCCGTCATGGTTTCCATACACCCCAGTTGTCGAAAGATAGCCAACCCAATCAAATTCGGAGGCTCGTGACTTGATGGCATCGTAAAGTTCCAACAAAACTGGATCACCGGCAGGTATTGGTGCTGCCGATAGCAATAAATGCGAGGTTTGCCTAATCACCTCGCGCAAGTGAGCGCTTGGAAACGTAACGGGCAAGGTGCCGGTTTCTCGGATCATTGTAAAACTCGTTTCTTTGCGGGCCGTTCCGAAAACAGACCAACCGTCCGACAAAACCAGCCGGGCAGCCGCGCTGGCGCAATAACCAAATCCGATACACAGTAGACTTTTTTTCATTTTATCGGTGACGGGTTAAGGTTTCGTTTGCGACAGCAAGAAGCGAAATTTAACCGCTGAAACCCCCTCGGTGTTCGACGTATTCCCGGCTATTTCAAGCCACCCAGTTCCAAATTTTGCCGCCTTAAAGGATGATAGATAGCCTTGCGCAATTGACTGCGACAAATTTCCTGACGATTAAACTTAATACAGGTTGGGCAAGTGATACAACGCACGCGATTTAAAAGTAAATATAGGGGCGAACTCAAGGCAATCAGATAGGAGAACGAAGCAATGGAAAGTCGGATTGAAGTTCGGCTTACCGAGGAACTGGGTTGTCTTCGGGAGGACGCGACCAAGCGCGATAAGGAAACCGCACAGCGTGAGACGCGGTTGATACTCGTCGTCGCTGGAATGATCGGACTCGCGGTGACAATTCTCGGGTTGTGGCTCGGCTAGCAGCTACCGCCAAAACAACCAAAATTTCTGAAAATGCCTCAAAACCGATGCTCTAGCGTTGAGTTCGTGACCAATTAGCCGCGAACTCAAACGTAGAGACCTGTTTTTTGGCACAATTCGGGTGTTTTTGCTTATTTTCGCCTAAGACAATTCCGAAAACCGCCGCCGTGATCTCACTTATCGACGGCGCGGAAGACCAATCTTGCACTACGAATCCATGCTGCTGAAATGCCTCTTGGATCGTCTCGCCGTATTCCCGCTTGGCTTAGTCAGCCATACACTACGTCTGGTCAGAACGGGGTTAGGTTCGCCGGGCGGGGTCCGCGAGGTGTTCGGTGCTCTCCAGTGCACGGCATCAATGCTTGTATAAAACTATGGGGAGTGGTAATCGAAAAACCGACCGCATCATTGGCCTGTCAGCCTAGCGGTCGGTTTATGTTCATTCGATTGATCGGATAATGCCACAAAAACCCCGAAAAGACAACCCCATCTCAAACCCGATGAAGTTCCGAACATTGAGCGCGACAACGCCCTCACCATTGCCGAGATGCGCGGCGAGTTGAAGGCAATCAGAGCGGAGTAAGAAGCAATGGAATCTCGAATTGATACCAAACTGACAGCGCTCGCGGGCGCCATAGATAAACAGCAAGCGGAATACCGCACCGACATATCGCATTTAGCAGAGAAGATGGCCGAGCGCGATAAGGACAATCAACGCTGGACAATCGGCTTCGGTATTGCCCAGATTGCTATCACTATTGCCGCAATCGGTGGCGGCATTGCTATCCTTACTCTTCTGATCGGTTTGCCGGCCAATTAGCGACTACCGCCAAATAAGCCAAATTTAGTCAAAATCGGTACCATCGGGCGAAATTACCCTTTTTCATGGGGCGTGAACAATAGCTAAGTGCTCGGGCAGTATCCCGTCAAGGTCACCAACGGAAATCCCGAGTCGTAGAACGTTTAGGCAATCAATTTCGGTGAACCCGTCATTGTTTGAGAGCGGGGGCAATTGAGACAAGCAGGTCTTGGAATCTTTTCTCGTCGTCCACCCTCAATCGAACCGGTACGGTAATTACTCTTGAACGGAATTTCTTTGGGAGCCGAACGGCGTCCTTTTCTGTCGTGACAAGTTGCGCGTTAAGCTTCTTGGCTTGCGATAGCAGACGCGACAGGAGTGTTTCCGAGAGGGGCTGATGATCGTCGAGCGCTTCCGTATGAATAATATGACCTCCGAGACGACGTATTGTCGCAAAGAATTTTTCTGGATTTCCGATTCCAGCAAACGCGATCACTCGGGCCTTCGACCAATCCATTCCCGTATCAAGAGCGTGTAGTTCTGCTGCGAAAGATGGAATGGTTTGTGGTATGTTTTCTTGCAGTTTATGCGTTAAGCTACTACCGACCTTAAGGACAAGGTCGGCTCTAGCGAGCCCGACTTCGACAGGCTCTCGCAGAGGACCCGCGGGCAAACAGCATTGATTCCCAAAACCTAGAGCAGAATCAACGACGACAATAGAAATGTCTTTAACGAGACTTGGGTCCTGGTGACCGTCGTCGAGAATGAGGGCAGTAGCCCCCGCCGCTTGTGCTGACCTCGCGGCCGCAACTCGATTTTTTGCCACCCAAACCTCGCTGAATGCCGCGATCAATAGTGGTTCATCGCCGACTTGATCGACGCGGTGGATTTTTGGATTAACCGGCACTGGGCCTGCTAGTGAACCACCATATCCAGTCGAAATCACGTGCGGCGTGTGACCCGCAGCGGCCAATCGTTCCGCTAGCCAGATTACTGCGGGGGTTTTGCCAACGCCGCCAACATTAATGTTGCCAACGCAAATAACGGGCAAAGCCATTCGAGTGGGGGAGCCGTGCGCAAGTCGTCGGGCAACAAGATAACCATATAGAACACCGAGCGGGGCTAGTAACTTTGATTGCCAAGCTAGGTCGCCCGGCGGTCTGTTCCAAAAACGAGGTGGTCGCATCAACCGCACCCTCTTGAACCTTGTGACCTCCCCAAAATCTCCCACACTTTGAATCGCCGTCTTAGAAGCCTGAGACGTGAGCGGTAAATTTGGGTGAGCAGGGTCATTATTTTTCAAGGCTCGAATAAATTCGATGATGGTTTATCTGCTTGCTATATTCCTTTGGAAACTCTTGGCAGACCTACGCTCCAAACCGACAATGCTCGCACCAACGCACTCCGGATCGGGAGACAATGATGATAAATAACTGGCAGAACCAACACAACGCTAACCAAGAATCCTTCGACTGGCGGTTCCAAACCTATAATGCACGAATCAATTAAAATCTCTCTATCCACTAATGTAATGATGTCACAATGCTAAAGCACATTTCATATTCAAATTGTTACACGTCAGTCCATCAACACGATAAGCAAATACCTACCGACATACCCGACTTCGATTTTTGACTGATCCGGGATTTCACGGAAGTGAATTCGGCATACTCCCGTATACGGGCGTGCTTTTCGTGCGCCTCTCTTCGTCCTAAACTCGAACAGAAAACTCTTTCTTGACCATGCCGTTGCATCGTTGCAACAGACTCCGCAGTGACTTTAGAGAGATAGGTCGGATTTGGATTGGCCGATGTTTTCCACTCCGATGCAGTTCTATCTAATTCGGTCAATCTGCCTACCGCATCCCTGAAAAGGTCGGCACTCAATACGTGTAATTGCCTTTCCACGTCTTTCCCAAAAAGCAAATTCGGGAACAATATACTTCAACTCCGCCAAAGTTTTCTCGGCGATTTAATTGAAAGTTCCAGTTTATTCAAACGATAGACAGTATTTTGTGCACTCTCTTCTGAAAATATGTTTTCAATGTCGACGGTTTCTAAATGATCCCCGCTGCGAATAAGGCGAAACGAAAGTGGATTTCGGCGCCATGACTCACGCGGTGTTAGGCTGACTAAGATCTTCGTGCCCGATATGGCGCACCACAGCAGTTCCTCACAATTGCTCAAGCCTTCAATCTCAGTCTCCAAATAATCCGGCAAAGCGCCATCTTCGATCCCGTCCTCGACGGGATACTTCGTTACCATTCCCAACATGAAGCGAGCCTTATCCTTGCTCCTGCCTAAATACTTTTGGAAAAGGTCATACAAGCTCATCCCATAGCAAACGGCAATCTGACATGGGGGTTTCTGCATCCAAAGGTGGCGATAAATTTGCTTGTATTTTGCCAGCATTATCAAGCCAGCAGTAACGCTGTCCAACGCATTCAGAGCTTCGTTTGGACCGGAGAACTGTACCGACAGCCCCACACCATTTAATACCGCCTCACGCATCTCTCAATCAACGGGACTTAATAGGCTCAAGAGGTTCTCATCCCTTTCATCGAAGAATCCCTTAGGCCAGTCGGTTAAGCTGCCATCGCTCAGTAGCTTCGGACTCACAGCATGACTCTCCGCACCACCTCGCGTAAAGAAATGAATTCTCGTTAGTTCACTTGCGGCCTTGCCTCGACGCACACTGAGCCGAACCCCATCCAAAAGGTGATCACTGTGAGTCTCAATCACTACTTGCACCCCCGCAGTTGCGGCACAAACTGCGAGTTCGCCCATCTTCGTCTGCCCACGCGGATGCAAATGTGCCTGTGGATTCTCTATGATAACCACTTCACCTGCCCGGGCACCGATCAGAGTGGTTAGCACAGGCAGAGCATAGGAAATACTAGAGCCGATATTTGTCGCCCGAAAAGGCACGGAACTAGCGTCACCAAATCGACTGAAGAAATAACGCGCGGCTAACGCATCAATTTCCCGCATCTCGGAAATTTCTAAATTCACTCATGGGCTTGTTTCTTGGAGCCATGCAGATACTTGGCCTTCAATTGTTTGGGTTCTCTCACTGTCTTTGATTCTTGGGTCACCCTCGCAAAGTTTTGTAGCTCCATACTCAGCCAAAAATGCCAACACGTGCTCCCCTTGCACACCAAGAGACTTCATAGACACTTGTTGTTCTAACCACGGCAGTGATTTTCACGGGCCATATCGCTCTGCGGGCGAGATATTGAAAACCAGTCGCATCCAAAAAGCTATTTTTTGTACGAGCCGTGTCGTATTCCTTGTTCTCGCCTAACATTTCTACCCTGCCGTCACTCGCGTTCTTAAAGGCTTCCCTTTTGGACCTTTCGACATGACTAGTTTTGCATTCAGGTGAAAGTCGACCACCTTACGAGAGTAGCTAAAAGCATACTCATCTCTGCGACCACCCGCAAATTCGAGAATAAAAGTTAATTTGTCTTCATCAGCCAAGTCGAACAAGACGTCTTGCCCCGTACCCAAGCCGACCAAGTCGCCAGATAGTTGCAAACGCTCTTGCGTGGGGCTTTCAGAAAACGACTGACGAAGAAGCAAGAGTGCTTGGATAACGCTACTTTTTCCTACTCCGTTCAACCCAGAAAGCACTGTAAGCATCCCAAACTTGATGCGTTGTTCGCGAAAGCACTTGAAATTGCGAAGTTCAAGCGCATAAAGTGCAGTACTATGCATTGACAAGCAATCCTTCAATGAGTCCCTCAATCTTCAAGAAGCGCTTATGAACTCAAGCGGGAACACCAGTTGAGTAGGATATTGAGACTTCAAAATCTTGATCCTGATTAAGAGTTTCGGAAAATGTCTGACGAATCATACTGCTACGATCAACCAAATAATTGATATCCTTTTTTCCAGTTTTGCTAGGGCAACGGACCAAGTCTCAAAAAGAACTTTGCTGATAGGGCTCCTAGGTGCACCCTCATGGTAACGCTTCCTAAAGGCATCATCACCTAACACACGCCGTGACGCGATCACTGAATTTTGGAAAATAGACTTCAATTCCGCTGGCTGATCTCCATCCAGCTCGTTAATCTTTTTCATCGTTGCATTTAGAAATCCGCCTAAATCATTATTTTTATACTCGCGCCATTCTACGAGGAAAAATGCCAAAAATCTCAAAGCACATTCACGTGCGAACATTCGTTTATCAGTCACACTTCTTTTAGTCGCACTTAGAAATTCTTCCGTTGATACTAAGTCCTTGAGAAATTCACGAACCGGAACTGCGTTGAAAGCATGTCGTATTTCTTGATTGTTCATGGACAGTCCTCCAGTGTTAATCCTGCTGAAGATATTAAACATCACTTCCTCAGGAGTTCCCGGCTGAATTACATTGATGTTCAATTCAGTCTCTTCAATTCGCCTTGGCGTATTTGCACTTAGGTATGGAGACGAGGCACCAATTTTGTAGCAAATAACACTATCAATGGGGCTGCGCGTTTAGGTGACACATATGGCAATTTGATCACCCTTCGGAGTAACGCCCCGAACACATACTGCCGGCGGTAGTGCTAAAATTGCGTCTCATGTAATACGCTTAAGGTGATCAATATCCCACATATATGTTTGCTGGCAGGCCCAAATTCGAATTCTGACCAATCTTGAGGATCGCGTTCAATGCCACACGGTTTAACGCGCAACGTCGCCTTACACACCGAAAGTATCTTCTATTGGATGCCACTCTTGAGGCTAGCCGCCCCAGGTGTCCGACAATCGGAAACCTCTGGGAAAGGGGTCGCTTGGATCCAACCCAAGCTGACTGAAGCCATAGATCCAGCACCGACCTGATACCCGGGTTTGGGTCGCTTGATATGTTCCGACATTGGTGATATCCAAGAGTTCCGTGGCAAACTCGCTGCCGATAATGGAGCGCGACACGACTATGTCTCCGGGCATGGCTAGCCCCGCCGCATAACGCACGGCCATGTTGGCGTTCGATCCCGTGCCGCAGGGCGATCTGTCGACCCGCCCTGGACGCAAGGTTGTGCAGGTCCGTACCGCGCCATCCGGTTCAATTGACCGGAACATGACATAGGCCAAACCGTTCAGGGCCGGCGTGACTGGGTGCGGTGCCTTTTCGGTTTCAGCGATCATGTTGCGTAGGGCAACGCCGTGCGTGGCAAGGTCACGCGAATGGTCGGGAGTGATCGACAACCCGATTTGATCTACATCCACCAGTGCATAGAAGACGCCGCCAAAACACAAGTCATAACGGATCTTTCCCCAATTTGGGGTCGCGATTACGCTATCCTTCTTGGTAACAAAGGACGGCGGCATATCCAGTGATACTCCCTTCACCCGACCATCTATGCAACTGGCTCGCGCCCGAACTAGGCCGGCGGCCGTATCCAACGTCACTATAGTCTCAGGTTCCGTCATCGGGATCGCCCCGGTCTCAAGCAAAGCAGTCACCGTACACATGGCATTCGAGCCTGACATGGCATGGGCTTGATCTGGTTGCAGGACAATGAGCCCAACGGCGGCGGCCGGATCACAGGCAGGCACCAGTAAACAAAAAGATCCCGCCGGAGCCGAACGCGGCTCTGAGCACAGCAGCTGGCGCAAGCTATCATCTACTGTGTTCAGATGATCCAACTTGTCGGCCATGGTCGCTCCCGGAATGTCCAGCACCCCGCCAGTCACGACACGACCGATTTCGCCAGCACAATGCACATCGACCGTTTGTAAAGTTCTACACCAGCGCATTATCGTCCTTTCAGTTTTTTAAGCCACAGCCTGGGCACCAGTAATTTCCACCACAGAGCCGCAGAGGTATCTCGCCTCGTTTGAGGCCATGAATGCGACGAGAGCAGCTATCTCAGCAGGCTCGCCAATTCGGCCATAAGGTACCAGTGCGTTTAAGTCTTCGAGACAACGGCCTGACCTCGCCAAATAGCTTTCCAGCATCGGCGTTCGAACCTCGCCCGGTGCCACACCATTCACGCGAATGTTGGCAGGAGCATAATCGCGGGCAAGGTTTTGGGTGAAGGCCACGACGGCAGCCTTGGTGGTGTTGTAGGCGATATGGCCGGGCGCCGGGTGCATCCCCCATTGCGATGCTGTGTTGATGATGGCCCCGCCGCCCTGGGCTTGCATCACAGGGATGACCGCCTGACACATATGGAACAGTGCATCGACATTAACAGCAAAAGATTGTCTCCAATCCTCAGCCGACAATTCCATTAGCGCACCCCGCCGCATCAACCCGGCATTGTTACATAACACATCTACCTTGCGGCCTGTTCTGGTCCAATCCCGGACGAAGCTACGGATTTCCGCAGGATCGGTTAAGTTAAATGCGTGAGCTTCCGCCTGACCTCCAGTGGCCTGTATGTTCTCCGCGACCGTCTGCACCCCTGCAAAATCGGCGTCTGCGACGCAAACTAATGCGCCTTCGGACGCAAAGCGTTGGCAAATCGCACTGCCGATACCACCGGCCCCGCCGGTGACTACAACCGATTTTCCCGTAAATCGCGTCATCACGACCTCATCTGACTTGCACTATTTATATCCAGAACGGCCCCGGTGAGCGATTTCTGCGACGGTCGTAATGCGAACGCCACCAACTCGGCTAGTTCTTCCGGCTCAGTCATCTGACCTGCTGGGATGTCCGAAAGAGCCGCCGCCTCGCCATGCTTGCAGATATAATCGTCGGACATCTTGCTACGCACCCAACCCGGCGCAATAGCCACAGCCGTAATCCCGTCAGCAGCAAAACCGCGTGCGATACTTTGTGTCATATTAATGATGGCCGCTTTGGTTGCGCCGTAAGACATCGCCTCGGCACGGTAACCACCCTGCCCTGCACGCGAGGCTATGTTAATGATCCGCCCGCCGCCTTGCGCTCGGAAATGTCGGATCGCTGCACGGCTCAGATCGGCAGCAGCCATCAGGTTGAGCTGAAGATCACTATGCCAAACCCGATGCCATTCCTCCAAAGGGTCATCCACGGATGACACCGTGAGAACGCCGGCACTGTTAATTAATGCGTGGATGCGTCCCACTTGAGCTTCAGCGGCTTCCCACAACGCGTTTGGCCCCAGTGGATCGGACAGATCGACCGAAAGTGCAATAGCCTCTCGCCCAATCTGCGCCACCAGCGCTTCGGCAAGAGCGACATTGCTGTGATAGTGCAGCAAAACACGCGCATCCACAGCCGCTAATTGATGGGCAATAGCCTGACCGATGGACCCGGTGGCCCCTGTCAACAAGACGGTTTTACCTTGCAGGCGATGGGTCATTTTACATCTCCCCGGATGCTTTGCGAGCAAAGCTCCGTCACTGCATAACACTGTCCAGTGCCACCCTCAAAGCCTTGAGACCGACAGCTTTTGCGTAGATCTCGAACAGTTGCGCCTTCAGCCCGGCCGGAATGGAGTGCTCGACCTGCAGCGTTTCATAAGGTTTGTCACGATCTTCCATCGTGGTATGCGCTAACCCGGAAAAACTCCGCTCAGATAGCGTTGCGCGTCCACCGCTCACTCCCATTGGATTGCATCCAGTCCAAGGCGGCATCTAGAAACCCAAAACACGGCCCCATCGCCGCGCTTGCAGCGGCAAAGACATCGAACTAAAATCGTGCGACTGCGTTTGGTAATGCCGATCGAGATGACATCAACATCTGACGCCAACAGGCCGGTCACAACCGCTTCATTAATAATCCTTGTTCCTAAGAACCCGAGTCGCATCCCTAACCCTTAATATACCAACCCCATGGCTTGGAGTTGTCATAAGACGTTATCTGTTTAGTTTCGAGATAGTTGTTCAGGCCCCAAACCCCCAATTCTCGTCCAATGCCAGACTTCTTGTATCCGCCCCAGGGTGCTTCGGTGAAGGTAGGTTGCGAACAGTTGATCCAAACAATTCCCGCGCGAAACGCATGCGCAACGCGTTCGGCGCGCTCCGTATCGGCGGACATAACAGCTGCCGCCAAACCGAATTCTGACGCATTGGCCAACGCAATCGCTTCCGCTTCCGTTGTGAAAGAACGCACGCAGACAACGGGCCCAAAAATCTCTTCATTCCAGATTAACCCATCTAGCGGCGCATTAGCAAAGATAGTAGGTTCAATATAACAACCATGCTCAAACCCACTGGGGACGCCACCGCCACAGACTAGCAGAGCACCCTCGGCCTTGCCTTTTTCAATCGCGTTCAGAATCTTACTTTGCTGTGCCTTGTTGATTTGCGGGCCAAGCAATACGCCATCGTCCAAGCCATGACCGATTTTGATCTTGCTCGCCTCTTCCGCAAGCCTCGCCATTACCGCGTCATAGATCGGTTCTTCGATCAGCACGCGCGAGGTAGCCGAGCAAACCTCCCCCTGGTTCCAAAAAATCCCGAACATGATCCACTCGATAGCTTCTTCGATGGGCGTATCGGCAAACACGACCAGCGCTGACTTGCCGCCCAGTTCAAGTGAGATGGCTTTCACATCTCGCGCCGCCACTGCCATGATGTTTGACCCAGTGACGACGGATCCGGTAAAGGCCAATTTATCAACATTCGGATGCTCAGCAAGCGACGCACCCGCATCTGGGCCTAGGCCAGTCACGACGTTTAAAGCTCCGTTAGGTAAACCTGCCTTCAGCGCGATATCTCCCAACTCAAGTGCTGTCAGAGGTGTAAGTTCTGAGGGTTTCAGTACAACCGTGCACCCTGCAGCCAGCGCCGGGGCGACTTTCCACGAAGCCATCAGCATCGGGAAGTTCCACGGGATGATCGCACCCGCAACGCCAATGGGCTCTTTCACCGCTTTTGAGGTGAAACCCTCCATCCCCAACACGATCTCTTCTTCGGCATCGTCGTCTAGGCGCTCCGCCAGATCCGCATAAAAGTGAAAGACCCCGGCCGTATCTTCGATATCCCATACCGCCTCAGGCAAAGGCTTGCCGTTATCCAGCACCTCCATCCGGGCTAATTCATCAGTACGTGCGGCGATCTCGTCGCCCATCTTGCGCAACACGATAGCACGTTCGGCACCAGTCAACTGTCGCCATGGGCCGTTGTCAAAGGCCTCTCGGGCCGCATTGACTGCGGCGTTGACGTCAGCAGGTCCACCTTTGGCAACCTGATGTACGGTCTGGTTGTTCGACGGATCCACAACATTGAACATCTCGCCAGAGGCGGCGCCGACCCATTCGTTGTTGATAAACAGTTTGTCCTGCATTTTATCGTCCTTACATATGCCGGGTGACGCCACCATCAACGCGCAGAGATTGGCCAGTGATGTAACTGCTGTCATCGCTCAGCAGAAAGGCGGCCGCTTTCGCCTGCTCCTCGGCTCGCGCCAAACGACCAAGGGCGGACATCTCCGCAAATTTGCGCGGCAAATTGAGACTGTCGGTGAAGCCAGGGAGTAGGCAGTTCATACGAATATTTTGCGGACCATAGCGATCCGAAAACTGCTTGGTAAAGCTGGATACCGCAACGCGATAGACGCTGGAGGTGGGGAAGATCAGCGACGGCTCGAAGGCCGAGAAGGTGGTGATGTTGACAATCGAACCGCCGCGCTGCACTTCCATTACCGGGGTCAGCAGCTTGGCCAAACGAATGACCGGTTTCAGAATTAAATCATGGGCACGATCCCAATCTTCCTCTGGAATGACCAAAAGATCGCCTTTGGGCGGGCTACCCACATGAATTAGGCAAGCATCGATACGGCCATAAGTGGTAATCGCAAGATTAAAAACCGCCTGCGTATCCGCTGCATTTTCGGCCTTACCACGATGTGCGACGCCGCCAAGTTCCCGTGCCAGCAACTCGCAGGACTCAGAGGGAGACATCAGTGCAAGATTGTAGCCTCGTGCCTGCATTCCGCGTGCCGTAGCGGCACCCATTCCGCGCCCGCCACCAATGATAAGGCATGTCTTCTTAGCCATAGCTTCCTCCTATTTTTGTGTCAAAATCGGTCAACTCGATAGGGATACAGGTCAATGTCCGGTTTCTCGCCGGCAATGAGTTGCCCCATCAGTTTGGCCGTGGTGGCCGCATAGGTCAAACCCAGATGGCCGTGGCCCGTTGCATAGAATACCCCAGGAACCTTGGCAGAGGCGGACATGACCGGCACAGTATCCGGAAAGGCGGGCCGATGACCCATCCATTCGCTGGTCTCCTTAAGCTGCAGATTCGGCAACGCCATACGCGCCCACTTTACTGTAATTTTCGAACGGCGCCAATCCGGCGGAGCGTCCAGACCAGCCATCTCGACGGTACCGCCAATGCGGATACCACCTGCGGTGGGAGAGATCATGAATGCCCTGGCCGGCCAAATGATCGAGTGCTCCAGATGAATACCTGGCGCATTGATCTGAGTGTGATAGCCCCGCTCGGTCTCCAGTGGGATCGACTCACCCAGCTGTTTGGACAACTGGCCCGTATGAGCACCTGCCGCCAAAACAACCATATCCGCCTTGATGCTGCTTCCCGTTGCCAAAGTCATGCTGGTGATACGGTCAGCACGCTCAAAGCTCGTGACCTTGCCGCGGTAAATCTGACCGCCCTGCCCGACGAAAGCCTCTGTTAAGCGGGTTACAACCGTATGCGGGTCGCGCACGGTGCGGTTGTCTGGTAACAGCACCGCCTTTTGAATCACTGGCGCAATTTCTGGTTCGAGATCATGCAGGGCGTTGCCGTCAAGAACTTCATAGCCGAAACCATGACGATCCAGCATGTCTAATCGCTCGCGATCACCGGCAAACTCGGCCTCACTTGCATAAAGCGACAGGCATCCAGTTCTGCTAAGATCTGCGGATAGGCCCAGTTCGGCCATCAGCCGTTCGGTATCGGCTAGAGCGCGGCGGCAGAGGATCGCGCCTTGTGCCTCAAGCTGACGCCGTTTCGATGGGCGCCCGGCCCAGAAGAACCGCGCAAACCAGGGAATTAGACGCGGGGCGTAGCCCAGAGACACCTGGATCGGACCGTCGGGACGCAGCATCCAACCGGGGGTTTGCCGCCAGATCGACGGGCGAGACACCGGCATGAATTCTGTTACAGCAATCGACGCCAAGTTGCCATATGATGCGCCCTGACCGGGTTCATTTGCGTCAGTGAGCGTAACCTGTGAACCGCGTTTCTGCAACTCATAGGCGATAGCCGAGCCGACGATACCGGCCCCCACAACAAGATAGTGCTTGGATTGATCCTGTCGCACCGGATGATACCTTGAAAAGGTGACGGAAGACCACCATCTGGCCTTCGCCCTGCGCTTGGTTTATATTGCCAGAATGGGCTGCATCGCTTCGATAAACTCGGCTTTTTCCACCTCGGTCAGTGGGCCCAACGGTGCACGGCATTCGCCAACGTCGAAGCCATGCAACTCAGCACCGAACTTGACCTTCTGCACGAATTTACCTCTCTCAAGAATATTCATGGCACGGTAAAGCTTTTTCATCAGTTCCTTTGCCGCATCCAGTTCGCCCATCTTGTACAGGCGATCCAACTCGCAGCAAGCCCTGGCCATGCAGTTGGACGGCCCGCAAATCCAGCTTTCGGCCCCCCAAAACATGAAGTCGAGCGCAATGTCGTCCGAACCTGAAATCAATGGGATTTTGCCTTCATAGCGCGAGGTAATATCAATTGCCCGCTGTAACACGCCCGAACTTTCCTTGATCCCGATCACCCGCGGGTTGTCGGCAAAATGGTCCATAACCGCAAACGGAATATCGGCACCGTCTTTCAACGGATAACTGTACAGCACAATGTTCACATCAACTTCAGCCAGAACCGTTTCATAGTGTTTAATCAGTTCTTCTTTCGCGGGGCGCGTATAAAACGGTGGTGCAAGTAACACGTTGTCATAGCCGACTTCTTTCGCCAGCGCGGTCTGCTCAATCACTTCGCGGGTGGCGGGAGCATTGGTGCCCGCAATCAGAGCTTCATCGGCATTGGCAAAGTCTTTGACAAACTGCAGGACCTGACGACGCTCTTCCGTCGATTGGCTGAAATATTCGCCGGTCGAGCCGTTTGGTACCCAGCCGGACACGCCCGCATCGCGGAAATGTGTCAACAGGTTTTCAAAGGCCGAAAAATTGATTTTGTCGTCCGCCCCAAATGGCGTAATCAGCGCGGGCAGGATACCCGAGAATTTGACGTTGAAGCTCATGTCAAGATCCCTTTTCCAGTATATTTCAAATATCCGCGGCGCTCAACGGTAGGAAACGCATCACCTCGGCGGACGTAGTTAGTGTTTTGCATAAGTGGTCGGGGCGTGAAGTCCCAAAGTTCTTCACGTCCCTGCGACAGCGCTTGATCTACGATCTTGCGAGCTGTCTGGCTGGCCATCACAGCGGATGGCAGGCTGTCCAGCGACCATGTCTGTTCAGCCAGTTGGGTCAGTCGGTCTTCATCTGGGTCGCCATGCCCTGCCAAATTGGTCAACTCCAAAGGATCAACGCCCAAGTTGTAGAATTGCGGCAGGTACGCACGGGAAATCACCAGCTTTTTGTTGCCATCCCGCACACAAACCCTAGGGGCCGACGTACCGCCATCAATATGCTCAACAAAAACTGGCACTTCTGCCGGCTCACCCCGCAACGCAGGAACAAGGCTGCAACCGTCCAAAGGCGTCTTGATCGTATCCGGCGTTATTCCCGCTACCTCGCATAGTGTTGGGAATATATCAATAAGATTCACCGGCACAGAAATACGACCAGCGGGGTAGTCAGGATGTACAATGATCAAAGGTACACGGATAGCCGGATCAAATAGCGTTTTTTTGAACCACATGCCTCGCTCGCCGATCATATCGCCATGGTCCGACGCAAACAACACCACGGTATTGTCAGCAAAACCGCTTTGATCCAACGCCTGCATCAGCCGACCGAACAGATCGTCAGCATAGGAGATCATGCCGTAATACCCGCGTCGGGCGTTACGGTAATCAGTATCGCTGAGGCTGCATTTATCCTGACCGTAATGGTAGTACAAAGACCTGCTATGTGGGTCACGGGCCGCAACTGGAATATGCGACACACGGGGATCCTCTATATCGGTGCCAGAATAGCGGTCCCAATATTCCCGCGTGATCACATAGGGATCATGGGGATGAGTCAGGGATACGGTCATCATGAAAGGGCGGTCATCGTCGCTACGGGCACGAGCAAACAGCTCGCGCGTGGCGTGATGGATGACATCCTCATCATAGTCGATCTGCATCGACCGTGCGACTAGACCCGCATCGCGCACAGTTTCAATAGTCGATACGCCGAACTGATAGGCGCGTTCATCATCTTCTGCCACATCTACAAAGGTGGGTTTAGGAGTCCAAGACATGTCGGCTGGATAAATCTCGGTAGTCAGACGCTCTTCAAAACCATGGAACTGATCCGGGCCGACGAAATGCATTTTGCCGGAAATACAAGTGTAATAGCCATGTGCACGAAGGTAATGCGCGAAGGTCGGGGTTGCGGCCGTGAATTCAGCCCCGTTGTCATATGCGCCGATACGCGACGGTAAACGCCCTGCCATCATTCCGAACCGCGACGGTGCGCAGAGCGGATAGGGACAATAAGCATTTTCAAATACCACGCCCCTTGCTGCCAAAACATCAATATTGGGGGTCTTGCACACCGCACCGCCATAAGCCTTCAGCACAAATGACGTCAGCTGATCGACCATGAACAGGATGATGTTAGGCTTGTCAATCACGTTCTAAGCACTTCTTGCGTTGTGTCACCCCACGCGTCATAAAGCAAAGAGCTGGTCAACATATGAGCAACCCTCCAGACATCACAAACGGGCAAACACGATGCCAAACGCATCGGTCAATCACTCACAATCTGGCTGAGGAATAGCTTTGTCCGTTCGTTTTGGGGATTATCAAAGAACTGATCGGGGGCTCCTTGTTCGATGATTTCACCGTCGGCCATGAAGATCACCCGATCCGCTACGCGCCGCGCAAAACCCATTTCATGGGTGACGCAAACCATGGTCATGCCTTCTTCCGCTAATCCAACCATCACGTCGAGCACCTCGGAAATCATCTCGGGATCAAGTGCCGAAGTGGGCTCATCAAACAACATGATCTCGGGTGCCATGCACAAAGCCCGAGCAATCGCGACGCGTTGCTGCTGACCGCCTGACAGCTCGCCAGGATATTTGTGGGCTTGTTCTGGAATTTTTACCCGTTCGAGGTACTGCATAGCCGTATTTTCCGCTTCGCTCCGTTCAATCCTACGGGCCAAAACCGGTGCCAACATGCAATTTTCCAATACCGTCATATGGGGAAATAGATTGAAGTTCTGGAATACCATGCCGGCCTCGCGCCGGATTTCATCAATATTGTCAACGTTGTCATCCAGCGGCGTGCCCATGACGACAATATCACCGGCCTGATGCTCTTCCAGCCGGTTGACACAGCGGATCAGCGTCGATTTCCCTGACCCCGATGGCCCGCAGATAACCACTTTTTCGCCTTTAGCGATTTCAAGATTAATATCCTTCAGCGCATGAAATGTGCCATAGTATTTATGCATTTGTGCGATACGAATCGCGGGTTCCGACATAGGTAGGCTCCTTTAACGCTTCCCGACGCCTAGGCGGCGCTCAAGATAGGCACCGTAGCGCGATAGCGAGAAGACAAAGACAAAAAAGATCAAGCCGACAAAAACGTACATCTCAATCACAGCGAAATTCCACTCGGCCGTGCCCGAAGCCGCTCGTCCTGAAGCCATAACATCAAAAAAACCAATAATGGTAACCAGCGAGGTTTCCTTGACCGTGATGACGAACTGGTTGACCGTCGGTGGCAGCGCGTTACGAAATGCCTGCGGCAGAACGATGTAGCCAATACGGTGCCAATAACCGAGCCCAAGTGCCTTGGCAGCCTCTTCCTGACCAACGGGTAGTGACTGCATACCTCCGCGAATGATCTCGGCCTGATAGCAGGCAAAAAACAATGCGTAGCCGACGATCACGCGATAAAGCTTGTCGCCGGTCCAGCCGTCAGGCAGCACGAAAGGCAACACGATTGCAAAGGTAAACATGATTGACAGTAACGGTAGGGATCGGATCGTGTCGATCACCAGCGCCATGGTTCTAGCAATCCACGGTAGTTCGGAGCGACGCAACAGCGCAAAGATGATCGCCAGCGGCATCCCCAGAAGGCTTGTACCCGCGAATATGAAAATCGTTAGCGACAGTCCACCCCAGTTCTGCTCGGTCACTTCGGACAGACCAAAAAAACCGCCACGCATCAGGATGTAGAAAACTGCGAACCCCACGACCCATAGCGGTGCCATCCGCTTGGCGGACCAGAACCAAGGTAGGCAGGACAGGACTCCCACAACCACCATGACCACGCAGGCAAGAGCCGATCGCCACTGCTCTTCAAACGGATATAGGCCAAACAGAACGATGCGCCAGCGCGTCGAGACCACCGACCAGCAGGCACCGCCGTGCAGATCCTCGCGGCAAATATCACCGGCGTTTGGGGCAAACGTCGCATTTAGTAGCGCCCAGCCGATCAAAGACCAAAGAACCCACGCTACGAAGGTCGCAAAGACAATTGAGATGATCGTGTCACGCCGAGTGGCAAAATATCTGGATTTGATCCGGCTCTGGAACGAGTCTTTCGGCGGTTGAAACATCTTGGCCATTAGGTCAGATCCTCAGCTGCGTTCCCTTGAGTTTGATCGCATCGTTGACGCGGTTCAGAACCCAGGAAATTGTGTAGTTTATGATAAGGAATCCTCCCATCAGGATCGCAATCAATTCCAGCGTCTGACCGGACTGGTTGATTGAAGTGGATATCACCATGAAGAAGTCGGTAAAGCTTATGGCGATGCCAATAGTTGTGGCTTTGAAAAGCCAGACATATTGGTTGATCAGTGTCGGCATGACTATCCGAATTGCCAATGGCAGGCGTATGCGGCTGAAGATTTGCCAATTAGACAGACCCAAGGCATCCCCGGCCTCTGTTTGCCCGTTTGGAACGGCGTTGAATCCCGCACGCACAATCTCGGCGATATAGGCCGCACCATAGATCGAAATTGCAATCACACAGGCCGTCAGTTCAGGCGATATGCGAATGCCTTCTCGGAAATTCAACCCCTTCTGTTGCGGTATGCTGATCAAAGGTGTGTCTGGAATACGCCCAATCCAAAGCGTGACGACAGCCACAATGGCGACGAGACCCCACAAAATTCTCCGTTCACGCATGGCTTGACCGGCTTGAAGATCGGGCCAGCGTTTGGATCTAGCCCATAGCGACAGGCCAAACCCCGCTAAAACAACCAGAGAAACAACAAAGACGGAACCGCCGGTCACGTTCAGACCAGGAATATAGATCCCGCGGCCCGTAAAAGCGATGGACCCAAAGATGGGTTCGACTTCCCGTGGTGATGGCAAAGCCAGCAGAAGCGTGTACCAAAACAGCAATTGTAATATCAGCGGTACATTCCGGAACAGTTCAACAAATGTTGTTCCCACCAGTTCGGCCATACCGTTGCCCGACGTACGCATGACCCCGACGGTGATGCCGATCACCGTGGCTAGCGGCAATGCGATAGCCCCCAAGAACAACGAATTCAGGATGCCCACCATAATGGCGCGCGCGTAGGTCGAAGATGTGCTGTATTCGATCAGGGAAAAGCTGATCCGCCAACCAGTCGAACGCTCAAGAAAATCAAAGCCCGATGTCAGCCCCTGTGCCTCGAGATTGCTGCGCGCCGTGACAATGAACACAGTGAACAGCAACAGGATAGAGCCGACAAAAGCCGCCTGAAGCCCAGTGTCGCGGACCCGCGTGTCCTTTAAGAAAGACGTCATCACTCGCAATTTCCTTTTAGCAGGGTATTCAAATGCAAGCTGAATAACCCGCCCCGACTTTAGGGCGGGTACAGATCATCAGTCGATGATGAATGGGAAAAAGACCCCACCGGCATTATAGAGCGAGTTAATACCACGCGGCAGACCATACGGAGAGCCGTCACCGATGTTGCGGTCATAGATTTCGGCGAAGTTTCCAACTTCCTTAATCATGTTGTAGGCCCAATCGTTCGACAGGCCGAGACGGTCGCCGTAACCAGGCGAAACGCCAAGGAACTTGGCAATAGTCTCGGATGGCGGGTTGGCGCGAACCTCATCCACGTTTTCTGATGTGATACCTTCCAGTTCCGCAAACCAAAGCGAGGACAGCATCCAGTTTTGGACGTCCAGCCAATCAGGATCGCCTTCTGGAACGATGATGCCTTCTGCTTCTAGCGCGATCACATCAGCCAGAATGACGTGGTTATCCGCACCATCCGGCGCGTCCACCCGTCCTGCGGCAAGGCTCGGTGCCCATTCGACTATCGCATCACAACGACCCTCGTAGTAAGAGTTGCGCAGCTCGTCGCCGTTTTCGAAGGTCAGAAGTTCGGCTTCAATACCATTGGATTCAAGGAAGGTAGCAGTCGCTCGCTCGGTTGAAGTCCCGGCAGCGACACAAAGCGAGCCACCATCCAGATCTGCAATTGCTTCCGCGCCCAGATCGGCCTTGGCCATAGCTTGGAATGCACCGATGAAATACGGCGTCGAATAGGCTAGGTTTAATTCAGTATCACGGCTTTGGGTCCATCCTGAGACTTTGATGACAACGTCGATGTCACCGGACTGAAGTGCCGGCCAGCGCTGAGCCCAGCTAATTGGGACGATCTCAAGATTTCCTTCGGACGTACCGAACAGACCAGCGGCCAATGCCCGGCAAAGATCAATGTCGACCCCTTTCCATTTGCCCTGATCATCCACCTCGGCAAAACCAAGGAATGATCCGTTATGTCCGCTACACAACAGTGATCCACGATCCAGAACTTCGAGCAGCTTGCTATCTTCGGCAACCTGTGCCTGCGATAGCCCTGAGGTCACGACCAACGCTGTCGTCGCCAATACGAGTTTCATTTTTAATGACATTACTTACTCCCTGTGTCGACAATTTGTTTACATAGTGTCTTCAAAGAAGCCACAATTCTCCGCTACATTTTTGAAAAATCGTATCTTTGTGATCTCTTGCTAGCGAAGCTTCGCGATCTGTGGTAAAAAAATCGGAATAATCACACAAGAATTGCAAGAAGTTCGTCAATCTTTGCCACACTTGGCGTCGCGAAAACACCACCGACAACTTTATGCGAGAATCCCCCATTAGGCAAGCCTACCTGGCAGAACACCGATCAAGACCTCACCCAAGTTTATCATTCAGTTGAGCCTCTTGCAAAATTCATCAGGCGAGCGATTTTTTCCTGAAAACAGATGATTTTT
>JAPORY010000115.1 GCA_026709985.1 Aestuariivita sp. | reverse complement strand
AGAACGTGTCTGGGATGCGTACCTGTTGCGGGAAATTGATGCGGGCAATCCGTCACCGACGGAACCGAGAAATCATACAGGCACACATTTTTTTCACAAAAGTGTTATTTTCCTGTTGACCTTTCCGCTGGGTGGGGGTAAGTAGAAGACACAAAGTTGTGATTGAGCGGGTGAGACGTACCGGAAGCAGACGCCATCGACAAGCCGCTAAGGACCGGACACGCACGCATCCGAAAGAGACAAACGACAAGGAAAGGAGTGTATCATGAAGATGCAAAGATCATTGCGAGGTATGTTCGCCGCTGTTCTATGTGCGGGCGTGAGCCTCGTGTCGCCGGCGTCGGCGGGGAATGTGACGGTGACGGAAGGTGAGACGGCGACGTTCCAGATTACGGTAACGCGGAAATCGGGCACCGCCGAGTTCGACGAGTCCGGGCGCGTCCGCCTCTGGTATGACACGCATGGCGGCACGGCGGTTGAGGGAACGGACTACCAGACGGCGCATTCCTGGGCGCACTTTGTCCAGGCCTGGAGCGGAAGTCCGGTGACGATCTCGGTGCCGACCTTCGAGGACGCCGCCGTTGAGGGCGACGAGACCTTCAACATCCGGATACGGAAAATTGAGGTTTGGGTTCCCAAACGGTGGTTCGCGAGCTACTGGAGACTCACTCCGAAATCCAAATGGAAGATCAGTGGCGTGAAGTCCGCGACCATCATTGATGCCACGCCGCAGGAGCCTGAGTCCGACGAACATGAGTCCGACGAACATGAGTCCTACGAAGACGAGAAATACGGTCCGGGGTATACGGGCCAGACGTTTGGTGAATGACGGTGAATGACCGTGCGCCCACCCCGACCCAATCTTTACCGAAATCTTTGAAAGGAGTACCATCATGAAACAGACACTGCATCAACTATTCAACTATGCACCGGGGGTCAGGTGTTTCGCTGTGATCGGAGCGCTGTGCGCATCGGTGCTGTTGGCACCGCCGGCCGCCGTGGCGTTCGGTGTGGGATTCAGTAGCGGGGACCTTCGGGGGGAACCTTCGAAATACCGCCGCCATGTGCTGTGCAACGAGGCCTGGCGAAAGTCGCCGGCGGCAAGCCAGCAGCAATGCAAACTGCGCAGCGTCCACTGGGATTCCTACCGGAACGATCTCTCGTACGGGTACGGCGATGTGTTCGGGGAAGCCGCTCACATGGCGATATCAAAGTGCTGGATCCACGTCGAGTGCCTGGGAGCCTATTGGTGGCAGACCGGCAGAACGAACGGCAAGGTGCTATTCGGGGATGTGACAAAATTGGCCCGGTGCAAGCATGATCCCAAGACACTTGAGCCCGGCTGCGAACCGGTGACTGAAGAGCAATTGCGGGCCTGGAAGTTATTTGATCGCTCGACACACCCCAAATATGCCGATTAGGGTTCGTTGACATTTTCAAAGGCGGAGGGAGGCATCATGCTTCGAAAACATCTACCCCTGGCCTTACTATGCGGGCTGCCGCTGGCGGCTCTCGGCCCCGTTCTGGGCTTGGCCCCCGGCCCAGCTTGGGGGCAGTCGGCCAATATTTCGACCCACGCGACTTCACCGTTTGAGGGGTGGGAAGTGGTCTTCTCGTTTCAGTATCATGGCCCGGCCGAGGACATCGAAAACTTGGAGTTGGCGTTCGAGACTGTGGATGCGACGGCGGTGGCTGGGGAAGATTATGTCGCGAGCACTGGGACGGTCCGGTTCACAGCGGCTGATCCGTCGCCCACGACCGGGAGTGCGCCGTTCGTGCGCATTCTGATCCCTACCCTGATTGACCAGGACGGAACCGAGGGCCTTGAGCACTTCAACCTACAGGTCACGGTGACCCGCGACGGGGAGACGGTGTCCACCCAGACTATCCAAGCCGGAATTCGGGACGCCTGGTGGCGGATATCGTGAACGGGAGAAGGGTTGGTTGCGTTGTCCCGGCGTCGACTAGTGGGGTTTGATTGCCCCGATGGTGAACACAGCTTTGGCACCGGTGTGGGTGCGCCATCGGCACCGGTCGCTAACGGTTAAGACAGTTGCTCCCGGGCAATCCGGCGATCTTCCGAACCATCGTTAGCCTTGCGGGTTGTGCCGGCCGCCGGTGATGAATAATCCCGGCGTAGCGCGGATGCGGGACGAAGTCCGGGCGGGAGGGTGCGCATACCGCGTCCAGCAGCCCTGGCTACGGTGGGTGCGGAAGGCGGGTGGTTGTTAACCGGGTGTGTCGGGCGTTCCTTGGCAAAGAGACTTGAGATTAGAAAAGGATAGTATATCGAGCCACTTACAAAAATCGTGCGCCAGACGATTTTTGCAAGTGGCTCGAAAAACTGTCATCATAATCAGTATTCAGTCTATTGTAGTAAAGGGGCAGATTGACCTGCCTCGGCTTTGCGCAGGACACCAAGTCGCTGGGTTGCCGACTTTAGCTGTCCACAAGCTGCAAGAATGTCGTCACCGCGCGGGGTTCGAATCGGTGCCGCGTACCCCGCCTTGTGGATGATGTCAGCGAAAGATCGTATTCTGTCGTCAGACGACCGTTGGTAGGGTGACCGTGGCCACTCGTTGAATGGGATTAAATTGACTTTGGCAGGAATGCCGGATATCAACTGAACCAACCGTCTCGCTTCCTCATCACTATCATTAATGCCAGCAAGCATAACATACTCAAATGTTATGCGCTCCGAATTACTCAATCTTGGATATTCGCGTAATGCCGCTAGCAGTGCGGCGAGATTCCAACGCCGATTGATCGGCACAAGTTCATCTCGCAGTTCGTTGGTCGTTGCATGGAATGATACCGCCAGCATGCAGCCGATTTCTTGCGCTGTGCGTGCAATCTGCGGGACAACGCCGGCGGTAGAAAGTGTGATTCTTCGGCGGCTAATTGATATACCGCCGCTATCCATCACAATTCGCATCGCATCACGCACGTTCTCAAAGTTAAAGAGTGGCTCTCCCATTCCCATCAAGACTATGTTAGAAATGCGCCGCTCCTCTTTCTTGGCGTGACCGCGCTCTGGCCAATCGTCCAGATCATTTCTCGCTAACAGAACTTGACCAACGATCTCGGCAACCGTCAAATTACGTACCATCGGCTGAGTGCCTGTGTGACAAAAAGAGCAACTCAGCGTGCAGCCGACCTGCGACGAAATACATAAGGTGCCACGATTCTCGTCAGGGATATAGACGGTCTCGACCTCATGCCCACTACCGACCTTAATGAGGTATTTTCGGGTACCATCATTCGAAATCTGCCGCGACAAAACCTCCGGAATTGCCACGACAAAATGCTCCTTTAAGTGAGCGCGATAATCGTTGGCAAGATTCGTCATTGCGGCAAAATCTCCGACTCCCCAGTAATATATCCACTGCCAAATTTGTGCCGTGCGCATCCGCAGTTGCTTCTGTGGCGTACCAAAGCGAGCGAGCACATCCTCCAGTTCGGTGCGTGCTAACCCGACAAGATTCACTTGATTAGAATACATCGGAGTAGACTTCTCAGACTGATCGAAGGCATTCATTTTACCAGTCTGTCCGACAGCACTCGGTGAATCAGTCCCCTTGACAGCTACCGTCATCACCTATGCTCCGTCTCAAAGGGTTCGGGTGGCGTACGGCGGGACCACAAAACTAGCCAACCACCGCAAGTGATCAATCAACATTCGCACAATCCGACGAATTCAGTCTACTCAACCACGGCAGCGTTTCTCAGCCTCAAGGTGGGAAGCGGTAAAACCAATCAGAGAAAATGTATCAGTCGTATCGGTACCGCGTTGCGATCTTCCCCGAACAGTAGCCGTCCTTCCCTTCTTCATGGCTTCGATAATTTTTGCATCATCCGCTTCAGTTTCTGGCCATGCCCACTCTGCATGCACCGACTCGGTTTCCTCAGTGCCTGGAATCAAGACAAACTTACTACCGTCAATCTCCAATTCCACAGTTGAACCGACCGCAAATGGATAGCCGCTCGTAAAGGCCACCTGACCCGCTACTGACTTTGAAGGGAAGTGATGTACCATGAGTTGGGTCGTGCCTCGTCGAACAGCGACTGCTCGACCGTCCCGTTGATTAAGAATTTCTTTCGGAGCAGATACGCTCCAGCACTGCCTTGGATCACTCTCAACAAATACACTCCAGTCGCTGTTTGCAGCGACCCGATTATTGCTCCGCTCCTGTCCAATAGCCGTCGAAAAACTCGTCGCAACAAGACACAGCCCAAGACAAACGCGCAAAAAAATAGGTCCCATCACCTCATTCTCCAGCAACCAAGTTATTTTGCAACCATTGTCGATGAAATCGACTAATCGCCTCTGCCCTTGCCCTTAGCACGACTTTTGCAAAGCAAAAAGGATGAATCGGCACCCAGCATAAACTAACATTCCATGCACCCCGTCCGATAACGCGAAATAAGGGAACTGCCCCCTTGTATGGCAGGTAGTAAACCCTATTTACCCTAAAGTTAGTCACAGGAATTCGTATCAGTCCGACCCGTCGCGCATCATAATTAATAAACACCAACGGCTTGGCACTCGCTCCTTGAGTATGGAGCCTGTTCGGCTCTTGCCCCGCAGTAAAAGGGGTTCTGTCATTATCTGCCTAGTGCCGTCAATGATCAATCAACCTGAGAAAGACGGCAACAATGACAATGAGAGTACTGTAATGAATGTTGCTTATCAGAATAACTGACAAAAAGGAACGGCGATCAAACCGATCTGACAATCTTCATCTTTGGTATCCGTCAAGTATCGCTAGGATAATTGTCATATGGCATCAGATTTCACTCAAGGAGTTAAGATTTTTTACAAGATATACGATGATGCTCAAATTAATGTTACACAGAAATGAGTAGACAATGCTCAAGAATTATGTGCTTAAGAATGATATTAATGATATTGGTGAACTTTAAAAACCTAATCGCCTTTGTTAAGAGTTTACGTCGTCCAGTTTTGGAAATTTTTGCGTACAGTTCAAAATTCCGCAAAGATCAAGGGAGCCTTTTCCTAAAGGTGGCCTTAATTTGTTGGTGTTGTGCGGCGTGTGGTGCCCAGTCCACCAATGACGACTTTCCAAATCTCGTTCGAGCAAACGAGACGCCGCTGACCGAAGTTAGAGAATGCGAGACTGAAGAGTCATCCGATTGTGTTAACCTTTCTACCGAGACAGAAATAGGAGATTTGTCGACAACTTTTGCGACGAGGAATGACAATCAGGGTCGGAGCGAAGAATCTTCTGCCGAACCATCTGAAATTCAATATGTCGAACTGACACTTCAAGAGGCGATTGCTAGCGCCCTGAAATTCAATCGCCGACTCATTAATCAACGCCTTGATCGCGAGGCCCAGCGAATTCAACTCGAACTGGAAGAAGATAGATGGAGTCCACGTTACTCAATCTCTCCCTCATTCGCCAACTCTCCAAACAGTCGCAGTGCCCGTTTCGTATCCAATATTAATGTGGCCGTTCCCACTGGCGGGACATTCGGTGTTAGTCTTGATGGTCCATCGGCAGATGGCAATAGGGCAGAAACCCTCGAACGGATTTCCTTCACCCTTTCACATCCACTTCTTCGGGGTGCCGGATCTGAGGTCGCAACAGTACCCATCAGGCAGGCTCGGATTGCCGAAGAAAGTAATGTTCTTAACTTGCGACAAGCGGTCGCAGACCTCGTCGTACAAGTAGAACAAGGATATCGATCTCTTATTCAAACTTATCAACGATTAGAGATCGCAGAGGGTGCCATGCAACGAGCCAAAAATCAGCAAAATATAACAAAGGCACTGATTGAAGCAGGGCGGGCCGCACGGCGCGAATTAATTCGATCTGAAGCTACGCTCGCAAATCGCGAATTGTCTCTCGCTCGGGCGCGCAATGGGCTTGAAAGACAGAATTATACCTTCGTCAATCTCGTCGGGCTGGGCGCAAATATTCGCATCCGGCCGACCGATGAATTACAAGCCCCAGAACGTGAAGTATCGCGTGTACCGCAGCTCAAAGATGTCCTCAGTCGTCGCACAGATTATCGGCTAGCTGAACTTGCTCTTGTCAGAGCAGACATTAGTCTTATGATCGCTGAAAACAACTTGCTTCCCAGCGTCGCGCTGGGGCTAAACGCGGATCATCGAGACGGTGAGATAACCGGGCCTAGGTTGACTCTTAGTACAACAATTCAGTTGAATGACCGAAGACCAAAGCTCGCTCACCTGCAAGCTCGAAATGCCAAGCGAAAAGCAGAGGGTGACCTTGCTGAACGCCGCCGATCGATTGAGATTAATCTCCGCCAAGCAGTGACTAGTGTGGAGGAAGGACTTTGGGAGATCGAATTGGCAACAAACGCACGTGAATTGGCCGAAGAAAATCTTGCCATTGAGAGAAACAAATTTGATCAGGGTTTGTCATCAGCCTTTCAAGTTTCTTCTCTTGGCGACGAACTTGTATCAGCTGAGCAGGCCGAAGTAAACGCGGTTATTTCATACCTAAACGCGCTCACTGCGCTTGATCAGGCAACCGGGCTAACGCTAGAGCAGCGCGGAATTCAGTTGGATGCCACCTCACAATGACGCAATCGATTCAACATAATTTTGAAATCTACAGAGTCCTGTTGGAGAATCTCTCCGATGGGGTATTGGTTGTCAATTTTGATGGCAGTGTGCGCATCGCTAATTCCGCATTTTGCCGTATTTTTGGCCTCAATAAGGAAACAGTCGAAAAGGTATTATTCGGAGAGATCTTCGCAACCGTCGAAGGGCTTGATGAGTTTACTGAAACGGTATTGGATGCCGTTTACAATCAACATAACGTTGAAAAGAAAATTATCAATTTAACGATTGGCGAAGAACAACAATCACTTGCACTAACGACAACCTATATGACCTCGGACTCTGATAACGACGCCGAGCGTCAGGCCGTGATCGTTGCCGTCTCCGATATCACCGAGATCACGGAACTTCACAAATCCGAATTACGCCTAGCGAAAGTGGTTGAGTCGCAACTCGGCGAACTGCAAACGGCCTATCGAGACCTCGAGACTCGAAACAGTGAAATTTCAACAATTCGACGAAGTGTCCGCGTCGCGCGGTTTAGCGCATTTATACTTGTGCTGGGCCTCTTTGTCGGAATTGCCGCTTGGCGAATTCAGCCGCTTGATTTTTTTGCGACTGTTTCTGGGGTGGCTTCGCCAGGTCCTTTCCTGAACGATACCGCAGAGGCTGGCGAACCAACACTTCAGACAATGGTCATAGAGCCGAGAGAATTAAACTCTACGATTGCACTGCGCGGACGGTTAGGGTTGGGTCAAACAGAAGAAATAACCAGCCCGTTTGACGGACATGTTAGCGACATTCATGTAACGCCGGGGCAGAAAGTCACCGAAGATGACACCTTGATCACCTTTGATACCGGACAACTCGCAACCGAGTTTCGTCGGGCCGAAGTTCAATATATACAGGCGCGTGACAAGCTTTCCGAACTTGAAAATTGGGCCAGCAGTGATGAAATGGCTCGGGCTCGTGGTTCGCTGCGTCGAGCCCGTATTGCGTTGGAGGAATCCGAACAAACTTTCGCCCGCTCCTCCTTTTTGCTTGAACAAGGTATCATCTCGGCACAAGAGCACGAGCAAGCGGAGCGGAGTCGAACCGGGCGAAAATTGGATTTTGAAGCGGCTGAACGGGAGTTCGCTGCAACCGAAGATAAGAGCAACGAAGAAACACTTCTGGTGGCAAAACTTGAAGTCGATACCGCCCGTGAACAATTAGAGTCGTTGGAAGAAAAACTTGAACAATCTACAGCGACCGCACCCATTTCAGGGGTCTTCCTGGAATTTGAAAGTCGCGACGCAAAGCCGCTAGCAAAAGGACGACCTGTCGCTCAGGGGGAACTACTGGCAACTATTGCTGATTTTGAACGCTTATCGGTTGTCACGACTGTTGATGAGGTTGATGTTCGAAAAATAGAGGTCGGCCAGAGATCTACAATCACTGGACCAGGTTTTCCAGGGCTAACCATTGATGGTACTGTGACGAGAGTGTCCCAGCGAGCCGTCGCCGGTAATCGGTCGGCGCCGCAGTTTGAAATCGTTATTTCACTTGACAAACTTGATTCAAACGCACGCGACCAGCTTCGTGTGGGGATGTCTGCTCATCTTGACATAATTGTTTATCGACGCCCTGATGCTATCCTCGTTCCGATTGAGTCGGTTGATCGGTTCGGCGGCCAACCCCAGATTAATATTCTCAGTCAAGACACCGGGACCGTCGAAACCCGTCCCGTCGTGACTGGCTTAACCACCCTAGATTCCATCGAAATCGTTGAAGGTCTGACCGCGGGTGATGTCGTGGTGCTCCCGTGATGTTCCCATGATGTCTGAGACCGTTAACACTGATCAAAATATGCCAAAATCGATTTTGTCATTGTCAGATATTCGACGATCATTTCAGATTGGTCCGACTAATACCGAAATCCTAAAGGGCGTCGACTTAGAGGTTTACGAGGGCGATCTCTTATCGATTATGGGTCCGTCGGGTAGCGGCAAAACGACATTGATGAACATCATTGGATTGCTTGATCAGCCGAGTTCGGGATATTATGTCCTTGACGGGGATAAAGTTTCGAACCTCAACGACAATGCACTCTCAAGTTTACGAAACAAACAAATCGGATTTGTCTTCCAAGCCTTTCATCTCCTAACTCGTTCGTCTGCCGTCGAGAATGTGTGTATGCCTTTGCTTTATCGGGGGGTTCGACGGAAAGCTGCTGTTCGCTCTGCCGAGGAAATGCTCGACAAAGTCGGAATGGGCGAGCGGCTGCGGCACCGGCCGAACCAGCTGTCGGGCGGTCAAAAACAAAGAGTGGCAATCGCGAGGGCTCTTGTTGGAAGCCCTTCCTTGTTGCTAGCTGATGAGCCAACCGGCGCTCTCGATCCAAACACTGCAAAAGAAGTGATGTCGCTCCTACTTCGTCTCAATGATGAACAAAAATTGACAGTCATGATCATTACCCATGACGTAAACATCGCTCGTCAATGCAAGCGGCAAGTCTTTATTCGAGATGGAACATTGATTGAAAGCTCCGAATATATGAACGCTGCTCATTCTGAAACGGCAGACCGTAATGGGCACGCTACGGCGGCCATTGTTGAAGGGTGATTTGGATCTTTGAGCGTCATTCGCCTTTTCTCAGTGGTTGGTGCTAATGCACGAGAAGCCGTCGACAGTATGCGCAAGGCGCGCTTACGGACAGCGCTCGGGATCATCGGCATCATGGTTGGAATCTCGTCGGTGATTGCTATGGTTTCCGTCGGGGAAATCGCCCAAGAACAGGCTCGAAAGCAATTCGAGGAACTTGGTACCGATATTGTGGTAATCCGGAAGAGTTTCGAAAGCGCTGCCTCGGTCGAAATTGACTTGGAAGATGCTATTGCCCTTGATGCAACCGTTGCTTCAATTATTGAGGCAGCGCCACGAATTTTGGGCGACGGTGAGTTCATTCATTCAGGAAAAACCGTTGGAAATGGCAGTGTTAATGGGGTTACGGCTACCTTTGCATCGGTCAATCAACTCATCGTACAAAAAGGGCGCTTCATCTCCGATTTTGATATTGGTCGCTATTTTTGTGTCATCGGGGCCGACTTAGCATCCGAGATCAGAAATAACGGAGTTGTTAACCCGGTCGGTACGACGGTTGAAGTTGGTGGCCGATTATTTACTATCGTTGGGGTATTGCAAGGTATCGAAGAAAATTACGTCCTGCCCGTTCAGATTGACGCAAATCGGTCAATCTTTATTCCGATTTCAACAGCACAACGGGTGGCTTGGCGGCCCGAAATTGAGGTCATTATCGCACGCTCTCGCACTGATATTCATCACGAGAAAGTGGCTGCCGATATTACGGAATATTTTCGGCGACGTGCGCCTGGACTACAATTACAAATCATTACGGCGAAAGAACTTATTGCACGGATGGAATCACAAATGAATATTTTCTCTCTGTTGCTCGGCGCCGTTGGGAGCATATCGCTGATCGTCGGCGGAATCGGAATTATGAATATTATGCTGGTATCGGTGGCGGAGAGACGCCAAGAAATTGCTATTCGTCGTGCCCTCGGAGCACAGAGACGCGATATTCAAAGTCAATTCTTAACCGAATCTATTATCCTAACAATGGTCGGCGGTATTTTTGGAATTGCGCTCGGCTTGGCCGTAACGTGGGGAATTTGTCGGTATACTAATTGGGATTTCATGGTTTCTGTGACGTCGATTGCTAGCGGCCTCGGCACAGCTGCCATTGCCGGTTTGTTTTTTGGTTTTCAGCCCGCCTATCAGGCTTCGCGACTTGATCCGATCGCTGGCCTGCAAAGCGAGTAAATGCACCCAAAACGCAACTGCGTTTTCCCAGTTTCGTCATGGTTTTTTCGCGCAATTGCCTCTCATCAGACATTTTCGACGCAAGCCTCTTAGGCTCGGCACCGATTCAATATCTCAGAAATCTATTGCATCTACCATCTGCACCAAAGCTCGTTTCGCCGGCATGAAGAGCCTATTGTTGCGTGAATATTTATAACCGCGTTCGTTTCCCTTGCGGGTATGGAAATCGTAGAGAGCGAACATCGGCGGTGAGTTGACAGTGACATAGCTGCTGCATTAAAACGCGTAAACAATAGTTCTGCTATGCCAATCGATGGAGAAACGGACGCTGTTGACCGCTGGATGGCGCAGACTAAACGACCCGTATAAAGAAATGAAGCAATCGGGTTGACATAACGCGCTTTCGAACCTTGTTAACAGGTTTGCGTAGGCTCCCGATAGGCGCAGAGTTGTTTGATGATCGGCGGTAATTATCCTTGGAGAAAATCATGGCGAATTGTTCCCAACAACAGTTACATTTTGTTATTTCTCCAATTCCAATCCCTAGGGTGGTCAATGAATTGCAGCACCTCAAAAATAAAATCTGCGTGTTCTTGGTCTTTCTTGCCGCAGCCTTGCCCTTTAACACTGATAAGGCCTACGCGCAGTCGGCCACTGAGAAAGGTTTACAGGTTGCGAAAGCGGCTCGTGCCGCAGTCAGCGGGTTTGATGGCCTTACTGTGGAACTAGAGATGACGTTACGCAACCGACAAGGGAACGAAAGCCGTCGCGCTCTTAGATTGAAGACGCTTGAATCTCCTAGTAGTGGTGACAAATCGATTTTTGTCTTTGATAGCCCAAAAGATGTCGCCGGTACCGCGTTCTTGGTTCATAGTCACAAAAATAAACCCGATGACCAATGGCTTTATTTGCCCGCGCTCAAGCGCGTAAAGCGAATTCGATCATCAAATCGATCTGGTTCTTTCATGGGGAGCGAGTTTTCCTATGAAGATATGACGACACCAGCGGTCGAAAAATTTAAACATACTTGGCTGCGGGACGAAGCCTGTGGCAACCTAACTTGTGCAGTCATTGAATCGGTACCGATAGAAAAAGGTTCTGGTTATTCTCGTCAAGTCGGATGGTTCGACACCGCCAGCTATCGCACGTGGAAGACAGAGTATTTTGATCGTAGAAATAAACATCTAAAAACTCTTACCTATAGTGACTATAATCGCTACGGAGGGAAACACTGGCGAGCGGCGAAACTTTCCATGGTTAATCATTTAACCGGCAAGAGTTCTAATCTTGACTGGAGTAATTTTGATTTCGGAGTAAAATTGAGCGACCGTGACTTCACTCAAACCAGTCTCCGCCGAATTCGGTAAACTCCTTTTGCGACTTGTCATGTTTGCGAGGTTGTTCAGTGCCGCTTTCGCCGCCAGTTGCGCATTCACTGTCGCCGCCCAAGACGTCAGCAACTGGGATGTGCAGACCGCAGGCAAGGTTGCTGTCAAGGGGCGGTTTTTTTCCGATAATCCCTTGAATCCGAGTCAGTCTTCGCATCATGGGGAACTAACATTTGAGCCGACGATTTACCTCGAACATTCGGGTGGGAATAGCTTTGCTTTTCGTCCACATCTTCGTGCCGGCCGGTCACAGGCAAACGCAGCCGCAGCGGACATCAGAGAAGCTTATTTTTTGACGTTCGGAAACACCGATACTATCGAGTGGGAATTTCGCCTCGGCATTGATCAAGTTTTCTGGGGAACAACCGAAGCAACGAACTTGGTTAATATCGTTAATCAGATTGACTATGCCGCTGATCCTTTTGGCGACGAGAGACTGGGACAACCGATGGCTCACGGAACCATCGCTGGTGACTTTGGCATCTTGAACCTGTTGCTTCTGCCTTATCATCGCCCGAGAACGTTCCCAGGCTTTGAAGGTCGATTTCGCGCCCATCCGTGGATTTCGGATAATTCTTCCGATATTCTATACGAGCACGCGGATGAAGAAAGGCATATCGATTTCGCCGCTCGATATGGAGCCAGTATCGGATTCTTGGACTTCGGAATTAGTGCCTTCAAGGGTACCGCGCGCGAGCCGGTTCACCTGCCAATTGATTGTTCTGCCCGACAAATCTTGTCGCCAATACTGACACAAAATAACAACTGCCGATTGCAGCAAATCTACCGGCAAATCGAGCAAGGGGGACTTGATTTGCAACTCACGGTGGGCGATTTTTTAGGCAAAGCGGAAGTCGTCCATCGTAGCGGATTTGCGTCTGATGGGTCTTACAATGCTTTTGTGGTTGGCGGTGAATATGTGCTCTACAGTATATTCGGATCAAACGCCGACCTAACGCTTTTTGGCGAATGGATTCATGACGAGAGAAGGGAAAATGCCACCAACGCTCTTCAGAATGATTTGTTCTTGGCAGCACGTTACAATCTAAACGACGTCGGTGACACAAGTTTCACTGTGTCAATTGTTGATGACCTTGATTACTCAACCCAGACTCTCAATCTGTTATTTGAACGCAGACTCTCCGACTCAGTATCTATAGACCTTGAGTCCTTTATGTTCTTGAAATCCCCGACCGCAGAAGATCGCGCCTATTTCCCGTTGAGAGATGATGCTTTTTTGGAAGTTAGCCTCGTTTACGGATTTTGAGTTTCGACATTTTGACAATGTCCGCTCTCAATTTGGAACGCTTAAACGCAGATCGCAGCTAATCTCAATCTGAGTGGCTCAATTCGTCTCAAGGCTACGCCGATATCTGGACGCATCCCATTTAAAAGATTGATCAGTGAGCCCCTGCCCTCATGGGTACGGCTTTCAAAGGCTTCAGATAAGTTCAGACAGTCAGAATTCGAAGCGCATTTTCGATTTAGGTGCTTGTTGTTGCCGTTCTTCGCTGTACTACCAAGTAACAAATGATCTATAGTTCGGACAAATTTGTTTCGAATTTGGTGTTCGAAATTGTCAATTCATGGGATTTTCAAAAGCTGCCAGTCGAACCGTCTACGAATTGGCTTCTGCGATAGCCCTGAATATAAAGTAACGCCCTCAAATCGGCTTGGTTGATTTTGATATCGCACGATTGTGCCACAGTCGGCTTGGCGTGCATCGCAACGCCAGTGCCAGCTGCCGCAAGCATATCAAGATCATTTGCACCATCACCCACAGCGATAACGCCCGACTGAGAGATACCGCGTCGCGAGGCGGTTGACTCTAACGCTGCTCGTTTAAATCCGCGATCAACGATTGGAGGCACAACTTCACCGGTAAAAACACCATCTTTTAGCGCGAACTCGTTGGCAAAGAATTCGTCAAAGCCAACATCCTGTGCCACTCGCGAAGCAATTGGTGAAAAGCCCCCCGATACCAACACCGCATAATGTCCGTTCGCTCGCATCGTATTTACGAGAACTCGCGCTCCAGAAGAAACCGTAATGGAATTTTCCAAGACGATGTCGATAACCTCCGAAGACTGGCCCTTCAGTAATAGAACGCGAGCCGCCAAAGCTTCCGAAAAGTCTAATTCACCATTCATCGCTCGGGCCGTAATTTCCTTTACTTGATCACCACCAACCCCGGCAGCAAGTACAATCTCATCAAGGCTTTCTTGCTGAATAATGGTACTATCCATATCAGCAAAAAGCATTGCCTTTTGCCGTGTCTCAGACGGCTGAAGGACTAAGTCGATCCCCCGGTTCTGTAGCGATTGCCAAATATCCTCTAGATCGCAAGGGATCAGAGCTAGTTCAAATTCTGCGGCTTCTCCAACTCCCAACCAGAGTATCGGTCTTCCGTCCCAATGCTCACAGAGATGTTCAACAACATCTTGGTCCAAAGACCCCGACGCCTTCGCGACAATAAGAGTAGCAGTGTACATTTTTTTCATTCTCGTTGCATTCGCAAATCCCATGCCACAATTCGTTGCTTCTGAGAACATTTTCTTAGTGAATGCCTGCCGCCAAGTTCAGTTTACGACGTTCAAGAGTTGGATTGAAGCAGTATTATCTTTAAGACCAAGCGGATCTAACGCAAACGGTTAGCCTTGTGCATGGACTCTCTCAGAGTTCCTTGTGGCCTGGGATTGATCGATAAAGCGGCATTCTAACAGGCCAGCCCAATTCAGTGGCGCGAATGTCACCACCGACCGCATTTCGGTCGTACTATCCACCGCCAGTGCCTTTACGAGCGAGATCCTGCCTTAGAGGGTTTCGTGTCATTGAATTTTTTTGTTCGGTCTCGCATTATGCGTAAGGGACGGTCAAAAGGATTGTTATCGCAGCTTCTATCAATTCAGTACCCGACTTTCGCTGAAGGGTATTAGTTTCTGCAAGCAACGCGTCTGATCAATCACGCAAGCAAGGCGTATAAGAATGTCATGGAGAATTCTAATGAATAATGAAAAGCCCCCTATCCGACCAAAAAATCCCTGTTTTTCTTCGGGGCCCTGTAGCAAGCCACCGTCTTTTACATTAGCGGCGCTAGAACAAGCCGCCCTTGGGCGCTCGCATCGCTCGACACTCGGCAAATCTAAACTTCGGTCGGCAATCGACGAAACCCATGAACTGCTGGAAATTCCTCCCGATTACAAAGTTGCCATCGTTCCTGCGTCGGATACGGGTGCATTCGAGATGGCAATGTGGAATTTACTCGGTACCCGCACGGTTGATGCTCTTGTCTGGGAAAGCTTTGGCTCAGGTTGGTTTGATGATTGCGTAAAGCAACTGCAAATTCCGACAAACCTACATCGGGCCGAATTTGGAGAAATTATTGACTTTAGCGCCGTCAATTGGGATCATGATGTCTGTTTCACTTGGAACGGAACGACTTCGGGAGTTCGCATTCCTTCTGGCGCTTTGATTCCGTCAGATCGAGCTGGTCTGACCCTATGCGATGCAACCTCAGCAGCCTTTGCAATGCGCCTGCCGTGGGATAAACTTGATGTCACAACTTTCTCTTGGCAAAAGGTGCTTGGCGGCGAGGGTGCGCACGGTGTCATTATCTTAAGCCCACGTGCGATTGATCGCCTAATGACTTATTCTCCGAGGTGGCCCCTGCCGAAGATTTTTCGACTAACTAAGAACGGTGCCGTGAACCAAGCCCTGTTCGATGGCGCGACCATAAATACCCCGTCAATGCTGGCGGTTGAAGATTATCTGCATTGCCTTTCATGGGCTCACTCCGTCGGAGGTCTTTCTGGTTTGATTGATCGTTCAAACCGTAACGCTGCGGCGGTCTGGGAATTTTGCGACGCGCATAACTGGATTGAAAATCTCGCCGTTGAGCCCTCCACTCGCTCTACCACTTCAGTTTGCCTAAAATTCACGGATCCTGCTATTGCTGAACAAGCACAATTTTCCAAAGCCATCGCCAAGCGGCTTGAGGATGAGACCGTCGCCTTCGATATTGCTTCCTACCGAGATGCACCAGCCGGGCTAAGGATCTGGTGCGGCGCAACGGTTGAGACCGATGATGTCCTCTCTATGTTACCGTGGGTAACATGGGCTTATGAGATTGAGCGAGAAGCGGTGGATTAATTTGCCTTGCGCAAGATGTTTTGATTAACGGTTCGTTCGAGTTGCTACCAAATACCTGCCGAATTGTTAGCCGCAAAAATATGTCTGAAGGCAAGAGCTATGAATCTCAACCAGACCAAGGTGATCTTGAGTGCAGCTATCGGCTCAGCTATTTGATTGTAAACTCTCACCATCTAATCGCCGACATAGCTGGCATGGATAAACTCTCCTCTTGCACATATCAACATCGACCCTATGAGTTGAGTAATTGAACTACGCTCATTAATCTTACGAGATTCGCAGATAAGATAAATGAATACCTGCCGTCGATTAGTTCGTTGCGCGAACTTGATCGCACATCATTGCCAATATCGCCAGCGACTAAGAGAAAAATACGGCATAAGCTCGCTAATTTCGATTGTGAAGGCAAATATTCGAGAAAAGAAGACATAATTTCATGACCCCAAAAGTACTGATTTCTGACAAGATCTCTAAGGCCGCTATCAAAATATTTGCTGAAAACAAGCTGGAAGTTGTCTATGCGCCGGACCTCGGAAGCAATCCCGAGGAACTGGCGAAAGAAATCCGTAAGTACAATGGCCTTGCAATCCGTTCAGCAACAAAAGTAACCGCTAAAGTCCTCGCACACGCCGATAACCTTCAGATCATTGGCAGAGCTGGGATTGGAACCGACAATATCAATATTGAAGCAGCCTCAAAGCGCGGTATCATCGTCATGAATACCCCCTTTGGAAATACAATCACCACTGCTGAGCACACCATTGCGCTGATGTTTGCAGTGGCGAGACAAATCCCTGCCGCTTCGGTATCGACACACGCTGGCAAATGGGAAAAATCAAAGTTTCTCGGCGTGGAACTCAGCAACAAAACACTTGGCGTTATTGGCGTCGGCAATATCGGGAAAATCGTGTGCGACCGCGCCCGTGGACTCAAGATGAAAATCCTCGCCTACGATCCGTTTTTGTCCGAGGACTCTGCTGCAAAGCTCCAAATTCGAAAAGCCGAACTCGACGAACTTCTGACTCATTCAGACCTTATCACCCTTCATGTTCCGCTAACAGAGGCAACGAAGAACATCCTGAGCCGAGAAAACCTCCAGCGAACCAAAGCCGGCGTACGAATCATCAACGGTGCTCGTGGCGGCCTCGTCGACGAAGATGCTCTCGCGGAACTACTCACCTCAGGACACATTGCTGGGGTAGGCCTTGATGTCTTTGCCGTCGAACCTGCAACAAATAATCCTCTCTTTGGTTTACCGAATGTTGTGTGCACCCCTCACCTCGGAGCGTCGACTGTAGAAGCACAGGAGAATGTGGCCGTCCAAGTAGCCCAGCAAATGTCCGATTATCTCAACGCTGGTGCCGTCACGAATTCGATCAACATGCCTGCGATCTCGGCTGAAGAGGCCAAGATAATGAAGCCGTGGATTAATCTCGCTGGTCACCTCGGTAAGTTCATCGGCCAACTAACCGATGAACCGATCACAGCAATCAATATCTTATATGACGGCTCAGTCTGTGATTTGAACTTGGGCGCGTTGACCTGCGCAACGGTGGCCGGCGTCATGCGCCGTCATACCCCCGACGTGAATATGGTATCAGCACCGATTGCTGCCAAAGAAAAGGGTATTCGGCTATCGACCACGCAACAGGATAAGTCGGGGGCCTTCGAAGGCTACATCAAACTGACAATGGTCTCGGATATTCGAACCCGTTCGATCGCTGGCACAGTCTTTTCCGACGCAAAACCGCGCTTCATACAAATCAAGGGTATCAATATTGATGCCGAGGTAGGAGCCAAGATGCTGTATACCACCAATAAAGATTCTCCTGGAATAATCGGTATCTTAGGAAAAACATTGGGAAATAACGGCATCAATATCGCGAACTTTACGCTCGGACGAGATTCGGAAGGAGGGGAAGCCATCGCACTATTATACACGGATCAAGCAATTCCCCCAAGAGTTGTCGCTGCTCTTGAAGACACGGGAAAATTCGGTTTTGTTCGTCCGCTCGAATTCGATGTTGCATAATCTTAACACCCCATAGAAGCAAATTCGGTTTCGCAATAGTTCTTCCATGGCGATATGAGAATAGGCGTCGATATCGCATAGCACCCAAATTGCGAACTAAGAAAAACTCATGATCAAAACCGATGACCAGTAAATCAAAGCCGATAACGATTGCCGTCATTGGTGCTGGCGTTATGGGGCGTGGGATTGTCCAGTGGGCGACTACTGTTTCGCAAAAAATTCTCCTGTTCGATGAACAACTTGAGGTCGCAATCGACGCAAAAAATGCCATCGCAACGCGTCTTCTCAATTCCGTAAATAAAAACCGAATCGCAGCAGAGCACCGCGAGCAAGCACTAAGTAAGATTGAAATCGCTTCAGATATTCATGATATTGCGCCAGCATCAGTCGTTATCGAAGCTATCGCCGAGGATAACCAAGCGAAACAAAATCTCTTTCGAGAACTTGAGGAGATTGTTGGGCAAGAGACTATCCTGTGCACAAACACATCATCCTTGTCTATCACCGAAATTGCCAGTTCATGCCAAAATCCCGACAGAGTTGCTGGCCTGCATTTCTTCAATCCGGTACCGATGATGAAAGTCGTTGAAGTGATCTCGGGTGAACACACAGCAAAAGCTGTTGTGATCAAACTTTGCAACTTGATTTACAAGACCGAACATCATCCCATTGTTTGTGCGGATAGTCCTGGCTTTGTCATCAATCACGCGGGCCGAGCCTTGATCACCGAAGGGTTGCGAATCGAACAAGAAAGGATCGCAAGTCCAGCCGATATTGATCGCATAGTCCGTGATAGCCTTGGCCTAAGGATGGGCCCGTTTGAATTATTGGACCTAACCGGTCTAGATATCTCCGGCAGAGTCCTACAACAAATTTACGACGGGTTTCAACAAGAGCCGCGATACCGACCCACGCCAAAAATTCAACGCCGGATCGCGGCAAATAAATTAGGCAGGAAGTCAGGATCTGGATTTTATGAATATCGCGACTCACGCAAGGTCGAACCTGAAGAACCAACGGTCAAGGCGATTAGCGGCGCAAAATATGCCCTTTTTGGGAATAGTACCGCTCACAGTGAAATTGCAGCCTGTCTTGAGCGAGCCCACAGCAAATCAGTTCCTCTCGATAAGGCAGACTTTGTGCTACTCACCCCGTTGGGTTCGGATGCAACTTCTGCCGTTCTAAGAACTCAAATCGAACCGCAGCGGGCTATCGCTGTCGATACCTTATTTCCAAAGTGCTTCGAGGCAGGCGGGCGTGTAACTCTGATGAAAACGCCAGCAACCAGTCAAGACGCTGTTGATTGCGCCCATGGGGCTTTCTTGTCAGCGGGTCAAAAGGTCACCACAATTGCCGACTCTTCGGGATTCGTTGCACAACGGATAGCCGCTTCCATTATTAATACGGCTTGCGAAATTGCCCAGCTAGGGCTCGCGTCGTCCAAAGATATTGATCTGGGGGTAACGCTTGGTCTTGGGTATCCGATTGGGCCATTGCAACTTGGTGATGTCCTTGGAGCGCAGAAGGTGCTTGCGGTCTTGACTGCATTACACGAACAAACCCTTGATGCGCGTTATCGACCAAGTCAATTTCTGCGGCGTCGAGCTCTTCTGGGTTTGCCACTATCAGCTGGCTTTCAAGACAACAGCGAATAGCGAAGTAAATTCGCGGGTTTATCTTTTAGGGGTTTGAGGCCTCAACAATTGGCACTCAACTCACTATGGCTTGCAATTCTGCGGCCCATATGACAATCAAAAAACCTGCGGCCCAACGGAAAAGAACAGATAAGGGGAGAGGAATGACGGATATTGTTATCCTTGATGGCGCTAGAACAGCTATCGGCACATTTGGAGGCGCATTGGCGTCAACTACGCCAATTGACCTCGCTACCATTGCCACCAAGGCGGCGCTAAAGCGATCCCAAGTTAGCCCCCGTCAAATCGGTCATGTTGTTTTCGGGCATGTGATTAACACTGAGCCTCGCGATATGTATCTATCTCGAGTCACCGCAATGCAATCAGACATTCCCAGCGATACCCCCGCCATGAATGTCAATAGACTTTGTGGCTCTGGAGCACAGGCTATTGTGTCGGCCGTGCAGTCTCTACAGTTAGGTGATGCCGAGTTTGCAGTGGCAGGTGGCGCCGAGTCGATGTCGCGGAGCCCATTTACTGTACCCTCGCAGCGCTGGGGTCAAAAAATGGGAGATACACAAGTCGTCGATATGATGGTAGGCGCTTTGAGTTGTCCCTTTGGTACCGGACATATGGGGGTAACTGCCGAAAATGTTGCCCAGAGTTACGAAATTTCTCGAACTGACCAAGACCGGTTTGCCGCAGAGAGCCAAGAACGCGCCGCCAACGCGATCGCCCAAGGTTACTTCGAAAGTCAGATTACTCCTGTCACCGTAAAGCAACGTCGCGAGGAAATTGCCTTCACTCAAGATGAACATCCAAAAGCGACGACCACTGAAACGCTTGCCGGATTGAGACCCGTCTTCAAAAAAGACGGTACTGTGACTGCCGGGAATGCTTCGGGAATCAACGATGGTGCTGCCGCCTTAGTCCTCTCGACGGCAGCCGCCGCCCAACGGGAAGGATTGAAGCCAAAAGCACGAATTCTTGGGTATGCCCATGCGGGTGTCCAACCCGAGATCATGGGAATAGGGCCGATTCCAGCCGTTCAAAACCTCTTGCAACGAACACAACTCTCTGTTGCTGACTTTGACGTCATCGAATCGAACGAAGCTTTCGCCGCTCAAGCTCTCGCTGTTAACAAAGAACTCAAACTTGATTCTGCGAACGTAAACCCGAATGGCGGCGCCATCGCTCTTGGTCATCCAATTGGAGCAACAGGGGCCATTATCACCATCAAGGCACTCTACGAACTGGAGCGAATCGCCAAGTCACGAGCATTAATCACGATGTGTATTGGCGGGGGACAAGGAATCGCTCTCGCCATCGAACGTTTGTGAGTGCCCATTAGCTAAATCAAGAAATCAATAATTAGCATCAGCACAATACCGATCCCTAAACCCAGAATGCAGGCAAGAAAATACCGCCAACCGCTGTCATACTGCTTCTCTTGAACAGGGTGCATATGTCGGATTAATGCGGCCTCAACGAGGCCTGGCGCTCGAGGCCCAAATCGCGAGAGGACCTGAAAGATGCTTCGCACATCACGAGCAATCGCACGGGGACCAATTGAGCCTTTGATGTAATCTTCTACAACAGGTCTCGCCGCTTGCCAAATATTGACGTTCGGGTGTAACGAGCGCGCCACGCCCTCTACGACGACCATCGTTCGCTGTAGTAAGATTAATTCAGTCCGGGTCTCCATTCCAAATCGCTCTGTCACCTCAAAAAGATAAGCGAGAACATTACTCATTGAGATATGTTCTGCATCCATACCAAAGATTGGCTCACCAACGGATCTCAAGGCGCGCGCAAACTCATCGACATCCATGGTCGGTGGTACATAACTCGCCGCAAAATGTACCTCTGCGACCCGCTTATAATCTCGGCGAATAAATCCGTATAGAATTTCGGCATAGACCCGACGAGTATATTCATCAATGTGTCCCATGATGCCAAAATCGTAAGCAACAATGTCGCCATTGGCAGCGACCATCAGGTTGCCTTGATGCATGTCAGCATGAAAGTAGCCGTCTCGCAGGGCATGTTTCAAGAAAAGCTGTAGCAAGCGCTCTCCGAGAATTTTCCGATCATGGCCCGCCGCATCGAGAGCTAAATTGTCGCCCAGCGGCGTACCATCAACCCAAGCAAGAGTCATCACTCGCTTGCTCGATAGTTCCCATTGCACGCTCGGAAGTTGAAAACCCTCGTCGTGAGTAGTGTTGGCTGCGTATTCGGAAGCGGCGGCACTCTCTAGCCGCAGATCTAGTTCTCCACGCACAACGCCATCAAAGTGTCGGATTACCTCCTTAGGTCTTAGTCGACGGGAGAAGGGCGCAAAAGCCTCAATAACGGTGGCGCCAAAATAAAACGAATCAACATCGCGCCTAAAGGCCTGTTCGATTTTGGGACGCAAGACCTTTACAGCGACCGCTTGACCGGTAGCCTTGATCCTCGCCTTGTGAACTTGGGCAATGGAAGCGGCAGCGACTGGTTCGCTAAACTCTGAAAACACCTCATCGACTTTTATTCCGAGTTCGCGTTCCACCTCAGCTCGTGCGTCAATTCTTGAGAACGGGGGGATTTTGTTTAGAAGCAGACTCAGCTGCTGCGCCATTTCCATTCCGACAACATCGGGCCGCGTTGCAAGTATTTGACCAAATTTGACATAGGCTGGGCCCATCGCCACGATTGCTCGGGTAACTGGCGGCAGTGATGAATCGCCTTGATACCCCAACCACTGCAGCGGCCGGCCCATCAGTCTTGCAGCAACCCGCACCTGCCGCGGCGCATCAAAGGCATCCAAGACAAATACCATAGCGCCAGCGCGTTCCAATGTCGCGACAGTTCGCAGCAACCGCCAGAGATTATGAGGACCGCGCATGATTATGCTACCTGTGTTCGCCGATCGTTGTTCGGACTCGAGGCGGGACGGTCGCTCGCGTTGCGATTACTGCGATGGTCAATTCTTTTCCCCATCTCGACCTAAAAAATTTCTCGCGCAATAAATACGAACTCGCCATGCCACCAATCTCGACCCTTGCCATCCGACCTGATCATCAAATGACTACAGCGCTAATTTCTCGGGCTGATGCTGTTGAAACGAGTTATTCGCTTTACCCAACTCATTGCCGTCCACTCTGAATAAGTCTTTTGTAACCCCACAACAAGCAATCACCGTTTGAGCGGAGCGCACACATGAATTATTGTGGCTACGCGATGACCAATTAGAGTAGATAGGCGCAGCAAACTCTGCGCTGTTCGTTCCAATGTTGCAAGACTTTGTCAAGGCGTCCGACGGACATCTCCCCATGAATTGAGTTGGCGGTAATTTGTTGGGATTTCACATAATCGTCGGTAATTTCTTTGGTCGACAAAAAGTACGAACGCCGCCGTTACGAACGGCAAGCAGGAAAAGGACACCGCGACAGGATAACAGGAGCAAGTATTCCTATATTTTCCACGCCGAATACAGCGTCGCGATACCCAGAGATAGGTTTCGGAATTTAGCAACGCTAAAGCCAGCTTCTCTGATCATTTCGCGGAAGGTTTCTTGATTGGGAAATTGTCTAATCGACTCAACAAGGTAGCGATAACTCTCTCGGTCTTGAGTGACAGCCTGTCCTAATCGTGGGATAACTTCATAAGAGTAAGCGTCGTAGAGCTTGTTGATGTAATCGCGATTCGGATTGCTGAACTCCAGAATCATTAATCGACCGCCATTGATCAAAACGCGATAGGCCTCCTTTAGTGCGTCTTCGGGACGGGTTACATTACGAATACCAAAGCTTATAGTGTAGATATCAAAGCTGTTTCTATCAAATGGTAACGCAAGCGCATCCCCAACGACCCAACTTATCTGGTTTTGCAACTGCTTTCGCTGCGCACGGCGACGACCTTCAATCAACATCGGTTCGGTCAAATCAAGTACGGTTGCATTTCCTCGACCTACCCGCTGAAGAAACCGAAAGGCAATATCACCAGTGCCACCTGCCACATCCAACAGATTCTGCTCAGGTCGTGGCGCCAACCAATCAATCAGCGCGTTCTTCCAAAGGCGATGAATCCCCACACTCATAAGGTCGTTCATAATGTCGTAGCGTCGGGCGACCGATTCGAACACGCCCTTAACACGCTGCTCTTTTTCGCGCTCTGAAACTTCTTGATAACCAAAATGGGTCATCTCTTTACCGTCATTGCCCATTGATCCTTTATCCTTTAGATTAACAAAAGCCCGCTGAAGATATTTCCCTGCTTAGCGTCAAGTCTCAGTTCTAAGCACCCCGCAGAGAAACACACACGCTTATTCTTTCTGGCTAACATCCTCAACAACACACGTTGCTTGGCTTGAATAGCTTTTGATGGGTACGATTCGATAAAGATATGCCTGAGTTGCCAGAAGTCGAAACTGTTATGCGTGGCCTTGCGCCTGAACTCGAAAAACAAACGATTATTAAGGCCGAGGTGAGACGACCAGACCTTCGTTGGCCTTTCCCACAGCATCTTGAAGAAAGCTTAACGGATCAAAAAGTCCTGCGACTACATCGACGCTCCAAATACTTGTTGATTGATCTTGTTTCAACCCAAACCTTACTCGTCCACTTGGGCATGTCGGGAAGAATGAGAGTGTTTCATCCAAGTGACGCGTCCTTAGCGACTGATGTTCAACCCTACAAGAAGCATGATCATGTTCACTTGTACCTGAGTTCGGGCACACAGATTATCTACAATGATGCCCGTCGATTTGGTGCTATGGATTTAATCAGAACCGATGAAATCCATCAGCACCGACTGCTGCAACATCTAGGGCCCGAACCGTTTGACGCCGAGTTCAGCGAGTCCTATCTCGTGAAAAAACTGAAGGGCAAATCTGCTTCAATCAAGTCTGCTTTGTTGGATCAGAGAACTGTCGCTGGCCTCGGCAATATTTATGTCTGCGAGGTATTGTTTCGCGCCGGCATACACCCAAGCCGTAAGGCTGGTCGCATTTCGAAAACTGGCACTGCACAGCTCGTTCCCATCATCCGACAAGTTCTTCAAGATGCTATCGACGCAGGCGGCTCAAGTCTGAGGGACTTTCGCCACACTGACGGAAATCTCGGTTATTTTCAGCGCAGCTTTGATGTTTATGGCCGTGAGGGAATGGACTGCTTCACCTGCGGCAGTCAGATTTCCCGCATTGTTCAGGCGGGTCGATCTTCGTTTTTCTGTCGGAGTTGCCAAGTCTAGCAGATTTACGCTTCTCTATCAGACTCGTCTCCGCGCACCAAATAATTGATATTATTCAGAAGTACGAATTCATTGCGATATTTAATTTACTCAGTCTCTTGATACCAACTGTATGCAAAGTTATGCCAACGGGTCGTGTATGACCGACAAATTTAATGGGCGGCCCACGGGCGGTCGAATGGCGGGAGTAGCAAGTATGACAAAGACTGAGAATAAAGTCGAA